>NZ_JASLDS010000027.1 GCF_030151385.1 Soonwooa sp.
TCATTTATTTATTAATTATTAAAATTTTTTAAAAATGGCACAAGGAAAACAGACGCCTCGTCAGAAGATGATTAACCTGATGTACTTGGTTTTCATCGCGATGCTTGCGATGCAAATTGACCAAGAAATCATCAGATCATACAAAGACACCAACCAGTCTCTTACTGATACAAGAACAATGGTTGAAAAAAAGAATGACGATATCTTCGAGAAAACTTTGGCGGCTAAAGCTGTAGCGTCTCCTGAAGTATATGGTCCTCTACAAGAGCAATACAAAGGTCTTGAAACTAAAACTGATGCTTTAGTTAGTTTTATTGATGGACTAAAAGCTAATATGAGCAAAGAAGCTGAGTACAACTCAGAATTGCCTTCAGAAGAAAGTTTCACAGCATTAAACAATACAGAGCCTGCAACAAAATTATTCTTTAATGATGGTGACGAAAAGAATCCATCTAAAACAGCTGCTGAGTTAAAAGGGAAAATGGATGATTTAAGAAATTATATCACCACAACTTTTTCTTCTAATCCACAGCTAAAAGATATTGCTGATAGAGCATCTAAAACTTTAGTTCCGGATTTCGTAAAAGGAGATAAGAGAGCTGCTAGTGGTAAAACGTGGGTACAATATAAGTTCTACAACCAGCCACTGATTGCAGCTTTATCTAACCTAGAAGTTATCCAATCAGAAGCTAGAAACCTACAATCTGATGCAATCTCTTCTATGTTGCAAGAGAAAGTGGACGCAGATATCAAATTCGATGCTTACGAAGCTTTAGTTTCTGGGCCTAAACAAGTATTGCAAGGACAACCGCAAGATGTTAAAATTGCAATTGGTACTAGAGCTAGTTCTGTACCTGGTTTAGAGATTTCTAATGCTAAGATTGTTGATGGACAAGGTATCGCTACACTTAACGCTGGTGCAGTTGGTACTCAGACTTTAAGAGGTGATATCAAATTCACAGATAAAAATGGAAAAGTACATTCTTTACCTTATGAGCACACTTACGATGTAATCGCTGGTGTACAAGAACTAAAAGCACAAAAAGGTGCATTACTTTCTGCTGATAAGATGAATGTATTGTATAGAGGATTGCCTAACCCAGTTTCTGGATCAATCTTAGGAGCTTCTGGTAATATTTCTCTTTCTGCTGCTGGAGCGTCAGTTGGTGGAGGTAATGGTAAATGGACTGTTACACCATCTGCAGGTAACGAAGTTACTTTGACAATCTCAGGTAAAGATCCAAAAGGAGCAACAATTTCTCAAGCTTTCAAGTTTAGAGTTAAAAATGTACCACCACCAGTTGGACAGATTAGAGGTAAGAATGTTGTGGCAATGCCTGCAAGTTCTATTGCTAATCAATCAGTAACTGTTGCTATGCCGGACTTCGACTTCCCAGTAAGTTTCCAAGTTCAAAGCTTCATGTTCAAAGTTCCTGGTAAGGCAGCGATGAGAGTTAATGGTAGCTCACTAAGTGCTGTATCTGGATTAACAACTGGTCTTAGATCAGGTGATATCGCAATTGTATTTGATATCCAAGCTAGCGCGACAGGATTAGGAGGACAAGTTCTTCAGAATATTCCTGGTATCGCAATAAATGTTCAATAATAACGTTATTTTTTAAAATAGTATTTGATTGATTTTTAATCAATATTAATGATTGTATATGAAAAAGGTAGTTTTAAATTTTCTATTATTATCCTCAAGTTTTGCTTTTGCACAGACTAGTGTTCTAAATGCAAGCTCTCCCGAGACTTTTCGTCAAGAGAGAGAAGCAAGAAAGGATAGTGTTGCTGCGCCTGTTAAGTATGGCTTTATAGAGGATAAAGATGTTCTTAAAAGTATGGTGGTATGGGAAATCATTGATATGAATGATAAAATCAATCAACCTTACTACCATAACAACGATGGTTTAGTTTCTCAAAACTTTTCTTTGTATCAGATTTTAATCGATGCTGTTAATAGTGGTAAAATTTCGCAAGTCTATACTGACGAAAACTTTACAACTAAGCTTACGCCAGAAGGTATTGCAGCAGCAACTTCAGCAATCAACGTGGACGATTACTTCATCCAATTGATGAACGAAGGTAAAATTGATGACAAAAAAGTTGCAGCAACACTTAAAGGTTATAAGTCTGTAATTAATGATACTGATGATAAAGGCATTAACGCTCTTAAAGGAAACTATGGACCGAGATTGCAAGATATCTATAAAGATGGTAAAGACAACGTTATCGTTAAGTTAGATGGTGGATACTTCAAAGTAACACAAAATGACATTGTTGCTAACGTTGACCAAGTGAAAACCAGTACTGACAATGTTAAATTGTTAAAAGTAATGGGACAATGGTATATTGATAAGCGTGATACGCAATTAAAATACCGTTTATTAGGTATTTGTGCAATGGGACCAGATCCAAATGGTGCTAAAGCTAGAGCTGCGATTGCAGGTTCACAAATCGAAAATGGTATTACACCAGACAACGCTGCACCAGATTCTATCGACTTATTCTGGATTTTCTATCCAGATGCAAGAAAAGTATTAGCAAGCAACTATATTTTTAACTCAAAAAATACAAGTTCTGATATTACTTTTGATGATGTACTTAATGCAAGAAGATTCTCTTCTATTATTTACAAGTCAGATAATGGTCAAGGTAGAGGTGGTAATGGTATCATTGATGATTATGTACCAGACGATGCTAATGGTCAGATTGAAGAAAGCGACAGAATTAAAGCGCAAATTCTTCAAATGGAAAATGACCTTTGGAATTATTAATAAAATTTTTTCCTTTATATAAAACCTGAGTATCTTTACTCAGGTTTTTTTTGATTATGAAGTTAGACTATATTATTGTTGGTGGTGGCTACGCAGGATTGATGTTTGCGCACCAACTTATCAAGAGCAATAAATCTTTTCTATTGATTTCGGATGGAGAAAGATCAGCGTCTGAGATTTCGGCGGGAGTGTGTAATCCTGTTGTACTAAAACGTTTTACTGGTGTTTGGAATGCTAAAAATGAAATTGAGGCAGTTCGTTCCAACTTTTCCGAAATTGAAACTTATCTCGGACGTAATTTTATTATTGATGAAAATCTTGTTCGAGTTTTTCATGATGATACAGAGCGCGAGCTTTGGCTTAGAAAGTCTGAAAACGAAGATTTGAAGGATTTCCTTGATACCGATTTTCTTAAACTTAAATCTGTTAAAAATGAGTATCTGTCGGGGAAAGTTCATGACTCTTTAAGAATTGATGTTAAAGCCTTCTTTAAAAGCTTTTATGCTTATTTGAAAGATGAAAATTTATGGCTAAAAGAAGCTTTTGATTTTTCGGAATTAAATTTAGAAACCAATACATACAAAGATTTTCGCTTTGACAAAATCGTATTTTGTGAAGGTGTTAATGTCAACAACAACCCTTATTTTGCTGATATTCCAGTTAAAGGAAATCGGGGACATTCTATTCTAATTTCGGCTGGTGCTGAAGTTGATCCTTATATCATTAAAAAGAAATTCTTTTTGTTTAAAACAAATCCTAATCAGTTTTTTGTTGGTGGAACTTATGAGTGGGATCAAACAGTTCTAGAGATCATTCCTGAATCGGTCAACAAACTTACTTCCGGACTCGAAGAAATTTTTGAAGAAGAATATAAGGTTGAAGAAGTTAATGTAGCATTCCGCGCAGTTGTTTCGGATAGACGACCGATAATTGGCGCACATCACGAGTTTAAAAATATGTATATTTTCAATGGACTTGGTGCGCGTGGCGTTATGAACTCTAATTTCTTTTCAAAACAATTATTTGAGCATATTGAATTCGGGAAAGAAATTTTTCCCGAAGTTGATGTTAAACGGTTTCAATAAAAAAAGCGACTTAAGTCGCTTTTTTATTTTATCCTCTTGCTCTTTCTAGCAAGATCATCATCATAAGACTAAGTGCACAAAGCGTTTCTTGATCATCTGGGATGTCTACCAAACGGTCTAGCTGAAAACGTCTTCCAAAGAAAGAAGGCATTTTCTTTAATTTGAAAATTGCTTGACCATTTTGATCTTTAACAACATAAGTCGGATTAAGGAAATAACCTGTAAACATTCCGATAATCGGCAATTCTCCAACAAGAGAATCCCAGAATTTAATCCAAGGATTTTCCTCAGTTACAGTGAAAAGATTTTCACCGCGATTATCTAGAATATTGTAAGTTGCTTTCCAAAAAGAACGCATACCCTTTCTAGCGATTTTACCAATTTCGGTATTGGTATTTGGATCCGTGATGGCAAATGAAGCATTAAAGTCGATCCATTTATTCGCTTGGATAGTGTACAGAACTCTGGTTTTGTCTTCGTTATCAAAGACTTGTACATTGTCTTTTATTTTGAAGATTTTCTGACGTACATAAGCCAGCATTTGCCCAGTTCTATCAGTAATTGTAAAATCACTCGCCAAAGTTGTTATTTTAAACTTAAAGTCAAGTGGATACTGTAAATTTTTCATTTGTTTTATTTTTCGGCTTAAATATAGAATAATTATTTTTTATTTATCCTAAACTGATATTACAATTCTGTAATTTCTTTTACATTGTTTATCTTTGCAAAGTAAAATTTTAGAATGAATAAGTATATTAAATTTGTTATAGCAGCCATATTAATCGGTTTGGGTATTTTCTTAATGTTTAATAGAAATATTGGATGGGGAATTGTTTTGGTGATTTTGGCAGCAATTCCGATTCTTTTGTTTTATAAGAACGAAAATATCTTGTTAGCATTTTGGCAACTTAGAAAGCAAAATTTTGAAAAAGCGAACCAGCATTTATCAAGGATAAAAAACTTTGAAAAAGAACTTCACAAAAGTCAATATGGTTATTATCATTATTTAATTGGCTTGACGACTGCGCAAGATAACAATCCTGCAAAGACAGAAGGTCTTATGAAAAAAGCTTTGGAATATGGTCTTAACATGAAACATGATCGTGCTATGGCAACTCTTAACCTAGCTGCTGGTGCGATGGCAAAAGGTAGAAGACAAGAAGCGACTAAACTTTTGGAAGAAGCTAAAACGCTAGATTCTGCTGGGATGATGACTGATCAAATCAAAATGTTAAAAGAACAATTGAAAATGCCATCGATGCAAAAGCATATGCACAATCCGCATATGAGACAAAGAGGTAAATTCCACTAAAAATATAAGCTCCGAAATTTTTCGGAGCTTTTTTATTTTACATTTCAGAATCGTTAGGTCGATCATAGAATTTGGGCATTTGCCAATGGTATTTGACAGCTAGTGATCTTATAGCAACAATTAGTAAAATGGTGAATACTTGTACAAAGGTATATGTAAAATTGAAATACCTAACAAGAAGCAAAAAAACGGCGCCACCAATTATACAGGCTGTCGCGTAGATTTCTTTTCTAAAAATCAACGGAATTCTATTCAATAAAATATCTCTGATAATTCCTCCAAAACAACCCGTTATGGTACCAAGGACAATACAAATCATTGGATGAAGTTCTGCTGTTAAGCCTTTTTGCACACCGATTATGGTGAAAAGTCCCAATCCAAAACTATCGAATATAAATAGTGTCACCTGAAAGTTTTTTTCCAAAGATTTAAAAATCATGGAAACAATGCTCGTTATCAAAATGATACTACACATTCTGATATCATGCATCCAAAAAACGGGAACATCCAAAAGTAAATCCCGTACCGTACCACCACCAACAGAAGTGATAAATGCGATAATGATAACACCAAAAGGATCCAAACGTTTCTGCATTGCTGCAAAACTTCCCGACATAGCAAAGGCAACTGTTCCGAGGACTTCTATTAAGAAATTAAACTGTTCGTGCATAGAAAACGCTTATTTCAATTCAACAACTACAGGGCAGTGGTCAGAATGTTTTACCTCTGGCAAAATTACAGCACGCGAAAGACGATTTTCCAAAGTTTTGGAAACCATATTATAATCGATTCTCCAACCTTTGTTACGCTCGCGCGACGCTGCGCGATAACTCCACCAAGAATATTGATCGGGTTGATCATTAAAGAATCTAAAACTATCAATCAATCCACACTCGTCCATAAATCTGGTCATCCATTCGCGTTCCATTGGTAAGAAGCCAGAAACATTAGCAAGTCTCACAGGATCGTGGATATCGATGGCTTCGTGACAAATATTATAATCACCCGAAATAATAAGATTCGGGATTGTCTTTTTTAATTCTTTGATATAGTTTAAAAAATCATAACAAAACCGCATTTTAAACTCTAATCGGTCAATATTTGAAGCCGAAGGTACATATACCGAGATTACCGAAAAATCGTCAAAATCCGCTCGAATAACACGACCCTCGTTATCAATGCTTTCGATGCCACAACCATAGACAACATTGTTTGGTTTTATTTTAGAAGCAATACCAACACCGCTATAACCTTTTTTAACAGCCGAATGCCAATAACTGTGGTAACCAACTTTTTCAAAACTTTCGATGTCAATTTGGTCAGTTCCAGCTTTACTTTCTTGGATGCAGATAACATCGGGATTTGCAACAGTTAACCAACCAATAAAATCTTTGGTAAAAGCAGCACGAATGCCGTTAACATTATAAGAGATAATTTTCATTCTTGTTTTTCTAATCGGCAAAGGTCGGAAATATGTTTGGCTTTTGAAGAATGCCTTTAAAATTTAAAATTATTTTAAAACAAATTCTTAATAATTATCGCAGTTTGGATAAATAATCAAATATGTTTATTGCTTTTTGAAAGTCCAAGTTCCTGTTATATCACCTTTTTTCCAAGTTCCAGAATTTTGATTGAGATTTGCATAAAGATGAAAACCAGATTTAACAGAAAGAACACTCAATAAGCCACCATCGTCAAGAACCGAACCTGAAATTACTTCTTCCGCTGTACCATAATTCCCATAAATAGTTCCATCTTTACTAACTTTAAAAGCCACGTTTCCGCTTTCTGGACCTGCGTAAGTGCCAACCCAATTGCCCATGTATCTTGAGGTGTAATTATTTTGCTGATGATTATTACCTATATTATCTATTAAATTATCAACAACCGTTTCGCATGACATAAAGCTGAAAAGAATTGATAAAGAAGCTAGAATTAAAATGTTCTTTTGGCTTGATATTTTTAATAATTGTTTTGTCATAATTTATTTTCTATTTGTGTTTTTCAATAAAACTCGGATGCAGATAACGGGCTTATTGATTTTTCAAAAATAAATTAAATTTCAATCCGTTTGCAATAAATTTTTTATCAGTTAAAAAAGTTGATTTCGTTTAAAAATTTAAAAATTTAAAAATAAAAAGGCGGAAAAAATCATTGATTTCTTCCGCCAGTAACCCAAATTTAAATAAACTATGAAAAAAACTATTTGGGTTCCAAAATACTAAATGGAATAATCATTTCTTCCAAAGAGATCCCACCGTGTTGGTAGGTATCCTTGTAGTAATTAACGAAATGATTGTAGTTCTTAGGATAAGCTAAGAATATATTGTTTTTTGCAAAAATATATTTTGAGCTCAAATTTCCTTTTGGTAGGAATATTTTTTCAGGATTGTTAATTGCCCAAACATCACTGTCATCATAAGTTAAGCTACGTCCAGTTTTGTAACGGATGTTAGTCGACGTTTCTCTATCGCCAACCACTTTACTTGGTTTTTTGACATAGACGGTTCCGTGGTCTGTTGTAATAACCAACTTGAATCCATTTTCGGCAGCCGTTTTAATGATTTTTAAAAGCGATGAATTTTCGAACCAGTTGTAAGTCAATGAGCGGAAAGTTTTATCATCTCTAATTAATTGATCAACAATATTATTGTCGGTTTTTGCATGAGAAAGAATATCGATAAAGTTGTAGACAATTACCAAAAGATCATTGTTTTTGTGTTGGTTAAAGTCGTCAAGGATTTTTCTTTCAAAATCAGCGTTAAGGATTTTAAGATACTTCATCGATTTTCCTGACAAACCAAGACGCTTCATCTGATCTTCCAAAAACTCTCTTTCGTGTTCGTTTTTGTTACCTTCTTCGTTATCGTTAAACCATTTGTCTGGGAAACGTTTTTCGATCTCCGATGGCATCAATCCAGCAAAGAAAGCATTTCTCGCATATTGTGTTGCGGTTGGAAGAATACTGAAATAATAATCTTCCGAAGTTTTGTTATAGAATTTTGCGAAAAGTGGTTCGATAACTTTCCATTGGTCATATCTAAGGTTGTCCACCATCAATAACAAGACTTTGTCATTCGCCAATTCGGGCTTTACTTTTTCTTTGAAAAGTGTGTGGCTCATACTTGGCTTATCTTGCTCGTGCAACCAATCTTCGTAATTTTTTTCGATAAATTTTGAAAACTGAATATTCGCTTCTTCCTTTTGAGATTGTAGAAGATCCGCAAACTCGCTGTCGAATACTTTATCGAATTTAATTTCCCAAGTAAGTATTTTCTTATAATATTCTGCCCAATCTTGGAAAGTTCTTAGATAAGACAATTCCATACTCAAGTTTCGGAAATCTTGTTGATATTCTGAAATCGTTTTTTGCTCTACCAAGTTTTCACTTTGTAGATTCTTTTTTAACGATAATAAAATTTGGTTGGGATTAACTGGTTTCAAGATATAATCGGCGATTTGCGAGCCAATGGCTTGTTCCATAATATGCTCTTCCTCACTTTTGGTAACCATCACGATTTTGAGACTGGTATCTTTCTCTTTAATCATTGGGATGGCTTCTAATCCAGAAATGCCGGGCATGTTTTCGTCGAGTAATGTCAGCTGAAATTTTTCTTTTTCTATAAGTTCTAGCGCTTCATTAACATTGTTAACGGGTGTAACTTTGTAGCCTTTATTTTCTAAAAACACGATATGTGGCTTTAGTAAATCAACTTCATCGTCTATCCATAAAATTTTTTCTGACATATTTTTAGTGTATAATTTGTATTTGAACTACATCAAAAGTACGACCAAATTATCTTAAGTTTAAATTAAAAAGCCTTTGGTTATCGTTAAAATAAGTTAATTGTTATATAAAAGAAAACTCAGACCGAAGTCTGAGTTGTTAGTTGGAATAAGACATCAATTCTTCTTTTTTGGAATTGACGAGCTTGAATTCTAAGTACTTGAATGAGTCTCGTGGGATAATACTTACCCACTTTTTGTATCTGAAAAGCCATTTGTTTTGGATGCTCATAAAGCCTTTGGTAAGGTAAGCTTCTACAAATGGATGTACGTGCAGATACAATTTGCCCTTTTCCTTTTGGATAATGTTTCTGATAGATTCTTCCATACGCTCTACAATAACGATTGGCGCAGCGATTTCTCCGTCTTTGTTCGGATTTTCTTCCTTGGTTTCAATATATTTTTCTGAACGTACCCTTTGTCTTGTCATTTGGATAAGTCCGAATTTGCTAGGTGGTAAAACTTTATGCTTAGCTTTATCACGTTTGAGCTCATCTCGGAAATGCTCATATAATTCTTTTCGATGTTCGGGATCTGTCATGTCGATAAAGTCAATGACGATGATACCTCCCATGTCTCGCAATCTTAATTGTCTGGCGATCTCTGTCGCTGCCATTTTGTTGACATTAAGCGC
Source organism: Soonwooa sp. (assembly GCF_030151385.1). Taxonomy (GTDB): domain Bacteria; phylum Bacteroidota; class Bacteroidia; order Flavobacteriales; family Weeksellaceae; genus Soonwooa. The sequence continues at coordinate 9,595 of NZ_JASLDS010000027.1, forward strand.
ATGTGCTTTGTTTGTGGTTGCTGACGAAATATTGTTACCAGAGTTAACGTCGATGACGTGGAGCGCTTCTGTGTGTTCTATAACAAGATAAGCACCTTTGGAACTTGGGATATTGACATTTTTCCCGAAGCTCTGTTTTAGCTGTTTTTCGACATTGTAATACTCCAAAAGTGGTGTAGGGGAGTCGTAAAACTGAACAATATTTTTACTTTCTGGTGCGATAACTTCTAGATAATTTCTCATATCGCGAACCATACTCTCGTCGTCACAAATAATGTTGACAAAGTCTTGGTTGAAGTTATCTCGCAAGATTGATGAGGCTTTGTCCTCCTCACTTAACATTTTGCTTGGTACTTTATTTTTTTGAATATTCTTGAAGCAATCGTCCCATTTTTCGATAAGCTGATTCATATCGTTATGGAGTTCAGCAACCTTTTTTCCTTCGGCAACGGTTCTTATAATAACACCGAAACCTTCTGGACGAATACTTTCTATTAAAGTCCTAAGTCTTTCTTTTTCCGCTGGATCTTTTACCTTTTTCGAAATCGAAATTTTGTTATCAAAAGGTATAAGTACCAAAAAACGACCAGTTAACGATATTTGTGTAGAAATACGTGGTCCTTTTGTCGAGATAGGTTCTTTCGTTATTTGGATAAGAACAAGATCTCCAGCAGTGGCAACTTTGTCAATAGTGCCATTTTTGTCAATAAGTTTTTGTACGGCAAAATCTTTAAGCTTTGACGTGTTTTGTCTTTTTGCAAGACTGTCTTTCAAAAATTTTTGATAAGACAAAAATTGTGGTCCCAAATCCTGATAATGCAAGAATGCATCTTTGCCGTATCCGATGTTGACAAATGCTGCATTAAGGTTGGGTGCCAGCTTTTTAATTTTTCCAAGGAATAAATCTCCAACGACGAAGTCAGACTCTGACTCGATCTCGTGGAGCTCGAACAATCTACCGTCTTCTAACAGGGCAATCTGTGAAGAATCATTCTCATGCGAAATGATTAATTCTTTCTTCATAAATTTTGTTTTAATAATTGCCTTTTACGAAAGACATCAATAGTCAAATTTGTGCCAAATAGCTTTGGCGTTGTTTTTTGTGGTATCTAGAAAACAAAATATAGTCGACGCAAAGCACCAACTATATTTATATCTATATGACTGAGATTCAGAATATTATTTCTTCTTCTTGTGTCTGTTTTGTCTTCTTCTTTTCTTTCTTTTGTGGGTCGCAACCTTGTGTCTTTTTCTTTTCTTTCCGCTTGGCATAATTTAGAAATTTTATTATGTGTTAATATTAAATTAATTAGTTCTTTACTGCAACTTTCGTTTTTACTTTCTCAACAAAAGTTTTTGATGGTTTGAAAGCCGGAATATTGTGTGCCGGAATTTCAATTGCAACATTTTTAGAAATGTTTCTTCCCGTTTTAGCCGCTCTAGTCTTAATAACGAATGATCCAAAACCTCTTAGATAAACATTGTCTCCATTATACATTGAGGTTCTTATTTCTTGCATGAATGCTTCGATAACCTTCTGAGTATCATTTTTTTCTACGCCTAATTTATTTGAGATGATGTTTACCAATTCTGCCTTTGTCATTTCCTTTTTTGTTTATATTTTTGGTGTGCAAATATAATACATATTTTTGAAAACTTACAAACAAAAGACTGATTTTCTTTATATTGGCGTTAAGCTACTTAAATGGTACGATTCCAACAAACGCGAGCTTCCTTGGCGCAAAAATACAAATCCTTATAATATATGGATTAGTGAGATTGTCTTACAACAGACGCAAGTGAAGCAAGGACTACAACATTATCTCAGATTTGTGGAGCGTTTTCCAAACGTGGAAAGCTTGGCAAATGCTGATGAGGAAGAGGTTTTGCTTTATTGGAAAGGTTTAGGCTATTATTCTCGAGCACTCAATCTTCACAAAGCTGCAAAGCAATTAGTTCAAGATTATAATGCGGAATTTCCCAATACGTATTCTGAACTGTTAAAACTAAAAGGCGTTGGCAAATATACAGCAGCCGCAATCGCTAGTATTGCTTTCAATGAAAAAGTTCCAGCCGTTGATGGTAATTTTTATCGTGTTTTGTCAAGATTATTTGCGGACGATTTCGATATTTCGAGTACTAAAGCTTTTCAATATTTTTCAGAATTGGCAATGTTAATAATGCCTGATAAAAGTACAGGATGTTTTAACCAAGCTATAATGGATCTAGGTTCGGAAGTTTGTAAACCTAAAAATCCATTGTGTCAAGATTGTCCTTTAAAGGAAGATTGTCGCACTTTCGCGATTGGAAAAATGGATCAGTTTCCTGTGAAGCTTAAAAAAACTAAAGTTGAGAATTTAGCTTTAAGTTATCAGTTTATTTATCACGGAAATCAATTTTTGGTTAAGCAACGCGATACTTCAGATATTTGGAAAAAGCTATTTGAATTCCCAAAAGATATTGATTTAGAAAAGATTCCTCGTTTTTTTGAAAACGAAAGGCTTATAAAACATAGGTTGACGCACCGTAATTTAGAAATTTCGATTTCAAAAATTTTAATAGAGGACAAAATTGCTTTCAACAAATTGCAAAAAGATAAAGGCTTATTAAGTTTTAATTTTGATGAAGCTGAACAAAAGTCATTTCCAAAGCCGTTACACGATTATTATCTGAAGTATTTTTCTGAGTAAATAAAGTATTTGTTAAGATTTGTTGCTAAATTTTTGATGACCACTAAATTAAAAGGAAAACTTTATTTATTTTTGCAAAATTGGTTTTCAATATTAAATTTAGAAATTAAAAGGGAATCGAAGTGTAATTCTTCAACTGTCCCCGCAACTGTAAATCGCCCAATTAATAAATCATCATAACCATTGCAATCGCGAGAAGGGATGATTTATGCGAAAGTCAGGAGACCTGCCAATGATTAACTTGTCAATTGTACTTTCGGGAGAAGGGTGTCAGTAAATGAAAAAAACGCTACTTTATTTTTCTTTTTTCACAATTACGTATGGATATGCGCAAGAAGCTGTTATGGATACGGTTTTTGTGGATCAACGTATTGAATCTGCAAAAACTTTTTCTAAAATTGAGGTTATTAAAACCAATGACATTCAGAAGAATGCAAATTCCCTTTCGGATTTGTTAAGTTTCCAGACGCCAATTTACATTAAAGAAAACGCTCGCGGCATGGTATCTTCACCTGCTTTTCGCGGGACAACAGCGCAACAAACCGCTTTTGTCTGGAATGGAATTAATATTAATTCGGCTTTTCTAGGTCAAGGTGATGTTAATAATATTCCACTTTTGGGTTACGATAATATTTCGGTAAAGTATGGTGGAGGAAGTATTTTGTACGGAAGTGGCGCAATTGGCGGATCTATTCACCTAAATAATTCGTTTGGATATAGCAAAGGTTTCCAAGGACAAATCTTTTCAGAATTTGCATCTTATGAAACGCTTAATTCTTTGTTAAAAACCAATTATAGCAATGATAAGCTGAGTTTTCAGTTTTCGGTCACTCATAACCAAAGCAAAAACGATTACGAGGTTGAAGAAAAGTATTATGTCAACCGAAATGCTTTTTATCAAAATACAGCTGTCAACCTAGGTTTTGCATATCGTATTAACGATCAAAATGAGATCTTTTCGCAAAGTCAAATTTTTGACGGAACACAAAATTATCCACTGTTGTCCGAATTTGCGACGCCAACCAAGTATTTAAGCCAAACCTTTAGAAGTCTTGCTGGATGGAATTTTAAAAATGAAAAGATTAAGAATGATTTTAAAATCGCTTATTTAACGGACGATTACCAATATTATTCCGTTTCTAATATTCCAAATACAAGAAGCGGCGGAAGTATCAAGCAATATTTGACGAAAAGTGATTTTAAATATAAGCTTAACCCATCATCCGAGATTAGTTTTTTAGGAGAAATTGGACAAGTCGAAGCTGAAGGCTTTAAAACTGGTATTCGCTCAGTAAAGCGTGGACAAGGTTCTGTTGCATTGTTATACCGTAATTTTTATTTTAAAAACTTTAGTTGGGAGCTTGGTGCAAAAAAAGAATATGTTGAAAATGTAAAAAGTCCTTTTTTGTTTTCCGCGGCAGGTAATTTCACGATTAACAATTTTTATAGTTTAAAATTGAGTGCTTCAAAGAATTTTCGTGCACCAACTTTTAACGATTTGTATTGGAAGCCAGGCGGAAATGAAAATTTGAAGCCAGAAAATTCTTATCAATTCGAGATCAACCAAACTGTAAAATGGAAATTCTTGCAGGCGAGTCTATCGCCTTATTATATGGACATTAAAGATATGATTCGTTGGGTTCCTGGTGCGGGCGGTTTTTATCATGCGGTTAATACTGCGCATGTGAAGTCTTATGGTGTGGAAGCGCAACTTGGTGCGGAACAGAAGTTTGGAGATTTTGGATATCATGCGATGTTAGGATATGCTTACACCAATTCTAAAGATCAAATATTAAATAAGCAGTTGGCTTTTGTTCCTTATCATAAAGTGAATTTTGGCGCTGATCTTAATTATAAAATTGTCTCATTACATCTTCAGGCAATTTGGAATTCTGATATCTTCACGGATGAGGAAGAGTCTAAACAATATACATTAGATCCTTTTTACGTTATTAATTTAGGAGCGGATGTACAATTGGTAAAATCTTTAAAGCTTGGTTTTAAAGTTAATAATTTGACTTCAGAAGTCTATAGAACAGTATTTGGCTACTATATGCCAAAACGCAATTTTGCAGTTAACATGAATTTTAACTTTTAAAAAATATATTTATGAAAATTAGAAATCTATTTGCGAGTGTATTCGCAGCAAGTTTGTTGTTTATGACAGCATGTAAAGATGATAACAATGAAGCTATCGTGTCAAAAGGTGCTTATGAAGGCGGAATTCTTGTAAGTGTTGAAGGTGGTTTTAATAAAAATCAAGCAGAAGTGTCATACATTACATCTGATTTGGCTTCAATGAGCGAAAATATTTTTGCAGCAAACAATAATAAGCAAGTGCTTGGAGATGTTTTACAGACAATTGGTTTTAAAGATGATAAAGCTTATTTGGTTGTTAATAATTCTAATAAGGTTGAGGTTGTTAATCGTTATTCTTTCCAAAAATTGACAACTTTCCAAGTTGAGCAGCCAAGAGCGATTGCTTTTAACGGAAACAATACATATATCACGACTAATGACTTCTTCGGGAAATATGCTCTTAATGTTTTCAATGCGGCAACTAATGCATCAGTTAAAACAATTTCTTTTGACAGATATGCAGAAAAAGTAGTTAGCGTTGGTAACTATGTTGTTGTACAAACAGATGGTTCAACTTATGAAATGACGCCACCTTACGGAGAGATTCCATCAGGTCATACGATTACTACAGTTAACGCAGGGACTAACGCAATTGAAAAAACGATTACGCTTACTGATGATGGTATCATTAGAGATATGATTTCTGCAAATGGTTATGCTTATGTGCTTTCTTCTGGTAAAACAGATTCTTACATTTATGAAATCGATGCAGCTACAGGAAGTTTTAAAAGTTCAAAACTAACAGGTGTTGCTAATGCAGATAATTTGAGATTTGCAGGAGGAAATCTATACTTTATGGATGGTTCTCGTGGTGTTTATACTAAAGCAACCGCTAGTACTGCGGCGCCAACTAAGATGTTCACTTATCCTGCTACGACAGATCTTTATCCTTATGCTTTTGATGTTATTGATGGTAAAATCTATATTGCAGATGTTAACTTTAACTCTTCAAGTAAAGTTATGGTTTATTCCATGACGGGAAGTTTGTTAAAGTCGTTCAATATGGGGAATGGTGTTAACGGCTTCTACAAAAACTAATTAAACATTTTCTTAAATACAAAACGGCATTTTTAAAATTTGCCGTTTTTTTTGTTTTAAATTTTTTTTGAAGCACGAATTTTGAATGTCGATTAAGCGATAAATTTGGAGTATTTTTGTATAAATTTTTAAACGATGATTAGGGAGAAAATTGTAATAGTAGGAGGTGGCTTCGCTGGATTGCAACTTGCAAAACAACTGAATGCCGATAACAACAAGAAAGTGATCTTGATTGATAAGGTTAACCATCACATGTTTCAACCTTTGTTTTATCAGGTCGCAAGTGGGAGGATTGAACCTTCTAATATTTCGTTTCCTTTCCGTAAAATTTTTCAGCGTTCTAGAAATATCCAATTCCGAATGACCGAGGTTCAACATATTGAAACTTCGGAGAATCGCGTGATTTGTCAGGAAGGTACTTTTTCTTATGACAAATTAATTATTGCTACAGGTTGCAAAACTAACTTTTTCGGAAATGCCAAAATGGAGAATTTGACCTATGGTATGAAGAATACGCAGGAAGCCATCAGTATCCGTAATCATGTGTTGATGACTTTTGAAAAGTTAATAATCGAAAAGTCCAGAAGTGATGACGGAAACTGGAATATCGTTATCGTTGGAAGTGGTGCAACTGGTGTAGAGTTGGCTGGTGCTTTTGCCGAGATGAAAAACGAAATTCTTCCGAGAGATTATCCTCATATGAGTTTTGAGCATCTTAAAATTATTTTGATAAGCTCGGGAGAAAAACCACTAGAAGCAATGAGCACTGAGTCTCAGGATAAAGCTGAGGAGTACCTCATTAATCTTGGTGTTACTTTTATGAAGAGCGAACGTGTAACCGATTACGATGGCGAAACGGTTTTCATGCAAAGTGGTAAGGTTATTCCTTGTAAAAATGTCATTTGGGCAGCTGGTGTAACGGGGAACGTTATTGGTGATTTTGATAAAGAAAATTTAGTTAGAAATCGTTACAAAGTCGATCGTTACAATCGTGTTATTGGTTTTGATAATATTTTTGCAATTGGCGATATCGCCTATATGGAAACGCCAAAATATCCGCAAGGACATCCTCAATTGGCAAATGTTGCGATTAACCAAGGCAAAAATCTTGGACGAAATCTTCGCAAATCATCAACCAGCGATTGGAAAGAATTCGAATATGTGGATAGAGGTTCGATGGCTACAATTGGTAAACACCGCGCTGTTGTTGATTTGCCAAAATTAAAATTTCAAGGTTTTCTTGCTTGGTATTTCTGGATGTTTCTACATTTGATGCTTATTTTAAGTGTCCGAAACAAGTTGGCGATTTTCTTCAATTGGATGTGGAGCTACTTTAACAAAGATTCGTCACTTCGTTTGATAATTGTTTCTTCCAAGAAAAATAATACAGAACAATAATATGAGAATAGATATAATAAGTGTTTTACCAGATTTAATGCGCAGTCCTTTTGAAACTTCAATTTTGAAACGCGCTGTGGAAAAAGGTTTGGCAGAAGTTCACTTTCATAATGTTAGGGATTTTGCAACCAACAAACATCGCCAGATTGATGATGCGCCTTATGGCGGCGGTGCAGGAATGGTAATGATGGTTGAGCCTTTGGATTTATGTATTTCTAAATTAAAGTCAGAGCGTCACTATGACGAAATAATCTATATGACACCTGATGGCGAAACGCTTAATCAAAGAATTGCCAATAAGCTTTCGACTGTTGAGAATTTAATTTTTCTGTGTGGGCATTACAAGGGTATTGACCAACGTGTTCGTGATTTGCATATAACAAAAGAGATTTCAATTGGTGATTATGTTTTGACGGGCGGCGAATTAGCAGCTTGCGTTTTGGCGGATTCTATCATTAGATTGTTACCAGGTGTTCTTAATGACGAGCAAAGCGCTTTGACAGATAGCTTCCAAGATGATCTGTTATCTTATCCAATCTATACGCGTCCTGATGTTTATAAAGGACTTGAAGTGCCAAAAGTTTTGCTAAGTGGAAACTTCCAGGCGATTGAAGATTGGCAGCACGATGAGGCTGTGAGGATTACTTCGGAACGTCGTCCAGATTTATTTGAAAAAAAATGAAATTTTTAATTTAATAATAAACTTACTGATTAATTGTATTTAATTGATGTGAAATTAGTATTTATTTTATGTTAAATTATTAATTAGTGTGTTTGTATTTTTAATTATTTGTATATTTGAAGAAGATTTAATTAATAATATTTAATTATTTTAAATTTTATCATAAATTATGTTGAGTTATTTTTTTAAAGTAACTCACTTTTTTTTCGTAAAAATTTTGCGCATTTTCTTGTTTTAATGTTTGAAATTAATATTCGAAAAATATGATTTTTGTTATAAAAGTATAGATAATTGATTAATATAGATTAATTTCGTACAGTTTCAACCGTTTTGTAAAAATTAATAACAATGAAAAGTGCTACACACTATGGCTATCAACTCGACAGTGTTGATAAGGAGATCATCTACATGCTAATGGATAATGCTAAAACATCCTTAGCGCAGATCTCAAAAAATGTTGGTATCTCTACCACTGCGGTACATCAGCGTATCAAAAAACTAGAACAAGCTGGTGTTATCGAAAATTCAATTTCTTTCCTTAATCCTCGTAAAGTTGGCTACAAAGTCGTTTCGTACATTGGCGTTTACTTAGAAAAGCCAAGTCATTACAAGGATGCTGTGGATGCGTTCAAACAGATTAACGAAATCATCGAGGCGCATTACACAACAGGGAATTACACAGTTTTCTTAAAAGTGCTTTGCCGAGACAATGATCATCTTATGGATATCATTAATCAAATCCAAAGCCTGAAAGGAGTGACGAGAACTGAAACTTTTATTTCTTTGGAGCAAAGTATCAACCGCCAACTTAAAGTCTAGTTTAAGATTTATAAGAGTTAAGGAGCGCACAAGTGGCGCTCTTTTTTTACCTTTGTACTTTAATAATTTACAATTATGAATGTTAAAAAATATTTAGATTCAACATATCTTAAAACGCCTGCTCAGTCGGGTTTAACAGAAGATGAAACGATTAAAATCGTTAAAGAATTAACCGACGAGGCAATCGAAAATCAACTTTTCGCAGTGATGATTCGTCCCGATTATGTTTCAGAAATCAGACATTATATTAATAGTAAAAATGCAAATGTTGTTTTGGGAACTGTCATTGGTTTCCACGAAGGAACGGCTTCTATTGATGCTAAATTATTGGAAGCAGAGAAAGCGATAAAGGATGGTGCTGACGAGTTAGATTTTGTTATCAATTATGAAGCTTTCAAAAAAGATGAAATAGACTTGGTAAAAGAAGAATTTGTTAAGTGTACCAAACTTGCTTTAGAGAAGGGAAAAGTTGCAAAATGGATTATTGAAATCGCTGCTTTAACCGATGAGCAAATTGCAGATATTACTGCAAAAATTTGGACTTGGTCGCTAGAAAATTTTTCCGAGGCAGATTTTAAAAATATCTTTGTTAAATCGTCAACAGGTTTTTATCAAACTGAAGGTGGCAAACCAAATGGAGCAACTTTTGAAGGGATTAAAATTATGTTAGATAATGCTGGAAAACTTTCAGTAAAAGCTGCAGGTGGTGTTAGATCACACGATGATGCTGTTAAGATGATTAATCTTGGTGTTAAAAGAATCGGAACATCCTCAGCTTTGGCTTTAACAAGAAACGAAACCAGCGAAGGTGGTTATTAAAAAGAGCAATCAAAGATTTTACACATAAAAAAACCTCAACAATTGTTGAGGTTTTTATGTTATGTAGAGTTTCAATTATTGTTTAATAATTTGAGTAACTCTTTGTGTGTTGTCATCTAATAAATAACGCATTAGATATTTACCAGGACGAAGTTTGTCTAGTCTAATTTCTGCAGCATTCATATTAACGCTATATTCCAAAACTTGTACACCAAGAATTGAATAGAAAGTCACAGATTTTATTTTAGCATCATTATCTTTTGCTTTGATAACAATAAAATCCTTAGTTGGGTTAGGGTACGCCACCAAAACACCATCGTCACTCTTAGCAATTGCAGAGTTAACGTTATAATTAGCTTTGCTAACTTGTGCACTAATCTTAGTAGAAAATGCAAAGGAAAAGCCGATAAACAATATAAATAGTAAAAATTTCTTCATTTAAATAAACTTTTTTGAAAGTCTAAACACAAATGTATTTAATTCATTTCAATTATACAATAATTATTCCACAATTG
>NZ_JASLDS010000031.1 GCF_030151385.1 Soonwooa sp.
TTTATATGAGTCAAAAACAATATACAGCAAGTAGTATTCAGGCATTGGAAGGAATGGAGCACGTACGTATGCGTCCTTCGATGTACATTGGTGATGTGGGCACAAGAGGTCTTCACCATTTGGTTTATGAAGTAGTGGACAACTCTATTGATGAGGCTTTGGCAGGTTATTGTGATACAATTACAGTAACAATCAAAGAAGGAAACGGAATCGAAGTTACCGATAACGGTCGTGGTATTCCAGTTGACTTTCACGAAAAGGAGCAAAAATCAGCTTTAGAGGTTGTAATGACCAAAATTGGAGCAGGAGGAAAGTTCGATAAAGATTCGTATAAAGTTTCTGGTGGTTTGCACGGTGTTGGGGTATCGTGTGTTAACGCGCTTTCTAATGATATGATTACAACGGTTTTCCGTGACGGTCATGTTTATCAACAACATTATCAAAGAGGAAAAGCTCTAGAAGATGTTAAGCAAGTTGGTGATACGGAGAAGCGTGGAACGATGCAGTTCTTCCAACCAGATGACAGTATTTTTACAGAGTTGGTGTACAATTATGATACATTGGCTAATCGTTTGAGAGAACTTTCTTATTTAAATAAAGGAATTACTATTACTTTAACTGACGAAAGACAAGCTTTGGAAGATGGAAGCTTCAAACATGAAGTTTTCCATTCGGAAGGTGGTCTCAAAGAATTCGTTGAATATATCGATGGAAATCGTGAGTCAATTATGGAGCACGTTATCTTTATGGAAGGCGAAAGAGAAGGTATTCCTGTAGAAGTGGCAATGCGTTATAACACGTCATTTAATGAAAATCTACACTCGTATGTTAACAACATTAACACGCACGAAGGTGGTACACATTTAGCAGGTTTCCGTAGAGCATTAACAAGAACTTTAAAGAAATATGCAGATGATTTAGGTCTTCCTGCAAAAGAAAAAGTTGAAGTTACGGGTGATGACTTCCGTGAAGGACTTACAGCAGTCGTTTCGGTTAAAGTTATGGAACCTCAATTTGAAGGTCAAACGAAAACTAAGCTAGGTAACTCCGAAGTTTCGGGGGCGGTTGATAAAATCGTTGGTGAAATGCTAACGAACTTCCTAGAAGAAAATCCTGCAGAAGCTAAAACGATCGTTCAAAAAGTTGTACTGGCAGCGAAAGCACGTCAGGCAGCGAAGAAGGCGAGAGAAATGGTTCAACGTAAATCGCCAATGGGTGGTTCTGGACTTCCTGGGAAATTGTCAGATTGTTCTTCGAAAGATCCAGCAGAATCAGAATTGTTCCTAGTGGAGGGAGATTCCGCGGGTGGTACGGCAAAACAAGGTCGTGACCGTCACTTCCAAGCTATTCTTCCTTTGAGAGGTAAGATTTTGAATGTTGAAAAATCAATGCTTCACAAAGTATATGATAATGACGAAATCAAAAATATTTATACAGCATTAGGTGTTTCTGTTGGTACTGAGGAAGATTCAAAAGCATTGAATTTAACAAAACTTCGTTATCACAAAATCGTAATTATGACCGATGCCGATATCGATGGATCTCACATTTCGACTTTGATTTTGACATTCTTCTTTAGATATATGAAAGAATTGATTGAGAATGGATATATCTATATCGCTCAACCGCCTTTATATCTTTTGAAAAAAGGAAACAAAAAAGTCTATGCTTACAACGAAAAAGAGCGTGAGGAATTTACGCTAGAGATTTCGCCAGATGGAAAAGGAGTGGAAGTACAACGTTACAAAGGTCTTGGGGAAATGAATCCTGAACAGCTTTGGGATACAACTCTTAATCCAGAACACAGAACTTTAAAACAAATTACCATCGAAAATGCGGTAGAAGCAGATAGTACGTTCTCAATGTTGATGGGTGATGAAGTGCCACCAAGAAGAGAATTTATCGAGAAAAACGCAGTCTATGCGAGAATAGACGCTTAAAATAATATTACACAAATGAAAATTAAAATTTTAGCCGTACTTACATTAGCTTCAAGCTGGATGTTCGGACAAAAAGTTGTTTTAGATCAACCTAGAAATAGTGCTTCGGTTGATATTATTTCTTCAGTTAATACCGACAATAAAGGGATTTATGTTGCGGACGATTTTGATATAACTGAGAATACAGATATTACCAAAATAACCTTTTATGGTGTGGGAGATACAAATTTCCTAAAGCCTAACACAACTTTTTATTGCTATCTAATGACTGATAGTAATGATGCTCCTGTTGGGATTCCTAATAAATCTAACATCGTTGGAGCATTCGCAGCAAGTCTCCTTGGAAAATTGTCTTACGAAGATCTGGGAGGTAATGATTATAAATTTATGGTGGATACTTCTGCAGTTCCATTTTTTAAAGGATTGACACCTGGTACATACTGGTTAAGTATTGCTGCGAGTGTAGAACCTAATGATAATTTCTTTGCTCAGACTAATTTTTATCTGCAACCAGCAAATCAACAGTTAAACCCTGCTAAATTTGTTGATCCTAATGATTTTATGATGATGAGTTATACACAATGGAGAAATGCATCAACAGTTTCGACAGGTTTCAAAGGAATCGCAATGAAAATTGAGGGTATTAATTCTCTTGGGACTCATGAGGTTTTGGATCAGTCAAAGTTTTCATTTAAAATTGCAAAAATTAATTCTAGCAATGTACAGGTAAAAGCTGTAGGGAACGATGCTTTTGATAGTGTGAAAATTATGGATGCAAATGGTCGCCTCATATTTTCATCAACTAAGGATATTATTGATGTCTCGCATTTTAGTAAAGGACTTTATCTTTTCGAAGTCAAATCTAAGAATGGTGCTGTTAGCCAAATAAAATATTTAAACTAAAAATAAAAACCTTCCAATTTTGGAAGGTTTTTTGCTATCCAAAAATAAAAAGGAATTATGAAGGCATTTATTGGAAGTTTATTGCTTGGCTCACTCTTGGTTTTAAGTTGTTCAAAGAAGACTGCGGAAGTTATTAATATCTCAGATTCAGCAAATGATAGCATTGCTAAGCAAGCTGTTTTTCAGATGGATTCTATTAAAGTTTCTGATTCTGTAAAAGTAGGAAGTAACTTGACTTTGGCTTATAAAAAAAGTGTCCTTTTATTCCCATCTATCAATAACCAGGTTGTGCTAGATAGTATATATAAGCCGACTTCTCTAAAGATTAGCGATTATTCTAAGCAAGGTTTTGCAACAGCTATTGAAGCTGATAAAGCTGGATTTTATAAAGATAATCAATCCATAGAATTGGAGCCCTTATCGCATCAAACTTGGGATGATACGTCGCACATGACTGTGTTTTCTAATCAAGATAATTTGCTGACTATTCGTTATACTTCCAGTGGTTTTACTGGTGGAGCGCATGGCTACTACAATGAGTTGTATAAAGTTTTTGATTTAAAAGATAACAGAAGCATTGGCTTATCAGACATTGTTAAAAATCCGAATGATAAAATTTGGAATCAAATATTGATGGACAGTTTTATCAAAAATGATAAAGACGGTCAAAAAGATATGTTGCTAGAAAAAGCAATCCCTCTTAACTCTAATTTCTATTTTGGAAATAAGTCGATAACTTTCGTTTACAATCAGTACGAAATTACGGCTTACGCTGCAGGTTTGGTCTACATAACTTTGGATTATAAAGACATTAAAGATCAGTTAAAACCAGAATTTTTAAAAAGAGTACAAGCTAATTAACATTTAATTAATAAAGCTTATTTTTGCAATATCAAAACTCCGATAATTCGGAGTTTTTTATTAGAATTTTTCCATGAAGACAGCCTATATCATCAATCCTTTTTCTGCAAAAAAAAATTATAAAAGCTTTTTGAATGCTTTGGAATCGAGAGTTGAAAATCCTTTGGTTTTAGTTTCGAAATCAATTGATGATAGTTTTGATTTTATCAAAAAAAATTGGGACGAAGTTGATGTGTTTGTTGCAATTGGTGGTGATGGTACAATCTCGACGGTTGCTAGTAAATTGGTGAATTCTGATAAAATTTTGGCGGTTTTTCCTGCCGGTTCTGGTAATGGTTTTTCGAACGAAACTAATTTTTCTAAAAACATTGATTCTCTTTTAGATAAATTAAAAAAGAAAGACTTCAAGTTGGTTGATTCTTTCTCTGTTAATGGCAATTTATCCATTAATGTTTCAGGTGTTGGTTTGGATGGTAACATCATCGAAGGATTCGAAAATTCTGAACGCGGTTTTAGCAGTTACATCAAAATTACTGTCGAAAAGTATTTTAAGTTTAAACCTATTAAAGTTAAGTTTGAAGAAAAATACAAACAATTCGACGGCGAATATATGATGGTAAATGTTGCTAACAGTCGTCAATTTGGTAATAATGCGTACATCGCACCTCATGCCGATATGTCCGACGGAAAAGTTGAAATCGCATTGGTTAAAAAATTTCCGTTGCCTGCTGGACTTTCTTTTGCTTACCGAATGTTTACCAAAAGTCTAAAACCAGGTAAGTATTTACAATATATTTCAACTTCCGAAATTTCCTTTACCGTAGATTCAGAAGCTTGGCATCTTGACGGCGAATATTACAAAATAAAATCGCCAGTTGAGGTTAAAGTGCTTCCAAAGAGTCTACGAATTTTGGTTTAGTTTTGAGTTAAATTAAGTTTAAAAAATCTTTTTTCTAAATTTGATGTAACTTAGTATTGATAAGAACTTTTAACAACAGCAACAATGAAAAAAGGATATGTTTTATTAATGATTTTTTTGGTTTTGCTAGCATTTGTAATTGGTTACCAAGTTAAAAATTTTTATTCTGCAGATTTGGAAATCCCGAAGGAACAGAAAAATGATGCAAAATCTTCTAATGATTTAGAAATTCCTAGTGTTTCTAATAATAACAATGTTGATTATTCAAAAAAGCTAAAGGGGAAATTTGTACTAAAATCTACCAATTATGCTGGCTTCGAATTTATTGATGACAAAACAATTTCTTGGACCAACGAAATGTTTCCAATGGATCCAGATACAATGAGACTTAAGTGGATTAGCAAAGATGTATTTGTTGCACTATTTAATAAAAGCGATGATAAAGATGGCTGTCCTCCTGCCACTTGGGTTCGGAAAGTCGAGTCTTTTGATGGTGAAAAGTTAGTGTTAAAAAATGTTTGGACAGGTTGGGGCGAGTATAAAGATACAACTGAGACTTTTAGTCAAGAATAAGGAAAAGATTTTTTAGAGTTTAATTTTTATTTTAAAGCAGTCGCATTCGTTCCTTCAATAATACTAATCGCTTTCTCCAAAACTTCGTCGCGCTTATCCAAAATACCTTTTACGCTGGGTTTTACTTCAATGTCGGGCACAATACTGATTCGTTGTGTTTCGCGACCATCAGGGTAGAAGGCGCCTAAGCCAGAATACTGCGTTTCTGCATTTAGCATTTTTAGCCTTACAACATTTCCATTAGCGCCAGAAGTGTTGCTCCCTATAACAGTGCAAGTTGGATGTTGTTTTAACATCATCGTTAGCGTTTCTGCCTGACTTTGGGTAATCTCATTGACCAAGGCGATTACTTTTCCTTTGTAGTTATTCGGATTTTTAGTTCCAATAAAAGCTTTGTCTTCGTAGAATTTTCCGGGATATTGAAGATCAGGCTTCATCCAAGTATAATACTGTGTTACTTCTGGCAAAAGTTGAGCAGCGATCGCACGTATCGTTCCTTTTGGGTAATTACGAACATCAAAAACAATAGCTTTTGTGTCTTTTAGGCTTTTGAAAATATCTTCGACGTCTGCAACTTCCACTGCACCAATGTTGACGTAACCTATTTTTTGCGCTTCATCTAGAAATCTCCATTTTTCGCCCTCATTTTTTTTATAATAAATAATATCACTGATGACGTAAGTTTTAGCGTCGATATTTTGAACAATTCCTTTTCTTTCAATTTTTAAATTCAGGCTTGGATTATTGCTCCACAAAACTAAATTTTTAATGCTGCGTAGCTTTCCCCAAGTGTTGGATGCAGAAGTGTATTTAGAATATTTTTTAACCAAATCAGGAATCGATTCGCCATTAATTTCTAGGATAACATCGTCGGCTTGCAAAGCGTAATCTCCACCAGATTTTCTATCAAGAACTTTCGAAACAACAAGTTTGTTTTCCGCGCTTATAACCTCGATTGAGAGTGTGCGCTTTCCAAAAAGATACTTTACTAAGTCAGAACTTTTGAGAACAACATGCGAGTCATCAGTTTTGGCAAGAAGTTCTAAAGTCGCCAAAGCATAGTCTTTTTCGTTGCTAGCATTAATAAATTTTGGAATCATTTCAGATAAAACGGAATTCCATTTTTGGTCCGTTTGATATTTGTATGGGAAGAAATACTCAATCAAATTCCAATATCTGAAAAGCTCCACCAATCTCAATTCTTTTGAAGGATAAAGATCAGTAGTATATTTTTCATTTTGAATACCAATCTTTTCAAGCTTGTTGTCAAAAATGTAATAATGATTTTCCGCTTGGTTTCGATTGTTCTCAATATAATTTAGTTTGTTGATGACATCAGTAGAAAATGTATTTTTATCGTCAGTCCAGCTGAGATCAAAGTTTTTTAAAAAATATTTTTTGTCAGAGTTTTCTTTACAAGTTTTACATTTTTTCACTTCGCCAAGTTGATCAATCCAAGTAGAAAGCAAAGCGTTAAATTGCTTTTTAGTGTCGATTTTTTCAGACTCTTGGATTTTCGAAATCAGCTGTGCATCCCAATCAAAAGCGCCAGTTGTAACTTGGGGATGATAATACTTTAGAAAACCCCAAATTTTGCAAAGTTGTTCTAACTTTTGATTTTCGGATAATTTTTCCTGTGAAAAAAGAAATTGGCTATTAATTAGTAAAAATGTGATTCCTAGAATATAGTTTTTTAGCATGTTTAGTTTTTGAATGTTCCAAAAATAAAAATTGACGTCTTAACTTTTTCTTAAAACCATCCTAAATAAAAGTTAAATGGAATTTCGTTAGCTTTGTAATCATTATCAACAATAGTTAGCGATGCTTAATAAACTCAAAATTATCAACGATCCAGTTCACGGTTTTATCAAGATTCCTCACGAGATTCTGTACGATGTTATCGAACATCCTTATTTCCAGAGACTTCGTAGGATTTCTCAAACAGGATTGTTGTCGTTGGTTTTTCCAGGTGCCAAGCATACGAGATTTCATCATGCTTTGGGCGCGATGCATTTGATGTTTACGGCACTCGAAACATTGAAGTTAAAAGGCGTTTCGATTTCCAAGGAAGAAGAAAAAGCGGCTTTGTTGGCGATTTTGTTGCACGATGTTGGACACGGACCATTTTCTCATGCGTTGGAAAACCGATTGATGGACAATTGGCATCACGAAAAGTTGTCCTTATTATTAATGACAAAACTAAACGAAGAATTTTCGGGGGAGTTGACTTTGGCGATTGAGATGTTCAAAGGGCAATATCCGCGCAAGTTTTTCAATCAGTTGATTTCGTCGCAGTTGGATGTCGACCGTTTGGACTATCTAAAGCGTGACAGTTTCTACACGGGCGTCTCCGAAGGTAATGTTAATACGCAACGTATCATTTCGATGCTTAATGTGTCGAACGACGAGTTGGTTGTTGACTCCAAAGGAATCTATTCTGTGGAGAATTATTTAACGGCGAGAATGTTCATGTATTGGCAAGTTTATTATCACAAAACGGCGGCTTTGTCAGAGCATCTTTTGGTGAAAATTTTGGGAAGAGCCAAGAAGTTGGTTTCCGAAGGAATGGCTTTGGACGCGCCAAAATATTTAAAATATTTCTTAGAAAACCAACATTTTGAAGAAGAGAACGAACTCAATTTGAGAAACTTCACCATGTTGGATGATATGGATGTTTTCCAAGCGATAAAATCATGGACAGAATCAGATGATTTTGTATTGGCATATCTTTGCAAAGCAGTTATCTATCGCCACTTTCCGAAAACGATGTCATCGTCGCAATATTTTTCCGAAGACTTTATTCAGACCAAAATTCAGAAGACCAATCACTTTTTCGGTATCCAAAATGGCAACGAGTTGGTGGATCAGATTTCACGAAGTCTTTTGCCTTATGACACCGAAAAGCAGCCGATATTTTTGTTAGACAAATCGGGCAAAAAAATCAAATTGGAAGATTCTGAAAATCAGATTTTGTCATCTTTTATTAATCAAGTTAATACAAAATACATTTTGTCATTTCCACGAGAGGTCATGTAGTATTTAGGCAATCCCTTGCGGATTTTTCCTAGCTTTTCTACGCTCAATCCGCAAGGTCGGGCTATTCGCTCTATCTTTAACTTGGCAGCTCGGACGGCTCCGCTACGCTCCGCCGCCTCACGCCAAGCCAAAGGATGCCGCTTCTATCCCTATTGCGGTTAGGGATAATAAGAAATTCTGGTTTCCAAAATTTAATAATATTTTAATTCCATTAATAATTCAATAAGAGGATATTTTTGACGTTTTTTTTCGAAAATTAATAATGTGTCAATTTTTGCTTTTGCATTAGTTTTTCAATCAAAATAATCAAAAAATTACCAGTTTTAGCTTTTAAGGCTATTTAGTTTATCTGCGTTAGTGGAGGATTTAGAAAAAATTATCTTTAAAAAAAATCAAAGATTTTAGGAGAAAAAAAATATTTGACAAAATTGTAAAAAGTTATCAAAAATGTAATGTGTAATTAAGAAATTGTTATCTTTGCACGATATGGAATTTACTGCGGAGCAAATAGCTAACTTTATAAATGGTAAAATCATCGGTGATAAAAATACAGTTATTACTGGGGTTTCGCCTATAGAAAATGGCCAAAAAGGTCATTTATCTTTTGTAGCTCAAGAGCGTTTTTCACATTTCATAGACACGACAGAGTGTTCTGTACTTATCGTGTCTCAAAATTTGTTGAAAGAAAATCATAGCTATTCACCTGTCATTATTGCGGTGGAAGATGCCTATCTTTCGTTTCAGATTTTGATGAATCTTTACAACGATCTCAAAAAGAAAAAATCAGGAATCGAGCAACCATCTAGTATTAGCCATTCTGCAGTCGTTGGAGAAGAAGTCTATATTGGTGCATTTACTTACATTTCAGATAAAGCCGTTATTGGCGATAATACACAAATCTATCCGCAAGTCTACATCGGAAAAGGCGTTAAAATCGGAAAAAATTGCAAAATTGATTCTGGTGCGCGTATTTACGATGGCTGTGTTATTGGAGACAATTGCATTATCCATTCTAACACAGTCATTGGAGGCGATGGATTTGGATTTCAAGTAAGTCCAGAAGGATTCAAAAAAATTCCACAATTGGGAAATGTTATCTTGGAAGACGATGTAGAAATTGGCTCAAATTGTAGTATCGATCGTGCAACAATCGGTTCTACCATTATCGGAAAAGGAACTAAAATCGATAACCTTATCCAGATTGCTCACAATGTGAAAATTGGGCAAAACAATGTTATCGCCGCACAAGCAGGTATCGCAGGTTCAACAAAAATTGGAGATTGGAACCAAATCGGTGGTCAAGCAGGAATTGTTGGACATATCGAAATCGGAAATCAAGTGAAAATCCAAGCGCAAAGTGGCGTTAATAGTAGTGTGAAGGACAAAGAAGTACTTTACGGTTCGCCCGCGATTGCTGCAGGAGATTATCGTAGAAGTTATGTACACTTCCGAAATTTTGGAAACATTATAGAAAGAATTAATAATTTAGAAAATAACAAAAAATAGAATTTGTTAAAAAAATATCTTTGCAATGAGTGATAAACAAAAAACTATACGAGAAGACATACATCTATCAGGTATAGGACTGCACACAGGAAAAGAAGTGAATCTTACCATGAAACCAGCTAAAGAAAATACTGGTTTTGTTTTCGTAAGAACAGATTTAGAAGGTCGTCCACAAGTTGAAGCGGATGTTAATTATGTAACGACAACGGAGCGTGGTACGACTTTAGAAAAATTAGGTGTCAAAATCCACACTTGCGAGCATCTTTTGGCTGCGTTAGTTGGGATGGATCTTGACAATGTTATTATGGAGATGGACAGTTCTGAACCGCCAATCCTAGATGGATCTTCTAAGTTTTTCGTAGAAGCTATCGAGAAAGTTGGTATTGAAGAACAAACAGCAAATAGAGAATATCTTGTTATTAAAGAAGTTCTTAGCTATGTTGATCCTAACACAGGTTCAGAAATTACAATTATTCCATCTGAGAATTACGAAGTAACGACGATGGTAGACTTCGGAACTAAAGTTTTAGGAACACAAAATGCAAGTTTAAAGCATCTTTCAGACTTTAAAGAAGAAATTGCTTCGGCGAGAACTTTTAGTTTTTTACATGAACTTGAGCAATTGTTAGATCATAACCTTATCAAAGGTGGTGACATCAGCAATGCTATCGTATACGTGGACAAAGAATTGACGCCAGCAACAACTGAAAAGTTAAAAGTTGCTTTTGGTAAAGATGATGTGTCAATTCGTCCAAATGGTATTTTGGATAACTTAACGCTTAACTATCCTAATGAAGCAGCGCGTCACAAATTGCTTGATGTGATCGGCGATTTGGCTTTGGTTGGTGTTAAACTTAAAGGTCGCGTTATCGCTAACAAACCTGGACATTTTGTAAATACACAGTTTGCAAAGAAACTTAACAGACAATGGAAACTTCAGAAGAAGAAAAATGTTCCAGATTTTGACTTAACAAAAGAACCTGTGTTTGACATTAATGGAATCATGAGGTTGATGCCTCATCGTCCGCCATTCTTATTATTAGACAAGGTTTTAGAATTGTCAGATACACACGTGGTTGGTCTTAAAAATGTAACTATGAACGAACCTTTCTTCGTGGGACATTTTCCTAAAGAACCAGTAATGCCAGGTGTTTTGCAAGTAGAAGCTTTGGCGCAAGCTGGAGGAATTTTAGTCTTGGCAAGCGTACCAGATCCAGAAAATTATTCGACATATTTTATTAAAATTGATAAAGTAAAATTCAAGAGAAAAGTCGTTCCAGGAGATACGCTTATCTTTAAAATTGAATTAATTGAACCAATAAGACGTGGTATTGTGCATATGCAAGGTTACGGTTATGTTGGCGATTCTGTCGCTTTGGAGGCAGAACTTATGGCACAAGTAGCAAGAAATAAAGTAGACTAAATGGTACATCAGTTAGCAGTCGTAGACAAACGTGCCAAGATTGGCAAAAATGTAGTTGTGGAAGCTTTTACCACAATTAGCGGAGATGTAGAAATTGGAGAAGGAACATGGATTGGTCCTAATGTAACCATTATGGATGGTACCAAAATTGGAAAAAACTGCAAAGTTTTTCCAGGAGCCGTTCTTGGTGGTATTCCACAGGATTTGAAGTTTGATGGTGAGGATACGTTTGTATACATTGGTGATAATACCGTCATAAGAGAAGCTGTCACAATTAACCGCGGTACCAAAGCTTTGGGATATACAAAAGTTGGAAACGACTGTTTGATTATGGCAACAGCGCACGTCGCTCACGATTGTGTGTTGGGTAATAATGTAATTATTGCCAATGCTTGCGGAATTGCAGGTCACGTAGAAATCGGTGATTACGTTGTGATGGGTGGTTTAAGTGCCGTTCAACAGTTTTGCAAAATCGGAAAACACGTGATGATTTCTGGTGGATCATTGATCAGAAAAGATATTCCTCCTTATGTTAAAGTTGCTAGAGATCCAATTTCCTATGCTGGTATTAACTCGGTAGGACTTAGAAGACGTGGTTTTAACAATGATAAAATTTTTGAAATTCAGAAGATTTATCGTGCTATTTTTCAAATGAAAATGAACACCACACAAGCAATCGAATTCATCGAAAAAGAAATGCTACCAACGGTAGAAAGAGACGAGATTTTAACCTTTATCCAAAACTCACCGCGAGGTATTGTTAAAGGCTACGGCTCATCAAAAGATTAAATTTAAAAATCATAAAATAAAGAATTAAATATTAATGGCAACAACAGCTGATATTAAAAAAGGTCTTTGTATTGAATACAGTAATGACATCTACAAAATCATCGATTTTCAACACGTTAAACCAGGTAAAGGTCCTGCTTTCGTAAGAACAAAATTGAAAAGTGTAACCAACGGAAAAGTTCTTGATAACACATTTTCAGCAGGTCACAAAATTGATGAAGTTAAAGTAATTACTAGAAAATTCCAGTATTTATACGACGACGAAAATGGTTTCCACTTTATGAACAACGACGATTTCTCTCAAATCTACATCAACAAAGAAATGATTGAAAACGCACAATTCATGAAAGCTGGAGAAGAGGTAACAATCATCTTGAAAGAAGTTGATGAGACGCCGCTTTCTGCTGAGATCCCACCAACAGTATATTTGGATGTTGTAGAAGCTGATCCAGGTGTTAAAGGTAACACAGCAACTAACGCTCTTAAAAATGCTATCGTAGAAACAGGTGCTAGAGTTTTGGTACCATTGTTCATCGAAGCTGGTGATAAGATTAAAGTAAATACCGAAGACGGTTCTTATCTGGAAAGAGTAAAATAAATAATGTAAGCGTTTTGATTTCCAAAGCGCTTTTTTTTGATAAATACGTATTATTATGACATTTAGCCAACCGCAAACGCTTAAGACTATTGCAGATCTTATACAAGCAAAATATGTCGGCTCTGAAGATTTTCAAATTTTGGGAACTAACGAAATTCACCGTGTTAAAGCTGGAGAAATTGTATTTGTTAACCATCCCAAATATTATGATAAAGCATTAAACTCGGATGCGACAATTATCTTAATTGACAAGGAAGTAGATTGTCCCGAAGGAAAAGCTTTGTTAATTTCAGAAGATCCTTTTGGAGATTTTAATAAAATTAATACACATTTCACGAAAATTACTAACTTTTTTGGGGAACTTTCTAAACCAGAAATCGGCGAAAATTCCCAAATCCATCCAAGTGTAACTTTTGGTAACAATGTTAAAATAGGGAAAAATTGCATTATTTATCCTAATGTTGTTATAGGAGATGAGACAATTATTGGAGATAATGTTATTATCCAATCCAACACGGTTTTGGGAGGAAATGCTTTTTATTACAGAAAGTTAAATGGCAACTATGACCGATTAATTTCTGTTGGGAATGTTGTAATCGAAAACAATGTTGAAATAGGCGTTGGATGTACGATTGACAGAGGTGTTACAGATATTACATTAATTGGCGAAGGCAGTATACTTGATAACCAAATCCAAATCGGACATGATACAGTGATTGGGAAACGTTGCTTAATTGCATCACAAACAGGAATTGCTGGATGTTGTGTTATCGAAGATGATGTGACAATTTGGGGGCAAGTTGGTATGGCGTCAGGTCTTAGAATTGAGTCTGGAACGGTACTTCTTGCGAAAACAGGTGTCAATCGAGATTTGAAAAAAGCAACTTATTTTGGCTCAATTGCAGAAGAATTCCGCAGTTATCTAAAAAAAGAGGTGAAACTAAAGAATCTCTAAATTAATTCTCCGAGAAAAAACAAAAATCAGTATTCACTTTCCAAGAATATTGACTATTTTTGTGTTTTATCAATATTATTTAAAATTTAAAAAAATAGAAATAAAATGTCAGTATTAGTAAACAAGGATTCTAAAGTAATCGTACAAGGTTTTAC
>NZ_JASLDS010000037.1 GCF_030151385.1 Soonwooa sp.
TATGAATTATGAATTATGAATTATGAATTATGAATTATGAATTATGAATTATGAATTATGAATTATGAATTATGAATTATGAATTATGAATTATTTTTGCTAAACACTAAACACTAAACACTAAACACTAAACACTAAACACCAACAACTAACAACCATCAACCAAAATTAGTAATTTCTCACTGTGACATGATAACAGCTTTGTTGCTTTTCTTTGATATAATAAATTCTGCCCAGACCTTCGAAATGTTTTAAAACTTTGAGGAGCGCCGCATCTAGTTTTGAATTTTGCTCCAATTTTCCATTAAAACGGACATAAGAAATGTCAAATGAATTACCGTAATTGTGTGAGCTGATGCCTAACGACGCGTTTTTGTTGACTTTCCGAAGTCTGCATTGATCTTCAAGAGAACGCGTTACAGAAGTAATGGTTATTTTGGAACCTTTGTTGTCTTTGCTAAATTTTGATCCGATTTTTTCTAAAGTCGTTTTGGCCTTCGACACAAGATAAGGATGACTGTAGTCTAATTTCTGAACTTTGTAACCTGTGCCATTGAGTTTTATTTTCGGAAGTTTGCCCTTGTTGTTATACTTTGTAATGTCCTTGGAATCTTTGAGGAGCTTAATGTTAAACTTCTTGGAAGCGTCAAGATGTGGTTGATATAAAGCTGTTGCTTCAACCTCGAGAACTTTTTTTAAGTCGTAACAATCGAGATTTTTGTTTTTCTGACTAAAGTAAAAATTGATGCTTAAAACTAAAAAAGCAAAAATATACCGTTTCATTTTATTGAATTGATTTTGCAAAGATAGGTCTTTATAAAGATATGCAGTTCTGGTGCTTTATTTAGAACTATTGGAAGCCTTTTTTATTACTTATCTGAAACAAAATTTTTAACAAATGATAAATTCTATTTTTCCTTTGACAAGATTTAGCCTTTACAATCCAATATTGTTATCTTTGCAAAAACAATTTTAAAATGAGCAATAGACCTATTTCAGAATTTCTTGAAAAGTACTATTTACACTTTAACGCTGCTGCGTTGGTAGATGCGTCAAAAGGATATGTGGCCCACTTGAAAGATGGTGGCAAAATGATGATTACCCTTGCTGGTGCAATGTCGACTGCAGAAATGGGCAAAATCCTTGCAGATATGATTCGTCAAGGAAAAGTGGACATCATCTCTTGTACAGGTGCTAACTTGGAAGAAGATGTGATGAATCTTGTTGCGCATTCTCACTACAAAAGAGTGCCTAATTACCGTGATCTAACACCAGAGCAAGAAAGAGAACTTCTTGACCAGCATTACAACCGTGTTACGGATACTTGTATTCCGGAAGAGGAAGCTTTCAGAAGATTGCAAACGCACTTAGAAGATGTTTGGCATGCTGCTGAGGAAAAAGGCGAAAGATATTTCCCACACGAATTCTTGTATCAAGTTGTTAATTCTGGAGTTCTAGAGCAATATTATGAAATCGATCCTAAAGATTCTTGGATTGTTGCTGCGGCTGAGAAAAACTTGCCAATCGTTTGTCCAGGATGGGAAGATTCTACAACTGGTAATATTTTCACGTCTAACGTTATCAAAGGAAATCTTAATGTTCACACAGTAAAGTCTGGTATCGAATATATGATTTACCTAACAGAATGGTATCGTGCAAACTCTGGAGGTAAAGGTGTTGGTTTCTTCCAAATTGGTGGCGGTATCGCTGGAGATTTCCCGATTTGTGTTGTACCGATGATGTATCAAGATTTGGAGTGGGAAGATGTACCTTTCTGGGCATATTTCTGCCAGATTTCAGATTCTACAACGTCTTACGGTTCTTATTCGGGAGCAGTTCCTAACGAAAAAATCACTTGGGGTAAATTGGATATCGATACACCGAAATATATCGTTGAATCTGATGCTACAATCTGTGCACCATTGATGTTTACTTATATTTTGGAGAATTCTTAATCGAATTTTTCAGATTTAAATAAAACGAAAACCTCTAGAATTTCTAGAGGTTTTTTTGTTTTTGCTAAGCTCATTAAAGCATAACAACGCCTTCAATTTCAGCAACTTTTTTGTAAATGTCAATCACTTGGTCAGCATCCAATACAAAACATTGTAATGTGCATGCCGTGTATTTTCCATTTTTACTATCTCTACTGCTGAAAGTGTGTTGAAGTCCATCGAATACTTTCATGATTTCAGTAATCTTTCCAGAGTCACTCGGTACAATAAATTTGTATAAATATTCTTCTGGAAAATTGTGATGATCTGTCAATTTTTCATGAAGAGATTTGTAGAATTCTTCGGGACTTTTATGATCACTGTTGATAATTTCTGCCATAATTTTAAAGTTTAAAAAAGTTTCCGAAAACAATCGGATACTCAAAGATAGTGAATTTTAAGATTTGTTAATAATCAAAGCTATCGACAATCTTAGGCTTTGACATTAGTATTTTCTATCCGAAAATTTTTGATTTCTAATTTAATTAACAAAAATGTTTTTAGTTTTTAAAAACTATTTCACAGCATTTTTAATCATATCGGTATTTTGTTTCTCGTAATTTCCAATTAATGCAAACATACCATTTACCAATTGTTCCGATGCGAGATTACTTAACATACTTGCATTAGGATTGTTATTGCTTTGTCCCAAAAGACTTCCAAGAAGATTGTTGCCTTTCAGTGCGGTGTTGATGGTTTTAATAATGCCGTATTCATTCAGTTTTTTATCAACTTCAGGAGCAATTGCTGCAACCAATTGAGATTGCGTTTTTTCCTTTAAAACTTGTGTTGCAATGCCAGAGCCGCCTTGTGCAATTCGTGCAGCATCGTCGGTGGTCAAACTGTTAACACCATTTATCAAAATAGGTTCTGCAAGGTTTGATGTGAAAGCTGCTGCATCAGCAATATATTCTTTTTCTTTCTGAACTAAATTCGAAAGTCCTAAGCTCGTTAAAGTCGAATTAATACTTCGTAATTGTGATGGCATTGCTTGGTCGATAAGGTTGTTCGACATAAAGGCGTTTTTGTCCTTAAAAATTGAAGTTCCACTAGAAATTCCGCCTATCAATATTTTTTTAATGATTGAAAGTCCAATACTTGAAGTCGCCAAAGCAACACAAGATTGAGGAACACTTGCTATTGCGATGGTTGCGAGGCTTGCTGTAATAATGTATTTCGGTCGCATAATGATTTTATAATTTATAGTTGCAAAAAAGTTTTCAAAAATTAAGCCATCCCTAATTTTAAAATATGTCAAAAATTTTAAAATGCAGAAACGGACGCCAGTTTGCAGGATTTTTGTAGAAAATGTATCGAAGCTTATTAATTAGTGTTTGCTTTTTTATAACTTTAAAAATAAAATATGTCAATCGAAATACACAGAAATATCTTCCTTACAAATCCTGAAACCAAATCCTTTTTAGCGGACATTTACTATAAAAAAAGCGATGAAAAGTTGCCACTTGTAATTTTGGTGCACGGTTACAAAGGCTTCAAAGATTGGGGAGCTTGGCATTATTTGGCGGAAGCATTTGCAGAAGCAGGTTTTTATTTTGTTAAATTTAATTTTTCTCATAACGGAACAACATTGGACGATACTTCAAATTTTGCCGATTTGGAAGCTTTTGGACATAATAATTATTCTAAAGAGATGAGTGATTTGCGATTTGTTATCGATCATTTTTCTAAACTTCCCGAAGTTGATGCTTCCAAAATTGCTTTGATTGGTCATAGCCGTGGAAACGGAAATGTTGTGATCCAAGCGTCAGAAGATTCTCGTATTAAAGCATTGGTAGATTTTGCAGGTATTTCAGATTATGCATCACGCTTTCCACCTAAAGAAATGTTGTCTGAAATCAAAAAGGCTGGCGTTCTCTACATCGAGAATAAAAGAACCAAACAGCAAATGCCTCATTATTATCAGTTTTTTGAAGATTTCAAAGCGAATGAAGAACGATTTACAATCGAGAAAGCTGTTAAAAAATTATCGATTCCATATTTAATTGTTCATGGTTCTGCTGACGAAACAGTTAGTTTAAAGGAGGCTGAATTGCTTCACCAGTGGGCAAAGAACTCAGAATTGTTGGTCATCGAAAATGGTGATCATGGTTTTGGAAGTTTTGAGCCTTGGTCTGAAAAGCAGATGCCCAAAGATTTAAAATTTGTTTCTGAAAAGTCAATTGAATTTTTGAAGAAAAATCTATAATTATTTTGTTTGTCTATCGAAGTTAATTTTTGTGATAGATTTTGTCATTATTTTGTTTTCCTTTTTTAAATTAATAAAAGTCTTATTGGTAGACGGTTTGATGTAGTTTTGTAACATAAAATTGAATTAATTTAAAAATAAAATATTATGAAAATGACAATTGGAATAGATGCAAAACAAATTAAGGATAATGTAAAAACACTATCTGTGCTTTT
The DNA here is from genome assembly GCF_030151385.1 of Soonwooa sp. GTDB lineage: Bacteria > Bacteroidota > Bacteroidia > Flavobacteriales > Weeksellaceae > Soonwooa. Next base: position 4,416 of record NZ_JASLDS010000037.1, read on the forward strand.
GGCAGACGAACATGTTCTTTATACCAAAACTCGAAATGCACATTGGAATATCACAGGTGCTGATTTTCATGCAATGCATGTGTTTTTTGAAAGTCAATATGATGAAATCGAGGAGATTATTGATGAGGTTGCGGAGCGCATCCGACAACTGGGAGAATTTGCTCCTGCGAGTTTGAAAGAATTTTTACAATTGTCAAACTTATTGGAGAAAAAAATAGCTAAAAATGATAGCCAAACTTTCGTAAAAGTATTGTTAGAAGATCACGAATCTGTGATAAAATCAATACGTAATGCGGTTTCTAAGATGGATGAAACGAAAGATTTCGGTACAGAAGATTTCTTGGTTGGTCTTTTAGAAAAGCACGAAAAAATGGCTTGGATGTTAAGAGCGCATTTATCAAAATAAACAGATAAGAAAAATGTCACCCAAATTTGAGTGACATTTTTTTATTTTTCAAGCTTGTCGTTATACTTAGGATTGAAATCCTTTTGCAGGGTTTTATCTAAAGTTTTGGCAAAACTGTTAACCAAGTTGGTTAGGTTTTTAAAATCGATAACCGTAATATCATCATTTACTTTATGATAATGATTTTGATGGTTCATATCAACGGTTGAGAACGAATGTGCAATAACGCCTTTCTTAACAAAACCGACATTATCAGAGCGATAGAATAAACCTTGGTTGAGATAAGGATCGCTGGCAATTTTGAAATCGTCAACAGCGTTTTGGTTCAGGATATCTTTTAAATCCGAAACATTGTCGCCTGTCATAAACATTTTGTTAGCACCAAATTCTGATTTCGTTCCAATCATTTCGAAGTTGAAAAGCGCTTTAATATTCGGAAGATACTTCTTGAATTCTGTATTATTCGATAAATTGTCAGAACCTACCAATCCAATTTCTTCAGCATTAAAACCTAAAAACATATAACTGTAATCGTCTTTTCGATCTTTGTAATAATGAGAAAGTGCGATAACTGCTGATGTTCCACTGGCGTTGTCGTCAGCACCATTATAGATTTTGTCATCTCCAGTTGCACGTTCGCCGATGTGATCAAAATGCGCTCCGAATGCTATGATCTTGTCTGTTTTTCCTTTTTTAATCGCACAAACATTAAAGTACATTTCGTCTTTGTAATGAAACGGAACCAAATAAGATTTGCCATAGCAATAATCTAATTTGTTCTTTTTGAATTGCTCTGCAATAAATTCCGCTGCTTTTTCATTTTCTGGTGTTCCAATTTTTCGGCCTTTCATATCGTCGGCAGCAAGCGTAGTTACAATGTCCTTAATTCTGGTTTCAGAAATTGTTTGCGCAAAAACAAAACTTGTTGAACAAGCTAAAATTAAAGTCGATAATTTTTTCATTTAATCAAGTTTTAAAATTTCCCAAGCTTCTGCAATTTTATTTTGATGTAATTGCTTTTGTGCAAGGATGTGTACAGCTTCTTCACCGGAAAAATTAGTTCCAGAAAGTTCTTCAATGTTGGCTAACATACCAAGATTGTTTCCTGTGAAAATTGTACTGGATTTAATCGCTTCTGGTAATTGATCATATCCAATGCCTTTTGTTACCAAAGGTTTTGGAACTTCAAAAAGGCTATCGGCGTTACTTCTCGAATAATAATTGGCTCCTAGTCTTGCCACCAAATCTAGTTTGTTTTGGTCGAGATTGCCGTCGTCTCCCAAGAATTGCTCCTGAATATGGATTTTTACAATTTCGCAAATAATCAAGTTTCCAGAACCTCCAACTTCGCCCAAAGATTTTATCTCCAAAACTTTGCACTCAAAATTAACGGGTGACTCTGCAATTAATGGTGGTTTTACCAATTCGGCAGGCTTCATGGTCAGACCAGATTTCACGAATTCGTTAACGCCGTCTTCATATTCTGTACTCGCTAAAGAAACTTGTTGCACCATATCGTAATTAACATTGCCAATAACGACTTCTGGAACTTCTAACAAGTTATGAAGTGTATGTTTGGTCGTATTGTCACGTACGCGACGACTCGGCGAAAAAATGAGAATCGGCGGCTTGGTACTGAACATATTGAAAAAGCTAAAAGGAGAAAGATTGATTTCTCCTTTTGCGTTAATTGTACTTGCTAAAGCAATTGGTCGTGGCGCAATTGCCGACTGCATCACCAATTGCAGTTGTGGACTTGTAAGGTCCGCTGGTGTTAATGTTTTCATATTTTTTGAACCACAAAGGGTTTTAAAACATTGTTTTTGAAATATCTCAAACCACAAAAATAAGATTAAAATGTAAAGCGCTTTTGTGGTTAAAATAAACTTAAATTTTTCTAGCTGGTAAAATTTTAGAAGTAACTTCTCCGAACCCTACACGAATGCCGTCTTTTTCTGACCAAGCTTTCATGGTAATCGTATCATTATCTTCAACAAATTTTCTTTCCTCGCCATTTGATAGTTTAATTGGATTTTGACCTCTCCAAGTTAACTCCATCATTGATCCATAAGATTTTGGATCTTCACCAGAAATCGTTCCACTAGCATAGATGTCACCAACTTCAACATTACAACCATTAACAGTGTGATGCGCTAATTGCTGGCACATATTCCAGTACATAAATTTGTAGTTACTAGCACTAATTAGATTATCGTCACCATTTTCTGGTTTTAGATAAACTTCCAAATTAATGTCATAATTTTTGTCACCTTCAAATTTCAGATAATCCAAAACTTCTGGATCTTGCGTTGGAGACGCAGTTCGGAATGGGTTTAAAGCTTCCATTGTTACAATCCAAGGCGAAATATTAGAACCGAAATTCTTGCCTAAGAATGGCCCTAGCGGAACATACTCCCAAGACTGAATATCTCTAGCCGACCAATCATTGAAAATCATCATTCCAAAAATAGCATCTTCGGTTTCTTCCATTGGGATGTGTTCACCAAGTTCTGTGTTTTTGTTAACAACAAATCCCATTTCTAATTCGAAATCCAATTGTAAGCTAGGACTAAAGAAAGGTTTTTCGGCTGTTGGTGGTTTTATTTGACCAACTGGACGTTGGATGTCAACACCAGAAACAACAATCGAAGAAGCGCGACCGTGATAACCTACAGGAAGATGTTTCCAGTTTGGTAGCAAGGCATTGGCTGGATCACGGAAAAGCATTCCAACGTTAGTCGCATGCTGAATGCTGCTGTAAAAATCCGTATAGTTCGGAACATGTACTGGCATCATCATTTGCACTTTGTCCAAGTCAAAGAAGCAAGCTTCTTTCGTTTTTTCATCGTTTGCCAAAGCAGAATCTTCAAGCAAAAGTTCCTGAATTTTTAAACGAGCTTCGTTGGTAATAGGTTTACCAAGTTCGATAAATTCATTTAAAGTGTAAGCTTCAAAAACGTTTTCGTCTAGACCTTTGATATTTTCGAAATAGCCAAAATCATGTAGACTTGCAAGATCGATAACAATGTCACCGATTCTTGTTGCACAAGCAATATATTCTTTATTAAAAACCGCAACCCCAAAAGGGATATTGTGAATAGAAAAGTCACTATCTGGACCGTAATCTACAAATGATTTCATATAATTTTATTTTAATTTTTCTTTCCAAGCTTGGTATTCTCTATCCAACGCTTGTTCGAGCTAGTATCTTTTAAATACCAAACTTGTTTGGCGTTCATCAGATAAAAAGTATAGGTTAGAGGCATCCCAATTTTTTTGCCTTCCAACATATCTGCTCTTACGGATACAATATTATTTTTGCGTACATAATCGCCAGTAAAGACGTTAGACGCTGTTTGACCATTTTCTTTGTCATCGAAAAGCTCGATTAGTGTAACAGTATTGTCAGGGTTAAACTCAACAATATGTCTTTCGTCGTGGTCATCAAAAGTTTCCATCAAAACAAATTTCTTGTTTAGAATGTCAAAATCCACGGCGTTTTTATTTTTTTTAACGCGGCTTTCAATTTTAGAAATAATGTCATCTAATTGTTGATAGCTTTGTGCACTAATGCTAATTGTAGTCAGCATTAATGCACCAGCTAAAAGTGTTTTTTTCATCTAAGTGTTTTATAATTTTAAAGATTTCCTCTTCTTTCTTGTTCTCTTTCTAAAGCTTCGAATAATGCCTTAAAGTTACCAGCACCAAAGCTTTGTGCGCCATGTCTTTCGATAATTTCGAAGAAAAGAGTAGGGCGGTCTTCTACTGGTTTTGTAAAGATTTGTAATAGGTATCCTTCTTCATCACAGTCTACCAAAATCCCTAAAGATTGAAGTTTTTTTATGTCTTCATCAATTGTTCCCACTCTTTCAGGAATCATGTCGTAGTAAGCTTCTGGTGGCGCAGAAAGAAATTCAACACCTCTCTTTTTAAGCTCAGTTACAGTATGTACGATATCTTTTGTCGCAACTGCAATATGTTGTACGCCTTCACCTTCGTAGAAGTCTAGATATTCTTCAACTTGAGATTTTTTCTTACCTTCTGCTGGCTCATTAATTGGGAATTTTGCAAAACCATTTCCGTTTGACATTACTTTAGACATCAAAGCAGAATACTCTGTATTAATCTGTTTGTCATCGAAAGAAAGGATATTTACAAATCCCATAACATCTTCGTACCATTTAACCACAGGAAGCATTCTGTCCCAATCTACGTTACCAACGCAGTGGTCAACATACAACAATCCAGCATCTTCTGGTTGGTAGTCGCTTTCCCATTTTTCGTAACCTGGCATAAAGGCGCCATTATAATTTTTTCTCTCTACAAACATATGAACCGTTTCTCCATAAGTGTAGATTCCCGACATTCTGATTTCACCTTGTTCGTCAGTTAGCGTAACTGGCTCTAGATACGGTTTTCCACCTCTTTTTGTAGTTTCTTCAAATGCTTTGTAGGCATCATCAACCCAAAGTGCCAAAATCTTAACACCATCGCCATGTTTTTTAACATGTTCGTTAATTGGAGAATCCGATTTAAGACCAGTTGTTAATACCAATCTTATTTTTCCTTGTTGCAAAACATAAGATGCACGATCTCTAACACCCGTTTCTGGACCTGCATAAGCAACAGACTGAAATCCAAAAGCTGTTTTGTAATAGTGAGCTGCTTGCTTAGCATTCCCTACATAAAATTCGATATAATCCGTTCCGTTAATTGGAAGAAAATTTTCTGCTTGCGCAATTTTTTCTGCAAAAGTTAATGTTGACATGTCTCTTTTCTACTTTTAAATATTATTCGCCAAATTACAAATTTTTAAACTTTTAGAAAAACCCAATTTTTCATAAAATTTCAGGTGCTTTATGCAACAGATTTCCGATATTCTTGAAACGAAAAATGCTTATCTTTGCGATATGATTCGTATTACAAAAATTTTCACTTTCGAAACTGCTCACGTGCTTTATAATTATGATGGTAAATGCAAAAATATGCATGGTCATTCTTATAAGCTTTTTGTGACAGTTAAAGGGAATCCTATCAATGATTTGGATGATGTGAAGAACGGAATGGTAGTTGATTTTGGCGATATCAAAAAAATTGTAAAAGATGAAGTTGTTGATGTTTGGGATCATGCCGTTTTGGTAAATGGTGCGTCGCCACACAAAAATCTTGGTCAAAAGTTAACAGACGAAGGGCACAAAGTTATCTTTTGTAATTACCAACCGACTTGCGAAAATATGTTGTACGACATCGCTGCAAAAATCAAGAATAAACTTCCAAATAACATCGAGTTGGCTTATCTAAAACTCCACGAGACCGAAAATTCTTATGGAGAATGGTTAGCAGAAGAAAACTAAATTTCAAATTGTTTTTTATAATCGAAATAAAAAATGACGCCAATTAATCTTTCACCTGATAAAAAAATCTATTTCGCGTCCGACCAACATTTTGGTGCGCCCGATCCTAAGTCTAGTAAGATTCGGGAAGAGCGCTTTATCCGTTGGCTCAACGAAATCAAAAAAGATGCGCAAGTCTTATTTTTGATGGGCGATTTATTCGATTTTTGGCACGAGTGGCAATACGTCATTCCGAAAGGATATGTCCGTGTTTTAGGAAAATTAGCAGAACTTAAAGATTCAGGAATTGAAATTTACTTCTTTGTTGGCAACCACGATTTATGGATGAAGGATTATCTTGAAGAAGAAATCGGTTGTACAGTATTTTTTTCAAAACAATATTTTTCGGCTGCTGGCAAACGCTTTTTGTTAGCGCATGGTGATGGACTTGGTCCTGGCGACAAAGGTTACAAAAGGATGAAGAAACTTTTCACAAATCCTTTTGCACAGTGGGCTTTCAAATGGTTACATCCCGATATTGCAATGCGTATTGCTTTGTATATGTCACAAAAAAATAAAATGATTTCTGGTGAGGAGGACAAAGAGTTTTTGGGAGAAGACAAAGAGTTTTTAATTGTCTATTCCAAAAAGAAATTGGAGACAGAAGATATCGATTACTTTGTCTATGGACACCGCCATTTGCCGATGGTTTTGGACTTGCCAAAAGGAGCTAAATATATCAATCTGGGTGACTGGATTTCTTACTTTACTTACGGCGTTTTCGATGGCGAATTCCATTTGAAAACCTTTGAAGAATAATTAAAAATGCAAAATTCCATTTTCAATATACAATCCGAAACTGATTTTCAAGAAGCAGCTTTGGAGACTTTTCAATTTCAATATGCGAATGTTGAGGTTTACAAAAAGTTTGTTGATTATCTCAATATCAATCCAAATGAGGTGAAGGCTGTAGCAGAAATTCCTTTTTTACCCATCGAAATGTTTAAAAATCATCAAGTTTTAGATAAAGATAAAACTGCCGAAAAGTATTTTCAAAGTTCGGGGACAACGCAGATGAATCTCTCCAAACATTGGATTGCAGATTTTGGATTGTATGAAGAGAGCATTTACAAAAGCTTTGACCAATTTATTGGAAAGCCCGAAGACTTTATTTTTCTGGGACTTTTGCCGAGTTATTTGGAGCGCGACAATTCGTCGTTGATCTATATGGTCAATTATCTTATCGAAAAATCGGGTAAGCCAGAAAATGGATATTTCCTTTACAATCACGAAGATTTATTCGAAATTCTAAATAAAACCTCTAATAAAAAAGTTATTCTGTTTGGTGTTTCGTTTGCCTTGTTGGACTTTTTGGACACATTAAAATCTAAGAAATTACAACTTAATTCCACCGAAAATCTTATCGTTATCGAAACGGGCGGCATGAAAGGTCGTAAAGAAGAAATGACAAAAGACGAACTCTTGTCGATTTTCCAAAAAGCTTTTAAAACCAACAAAATCTACTCCGAATATTCGATGACCGAATTGTTGTCGCAAGCTTATTCCATGGGCGAGAATATCTACGATTGTCCCAATTGGATGCGGATTTTGGTGAGAAATACCGAAGATCCATTTTCATATATGGAGTCGGGTAGGACGGGCGCAATCAACATTATCGACCTCGCCAATCGCCATTCTTGCAGCTTTATTGCAACACAGGATTTAGGAAAAATCATTGAAAATCCAAACCCGAAGACGCTTAACAAAAGCTTCCAAGTTTTGGGCAGGATTGACCATTCCGACATTCGCGGTTGCAGTCTTTTGGTATCTTAAAATTTTTATTTGGGCGGCATTTTGGGCTGTCACTAGTCGCTTTTTTCTAGATGGCTAGATTTAGTTGCCAAGCTGAGCTAAAGCACAAAAGCCATCACGAAAAAGAGCTCCAACAGGTCGTTCCATCCCTGCCGCAGATTTCGGATAATTATTCCCAAAACTAATCCGTGGTTTTTTTCAAATAAAATAAAAGCTTAAAAGTTTAACTTTAACAAGTTGAGCTTAATGGACAAAAATTAGTTTGAAAACTCTTTTAAATACTTTGTGTATTAGCTTTGAGGCAAATCAAAATTCCTTGAATAAAAAAAAACGCCATAAAAATATTGTGGCGTTTCACTTTTTATAAAAAAAAGTCCGTTAATAATTTAATAAAACTATTTTACAAACAATGCAAAAGAGCTTCCTGTCCACATTTGGTTAGCTTTGTTGAAATCAACATTCGCCATCTCGGACTTTGTCATTCTCACCAAATTATTAAGATAAGTAGGATATTCGTCGCCAGGTTTCCAGATAAAAAGCATTCGGATTTCGCCTTTTGCATATTCGCCATTTGGGTCACGGAAAACCTCTGCATATTCCACTTTTTTCTGCAAAATATATTGAGACGGATTGTCGAGTTGTGCGAGCGTTTCTTTAGTTGGGTGCAGATTAATACCACCGCCAGCGAAAGAATACAAAGGTTTTAACACATATTCTTCGATGTTTTCATCACTTGGAAATTCGTTGGCGTAATAACTTTCTGGGATATAAGTATGCTCCAAAAGAGGCAAAACATATTTCGAAATTTTATAAAACCAATTCGGATGCGTAACCCACACAACGTCCACATCTTCACGAATGTTGAATTCTGATTCGAAGCCTTCGATTTTGTCCAATTCGTCCAAGATGACGCGGTTATAGATACGTTTTATTTTTACTAATTCGCCTTTGTCATTTTCATAGAAAATTTCACGACCTCTTTTCTTAACCTTACTAAGACAAACTGTTTTTATGCCTAGTAAATCTTCCGTAATTTTAAAGTCAATTTTAGTCTTTTGACGTTCTGGATAAACTTCGAGAAGAATGACATTTTCGGGTTTTTCATCAGCGATAATAACTTCCTTCATGATGGCAATCATTTGGTCGGAAGGGATTCTTTGTGATAGTTCTGCTAAAAATGGAAAAATCTCAAATACCACATCTCGATGCAATTCTTCAAAAGCATACAAAGATGGAAAAGCTTGTAACTCGATTAACTGAGGCATTGGTTTACCATCTGCGCCACGACAAATTCCAAAATCAATACAAAGAAAATGCGGTTTGTCGGTGTCATTTGGCACAAAGCAATCTGCTGGAACGGCTTTGTCAAATACCTCTTTTGGTATTTTATTAATTTGTTCTAGAATAGATTCCGCGGCATACAATAATTTTTCTCTAAAAGAATAAGGTAAAAAAACGGGCGTTTCACAAAGGCGAAAGCCTGTGTATTCTCCAGTTTTTTGATGTATCAATTCCTTCATCAACTCATATTTTTCGTTGCTGAATTCTTGATTAAAAAGATCTCTATATTTTGGTACCATTTGTGTTTTGTTTGTGTAGTTTATTGTAGTTTATTAATGCACACTGTGCGCGACAGATGCTAAAATTTTGTTTTGCGCCATTTTTAGGAAGCTTGGTAATATTTCCTTTTGCGTCAAAATGATTTTGTCCTCATCGTCAATTCTGTCCAAGGTTTCCAAATACTTTTCCATGCCAAAATTGTTGATCATCGCTTGCTTGTTAGTTTCATCTTTTAGATTTTCTAACATGCCAGCTGGATTGGCTTCTGGATGGAATTGGGTTCCGAAAATCTCATCCGAAAAACGAATTGCCATTAAGGCTCTTTCCAATTGGATATTCGGACGCATTTTCTCAATTGCGACAACCTTCATTCCCATTTCATTCAGCTTGTCATCATTTGGTTCAATACATTGGAACGAACGCGAATCCACAGCATAGAACGGTTCAGGAAGATTTTTGAACAAAACTTCATGATGACCTTCTTCAGTTTTGTGGATTGGCATCACACCAAACGAGTAAGATTTTCTTTTACAAACATTAGCCAACTTCCAATTGATAACCGCCAACTGGAATGAGTGGCAAATTAAAAACAAGTATTTTTTGTCTTCGTTATTTTTGTTGTAATCCCAAATTCCATTTAAGAAGTTGGCGTAAGGTGCTTCCCATGCAAAACCTTCTTTGTGAGGATTTCCGGGACCTCCTGATGAAATAAAAATATCAAAATCCTCGATATTTGGCATTTCATTTTTATAACGAACATCAAAAACCTCGATGTTAACTTGTTCTTGATTTGTATTTTTAAAAGCTTCAGAAATCTGAATAATATTCGCCAATCCTTGGTTTGGAAAATTGTTATTCATATCCAAAATCGCTATTCTAACTGCTTGATTCATACTGCAAATAATTTTTGCAAAGTTACGCAAATATTAACAAATGGCTTTTTGTACAGCTCTCGATGCTGATTAGATAACACTTTTTTCAGTTTCATAAATCATGTAATCCACCACAGCTTTTAAGTCGCCACCGCTTTCCTCAAATACTTTAAGTTGACGATCAGCGCCTGTTCCCATTCTCAAAATTTCTTTAGAATATTCAACTTCGTCGCGGCAGTCAAGCTCGTCCACAACATCATCAATAAACATTAGAAGTTCGTCCAACAAATCGGAATATGGAACACTCGTTTCTTTTCCGAAATCAATTAGATTAGCATGGATTCCGTCTTTAGAAGCGCGCCATTTATTTTCTGAAATCATCAATCTTCGATACGAGCGGAAACTAATATTTTGCTGGTGCATTTTGTAAATTTTTGCCACCAAACATTGCATAATTGCAGCCAAACAAACCGTCTCGTCAATAGTTAATGGCATATCACAAATTCTAAATTCGATGGTTGGATAAAAAGGATGGACACGCAAATCCCACCAGATTTTTTTTGCATTGTCGATAGTCCCAGTTTTGATCATCAAGTTGACATAAGCATCAAACTCTGCAACACTACTGAAGTAACTCGGAATACCAGTTCTCGGAAATTTAGCAAAAACTTCTTGACGATAAGATTTAAAACCAGTCAATCGACCAACCCAAAATGGCGAGTTGGTGGACAAAGCATAAACGTGCGGCAAAAAGTAGCGCATCACATTTTGGATTCGGATGCCCTCTTCTCTGTCTGGGATGCCAATGTGAACATGCAAACCAAAAATAAGATTAGAACGTGCAACATCGCCCATGTCATTAACCAATTTGTCATAACGAGCATCTTTGGTAATGATGTTATTTTTCCAATGCGAAAATGGATGTGTGCCGCCTCCCGAAACGCGAAGTCCTTGCTCGTGTGCCACTTTTACAAGGTGACGACGCAGATTGGTAAGTTCTTCTCGCGCTTGTTTTACGTTTTGACAAATGCCAGTTTCCATTTCGACAACAGATTCGTGCATTTCGTGTTTTAAGTTTTCGCTGAGAAGTGTTTTTCCGCCTTCAATTATTTTGGAAACATGTGATACCAAATCGCGTGTTTCAGCATCGATAATCTGATATTCTTCTTCTACTCCTATTGTGAATTTGTGCATAGTTTGTGTTTTTGATGTTAGAAAAGTTCTATTTTTTAACAGAATCTTTCACGAAGTCGCCCCAAGAAATATTTGGTTTTCCAGAAACAAATTCTTTGGCTTTTTCGATGGCTAATTTTGCAGAATGTTCCACAATCCATTGGAAGTTGTCCTCACCAACTGAATTGCGATCTGCATCTGGCGCAGGATTACAGAAGTCGATAGCATAAGGAATACCATCTCTTACAGCGAACTCAACAGTGTTAAAATCGTAACCCAAAGCCTCATTAATTTTTAAAGTGTAATCATGGATGGTATTTAGAATTTTTTCCAGTTCTGCACCTTCATATTTTGACTCAGTTACATAACGTAAGTGATGTGGATTGCGCGGATCGTAAGGCATAATGTGTACATACTTTTTGCCCAAACAATACACGCGGTAGTAATCTTCGAAGACAATTTCTTCCTGAACCATCATTACCAATTGCTCAGTTTCTGATAATTTATTCCAAAGATCATCCGGATTTTCTACACGGTAAACATTGCGCCAGCCGCCACCATCGTGAGGTTTCATATAAGCTGGAAAGCCAACATAATTAAAGATGTAATCCCAATCGTGAGGATATTTTAAATTTCTAAATGAAGTTTCTGAAGTGTTGGTTGGTCGATCATGCGATGGTAGAAGTACAGTTTTCGGAACAGGGATTCCGATTTTTGTCATTAAAGCATTGTTAAAAAACTTTTCGTCAGCGCTCCACCAAAAAGGATTGTTGATGACATAGGTTCCATTAACTGCGGCATTTTTCAGATAAGCACGGTAGAAAGGTACATCCTGCGAAATTCTGTCAATAATCACCGCGTATTCGTAATCCGCGCCTTGCTCCAGTTTGTCAATCATTACTGGTTCTGCGATAATTTCGCCATTTCCTAACTCGTTAACTTTATCGATAAATGCCCATGGAAACGTGTCTTCCATACCAAATAATATTCCTACTTTTTTTGCCATAATTGTAATTTTTTTATGTGTTTTTAAAATGATTTAATTAAAATAAGTTGAGATGAATTTTGGAAAAACCATTCGCCAAAGTGGCCAGTCATGGTTAATCCACTTGGCTTCGTCATACCAAAAGCTGATAGATTTCGTCGCTAAAATAGCTGCCATTTTTCGGGTTTTGTCAAGGCAAATATCTTGGTCAGATGTGCTAAGGACAATGTGCATGTGTCGGTATTTCCAACCTTCATCATTGGGTACAAACTCTTCTGGACAGTTGAAATAAACCAAATTGTCTTGATAGTTTTCCATAAAACTTCGGATTGAAAATGCACCTGACAAACAGAATAAATGCGAAACCAAATCTGGGTATCTAAATGCAAAATTAGACGCATGATAACCTCCAAAACTGCAACCTGCAACAGCTACGCGATGTGTCTGATGCATTTTTTGAATATGAGGGACAAATTCTTGTACCAAAAACTGAACATATCTTTCGTAATTTCGGATGCGCTCGGCTGGTGATAAATGGTCGGCATAGAAAGTGTCTTTGTCGATGGTTTCGACATTGTATAACTTCACTTTTCCATCATTGATAAAACTGGAAATACTTCCGTTAAGATGGAAATCGGCATTTTGAGTATAAGAACCTTGTGAAGTCGGAAACATAACAATTGGATATCCGAAATGTCCTGTAACTTCAACTTTTAGGCTTCTTCCCAAAATGTGTGAGTAAAAATCAGTATGTTCTATATGCATATTTTATGTTATTAAGAGGTTGGTTTTTCTGTTGGTGGTAAAATGTTGAGAATATGTTCCGCTATAATTTCTGAGGCGCAGTCAATATCTTCGATAATTTGTTGTTCAGAATCTGATTTAAAAACGATTCCGATGTGATTCTCAATAGATAAAAATTTAAAAATCTGTGGACATTTAAACATTGATGTGTCAGGATCTTTTTCTTTGGCTAAAGCGATTAGAAGTCCAGCAAAGTGATTCTTCTCCGCAGAAACCGAATAGTCATTTTTACGCAATAGCGCATTTTCTAGTTTTGCCCATTCTCTCCAAATATTAACACCAGTTGCCGCTTCTATCATATCCGGAATATGAGCACCGCCAACGCGTGATGAGGTTTCTAGGAAGTAGAATTGTCCATCATCACCGTAAATAAACTCACTGTGTGTCGCGCCATTTTTTATTCCAAATTTTTCTAAAACTTGTTGATTGATTTTTAGCAAGGCTTTTGTAAAATCAGTGTTTTGATCCAAAGTTCTTGTTGCAAAAACACCACCTTCATGCGATACCTTCATCGGAGGCGATGTGTATTGCGAACAACAAGCGAAAACGATTTGATGTTTATACACCAAACAATCGACATGATAAACTTTTCCAGGTTTAAAACTTTCTAAAAGAAATTTGTAACGTTCTTCCTTTAGATTTTCGATGGCAGTCCATAATTGCTCACGATTCAGAATTTTTTTAATTCCGTTTGCAGAGGCTTCAGAACGTGGTTTCAGAACCCAAGGACCAGGATGTTCCTCTGTGAAAAAGTTTAATTTTTCATCATTAAAAATCGCCGAAAACTCAGGAACGTTAATGTCGTTATCCAAAGCTTGCTGGCGCATCGCCAACTTGTCACGGAAATAACGGTGTGTCGTTTGTCCCATTCCAGGAATTCGGTAGGTTTCACGAATCATAGCTGCTTTTTCGACGTCGTAATCATCCAAAGCTACGACAGCATCGACTTGATGAACCTTCATCAAATATGCAAAACCTTGCACCAAATGGTCAAGATTCCAAATGGATGGCGCAATTTCGGGCATGTAGTAGATTTCGTCAATCGCGTGCCACGGCCAGTTTTTTGACTTCAAAGATTCGGAGGTAATCAAAATGACTTTATTGCCGAGCTTTTTGGTTTCGTCCATAAAGTCAAATCCTTTATAATAGCATGATATGCAAACAATCGTTTTCTCCATCATATTCTGATTTGTGTTTTAATTATAAGTTTTGAAAAGCTGTGCAAGAAGATGAACACCATAACCAGTCGCCGCTTTATCTTTTGCATAATCAACATTTCCATACGCAACACCGGCAATGTCTAGATGTGCCCATGATGGATGCTCGTTGATGAATTGTTCTAAAAACTTTGCGGCAACAATACAATCGCCAACAGGTTTTAGGGAGATGTTTTTAAAGTCGGCAACATCCGAAGTAATTTCAGATTTCCAAATATCCCAAAGGGGAAGATTCCAAATTTTATTTTGGCTTTTCTCACTTGAGCTAAGCAGTTTTTGATTCAGCTTATCATCATTACAAAAATAGGCGCCACACGTATTTCCGAACATTCGGACGCTACTTCCTGTTAAGGTTGCAAGGTCGATAAGATGGTCTATTTTATAATTTTTGGTGACGTAAGAAAGTCCATCAGCAAGTGTTAATCGGCCTTCCGCATCGGTATCAATAATTTCGATGGTTTTTCCGTTGTAGGCTTTCACAACATCACTTGGTAAATATGCTTTTTCCGAAACGGCGTTGTCGGTAATTGGTAAAACGGCTACAATATTAATTGGAAGTTGCATTTCGGCAGCATAAATTAAAGCCCCAATAACAGCCGAAGCGCCGCCCATATCGCTTTTCATATAATGAAGATTGGTGGATGGTTTTATAGAAATACCTCCTGTATCAAACAATACGCATTTCCCAACCAGTCCAATAGTTGGCGCAGATTTTTTAGGACTTTGATATTCTAAAATGGTGAACGCAGCGTCCATCGCACTTCCTTGGTTGACCGCTACAAAAGCTCCTAAACCTTTCTTTATCGATTCTTCTCGGTTATAAACTTTATACTTGAATTTATATTTTTTTGAAATATCTTTTAAAAATGAAGAAATCGCATCAACTTTCTTTTGATTGGCAGGTTTGTTGAGCCAATCCATTCCTGCAAACTGTCCTATACAAAGCGCCTTTGCATCTTTTACAATAGCATTAATCGTTTTTTTGTCTTGTTTTGAGGTTTCAATTTCAAAATCTGAATTCCAAAAAGGATGTTCATTTTTGAATGGATATTGGTAAGTTCCTTGGAAAAGTCCAATAATAAAAACTTCCAAATCCTCGTTACTCAATTCGTTTTCAATCAATAATTTCTGTGGCAACAAAGATTTTCGATATTTATAAGAAAAACTTTTGGCAACTTTCAGAAGACTAGCCGTCGACATTTGTTTTCCCATGCCAATAAAATATTGCACGGAATCTTCGTCGGTATTCACAAAAAAATCCTTCTCTTCCGCAGAAAAAAATAGTTGAATGTTTTTTGGAAAATTAACTTTAGATGTTGACCAATCTTCAGTTGTAAAAAGATGTATTGATTGTTTTGTTGTATTTTTTTTAGACATTTTTTTCAGTGGCGTTTTGTTGTACTTTTATCGTTGACGGATCCTCCAAAGTGTCATAATAAAGCCATTCTATAGCACGCGGAAATTCCTGTGACCAATAGAATTCTTGGTGGATGCCCTCATCATTTATACTTGTTTTAATTTCAAAATCAAAATAATCTTCTAATTCAAAGTTTTGTAAAGCAGATTCAAATTTTTCTATACGTTCTACCATCTGCGAACCTTCTTTTTCGCCGCCGTAGAGATAAACTTTGGTGTAAAAAGGTTTGCTAAATTTCATTAGCGGAAAATCATTATTTGGTTCTACCCAAAGCGATGGCGAAAATATCATCAACTTCGAGTAGACTTCTGGATAAAGAAATCCTGCGTAGATGCTAATAAGTGCACCCAGTGAGCTTCCTCCGATTCCGGTGTTATCGCGATCTTTTTTAGTTCTATATTTTTGGTCGACAAATGGCTTTAGCGTATCGGTTATAAATCTTAAATATTTTTTGCCTTCCGCGCCTTCTGCAACTTTATCATTGTCAAAAATATATTCTTTGATACGGTCATTTTCACCATGTTCTACAGCAATCACGATGAGGTTGCCTCTTCCATATTCTGCTAGCAATGCCAGTTTTTTATCGATTTCCCAATTGCCAAAGGCTGAGCTTTCATTAAAAAGATTCTGTGCGTCTTGCAAATACAAAACGGGATATTCGAGGTCTGTTTCGTGATAATCGTAGGGTAGCAATGCCCAAACTTTTCGCGTTTTGTCCAGTTGTGGAATGTAAAAAGCTTCGTCGATTAATTCTACATGAGGGAAAAACTCTTCCTTGAAAGGTCCCCAATTAATACGCCATTTTTCGGCGGTGTTTTCTGATTCTTTATCTGTTTTTTTTACTTTTCGGTTGGGCGTAATATTGTCGTATTTGTCGATTTCAACATTTTCCCAACCACCTTTTGTGAATTTATACTCTATGATATCTGGCAATTTTTCGTCGGCGATATCTATGAAATAATGTGCATTGTCAATTTTTGTCATTTTAAAATTTGGATCTTTCGGATTCCAAGCATTAAAATTTCCTGTTATATAAACATCGCGATCATCTTCATCTGGCGTCATCAGGTTAAACTTCATCTTTTGTCATATGTTAATGGTAACTAATTTATGAAATATTTTAACATCTTTAACATTTGTGTAATAATTAATTGTAAAATATTTATTTCTTTATTTAATGTTAATTAAATGTTTAGATATGTTTTGAAAATGGAAATATTGATTTGTAGCGAAAATTAACTTGTCAATTGCCAATTATTGATTAACTTGCTGTAGTTGTTAACATCGTCTAATAGCCTTTCTATGCCAAAAGTCAAAACATTTTCTTTGTGGACGGATTTTGATATTTACTTGTTTAAGTCAGGTAAACATTTTAAGCTTTACGAAAAGTTTGGCGCACACGAAGCCGTTGTTGATGGCGAGAATGGTATTTATTTTTCTGTTTGGGCACCACATGCCAAAGAAGTTTCTGTGATTGGAAATTTTAACAATTGGGAATTTGGCGAACATCCATTAACTGGTCGTTGGGATCAATCAGGGATTTGGGAGGGTTTTGTTGCTGGTGTCAAAATTTCGGATGTTTATAAATACGGTATTAAAACGCAAAAGAATGAACTTTTGGAAAAAAGTGATCCTTTTGCTGTTAAAATGGAACAAGCGATGCAGGCTGGATCGGTGATTGCGTCGACTTGGTATGAATGGCATGATCAAAAATGGTTGCAAAAACGCCAACAAATTCCAGTGATGAAAACGCCAATTTCGGTCTATGAAATGCACCTTGGATCTTGGCGAAGAAATAAAAAAAATCCCAAAGAATTTTTAACTTATCGCGAAATTGCAGCAGAATTGATTCCTTATCTTAAGGAAATGGGATTTTCGCACGTCGAATTTATGCCAGTTATGGAGTTTCCTTATGATCCTAGTTGGGGCTATCAGATAACTGGATTTTTTGCGGCGACATCGCGATTTGGAGCACCAACAGATTTGATGTTTTTAATCGATCAACTTCATCAAAACGATATTGGTGTCATTCTCGATTGGGTGCCATCGCATTTTCCAAGTGATGCTAACGGATTGCATAGATTTGATGGTAGTTATTTGTATGAACACGAAGATCCGCGCAAAGGTTTTCATCCCGATTGGAAATCCTATATTTTCAATTACGGACGTCCAGAAGTCAAATCTTTTTTGATCAGTAATGCGATGTTTTGGTTGGATCGTTATCATGCCGATGGACTTCGTGTGGATGCTGTCACATCAATGTTGCATCTTGATTATTCTAGAAATGATGGTGAATGGGAACCAAATATTCACGGTGGAAATGTAAATCTTGAAGCAAAAGATTTTTTACAAGATTGTAATCTTGCAATACATAAAAAGTTTCCTGATGTCATCACTATTGCCGAAGAAAGTTCGGATTTTCCTAAGTTGACAAAACCTGTCAGTCAAGACGGAATTGGCTTCGATATGAAGTGGATGATGGGTTGGATGCATGATACTTTGGATTATTTTAAAAAAGATCCGATTTATCGTAAGTTTCATCAGGATTTAATCACTTTTACCAGCGTTTATATGTTTAACGAACATTATATGATGCCGCTTTCTCATGATGAAGTGGTGCATGGTAAAAGCAGTTTAATCTATAAAATGGATGGCGACGAATGGCAAAAATATGCGAATCTTCGTGCGCTTTATCTGTATATGTTTACGAGTTCTGGGGCAAAATTGCTTTTTATGGGCGATGAATTCGCGCAAACCAGCGAATGGAATTTTGAAACACAACTCGATTGGGATTTGCTTAAATATCCTATTCATGCACAGTTGCAATTATTTGTTAAAGATTTGAACAAAATCTATTCTCACGAAAAAGCTTTGTTTGAGTTGAATTTTGACAAGCAAGGTTTCGAATGGGTTAATGGCGATGACCGTGATCATTCGATTTTTATTTATTTAAGAAAAGGAAAATCGAAATCTGATAAATTGATGATCATCCTTAATTTGACACCGAATAGCATGGATTATCAATTGGGTGTCGATTACAAAAAATGGAAAATCTTGCTTAATTCTGACGATAAAAAATATGGAGGAAGTGGCATTCTTCCTAACATTAATAAAGTTATTCCAAAGAAAATGATGGGAAGAAGCTACACAATGGAATTACGATTGCCGCCTTTGTCAGGTTTAATTTTAAAAAAAGAATATTAATATTACCAATACTATATACCAAACTTTATGAAAATTTTTCACCTTTCTATGGAGTGTTATCCTGTTGCAAAAGTTGGCGGACTGGCTGATGTGGTTGGCGCTTTGCCAAAATATCAAAATAAAATGGGATTAGATGCAAGTGTTGTGATGCCTTGGTACAACAATGCTTTCGTATACGATAGCGAGTTGGAAGTCATTTTCGACGGTTTTATACATCAAGCCGAACGGATGTATCAAGTAATTATCCATAAGGAAAAAAGTAAAAAACTTGGTTTCGACTTATATTTGGTGAAAGTTCCCGGTTTGTTGGATCGTGAAAAAGTTTATGGTTATAGCGACGAGTCGGAGCAATTTATTGCTTTTCAGCATGCGGTTTTGCATTGGTTGACGGCGATGAAGATTCGTCCTGATATTTTGCATTGTCATGATTATCATACTGGTTTGGTGCCTTTTATGATTGAAAATTGCCCAAGTTTTAGATTTTTAAAAGGTGTTAAAACAGTTGGTACAATCCACAACGGCGAATATCAGGGAAGTATGGACTGGTCAATGTCGCGCCTCTTGCCGTTTTTTGATGCAACCAAATTTGGGCTTCTCGATTGGAATTCGAGGATTAATCCAATGGCAGCTATGATAAAATCGAGCCATGTTTTTAACACCGTTTCCAAAGGTTATTTGCAAGAATTGTTTTTAAGCTTTCAAGGTTTAGAAAGTTTGATGTTTCAAGAAGAGCAAAAAGCTTTTGGTATTATTAATGGCATCGACACCGAAGTTTGGAACCCAGACACCGATTCCATGATTCCACATCATTTTACAGTTAAAAATTCGGAAGTAGGGAAGTGGAAGAACAAAACCGAAATCTGTCAACAATATGGACTCAATGTAGATTTGCCATTGTTTGGATTTATTGGAAGATTTGCTGGCGAAAAAGGTGCCGATTTACTCCCAGATATTATTACGCAAGCCATTAAAGAAAGTGATGGAAAACTGAATATTATTGTTTTAGGCTCTGGGAATCCTTATTTAGAAACTACTTTGCGTGATTTGCAAAAAACATATCATTTTAATTTTGCTTTAGATTTGGGTTATAAAGAATATTTATCACACCAGATTTATGCCTCTGCGGATTTTCTGTTAATGCCATCTCGCGTTGAACCTTGTGGCCTTAACCAAATGTATGCAATGCGCTACGGAACAATCCCGATTGTACGATATACAGGCGGTTTGAAGGATACTGTTGAAGATATTTCGAGTGGCGGAAGCGGTTTTAATTTTGCAGAAGCCAATGCGGAAAGTGTGGTGCACGCGATGGGAAGAGCGCTGAGAATTTTCCGAGATAAAAAAATGATGAAGATGTTAATACAAAATAATATGAATTTTAATTTTTCTTGGGAGAAATCCGCCGAAAATTACTTACATTTATACAAGTACTGATTTGAAAATCAGTTTCTAAAATCACCAATAGAAATTTAGATTTCTAAACACCAAAAAACACGATTTATAATATGAAAGCAAATGTAATCTCCATAGTTTTGGGAGGTGGACGCGGTACGAGATTGTATCCTTTGACCGATACGCGGTCAAAACCTGCAGTGCCAATCGCTGGAAAATACCGATTGGTCGATATTCCGATTTCTAATTGTCTTAATTCGGGCTATAACAGGATTTTGGTTTTAACGCAGTTTAATTCAGCTTCGCTTAATTCGCACATCAAGAATACTTACCATTTTGATACATTCAGTCGAGGTTTTGTCGATATATTGGCGGCCGAGCAAAATGTTGAAAATGACCAATGGTACCAAGGGACAGCCGATGCTGTGCGACAATCGATGAAGCATCTTACAAAGTATGATTATGATTATATTTTAATTCTTTCGGGAGATCAGTTATACCAAATGAATTTCCGCGAGATGATTGATTTTCATGAGAAAAATAATGGAGATATAACGATTGCAACCATTCCTGTTAATGCCAAAGATGCGACGGGATTTGGAATTTTAAAATCCGATGAAGAAGGTAATATCACCGACTTTACGGAGAAACCAAGTGCAGATATTTTGCAAGAGTGGAAATCCGAAGTTAGTGAACATAACAAGCATCAAGGTAAAGAATATCTTGCATCGATGGGGATTTACGTGTTTTCTCGAAATGTACTTCGTCGATTATTTGCTGAAAATGAAGGTGATGATTTTGGGAAAGATTTTATTCCACAAGCTATTGGACAATATAAAACTTTGAGTTTCCAATACGATGGTTATTGGACAGATATTGGTACAATTGAATCTTTCTACGAGGCTAATCTGGACCTAGCACAAGACTTACCGCAATTTAATTTGTTTAGTGCGTCGCCTATCTATACAAGAGCGAGAATGTTACCGCCATCAAAAATCAATGGTTCTTTTGTAAGTAAAGCTGTGTTTGGTGATGGTTGTATTATTTTAGCTGCAAAGGTCGAAAACTCTATTATTGGTAACCGAAGCCGTATTGATAAGGGAAGTACCATTGTCAATTCTTATATAATGGGAGCTGACTATTACCAAAGTACGCACGAAATTATCGAAAACGAAAAACGCAATATTCCCAATATCGGCATTGGTAAATTTTGCTACATCGAAAAAGCCATCCTCGACAAAAATTGCCAAATAGGTGATAATGTAAGGATTATTGGTGGCAAGCATATGCCAGATGGCGATTACGAAACACATTCTGTTAAAGATGGCATTGTCGTTGTCAAAAAGAATGCGGTTATCAAAAGTGGTACACAAATCTCTTAAAAATAGTAAGCCTTTAGATTTTCAGATTTAAAGGCTTTTATATATTGTCTTATATTTGGCAACATATTTGTCTTGTTTAGTATTAAAATATAAAGAATGAAAAAATTATTAATGTTGTTTTCGATAATAATCTTTGGATTGTCGTCGGCTCAGTATGATAATATCAATGCGGGAGAAACGCTTACTTATCGTATTAGTTATGGTTTTTTAACTGCTGGGACAGCAACTTTGACAACTTCTAATGCAACCTTGAATGGTAAACCATATTTCTATGTAAAAGGTGTAGGGCAAACAAGTGGTGCCGTTAAAGCTTTTTTTAAAGTTAATGATGTATACGAGAGTTATATCAACCTTTACGGGCAGCCTTATTTTTATACTAGAAACGTGTCCGAAGGTAGTTATCGTCAACATTTACAAAGTACGTTTAACCATGTCAATCAAACCGTTTATTTGGTGGACAAAAAAAATACCGACCGAGAACCAAAGACCATTAATACTACGAAAGGTGTACAAGATATGTTATCTAGCTTCTATTACTTGAGAAACCTAAGTGACGAGCAATTGAAAATCGGTAATGTTATCAAAATGAATGTTTGGATTGATGATGAAATGTTTCCTTTTCAGTTGAGAATTGCGGGTACTGAGAATGTTTCGACCAAGTTTGGAAAAATTAATTGTCTTAAGATTATTCCATCGGTGATGAGTGGCCGTGTTTTTAAAGAAAAGGAAGGTGTAACACTTTGGGTTTCTAATGATAAAAATAGGATTCCCGTTTCTATAAAGGCTGAGTTAACGGTTGGTGCAATTAAAGCTAATATCGAAAGCTACTCAGGAACTAAATATCCTGTTAGTTTTCAGAAATAAAATTTTATTCTAAATAATATTAAAGGTCGAATTACTTCGACTTTTTTTGTTTTGAAAATCAGTGTGTTGCAATTATTTTTGAATTATGATGTAATGAAATGCCTATTTCGAACGTCTAGAATAATAACAAACACATAACTATGAAACGCCATTTTTCGTTCGGATTTTGTTTATTAATTTCGACATTATTCTTTGCGCAAGAAGCGCCATCTTCCGACAATATTATCAGAAAGAAGATTTCAACGCAAAAATCCGAAACGACTCCCAAAATTGACGGCGATATTAATGAAGATGTTTGGGCAAATATTCCTTTAGCAACAGATTTTATCGAGAGAAGTCCTAATAATGGAAAACCTGCAGATGCAAGTTTTCGAACGGAAGTTAAAATGCTTTACAATGATCTGGGTTTGTACATTATGATGAAAATGCATGATCCAGAACCGTCCAAAATTGCAAAAGAATTAACTGAGCGCGATGGGATTTCTAATGATGATTTTGTTGGTGTAACTCTTAATGGTTATAATGATAAGCAGCAAAGCCTTGAGTTTGTAGTAACAGCTGCTGGTGTGCAATATGATGCTAAATTAACAACCGATGGCGAGGATGAGACGTGGAATGGTGTTTGGCAAAGTGCTGTTAAATTGCAAGATGATGGTTGGACAGCTGAGATGATGATTCCGTTTTCGGAACTTCGTTTTCCAAGGAAAGACGTGCAAAATTGGGGCGTTAATTTCTTTAGAAAAGTGCAGCGTACCAATGTATTTTATGACTGGAATTTTGTCGATAACAAAAAGAATTCTTACACCTTGTTCGATGGTGTTTTGGAAGGTATTA
Source organism: Soonwooa sp. (assembly GCF_030151385.1). Taxonomy (GTDB): domain Bacteria; phylum Bacteroidota; class Bacteroidia; order Flavobacteriales; family Weeksellaceae; genus Soonwooa. Next base: position 27,671 of record NZ_JASLDS010000037.1, read on the forward strand.
CAAACATAAAACCACCAACCCGATTAAGTTTTATGCCCTATTTTTCGTCTTATGTTAATCATTACGATGGTACAACGACAACCAACTTCAATGGAGGAATGGATGTAAAGTACGGAATAAATGATGCTTTCACATTTGATATGACTTTGATTCCTGATTTTGGGCAAGCCAATTTCGATAATTCTATTCTTAATTTAACGCCTTTCGAACAGCAATATGCAGAGCAACGTCCTTTCTTTACCGAAGGGACAGAATTGTTTAGCAAAGGAAATTTGTTTTATTCAAGAAGGATAGGTGGTTCTCCCTCAGGCGAACCTGAGCTAAAAGAGAATGAAAAAATAACGGAGTTTCCTGCAAAGGTTAAATTATTTAATGCTTTCAAAATTTCGGGTAGAACAAGCAAAGGTTTGGGAATTGGATTTTTTAATGCAGTTACGCAAAAGATGTTTGCAACAGTAGAAAATGAAGATACTGGCGAAATCCGAAAAGAAGTAGTCGAGCCTTGGGCGAATTATAATGTTCTGGTTTTGGATCAGAGATTTAATGAAAATTCGTCGATAAGTTTGATTAATACAAGTACGGTGAGAGATGGAAGTTTTCGCGACGCCAATGCAACTGGATTGTTGTGGTCTATCAATAATAAAAAGAATACATACAATTTCTATGGAAATTCTAGAGCGAGTTGGGTGATGACCGACGAAACTAAATTCGGGACTAAAAACCAGTTCGGAATCGGAAAAATTGATGGTAAACATCGTTTTGATATCAATGCTGGGATTACGACAAAAGGCTGGGATATTAATGATTTGGGATTTTCGACCATGACTAATTTTGCCAACTATAATGCGTGGTATGGTTATCGAATTTTGCAACCAACAGAGCATCTTAACAAAATGTTTTTGAATTTTAATGTTCAGTATTATCAAAGATTGTCGCCTTTCTTGTTTAATAATTTTGTGCTAAACCATAATAATCAATTTCAAAATAAGAAATTTCAAAACTATGGATTTGGAATCGAGACGACACCTTTTGGTCAAAAAGATATCTATGAGCCGCGTACCGATGGACGATTCCTTAATGTACCATCTTATTTTGATTCTTGGATTTGGTTTGAAAGTGATAGCCGTAAGAAGTTTCAATACAATATTAATGTTGACTATTACGCTTATAACGAAAAAGCTAGAAATCAGATTGAGACAAGTCTAATTTTGCGTTATCGTTTTTCGGATAAGTTTAAAATATTTTGGCAAGTGAAGCCGAGTTTCAGTAACAACGAAAAAGGTTTTGCTGGTAAAGATGATGACAATATCTACATGGGACGACGCCAAAGAAATACGCTCGAAAATGCGATTAATTCTCAATATACTTTCAACAACAAAATGGCTTTGAGCTTGGCTTTCCGTCACTATTTTTCGGATGTTACGTATAAGCAGTTTTACACTTTGCAAAATGATGGCGATGTCTTGTCAACCAATAATTTTACCAAAAACCTAAACGGAACTTATAACGCTTGGAACATCGATTTGCGTTATACGTGGTGGTTTGCGCCTGGAAGTCAAGTGACGTTTTTATATAGAAACGCTATCCAAAATTACCTTAACGAGTCGCGATTGGGTATGAAGAATAATTACAACGAATTGTTTGCAGAGCCTGCTGTGCATAACTTTTCGGTTAAGTTGATTTATTATTTAGATTATAACCGAGCTAAAAATTGGTTTAAAAAAAATCCGAAAAGTCTCCAAAAATAAAAATCCTGTAACAAGCGTTACAGGACTTCTGATTCCATCATCTGTATTTAAGAATCTCATGAAAAAGTTGTGTTTTTACATAAAAAGCTTTTGGATTAACACAATACAATGCTTGGCTTTTTACTATGTCAAAATTAGTGAGAATTCTTAGTACAGATCAACTTTTATGTGTCGATGTTTGTCGAGTCTTTTGTAGATATTCTTCTACAAAAAGTCGACAATTATTTATTCGTGATTTTTGATAAGCTCGATTAACTCTACCAAATTGTCAACATTTAGCTTTTCAAAAATTCTTTTTTTGAGGGTGCTTACAGTATTTTGCTTGATATCGAGTAGGTTAGCGATTTCTAAATTTCCTAAACCTTTTGCATATAGCTTCGCAATTTCTGATTCTCGCTCCGATAGATTTTCTAGTGGATTAATAGATGATTTTCCGTGGATAGAATTTAATAACAAAGTTTGCGTCGATGGCGAAAGATATTCGCCGTCGTTGATGATTTTTGAAAGCGCATTTTTAATTTCACTTTCTTCACTTAGTTTGCTCAAAAAACCGTTAGCACCAGCTTTTATAAATTTAAGCGAATGCGTTTGCTCGTCTATTCCTGTATAGATTAATATTTTGAGGTCTGGGTTTATACTTTTTATTTCGCCAATAATATTGAGGCTATTACCATCTGGGAAGTGTGCATCAATAATGGCAATGTCGAGCTCTTTTTCCTTGACAGTTTCTAGTACACTTTTCAAATTGGAAGCGTGGCTCGTTTCGAAGTCCGTGAGTAGTTCTTCAATCAGAAATTCTAGTCCGTGTCGTACAATGCTGTGATCGTCGGCAAGTAGAAAATTGATGTTTTTATTGTCCTGAAGTTCCATTTGCAAGATTTAGATTAATACTAAAACTAATTGTTGTTCCTTTACCTAGTTGACTCGTTGCGGAAATTTTACCAGAAAATAATTCGACAATTTCTTTACAAAGACTCAGTCCCAAACCAGCACCAAGATTCTCAACTTCATTAGAAATAACGCCTTGGTAGTATGGTTCAAAAATCTTTTCTAAGTCAGATTCCGAAATACCAGATCCAGTATCGCTAATACTAGCATGCAAAGTTATAGTATCTTTATCAAGCGCTTCCGTCCAAGTTTTTGCAGTTATTTTTCCGTTTTCGGTAAACTTGTTAGCGTTCCCAAGAATGTTCATAAAAATCTGATTCATCTTAGCATTATCCGAGTAGACTTCAAGTTGATCCGGAATGTTAATCTCAGTAACAAATTGATTATGACGCGTTTCTATATAAGCTTCAATCGATGTATATATCGAACTAATTTCATTTTTTAAATTAAATGAAACAGGAATCAGTTTGTTTTTAACATGTTGATTTTTTGCGTATTCTAATATTTGATTTGATTGCAATAATAAACTGTTATTGGTAAAGCTTATTGATTTTAGATATTCTTTAATGTTGTCATCATTCGTTTTTTTAGTAATTCGATTGATGAAAATGCCAATAATCTTCAATGGTGAGCGCAATTCGTGGCTCAACATTCCTAAAATTCGGTTTTTAAAGTTGAGGTTTTCTTCGATTTGTTGGTTGGCAATTTTCAAACGATGTTCATAAGCGAATGCCAATCGCGTAAAATACATGATAAGAATTGAAACAATAAACATTAATAACATCGACCCAAAAGTCAGATACATTCTGGTTTTATTGCTTTTAGAATTCTGTTTTTCATATTCTTTTTCGAGTTCGGCTTTGGCGTCTTTAATGGTGTTATCGTAGATATTCATTAATTGATTACTCGAAATGAAAATCTCATTCAACAGACTTTGAAACTGCGAAGCAAACTGATTTTTGTTTTCTTGGGTTTTGGTAATATTAACTTGGACGCGTTGTATTTCTTTGGTGTAGAACTTATCCATTGTACCAAGTAGACTGTCGATTTCGTATTTTAAACGCTCAGATTCTGGTTTTTCATTATGCTTTACCGTTACTACTGTACTGTCTTTTCGGACATTTTCTTTTCCAGCAATCGCATCTTTCAAACGACCAAATAATCCTTTTTTCTTGATTGTGTCAGAAAAAGTTTTTGTTTCGACATCGATTTTTTCAAAATTATAATCGGTTTTGTACTTTTTGATTTCGTACTTAGGTTCCTTAACTGTTTTTTCTGTTCTCGAAATTTGTGTTGTGGAATCTATTAAAACTTTGAATTTTTTAAGATTCAAAGTGTCATTTTTTTTCGATTCTAAAATCGTATTAAGACGTGCATTTTTAAACTTGTACGAGTTAAGACTATCGAGGTCTTTGGAAAGTTTTTTTGAAGCGTCAAAATATAAATTGAGAAAATCTTTGTCACCAGTTGCAATATATTTCTGAAAATAATCTTGAGATTGTAATAAATCTTGTTTGGAGCTGTCGGTCAGTTTTTCAAAATTTTTGATCTCTCCCAATTGATTTTGGATGAAATCTAAATTTTTCCGATTAACAAACTCATTGTAAAAAAATGCTGCAATAGCGATTTGTATTAATAAAATACAGATAATTAGAGAATAATGAATTGCTTTTCTTTTTTTTGGGTTAAGCAATTTTGGTGTTCTATTCTTATCGTTTGCCATAAGTAATTTTAAAATTCAGATATTTTTTAATTTTTTAAAAATTAATATTTCTTACGTTTGGTTGGTGGTTATTAGTTTTTTTTAGGAAGATTAAAAATAATAAAAAATCCTATGAAAATGCTTCACAGGATTATGATATTTAATAGTTTAGATTCTTATAAAGATTTAAACTGATTTAGCATTCTAACATCGTTTTCAAAGAACATACGGATGTCGCTCATCTGGTAAAGTAACATAACAATTCTTTCGATTCCCATCCCGAAAGCAAAACCGCTGTATTTGTCAGCATCGATATTAACGTTTTTAAGAACAGCAGGATCCACCATTCCGCAACCCATAATCTCTAACCAACCAGTACCTTTTGTAATTCTGTAATCGGTTTCGGAGTTAAGTCCCCAATATACGTCAACTTCCGCACTTGGTTCTGTGAAAGGGAAGTAGGATGGACGCATTCTTATTTTTGACTTTCCAAATAATTCCGTTGTGAAGTATTGGATGGTTTGTTTAAGATCTGCAAAGCTTACGTTTTCATCAATGTATAGACCCTCAATTTGGTGGAAAATACAGTGAGAACGCGAAGAGATTGCCTCGTTTCTGAAAACTCGACCTGGCGACAAAATACGAATCGGTGGTTGATGCTCTTCCATATAACGTACCTGTACAGACGAAGTATGCGTACGAAGCAAGGTGTCAGGATTGGTGTCGATAAAGAAAGTATCCTGCATGTCTCGCGCTGGATGATACTCTGGCAAGTTAAGCGCTGTAAAGTTATGCCAATCGTCCTCAATTTCTGGTCCATCAGCAATAGCAAAACCAATAGAACGGAAGATTTCGATAATTCTGTTTTTAACAAGATTAATCGGATGTCTCGTCCCTAGTTCTAGTGGGAAAGCAGGTTTTGTAAGGTCGTCTTTTATGATGCTTGACTGGCTTTCTGAAGCATTCTTTAGATCTTCCAATTTCGCTGCAACGGCTTGTTTTAGGCTGTTTATTTTTTGACCAAAATCTTTTTTCTGATCATTAGGAACTTCTTTGAACTTTTCAAAAAAGTCATTCAATACGCCTTTTTTTCCGTTGAATTTGATGCGGAATTGTTCGATTTCTTCTTTTGCTGAAGAACGGAATTGTTCTACTTCAACCAATAATTCATCAATTCTTTCTATCATCTTTAGGTATAATTATAAGTTGCAAAATTACAAATTTTATCCTTATTTAAACCAAAAAAATCTGCCAACTAAGGGCAGATTTTATATTTTTTTGAAATAAAATTTACTTCTTTTCTATGGCTTTCATCAACATTTGGATGTTGATTTCGTCTTTAATAAGACCGTTGGCTGCAGGAATTTGGAATTTGATGCCAAATTCTTCACGGCTAATATCTTTTGGTTCTGTAGCGATTTGCAATTCGCCTTCACCGATTTTCACGTTAGCGTTAAAGCTTACAGGTTTTGTAATCCCTTTAATGGTAAGGTTACCATCTAGGATTGTGTTGTAGTCACTACCAGCAGGTGCTTCAGTTACTTTTGTAATTTCGTAAGACGCCGTAGGGAATTTTTCTACATCGAAGAAGTCAGCACTTTTCAGGTGTCCATCAAGTTTTGCTGCATCTTCAGAATCTTTGATGTCACTGTTTGCAAGAGTACTAAGTGCCACAACAAATTTTCCGCTTTCCAGTTTTTTCTCATTAATTGTAACTTCTCCACTTTCGAACTTGATACTTCCGATGTGGCTTGTGTTATCCGTTTTGAAAACTTTGAAACCTTTCCACTCGATTTTACTATTCATTGTGTCAACAACGTAGACTTGTCCATTTTTTGTGGTTAAGACTTCATTGCTTTCACTCGTTACAGGCTTGTCTTTTCCACAAGATATTACCGTTAACGAAATAGCGAGCATAGCTAGACCTCCAAAAAACAAATTCTTTTTCATTTTGCAATTACAATTAAGACATTATTTTGCTAATATAGCAAATTAATTCAGTATTTTAAAATCTGTAATTTTGCAACATGCTTTTAGAGATAAACAAATTAGAATTCAGTTACTTGCCAAGTCAAAAGTTGTTCAAAGATTTTGACTTTTCTATGGAGAAAGGACAAATAATAGCTTTGGCTGGCGAAAGTGGATGCGGAAAATCGACTTTGTTAAGTTTGATTTATGGATTGTATGATTGGAAAAATGGAGACATTTTGTTTGATAATCGTAAGCTTCTCGGTGCTAAAGTCAATTTGGTTCCAGGCGAAGCTGAGATGAAGTTGGTGGCGCAACAATATGACTTGATGCCTTATGCAACTGTCGCGGAGAATGTGGGAAAGTTTATTTCGAATATTAATCTGACGTTGAAACGTGAGAAAGTTGCGCAGCTTTTGGAAGCCGTTGGTTTGGAAGATTTGGCTAATGCACTTCCGAAGAATTTAAGTGGTGGTCAACAACAACGTGTTGCGATTGCTAGAGCTTTGTCTGTAACGCCAAAGTTACTTTTATTGGACGAGCCTTTTAGTAATCTGGATACCTCTCGAAAGTTCGAATTGCGTGATCGTTTTTTTTCTTTGGCAAAAAATATGGGAATTTCGGTGTTGATTTCGACACACAATTTGGAAGAAATTGTCCCTTGGGTGGACAAGGTTGCGGTCTTGCGACAAGGCGAGTTATTGCAATATGAAACACCAGAAATGACTTATCAACAACCTACGAATGAATATGTTGCTAAACTTTTGGGCGAAGTCAATGTTTTTGACGATTTTGAAAAAGAAAAATACCAACTAACAAAGAATTTTTATTTTCCACAACAGATAAAAGTCGCTGATCAAGGGCTAGAAGCGGAAATTATAGAAAGTCGCTTTGCTGGTTCTTTTTATTGGAATAAAATTAAATTTAACGATAAAGTATTGATAATATATACTTTAGAAAAACTTAATGGCAAAATTTTGCTTAGCTTTTGTGAATAAAATGTGGATAACTTAATCCACACAAAATGAGCTGATTATCATTTTTAATATTAAATTTGAATCAGCGATCAAGGAAATTTTTGGTTAATTCTCTTTCTGCCTTTTTGGACGATATTAGCTTTCTCTAAGCAATTAAGTCTTTCGAAAGTTGACCCTGCCAAAATTTTCCTTTTTTAAATTATCATTGCTCGGTCGCCAGTTTTTGCTTTTAAAACTCTTTCCGAATAGCCTTGAAAGAAAAATGGGATATTGTCTTCTATTCCATTTTCAATTCTCATTTTTACTTTGTTGAAAGCTACTAACGAAATTTCATAATTCGGAAGTCCAGTAACTAAAATCGGTTGGTTCATCTGATCATACCAAAAATATTTACCTCCAAAATTGCGTCTGGCAACTTCAAAAATATATGAACCAGCTTGTGCAATGAGATTTTGCTTCATTTCATCTCCCATTTCTTCCGCGTAGTCTGCAAAATTATCTAGTAGTGTGTCGAGTGTTTCTAAGCTTTTTACAGAATAGTCAAAAGCCTTATTGTATTTTTCTCCAAATCCCTCAATTATTTTTTCTGCATTCGCGGTTGAATTGTTTATAAATTCTTGTTGTGCGTTGTCAATATCATTATTTGTTTGGGTTGATTGACCTGTTGAATTTTGTTGAGTATTTTTCTTTTTGAAAAAATCAAATAGTCCCATAATTAATTGTTTATGTCTTCTAATTTACTGTTTTTTTGACCATTGTAATTCTAAAAATACACTAATCTGAAATTTTACTAGATAAAGACTTTGAACTATTTAAACTTCGTCAGGCTTTTGAAGAAATCCTTGTTAAGATATTTGTCCAAAGGATAGATTTTCAAAAAATGGTTTCCTAGCATAAAAATGACCAAAACAATACTTGGTTTTATAAACAAATTAAGAAGGCTGCTAGAAAAACTAGGTGTGAAAACAGCGACCAAAATCGCTACGGCACTTAGAAGTATGGCGTAAAGCATCTCGATTGTCAACGGAAATACTTTGAATTTTTGATAGTTAAAAATAATTTTAATGATGTTGAAAATGGTTAACGAAATTGCTGTTGCCATTGCAATTCCGATGATGCTAAGGTTTGTGTATTTAAGGAATGCAAAGTTTAATCCGATGGTTAAGGCTGCTAAAATCAACATCACGACAATGTTAAAACGGTAATATTTTGATAAAGAGATAATATGTCCATTAAATCCAGTTGCCAAGTCGAATATAAATGCGGAACCTAAAATCCAAACCACAGGTTCTGCTTCTTTTAGTAATGCGCCATTTTTAATCAAATCTGTTAAATATGGAAAGCCAACCAAAATGCAAGAATATAAAGTTAGCCCAAGGAAAAACAAACTTAATGATGTTTTTTTGTGGAATCGGTCAAGTTCGGTGTAGTTGTGTTCTGCAATGCTTTTGTTAATAATCGGCGCAGAAATGTTGAACAATCCCATCTGCGGAATATTAATGATGGTGATAATTGATAGAATTGTGCTGTAGACACCATTAGCTTCGAAATCGATGAATTCACCAATCATGTAATTGTCAATTCGGACTGCTAAAAAATTGCCGATATTTCCTAAGAAACCGAACAGACTATAACTAAAAACTTGTACCCAAAATCCATTTTGTCGCACATAATCTAAGCTGAAATCAGGTTGTATTTTTTCTAATTTGTTGGTGTAGATAAAGTAGCCTAAGAAAGTTAAAACAAACATTCCGAAGAAAAAAGTATAAGCGGCTTTTTCTGAATAAAGCTGTGTATGACTTAATATTAAATACGAAAATATAAGGAAAGCTCCGAGATTGGCAATTTTTGGAACAATATTTTCGAAAATGTTAGAAACAACAATTCTTTTGTAATTGGTGATAAATTTGTTGAGAACCGAAGATAATGCCAAAACCAAAATCATTGGAAGAATAAGATTTTTCATATTCCAAGTCTCGGATTCTTTTAGACTAGGAAATAGCGTTGCTGCAAGAAAATAGAGTGCGGTGAAAATCACAAAATTGAGAACAACCGCGAGAAGCGAGAGACTCAAAAAATTGTGATGTTTGCCATCTTGCTGTGTTTGCAAAAAGAATTTAACATTAGAAAAAGACAATCCAAATACCACAACAGGAATAAACATTTCCGCAGTTGGTAAGATGAAGCGTAGTTTTCCGTAGAACTCCATATTGTGTGGGAAGATGAAAATGGAAGAAATGATTCCCAATAAGGTTCCCAAGTATCCAATAATGGAATATTTTATTCCTTGTCGTGCGACAACACTCATGTTTTAGATGTTAATTCGGTATGAAAATAATATTATTAATGTAGAATTGATAATTCTTTACATTGTTAGCATCTTGCAAAAGTATGAATTCTTCCGTTAGCCTTTTTAGCGTTAAAGTATCGCGGTCAAGGTAATTTGCTGTAAATCCCCAATTTTCAATTTCAGAAATCAAAGTCCAAAGCTTTTCTTCGTGATGGCGTTGTTCCATTTCGACCATTAAAGTTGGGCGATGTTTTAAGATTGTTTGTTTGGCACCACGCAAGGTTTTCATTTCATTGCCCTCGACATCGATTTTTATAAAATCTATTTTTGAGGTTTGAAGCGTGAGGTCATCCATTTTGACAACTTGCACACTTTGGAGAATGGTATTTTCCTCATCTTTTTCCTTAATCTGTGTTTGCAAGGTTCCGCGCGTGTGGACTTTTTGACCTTTTATAATTGGGATTTTAAATTCTGCTGTTGTATTTTCATCTGAAAGTGCAGAAGAAAAAACATGCATATTTGGAAACAAACGTTGCAATTTGCTGTTAAGTTCTTTGTTGGGTTCGAAAGCAAAAATATTTTTTGGCTTGAGATGATTTTCCAAAACATAAAGATAAGCGCCGACATTGGCGCCAATATCTATAAACACCGAATCTTTGTTAAGATAATTTTTAATCCAAAGAAACTCAGGTTCTACTTTTCTTTTGATAATGTTATTTTGGTTAAGATTTTTAAGTTTTTTGAAATAGCGCGATTTGTAAAAACTAGGCGATATATATTGTAGATATTCTGCAAGATTGCTGTATACACTCATCGATGTTCAAGAGATTTTTGAAAAGATAAAGATGGTTATTTTCCGTATTATTTTGTAGAAAAATTTTATTTTTTTTCTTGCGAAGCTAATTTTTAATGAAGATTGAATTGAAGAACGGTTAATTAGTTTTTGTTGAATAATTGATGGAGAAGTCTAATGTTTGTATTGATTTTAACAAAGATTATTTCGAAGTGAAAATCTAATATTTTTGTTAAATTTTTTGAATGAGCTTTTAGAATTGGTTTGATTTTATGATTGAAATTAAAAGCTTCTCAATCAATATATTTTTGTTAACAAAAGTTTATAAAAATTGTCAAAAATAAAATCGTATCTTTGCAAAAATTTTATACAACTTAATGAAGTTATTTTCCGAGTCCAGTTTAAGTCCTGATATCTTGAAGGCAATTGGCGAGATGGGCTACGAAAGCCCTACAGAAATCCAAAAACAGACTATCCCTTTTATCTTATCAGATATACGCGATCTTATCGCACTTGCGCAGACTGGGACAGGCAAAACAGCAGCGTTTTCGCTTCCGATTTTGGATATGATTGACGAAACGAGTCGCAAAATCCAATTTTTGGTGCTTTGTCCGACGCGAGAATTATGTCTTCAAATTACGAAAGACATAAAAAACTACACCAAG
>NZ_JASLDS010000038.1 GCF_030151385.1 Soonwooa sp.
TATGAATTATGAATTATGAATTATGAATTATGAATTATGAATTATGAATTATGAATTATGAATTATGAATTATGAATTATGAATTATGAATTATTTTTGCTAAACACTAAACACTAAACACTAAACACTAAACACTAAACAATAAACACCAACAACCAACAACCAACAACCATCAACCATTAACCATTAACTAAAAACTAAACACCAAAAACTAAATACCAAATACCAAACACTAGAAAAAAAATATCTAAATTCGTAGCCGTATGAAAAGCAATAAAAAATCAGCCGCAATAGGCTTCATTTTTATAACATTATTAATCGATATCACAGGTTGGGGAATTATCATTCCGGTAGTTCCAAAACTTATCCAAGAGCTTATCCATGCCGATGTTAGCGAAGCTGCACGTTATGGAGGTTGGCTAAGTACATTGTATGCTTCGATGCAGTTTTTATTTGCTGCAGTTCTCGGTGGATTAAGTGATAAATATGGTCGTCGACCAATTATTTTAGCATCACTATTAGGATTTGCCATCAACTTTTATATTCAAGCGGTTGCACCGACGATATTTTGGTTATTTGTTGGACGTATTTTCTCAGGAATTACAGGTGCTAGTATAACGACGGCAAGTGCTTATATTGCTGATGTCTCAACCGACGAAGATCGCGCCAAAAATTTCGGATTGGTAGGTGCAGCTTTCGGATTAGGATTTATTATTGGGCCAGTTATTGGCGGTGTTTTAGGCCAGTATGGAGCAAGAGTTCCTTTCTATGCTGCGTCAGCACTTTGTCTTATAAATTTCCTTTATGGATTGTTTATCCTTCCCGAAAGTTTACCCAAAGAAAACCGTCGTCCATTCGATTGGAAGCGAGCAAATCCTATTGGCGCATTAATGGGACTAAAACGACATCCCGAACTTTTAGGACTTATCGCAGCTTTAGTATTGGTGTATATCGCTGGACATGCGATGCAAACCAATTGGACATATTTTACGATGTATAAGTTTGGCTGGAAAGAGCGACTTGTTGGGATATCTCTAGGCGTTTCTGGATTGATGGCAGCTTTGGTACAAGGTGTTTTGATCAGATATTTGCAACCCAAACTCGGCAACGAAAGAAGTATCTATTACGGATTGATTTTGTATTCAATTGGGATGTTATTATTCGCTTTTGCAAGTGAAAGTTGGATGATGTTCGCTTTTTTGGTGCCTTACGGACTTGGTGGTATTTGTGGTCCAGCGCTACAATCTGTTATTTCTTCGCAGGTTCCGAACAGCGAGCAAGGCGAATTGCAAGGTGCTTTAGCGAGTTTAGTAAGTTTAACAGCGATTGTAGGTCCACCATTAATGACGAATATTTTCTTTTACTTCACACATGACGAAGCGCCTTTCAAATTTGCGGGAGCACCATTTTTTCTTGGCTTCATTTTAATGGGCTTGAGTGCTTTCATAGCTTACTACACCTTTGCTCGTAATAAAAGATTAAGAGAAAAGAAAGTGCCGAAAGAATAATTTTATTATTTAGGTATTAGGTATTAATTAATTTTGCTATCAGCTATCAGCTAAAAAACCAACTGTACACTTTAAGAAATATTTAAGGCTTGGTTTTTGGTTGAATTTCAATACATTTTGTAAGTTTGCATCATGGAATTAAGTTTTGGTGAAATGTTGATGATAGCCTTGGTTATCGTCGTATTGTTTGGTCCAGATAAACTGCCAGAAATTGCGCGTGGTTTGGGACAAGGTGTGCGCAAAATGCGTGGCGCGGTAGATGATATCAAAACCGAAATAATGAAAGAAGCAGACAATCCTGTTTCCGAAATTAAAAAAGAAATCGACAAGGTTAAGCAATCTGTACAAGATTATAACCCAATGAATGATATCAAAAAATCAGTTTCTCTAGAATCTGAAATGACTTCTGCAACTCCCGAAACTCCAAAAATTGACCCGCTTAGCGATGAGCACGAGGGACCAGTAAGTCGATAGTATGCACGAATTCATTGATAAAGACCGACAACTATTACTTTTCCTTAACAACCTTGGCGACGCATCTTATGATCCGTTTTGGTTGCTGATAACTGGGACTTGGATTTGGGTTCCTTTGTATATTATTTTTCTATATCTCCTTTTCAAAACTTACAAAGCAAAATCTGTTTTTTTTATTCTTATATTTATTGCTTTAGGTGTTGCATTTACGGATCAGATTGCTGGTATTTTCAAATATGGCATTGCGCGTCTTCGTCCTTGTCACGACGAGGCTTTAATCCCGAAAATGCGCATGGTAACTTGTGGCGGACAATATGGTTTTTTCTCGTCACATGCTGCCAATACTTTTTTTCTCGCGACATTTCTGACAATTCTTTTATCACGCAAATTCCGATGGTTGCCGGTTGGTATTTTTGCTTGGGCTGCAATCGTGTCGTACAGTCGAATTTATCTTGGTGTACATTTCCCATTTGATGTTGCTTTTGGTGCTGCAGTAGGTTTTTTGAGTGGTGGACTTTTTGCCGAAATCACCAAAATTGTCCTCAGAAAACAGAAGTCAATCTAAGTTTTAGTTTACAGAAAACCTTTGCGGATTATTACGAATTAGTTAATTTTTTTAAACAAAAATCTAGTCGTTGTGGTAAGGTTTGCCTTGTAGAATTGTTGCAGCGCGATAGATTTGTTCGACAAAGAAAAGACGAATCATCTGGTGTGTAAAAGTCATCTTAGAAAGCGAAATCTTCTCATTTGCCATCTGGTAAATCTCCTCTGAAAAGCCATATGCTCCACCAACCAAAAAATGAATCTTTTTAACCGAGCTTCCCATCCAGAAATCAATTTTCTGAGAAAACTCTCGACTGGTAAATTGCTTGCCTTTTTCGTCTAGGAGAATAACCAATTCTCCAGCTTCGATATGGTTTTTGAAAAGCTTGGCTTCCTCTTTTTTCAGCGCGTCAGGTGATAGGTTTTTGACGTTTTTAACATCAGGAATTTCCACGACATTAAAATTCCAATGTTTCGGAATACGAGGAATGTAATAGTTGATAAGATTAATAATTTCTTTATCGTCGGTCTTGCCGATGCAGAGCAAATTGATTCGCATTTAGTATCTTTGTTTTGCAATAAGATTTTATGGCTAAAAAATTACCCAAATTTATCACAAAAATTTTAGATTTTCTGGATGGAATTCATATTCCTGGTTTGGGGATTTCTTTGTTGGAAATGATGAAGGTGTATTTTGCTGGTGTTTTCAGCAAACCTTTGGGAAAACAAGCGGCTAGTATCTCGTGGAGTTTCTTTTTGAGTCTTTTCCCGATGATTCTTTTTATGTTCTCTATTTTGCCGTATATGCCACATTACGATAAACTTCAATTCTATATTTTCGAAGTTTTAATGGAGAATGTTTTTCCATCACACATGCAGCAAGATGTTAGCGATTACATCCAAAATAATATCGTCCCGAATATGAAAGGCGTTAGTAATTTGACGATTTTGTTGGTATTTGTGTTTGGAACAAATGGCGCTTTTAGCTTAATCAATGGTTTTAACCATAACACCGAACTAAAGCGAGGTTTTATCAAAGAATATGCTTTGGCAATGTTGATTACTTTGGCTTTTATTGCGTTGGTTTTGTTCTCCGTTTTTGGGATTTATTATAGTGAAGTTGTGTTAAAACTTTTCACACCAGAATATAACATCAGTTGGTTGGTTGATAACCTTTCTCGGATTATCGGTTTTATCTCTTTTCCGTTGTTTTATTTTATTCTTTTGGCGCTTTTCTATTGGGTTGGCTGTCTTAAAATTACAAAGTTTTCTGAGGCGATTCCAGGCGCGATTTTAACAACGATTTTATTTGGTGCCTTGACTTATGTATTTGCGATTTATGTGGCGAATATTGCACGATACAACGTACTTTATGGTTCAATTGGTTCCATTATTTTGGTAATGGTTTGGGTTAATCTTAATGTGATGTTGGTGTTGCTTGGGAACGAACTAAATCTTGCTATTAAAAAAGTGAAACTAGAGAATATCATCAATCGCGAAATGATTGTCCACGAAAATAAAGTAGAATCCTTATCCGAGAATTTGGATTAGTGACGCTGCGTCTTAAATAATAAATTTCTTTATGTATTTTTGTTAAAAATTAGTGTTCTTCGCAGGTAGTTATAATTTTTCAAATTGTTGTAAATTTGTTTCTAATGAAAATTTATTTTTTAAATTATACTTTAAAAAATTGTAATCAATTATTACGGAAAACACAAAAAGAAAATCTACGAATGGACCATAATAATTTGCAGGTCGCCATTTTTGAAAATCACTACTAAAAGTCATTTTTTTTATTTGTTTAAAAATTCTTCTATCTGCAATTTTTATTTTTTTTATTTTTTTGACTTTACCGTGCTTATCAATGAATAATGAAAAAGTGTTTTGTCCTATTTTAGTATTTTTTAAATCCAAATTTTCAACGATTTTGTTTTTAAATACTATGTTGGCAGAATCAAACCTAGGGTAATCAAGATACCTACAGTCAATAAATGTAATATGACTTTCGGGATTCACTTTCATAATACTATCTGCTTTCCTTTCGCTCTTTAATGCTGATTCATACTCTTTTTTGAGGGTTTTATAGCTATCTTTATCGAAGATAAATTTCGTCGATTCTGTAATAAATCTAACACTCAATTTTTGTTGACTAAAAAACAATATTGGCATCATCACAAAGTGAAGTAAAAATATCTTTTCTTTAATATTTAATTTTCTATTCATAATATTTTCAATTATCCAATAATAACTTTCGGTTCTCCAATTTTCTTCTTTCTTTTTGAAACCAAGTTTAGAAGAGAATAACCGATAACGCCTGCCAATACTGATGCTATCAGAATCGCGAACTTCGCTTCATCTTGTATTTCGGGATGTCCTTTAAAGGATAATAACGCAATAAAAATAGACATTGTAAAACCAATTCCGGCGAGGAATCCTGCACCAATCATGTGTAGCCAAGTCGAGTGGTGCGGAAGACTGCTGATTTTAGATTTAATAGCGATAAAAGAAAATAAGCTAATGCCAATTACTTTTCCTGCAACCAACCCGAAAATAATCCCAAATCCAAAATTCGAAAATAAACCGTCTACCATTCCATCTTTGAACATTATATTCGTATTTGCTAAAGCGAAAATCGGCATAATGATAAAGTTAACTGGCGTATGCAGTTGATGTTCCAACTTTTCTAAAGGAGAAATCTCTGTTTTTGATTCGTTGGTCGGAATCGTAAATGCTAACAAAACACCAGCAATGGTCGCGTGTATCCCCGAATGATGCATAAAGTACCACAAAAATATTCCTGGGATAATGTAGAAAATATGTTTTTTAACTTTGAAATAATTCAAAGCAATTAGAAGCAAAATAATGGCTGCTGAAAGTCCCAAATATAACCAATGAAGTTGGTCAGTGTAGAAAATTGCAATCACCAGAATCGCGCCCAAATCGTCCACAATTGCCAATGCAGCAAGGAAGATTTTTACAGCAGGAGGAACTTTCTTGCCCAACATAGAGACAATGGCTAATGAGAACGCAATATCTGTTGCCATCGGAATTCCCCAACCATTTTCGTATTCGGTTCCGTGATTAAATAAAAAATAAATAAGCGCAGGAACGAGCATTCCACCAATAGCAGCGAAAATCGGCAAAGACGCACTTTTAAAACTTGACAGTTCGCCTTCTACAATTTCACGTTTTATTTCGAGCCCAACCAAAAGGAAAAAAATAGCCATTAATCCATCGTTTATCCAAATGCTAACTGGATATTTTAAATGAAAAATATTGGTGCCCAATTCCGTGTCCAATAAGTTTTGGAAGCTTTGTCCCATCGACGAATTAGCTATTAATAATGAAAGGACAACACAAACGATAAGGATAACACCTGATGATTGCGAGCTGTGAAAAAACTTTTTAAAGTAGTTGGTTAACTGCATGCGATTTCTTTTCTACAAGCGTTTTACCTTAGAAACGCCATTGATATTTTTTAGTTTTTTGAAAGTATCTTCTAATTGTTTTTTGTTTTTAACTTCTAGATTGATGGTTCCTGTGAAAATACCGTCGTCGGATGCAATAGACATCGACTTCATATCCATTCCCATCGAGTTACTGATAACCGCGGTAATGTCATTAATCATTCCCATTCTGTCGAGACCTTCAATCTCGATTTGGATTCTGTTTTTGAAGCTTTCGGCATTAACCCATTTTGCAACTAACACGCGATAATCGAAGTTTGCACGAAGATTAATAGCATTGGGGCAATTATCATTGTGGACTTTAATACCTTCCGAAATTGTGATAAATCCAAAGATTTTGTCACCAGGAATCACAGTACAACATTTCGCAAAACTGTAGTTAAGCTTTTCTTCATCTTTTCCAAAGACAATCAAATCCAGATCTTGCGTAGCTGTCTCATTTGCAGAAATTAATTTGGTTGTCGGCGCTTTTCTAAAACGTTGCAAAAGGTTTCCGAAAAGTGTTCTTCCTTCCAAATAACGTTTGAGGTCGCCCATATCATAAGTTCCATCTTGAAAACCTAAAAATACATCCTGAGAAGTTTTTAGGTTAAGGAACTTTTGAAGTTTATTGATTTCTTCATCGTTAAAGTTAAGTTTTGCATGACGCATTTTACGTTGCAAAATCTCTTTACCTTCGGCGGTACGATTGTTCTTTTCAGAATTGAGAATCGCTTTTATCCTAGATTTAGCCTTAGATGTTACGACAAAATCAAGCCAGTCTGCTTTTGGCTTTTGATTTTGAGAAGACAAAATATCGACTTGATCACCATTTTGCAAGACATAACTGATAGGCACCAATTTGCCGTTGACTTTAGCTCCGAGACATCTCATTCCCAAATCAGAGTGCACCGAAAAAGCAAAGTCTAGTGCTGTCGCGCCTGTTGGCAAAATTTTGATTTCACCTTTTGGTGTAAAGACGAAAACCTCTTTGGAGTATAGATTTAATTTAATATTATCAAGAAGTTCCGAAGTTGACAAATCTTGTTGCTGCTCGAGAACTTCACGGATTTCGGTAACCCAACGGTCAAAATTTTGGTCATCGCTACTTTTGTAACCTTCTTTATAACGATAATGCGCTGCGACACCTTTTTCTGCAATCTCGTCCATACGCTCGCTGCGGATTTGGACTTCAATCCATTTTTTATCAGGTCCCATCACAGTTAAGTGCAAACTTTCATAGCCTGTAGAACGCGGATGCGAAATCCAGTCGCGCATTCTGGATGGATTACTTCGGTACAAATCCGTAACAATGGAATAAATTTTCCAAGCTAAAAACTTTTCGTTTTTGGTGTCGGATTTATAAATAATTCTGATGGCGTAATTGTCAAATACTTCCTCGAAAGTCACATTTTGCTTCAACATTTTACGATAGATGGAGCTAATTGCTTTGGCGCGACCTTTTATTGTAAAGTTGAGACCTTCCTCCTCAAGCTGTTCCGAAACCTCTTTTTTGAACTCTTGGATATACTTGTCTCGGCTTTCTTTAGCAGATGCCAATTTGCTGGTAATCTCGTTATAGATTTCGGGATTGTTATACTTTAAAGACAGATCTTCGAGTTCCGATTTTATGGTATAAAGTCCCAAACGGTGCGCCATCGGAGCGTAGATATACACCGTTTCTGATGCAATTTTTTGTTGCTTGTCTGGACGCATACTTTCTAGTGTACGCATATTGTGAAGACGGTCGGCAATTTTTATTAAAATCACGCGGAAGTCCTCCGACAAGGTCAAAAGCAACTTACGATAATTCTCAGATTGTATCGAGATATTTTGGTTGTTCATTACCGATATCTTCGTTAAACCATTAACGATGTCGGCGATTTTTTTGCCAAAAATCTTTTCTAAATCTTCATAAGTATATTCCGAATCTTCGATAACGTCGTGGAGTAGGGCGCAAGCAATACTCGTTGCACCAAGCCCAATTTCGTTAGCTACAATTTTAGCAACTTCAATGGGATGGTAGATGTAAGGTTCTCCAGTTTTTCGACGTTGATCTTTGTGGGCATCCAAAGCAATATCAAAAGCTTTGCGGATCAATTTGTTTTGATCTTCGTCAAGCGTTCGGTAAGTATTGGATATCAGATCTTTATAGCGGGCAAGAATTTCCTTGTTTTCTTTTTCTAAATCGTAAGCCATGATTTGTGTAATGATAGTCACGAATTTACGAAAAAATCAAGTTTTATTCAAGTTTTGGAAGTAGAAAGTTTAGATTAAATGAGGATTAAAAGATTACAAATTTTCATTTACAATCGCGTACAAAATGTGATTTTGGTAATTGTTCTCTTTTTTGGTATGTGCAGTTAATTCGCCTTCTTTTTTCATTCCCGCTTTTTCTAAAACTTTTCCTGAAGCAGGATTAAAATCAAAATGTGTCGCAAATATTCTTTTCAGTTTTAAATTCTCAAAACCGAATTCCAGAACTTTTATTACTGCTTCTGTTGCAAAACCTTGATTCCAACAATTTTGGTCTAGCCAATAACCAAGTTCCGCTTTGTTAAAGATCTTGTCAATGCCTAAGTCGATGCCACCAATTATTTTTTGATCGTTTTTTAACCGAATAGCAAAGATGTACTGATCATCATTTTTAAAACCATTTTTAGAAAGATTGAGCCAAAATTTTGCACTATCAATACTGTATGGAAAAGGAATGTTTATGGTGTTTTTAGCATAGATTTCATTGTTCAAAATCTTCGTTATGTCTCCTAAGTCGGCTTCTTTTGGAGCATCAAGTATTAAGTGCTCGGTTTCAAGTTTCGGAAAATCCATTTGTAGTTTTGTTTTTAGTGATGTTTAAAAAAAATAATCAAGCATATTCCAAAGCATTGTTAAATCTAAGATACAATTATTTAGATATTAATTTTGAAATTTTACACAGAAAGCTCTGCTTGCCAATAATCAAAGCTTTTTGTTTCGCCAGTATCCATTTTGAATTCATAGGATATTTTGCTCACTTTCGAAATATTGAAGTCTATTTTGGTTTTAAAAAGCCAACCTTCATAGGAAAAAGTGTGATACTCTCCATTTTCGCCGCAGATATCAATACCTTCTGGAAGCAATTGAGCGAAATTTTCATCAACTTCTTTTCCAATAAAACTTTCATCCAGTTTATCGGCTTGGGTTACAATGATTTTGGTTTTAATACCCGATTTTAAAAAGTCTTTAAAGATTTCTTCTGATGATTTTCCCCAAAGCGGTTCAACGACTTCAATACCTAAAGGATTTAGCTTACTTTCGCGGTATGATTTCACATCTGCTAGAAAAATATCGCCAAAAATAAAATGTCTTGCACCTTGGTTTTTGAAATGCTCAACGGCTTGTGTCATACCTTCTTCATAAGTTTTGGTATCTTTTGATAAAGAAACTGTGTAAAGCGGAATTCCAATATTTTCTGCTTGTTTCTGTAACAAAATTAAAGGAATTGCATGAATGGAAGATGTTTGCGTGTCATCGTTAATGGTTGTCAATAAAGAAATAACTTCAAACTCGTTTTCTTGAAGTATTTTTTGAAGTGCTAAAGCCGAATCTTTTCCGCCGCTCCAATTAAATACTGCTTTTTTTCTGTTATTCATATTTTTTATAAAATTCTAACAACTTTTGCATCATCAATTATCAAATAAAGCGAAAACGAATTGTAATTTTCGGGTTTGAAGTTTTCCATTTGTATTAATTTCTTGATTTTATAAAATTCAATTAAAGATTCTACGTGAGAAAAAGGTTTTAGTTGTTTTGAGGAGGTTTAGGGTTATGTGCTTTCGCGTATAAATCATTGATATGTAAGGCGGTAATAGATTTCGAATACGAAAGTCAAGCAACAGAAAAAGACAAACTCTCTAGATATATAAATATAATTACATGTAAACTATTGCAACCAATTTGTTTAATACTGCATATTTTTTAAAATTTCATCAGCAATTTTTGCCATTCCAATATCTCCAGGATGCAAGCCAATACCATCAACTTTCCATTCGCTTTTTTTTAGTGGATAATCTTTTTCATTTATAGCTTTACTTGTTGGGTCTTTAGAAATTAATGATATATCGATAAAAGTTGAATTTGATTCTTTTGAAATATCGTTTGTAATTTCGAAGTTAGATTCATTTTGAAAAAATGGCGACACTACATAAGTTTGCGTGTTAGTCAACATGTTGAGTAATTTTATAGAGCTTTCTTTGAAAATTAAAGAATTTTCTATAGTCAAATTATCGCCTAATTGGTATATCAAAATATTAGGATTAAACTTTGCTATTTCGTTAATACTATTTTCAGGTAATTTTATTGGATCCCTCTCAAATTCAGAAAAATTAGAATAGCGAAAAATGATGTTTTTTTGTGGGGTTTGAGTGTGAATTTTTTTAAAAAGTAGGTGAACGAAATCTTTATTTATATTTGATGCAGCCATTCCAGACTCATGTTTCCAACCAATTGACTTATCCATTCCATGACTCGTAATGCTATTACCCAGTACTAATATTTTCAACGTGTCATTATTATTTTTTATGGATTCTATTTGCTCAAATGAAGGCATTGTAACATTATTCAACTCCAATAATTTATCACTTGTATTTTTCTGACAACTAGCTAGTGATAACGCGAACATTAAGCCAATAATTTTTTTCATGCTCAAAGATACAAAAACTTATTTTTTGATGCATACGGTTATATTTACAATTTAAACTATAAAAAGCTATTAATACGGACCTCTTTTTAAGTCCCATTAAATTGTTTAAGACATTTGGAGTTGATGTCGTAATTTTTAAATAAAAAAAGCTTATGATTAGATTTTAAGATAGAGATTTTATTACTGGTCTTGTTCGCAAGTTTTTCTTAAAGTAGAATAATTATCTTTTATGGCGCGTAAAAAGCGAATTGTCAATTCACAATTTTTTTTGTCATTATCCCAATCAAAATTTTTGAATGCTATTTTTTCCTTATTATCATTTTTTGTATAATAATGCTCTTGCAAATACCACTCTTGTAATTTCAAATTACAATTTGGAAAGCTAATGCCATTTTCTATAAATATATGTCCTTGTAATCGGGAGTTTTGGTTTTTTGTAAGGTAGTCAATCTGTGCATCAATAATTTTGAAATCGATGCTTTTCTCAAAATATCCAAAGTACGCAACATTAAAATCATTATGCTCTAGGATGTATGCTCTAGTTTCATTTTTCAATTTCGCATTGGTTATAAATGTTCGTACCAGATATTTTCTTAGTTGATCATCCACATAATCTAGTCCCGTCGATTTTTTCATAACAATATTCCACAATTCTAGATTTATCGAATCATCATTTAACAATACTATTTTATCGATCACCTTCATATAGTCATAGCCAAATATTCTGGTGTATTTTGGGTTAAATAGACTTAACAAATAGTTGCCAGACATTGGATTCTTTAATGATAGGAAAACCTCGTTATAAAGTCTAACTAGTTCTTTCCGAAACGGATATTTCTTATCAAAGTTTTCTGACATCGGAGGCATTCTGCTCATCATATCCTCGGGGATTTTTTGCCAGTAATATTCGTTATCCAAACTATCTAAAATTGCAGATAACTGCTTTTCATTCTCTTTCAATTTCCAATCAACGGGATTTTGCCCTTTACATGACATAAATAGAAATATTAGACTAAGAAAAATAACAATTTTATACAAATTAAGCGGCTTTTGTTAACCTCACTAATTTACAAAATTCAAATATAAGTTATGAAATTATTTCCCTTTCAACTCTTTAATTTTCTCAATCATTCTTTCGGCATTGCCGTTGGTTCCGCCAAGGTTGATGGCTTTGTAGTACCATTCTAAAGCCAAATCGTATTGCTTGTTGGTTAGGTAAGCTTCGCCCAAACTATCGGCAACACTGGCGTTGTTTGGGAACTCTTTTACAACCAATTGAAATATCTTGATGGATTCGTTAATTTTTCCTGCCCTTAATAATTCGTAGCCCAAAGTGTTAAGCTCGGTTGGATTTTCAAAACTGTATTCTTTTTCTGATGTTTTTTTCAACTGATAATAACTTTCAATTGCTTTATTGACGTCGGTTTGTACTTCTTTTCTTAAAGCTTGGTAAATAGATTTTTTAGGAATTTCAAAAGTTTTTCCTAACATAATATCACGAATAATATGTCCTAAATCCCAAACTTTATTCCGATTGTTGGATGCTAAAATGATAACGACATCGTTTTTCATATCATTTAACACCAGCGATTCAAATTTGTAGGAAACACCATTATGACGCTGCAATTCTTCTTCTCCAAAATAATCTCCAAACGATCCACCTTGATGGTCTTTTGTGTAAGGATTATTCAATAAAGTTTCATAGGATTTTCTGGAGATCAAACGATTGTGATCCATCGCATCAACCCATTTGAATAGGTCATTGGTATCCATCCAAAGCCAACCGCTGATAAATTCCATTTCTGGACAACGCTTATTGTCCATGTCATAGCATGACGTTCGGTTTTTATAGCCTGCTTTAGCATCAAACATGGAATTTGTCATTTTCAAAGGTTTGATAATGTTTTTCGTTACAAAATCTTGGAAAGTCATTCCTGTTATTTTTTCAATAATTCTTCTTTGCAAAAAAACATTGCCATTGTCGTATCGGTAATCCTTTCCAGGTTCGAATAACAAGGTATCCGTTTTTCTCAAAATCTTCCAAGCTTCGTCATCATTTTTAGGGACGATTAACCCGTTTTCTATTCTGGGAATTCCGCTGGAGTAATTAATCAAATGTCTTATCGTTACTTTTTCCGACCATTTTGGTAAATCCAAATTGTATTTCGAAATCGGGTCGTCAAGATTGAGTTGACCACGTTCTACCAACATCATAATCGCAACTGCATTAATCTCCTTTGCAATAGAACCAAAGTTTAAAATTGAATTTTTCGTTAATTGAGTTTTCTTCGTTTCATCGGTAAAGCCAAATGATTTTTGATAAATGATTTTTCCTTTTTTGGCAACCAAAACATTTCCATTGAACAAACCTCTTTCGTAAGATTTACTCATTAAAGAATCGATTTTTTTGGTGACATTTTGAGCATAAGTGAAGCTTGAAAAAATCAGTAGAAGGAAAAGGAAACTAATATTTTTTGTGAGATTATTTATTTTCATAATGTCTATTTCTTCAATTCTTTTTCAATTTTTGAAAGCATTTCTTTTGCATTCTGATTGGTCGGTTCCAACTGCAATGATTTTTGATAATCAGCTTTCGAAGCGGAATAATCTTTTTTAACAAAATAAGCTTCACCACGGCTGTCGTAAGCGTTTGCTGAATTTGGATTTTCTTTTACATTGAGATCGAAAACTTTTAGTGCATCATCCAACCTATTATTTGCCATATAAATATAACCAACAGAATTTATTTTTTTCTCAAAATTCCAATTCGGATTTTTCTTTTTTATAGCTTTATATTTTTCTTCGGCATTTTGGTAATCGTCATTAATAAATCCAGAGAAGACTGATTCTTGCGAAAGAAAATAGTTATCAACGAGATTTCGGTCAACCAAACCAGCAACATGATTGATTATTTCGTCTTGAACGGGATAATATTTATAGCCATTCGACAAAATGATAATAGACAAATCTTGATCTGGAAAATTTCTGTATGCGCTTACATTTCCACCAGAAAATCCATAGGAATTGTGGTTATTAACTTTAGTAATCTCCCAACCATAAGCAAAACGGAAGTTTTTATCTTTGAAATCAAATGCTTTCCACATCAATTTTTTGGTTTCTGAATTTATTAAAAAATTGTTATTGAATCGATTACTCCAATCCATAAAAGTTTGTAAGGTAATATTAACGCCATTACCAGAATGTGCTCTGAACCCATCATTGATAGATAATGTGTTTTCGTAACGCTTATTTTTTGCATTATATACATTTCTTTGCACTCTATTCGGAATAATTTCTGATGAGTTTGATGAAAATAATATTCCTTTGTGCGAATTCGGAAATTGATTTTTGAAAATATATTCTTCAAAGCTTCGTCCTGTTATTTTTTCAATAATCATCGTTAACAGCCAATAATTTGTTTGGTTATAACTAAAATGATCGCCAGTTTCAAAATCCATTTTTTCTTTGGATAATCTTTCTATCTTCTCATCATCACTTGCTGTAACAGGAATGTCACTATATTTAATAACGTCTGGAAGTCCTGAAGAGTGTGTCAGAAGATTTTTAATTTTCACTTGTTGCCATTCCTTTGGAAGATTGTCAAGATATTTTGAAATATTATCCTCTAATGATAATTTACCTTTTTCGATAAGTTGAAAAATGCCGACAGTGGAAATCAATTTTGAGGTAGAATATATCCTGAAAAGAGAGTTTTTGCTAACGGGATTATTTCCTTCAATAGTCTCTTTCCCATAGTAAGCTTGATATATTGTTTTCCCATTTTTTATAACGCCAACAGCTAATCCTGGAATTTCGTGCGTCTTCATAACTTGTTTCAGGTAATTATCGACGGCTTGTTTTATGTCGGTTTTTGGATTTTCTTTTTTCTGACTAAAAAAAAGAAGCGATGAAAGCATAAACAATGCAGACAGAAAATGTTTCATATTGATATTAATTATTTTTCTGCAAAACTGCGTCAAAATGCGTTACTACGCGACCGACTAAAAAAAGTCGAACTCATTTTCTGGAAAGTACTACCAATTAATTCGGGTTTTTTCTAAAATCGGTCGGTGTTGTACCTGTATATTTTTTGAATGAAGTGCTAAACGATGATTTGGAATTAAAACCTACTTCATAAAGAATTTCTAAAATTGTCAAGTCTTTTTTGGATGGATCTCTTAAAATTTCTTTGGCTTTTTCGATTCGATATTCATTAATAAAATCAAAAAAATGTTTGTCCATATACAAATTAATCAAAGCTGATAAATCTTTAACGGGCATCTTAACTTGCTCCGCCAAATTCTGAATCGTTAAAGATGAATCCAAGTAAGGCTCATTTTTAAGCATAAAATCTTTTAAAGATTCGATTGCTGCATTTTTCTCCTCATTAATTTCGGGACTCGGTTTTTCTTCGGAAACGACTTCTTTAATCGGTTTTAAATCCGAATTCACACCACGGAAAAAATCGGGATTGTTTAATGCGACAAATAGGTACCAACAAGTGCAAAACAAAAAAGCGAGTCCATCAAGGCAAACAATCCAATCTCGAAGTTCAACCTTACCCCAACCAAAAATAAATGTTACCAGCCATCTTATCAAGACGATAAAATGCAAAACGTAATAAAGCATTGTTATTTTGTAAAGGGCATCAAGTTTAGAAATATCAGGGTTTGCGTAATTCTCGAGATACACCGTTTTAGCTTTTCTAATCACCAAAAATGAAGCAATGAAATAGACTTGAAACAGCACCTCAAAAAGGATGAGAAAAAATTGCCAAAGCGGCATATCGCCCATGTTGTTTAC
This sequence comes from Soonwooa sp., assembly GCF_030151385.1. Taxonomy (GTDB): domain Bacteria; phylum Bacteroidota; class Bacteroidia; order Flavobacteriales; family Weeksellaceae; genus Soonwooa. Next base: position 15,456 of record NZ_JASLDS010000038.1, read on the forward strand.
AAATTTTATTTTAGCAGGTCTATTCACAAAAATAATTCCCCACATTATAAATACAGTAAACGCTAAAAACGGAATAAGGTGCAATAAATGCTTGGCTTTTAACCGAAAGTTAGTGTAACAAACAGACAACACATAAAGGTAAAACGTTGCCGAAAACAAATAGACAAAAGTCCAGCGAAATGCTTCGAGGTTGATATGGTTGATTGGAAATCCATCTTGTAAAAACTTGATGGCGTCAACCGCATTTGTAAAAAGAAAAAACGCAAGCAAACAGTTGGATAATTTGTGCTTGGTCTTTACCGTAACCAAAAATAGGGCAAGCAAAATCACGATGAAAATCCCAATGGCGGAAACGAACTGCTGAAATGTATACTTGTCCATTTTGTTTTGACTGTGGAGGCAAATTTAGTGTTTCTCGGGAAATGTTTTTTGGTTTAAAGTTTAGTGTTAACTGGCTTTTATAAAGCGTATTACTTTTTATTTGCTAATTGATTTTTCATATTCTGATGTAGAAGCCCAAATTTTCTCTATTTCTGGCCAAACATCATCTCTAAAATCGGTATCTGTGTTGACCAAAACAACCTTGCCAATTTTTGTTTTGGGATTAAAGTACATTGCCGTAAAAACGCCTGGATCTGAGCCATTGTGACCTATCATTTCGTTTTTAACTTTTAGAAAATCATCTCGAAACTCGATGAAAATTCCATAGGTTTCGGTTTTATTATTTTCTACAAATTGATGCTTTTCAAACAATTTTTTATAACTCTCTTGATTTAGTAATTGCCCTTTTCCGTGGTAACCGTTAATTAATTCTGAGAGAAACAATCCCAAATCGTGGCTGGAAGTTAGGAAACCGCCATCAGCATAGGTTGTAAGAAAATATTCGGCAATCATTTTTTCTTTGGTCGCAAATAAGCGTGAGCGTTTCGAAACATCAATGTCAGTATAAGACCAACCCGAGTTTTCCATTTTTAAAGGTTTTAAAATATGCTCTTTTGTGAACGTACGATAGTCTTGTCCCGTAGCAGATTCTATTACCAAAGCGCAAAGTGCAGCAGCAATATTAGAATATTCCCTTTTTTCGCCAGGTTTTGAATTTAGAAATGTTTCCTTCTGATACCATTTTCCGCTTTCTGTTAAGCTATTTTGAGTGTATTCACGCAAAGAAATCGCCATTTCTGGCTTACTGAAATAATCATAAACACCTTCATTATTATCGTGTTTATCTTTCTTCAAAATATAAGATTTTGCATATACTTCGTCCAAATCTTGAATAGAAGAAGTGTGATAAGCCAAATGCTTAATTAAAATGGGAACTTCAGGATAATTGGGGTTTGTAATTTTAAACGGTAAATATTTATTAATTGGCTCATCTAAATTCAGTTTTCCTAATTCCTGTGCCTTCAACAAGGAAATTCCTATTAAAGTTTTGGAAATTGAAGCGATATTTTGCGTTGTATTTTGCGTATACAATTGGTCTTGGTTAATAGTTGTAAACCCAAAACCATGCTCATAAATCGAACCTCTACTATTTACCACCGAAACAGAAAAACCCATGATAGCACCTTTTTTATAAGTGTTTTCTAAGTTATTCGTGAGTGCTTGATTGGCAATTATTTGATGATTGGTCTTACAAGAAAGCAGTAGAATAAACGTAAAAAAAAGATAGATGTGCTTCATGAACAGTATTATGCGTCGTTGTTTTGGTTTTGTAGTAATGAAAATAAAGGATTCCCAATAGTAGAAATGCGTTGCGATCCTTTTCTATTTTGTTTTTACTACAAAGACAAATTTAGTATTTCTTGGGGAATGTAGGGAGTAAGAAGATGAATGATTCACAGATTTCACGACTCTTATCTCCGATTGCAAACCTATTGCGTTTTGGCAACCAAGAAAAATTCACCATTGGAGGGAACAAGTTTGTCCGCTCGGTTTTTAAAATACAAATCCGTCATATCATTCGTAGAGATAATTCGTATGTCTTTGAAGCCAATTTTTTCCGCAAGTTTTGTGATTTCATCGAAACTAAAGAAACTAACAAAAGGAGTTCCAGAAGCTGCTGCTCCTTTAATCGAGATTTCCATCAAATGCTTATCCTCACCTTCAAGCTCTTCAATTGGCAGGTAGAACGAAATGGCAATCGTAGAATCGGATGCAAATGAGGATAATTTTTTCAAGGTATCTATTATGGCTTCTTGGCTAAGGTATAAGCTTACGCCAGTGCAGGAAACCACCGCTTGCTGCTTTATGTCAAATCCATTTTTGGTCAATTCATGCAGCCAAGAAGAGGTTTCAAAATCAACAGGTACAAAATGAAGATTTTCCGAAATCTCATAATTATTTTCTAGCAACCGCTCTTGTTTCCAAGCTAAAGTGCTGGGTTGGTCGATTTCAAAAATCTGGACATGTTCGCCAATTTCAGCATTGCGTTGGGCAAAACTATCAAGACCCGCACCAAGCAACACATATTGTTTGACACCCTTTGCAATTTGTTCTTTGGTTAAATCCTCAATAAAGCGGGCTCTGGCAACAATTGAAGCTCGAAGTGATTTGGTGAATTTCATGTCTGGTCGCTCTTGCCATCCTTCTTCAGGTTTAATTAAATGAAATCCGATTTCATCTTCAATAACAGACGGTTTGTCGTCTATTTGAACGTGCAAAGCCCTCCACAAAGCCGTTCGTAATGCCGTATTATCAGGTTGATTGTTCTCCATTTTTAAACTTCGTTTCTAGATGCTATTTTTCTTAATTTATCCGGCATAATATTTCCAGTCGCAATTAAATCATCATGATGGTTTATACAAACTAGCCATTCATATTTTTTAGATATTATGTACATTTCGTCGAACCACGTTTTATCAATAATTGTTTGAATATATTTGATTTTACCTTCATAAAACCAAAATTTATCTCCTTCATTAATTGTTTCATTCACGACATACCAAACTGTTTCGGTATTATCTATCAAGCTGTCTAGGTAAAGCTCGGGTCTTGTTTCTAAATTCGAAAGAGAAAATGTATCCAATTTAAAATTTGTCCATAGCCAAAGAGGTTTTTGAGTAGGGTGAGTTAATTTACAGAATGTATGATATATTTTATCTTCAATTTGTTGCCAATTTCCATGAATAGGTAATGATCGAAAATCACTGTCAAGAATTCCTTGGTCAGCAATTGCTTTGTTGATTTCAGTTCTTAAATCCGCCCAATTTTCTCTTAACAAATTTCTTTCTTTCCTCATCGTAATTGTATCTGTTATACAAAATACATTGTATAGTTGCCTATTTTTAGAATAGAAGCAGTTTGCGTTTTTTGCAATTATTTTTCAAAAGCCCTATCATTCAGCTTTAATCTACTTTCCTTGCCCATTTCAAAAAGCAAATTGTGATTCATTTAAATAAAAGCAACCTGAAATTCTGAAGATTTCACTTTATTAATACTAAACTAAGCTACAAAAAATATGCTAAAAGCGACTAGACTCCAGCCAAGAAAAATTATCAAAGGCATTCATTTTAACACTTAATTTATTCGGATTGCAAAAATTTCAGAAAACATAAAAGCAATATTTATCGCATCCTTACTTGAATTTACCGACATAATCTTTCACAAATTCCTCTAAAGTTCTGGCGGGTTTTCCCAAAATAGTTTTCACATTGTCGGATATTATTTCGGTTTCGCCGTTTCGTTGTGCCGTATCGTAGGATATAAAGGTATCAATCAGTGTTTGTGGCATTCCAGCTTTCCCCATTTCTTGTCTGGCTTGCTCCAACGAAATCGGAATGTAAGTCACCTTTTCGTCAATAGCACTACTAATAGCATTGGCAACATCGTAATAATTTACCGCTTTATCGCAGGTTAGTAAATAGATTTTATCGTAATGCAATTCTGCTGATGTCAGGCATTTGAAAGCAACTTCGGCAATATCTCTCGCATCAACATACGCCCTTTTTCCGCTTCCTGTTGATTCCTGAAAACGGCGTTCTTTTTTTACACTTTCGGCGATGTCTCCCAGCCAATTTTGCATGATTCCGTTTGGACGCAACATCGTGTAATGCATGCCCGATTCAATCAGAAAATTTTCAATAATTCCATGCGTTTGTGGAATGTAAAAGCTTGAGTTTTTATCCGCGGCACCCGAAGATAGTTTTACAATATGCTTTACACCACACTGTTTTGCGGCTTTGATGACGTTTTTTTGTTCTTCAACGAAATTGGCGCTAAGTCCCGAAAGTAGAAAAACCGCTTCGGAAGCCTCCATTGTTGCATAAAGGCTTTCTATATCCGAAATATCTGCTTTTTTCCATTCAATAAAAGGAAGTGAAACTACATTTTCCAAATTTCGGGTTACAGCGACAGTCGCCACTTTTGCGTAGGATAAATGTTGAAGCAGTAAAGACCCAATTTTTCCTGTTGCACCAAAAACAGTGATTTTTTTGTTTTCCATTTTTAAAATATTATTGTGATACAAAGGTATTTTGGTGAAAAAGCAAAAAATAGAACAAAGCCGACAAGACTATTATTTCAGTTCTGGAAAATTAGGAGATTGTTCATCTGTTTTTGAAAGAAATTGTTTCGGAGTCATCCCCGAAAATCTTAAAAACTCTCGATTAAAATGCGATTGATCGGCATAAGCATGTTGGTAAGCGATTTCGGTAAGGGAAGTGAAATTTCCTTCACGAATACTTTCCAAAGCTGCTTGAAATCTACAAATTCTAAAAAATAGTTTAGGCGAAATACCAACATCACTTTTAAAAATTCGTTCCAAAGAGCGCTCCGAAATATTTAACGCTTTCTGAATTTCTAGCAAACTATCATTGTTTTCGGTGTTGATTTTTCCAATAGCATAAAGCGTTTTGAGGTTTTCACGATGTTTGTTTTTTGCAATTTGAAGCAAAAGAAAATCAGAAATAATTTTCACTCTTTTTTCAAAGCTATTGGCGTTGAGAAGTTGCTCGGTCAAATCATTTTTTACAATGTCATTCAGGTCGATATATTCGTCTGTGAGCTCGTTGGCATCCATTCCAAAAATAGATTTTATCGCCGTTGGTTCTAATTGTACATAGATATTTCGATACTTGTTTTGAACTGTTTTTTGAGAATTTGAAGTCGTTAAACCATGCAAAAATAGTTGTGGCAATTTCCCTTTGCTTTCGTACAAAAAAGATTCAGGATTTTCCTGAAAAACAAGTCCAGCACTGCCATCAGCAATCACTTTGAAAGTCTTATTCTGATGATGCAAACTGTCATCTTCCAACAATCCAAAAGACCTAACATAAGGTCTTAATTCATTTTGTGGAATTATTTCGGTGTACATCATTTTAGCATAAAATTATGAGCTTTTACTTTGTGAAAATCTCTTTTTTTAAAGAGTATTCATCAAGTAAAATGCCAATTTATTTTTAAAAGATTGAAATTCTTTAATAAAGATTTTCGACGCTAAAACTTCACATAAGATTTAGATTTAATTGTTGTAAATCCATTCTTTGGTTGGTAAAATCCAATCGTCCAACGCCTTGAACAAAAATCCGTGACTGAGTCCCGTATTCAAAACTAATTCTTTAAAATATTTGATATTTGAATTGCTATATCTTTTTTGTTTGGATAATAATTCGCTGTCGGTATCGCTCTTTTCGGTTATCGACAGTATTTTTCCATACAATTTGAAATTTTTATTCAAGTTCATGGAATCATTTTTAAAGCTGGAACCGATGATAACAAATTTAAGCTTAGGATTCTTCGAAAAATAAGAAACATATTGCGCAATATAGCCACCTTGCGACGTTCCTACAACGGAAATGCGATTAAACGGAATTCCGTTTCTGTGCAAACTATCAATTTGAGTGATAATCTTTCTTGCGTAAAGCTGAGGGTCAGTATATGCTTTTCTTTTTTCGGAAATTATTATTGAATTTTTGGTTTTCAACTTATCCAAAATGGATTGATATTCTGGGATTCCATATTGTGGATGTGCTTCGTCAAGAGCATGAGTTTCCAGAAATTTGTTGTGCAAAAAGAAAACATATTCCTTTTGTTTGGTTTTCTGCGCATTAATTATCAACCCAAAAAGCGCAAAGATTAGGATTAGTAATTTCTTGGGAGTCATTTGGTTAAGTTAATGCTTAAAATAAAATGGTGCTTTTATTTTATGAGAATCTCTTTTTTCTGAGCCAAAAGAATAATGCGCCAAGTACACCGAGAATTCCGAGTGGTAAAAGCAAGTTTAACCATTGCCATTTTTGACGTTCCGCATCGGTGCGTTGCTTGTCAAGAAGTCGCATTTCGATGTTTCGGTTTCGAAGTTCCATAAGATTGGAATCGTCCAAAAGATAATCGAGCGAGTTTCTAAGGAATTGTTCGTTGCCATAACGTTGTTGCGTCATATAATCGAAACCAAGAGGCATCGCTTGACCTTTAACGGTTTGATTTCGCGCGATGTCGCCATCTGCAATAACAATCATTTTGTTAAAAGGACTTTGGTTTTTAAAATTCGGAAAGCCATTTTTCTCACTTCGAGTAGCATAAGCCGACTGGAATTTTCCTTCCAACGACACTGCGAAAATTTTCGGTGACGACACTTGCTCCATAACGCCAACACTGTCCATTTTTACCATTTCGGAAAGCGAAACATAATTAGGAACCGTTTTGGTTATCGTTTTGTTACTCGATTCAAATAGAACATTGAACTTCGTGTTTTTTCGTGAAAGCGTATCAATAGAAGTTGGAAATTCGAATTTTACAGGATTAATGTTTTTGGTAATCGCATTTTGATTTTGAGCAATTCCAAGAGGGAAATAAGGCCACATCAAATTTGTAAATTGAGGATTTCCTGCAACTTCACCAGTTACCAAACGAATCATCGCGGATTGCTTCATATCCTTAACCAAACCTGGATTGACACGAACGCCGTAACTGAACATCATATCTGTCAAATTCATATCAACAGGATATGCCATAATTTTTTTTGAACGGAAAAGTGTGTCCATTTCTGCGTTAACAGCATCCAACATCCAAAGGCTTTTTCCGCCATTCATAATGTATTGGTCGATAATAACTTTTTCGTTGGTAGTGAAAGCTTTGCGCGGTTTTGCAATCACCAAAGCATCCATTTGTTTTAATCTAGGAATATCGGCTGTGCTAAGTTCTGTTTTGTTTTCTGGGATAATTGGACCAACATCGTAATTCTCCAAAGCCATATCGATAAAGCTGGTGAATTCTTGTTTCCCCAATTCGTCTTGATTAACCAAGAAACCAATTTTTTTCTTGTGTTCTTCGGTCATCGCTTTGATGTTTGAAGCAAAATTATACTCCAAACTTTCAATGGATTTGTTAAGTTGTTCGCTAGAGTCAATGCCAGTTTGTTGTACAATCAACGGAATCGAAAATCCATAATTATCGTACTTAATCGCGGCATAAGGATACATCACGATATTCGTGATTTTTCCGTCTTTGATGTCTGGCAACATTGACGGTTGCATTCCCATTGCTTGCAACGTGTCCATTGGGATTTTTTCTGCAATTGGGTCGCGAAATTTATAATCGATTTTTGGATTTATCTTTCGAAATTCGTCCAAAAGGAATTTGGTTTCGTTTTGTAACTGTTTAAAAGAAGCTGGAAAATCACCATCAAGATAAACCTCAATCATTACAGGTTTTTTGATGGACTCCAAAGTTTTAATCGTCGCATCAGAAAGTGTATAGCGCTTCTCGGAAGTTAGGTCAAATCGTTTGTAGAAAATACCGAAAATGCCTAACAACAGCAAGAGTCCTACGAGAATATATATGATTTTGTTTTTATTCATTTTTAAAAAATATAGGAAGTTTTACTTCTTTTTTGATACCGAAAATTGAGCGATTTTAAGACAAATAAACATCACTAATACAAAATAAAATACATCTCGAGTATCGATAAGTCCTCTTGTGAAAGATATAAAATGTTGATAAAATCCAAAATTTTGCAAGATAAAATCCGCACCGCCAAGCAACTTATAACTTGCCAATTGTTCGATGCCAAAATACATCACAAAACAAAGTAAAACCCCAAGCAAATATGCCATAATTTGGTTTGACGAAAACGATGATGCGAGAATGCCTAAAGCAGAAAATCCACCAATTAAAAATATCAATCCAAAATAGCTTCCAAAGGTCATTCCCATATCGATATTGCCCTCAGGAATTCCTAAATTATAAACCGTGTAGAAATAAATTAATGACGGAATTAAACACAAAATACCAATGGTCCACACCGAAAAGAATTTACCATTAATAATATCCGAAATTTTTAAAGGTTGAGAAAATAACCACAACAAAGTTCCAGATTGTTGTTCTTCTGCCAAGCTTCGCATCGTTAAAGCGGGAATGATGAACATCAATAACCAAGGCGCTAACACAAAAAAGCTTTGTAGGGAAGCCGTTCCGATGTCTAAAATGTTAAAACTATTTTCGAAGAAGAAAAGAAATAAAGCTGATACAAAACTAAAAGCGGCAATGATAACCCACGCGCTCCAGTTTCCGAAATAGCTCCAAAGTTCTTTTTTTAATATTGCAAACATGCTTCTTTGTAGTGTTTTGTGTATAGTGTTTTGTTTTCGGCCAAATGTTATTTTGCTTCCAACTTAAAATTATTTTTTTCCTTTGTTTACCAATTTAACAGTTGCCATAATAAGCACTATGATAACGATAAAACCTAGTAATAATTGCCACCAATATTCGATAATATAAGATTTAAGAATTACGGTAAAAACAATTGCAAATAAAAGGAAAGTTGCAATTTCGTTGATTTGTCTTAATTTGATATTAGAGGTTTCTAAAGTTTTTCCATTTAAGGTTTGGAGATTTTTTGTTTTTTTCCAAGCCCAAATATGGTAAGCTAAAAGTCCAATCAAAAAAGTTAATTTCAGATGGAACCATCCCATTTTCATTATCCCAGAATTGAGTCCAATCATTATTAAACCACAAGAAAGCATAATAATGCCTGCTGGGGCGATGATGATGTTCCATAATCTTTTTGCCATGTACGCGTATTGCTCACGCAGAACATTTTGTTTGTTTGCTTCGAAATCGTCGGTGTCTTTATAATAAACAAAAATCCTTGGCAAATAAAACATTCCAGCAAAATAGCTGACCATGAAGATAATGTGAATCGCTTTGATAATCAAATAGAGCACGTGTCAAATTTTTGCAAATATACTTCATATTGCCAAAACAAAAATTCTAGGGAACTCAAAAAGTTTGAAAATTGTGAAAAGTCAAATATTTATCTTTTATTTGCAAAAGTTTAAAAATAAATAAAAAATGAAGAGATTTTTACAAGTTGTATTCTTGTTTTCTGTAATTTCTTTATCATTTGGACAATCTAGACAAATGGTAGCAAAGAAAATTGAAGATTACAAAGCAAGCCGACAAGCTTTTGCTAGCTACAATTTATTCCAGAAAAACGATGTTGCAAACCGAAATGATGCCTACAAAAAGGCAGCGACAGATGCGATTGCACTTAATCTTGATAAAAAGCAGTTGCAAGATCTTGTAGCAAAACGTCCAACAGCAATTGAGATGACTTTCCCATACAGAGAGAGTTCAATTACTGTAGAATTGGTACAGAATGATATTTTTGGTGGACAAAATAACCTAATCGTTCAGACAGATAAAGGTGAATTTAAAAATTATAAACCAGGTGTTTATTATCAAGGGATTGTTAAAGGAGATCCTTCTTCAATTGTGGCTTTTAGCTTTTTTGACAATGATGTTGTCGGAATAGCTTCGGATCTTAAAAAAGGAAATGTTGTTTTAGGAAAGGCTTTAACTTCAGAAGATTTTGTTGTTTATTCTGATGCTACTTTAACAGGAGAAAGTAAGTTCGTTTGTAAAACTGACGAAATGATGGAAAATCAAAAACAAAAAGTTTCTTTTGATCCAACTACAATTTCCAAAACTGCTGCAACTACAGAAAACTGTGTAAGAGTCTATTATGAAATTTGTAATAAACCTTATGTGCAGAATGGTAGAGATATAACTAAAACAACCAACTGGATAACAGCTATCCACAACAATATTGGGACTTTGTACAATAATGATGGTGTTAAAATGTCATTGCACGAAATTTATATCTGGACAGATGCAGATCCATATACGGGAGGTTATAGTGAAAATTTAGCATTATTCCGAACAAATCGTCCGACTTTTAATGGTGATTTGGCACACTTGGTAAATTATCCAACAACGACGAGTGTAGCATATCTTAACTCATTGTGTACAACCAATAAGCATGCTTATTCTGGTATCGCAATGACTTATGGAAATGTACCAACCTATTCGTGGACGATTATGGCAATGACTCACGAGATGGGACATTCTTTAGGTTCGCCACACACACATGCTTGTGTATGGAATGGAGATAATACACCAATTGATGGTTGTGGTCCTTCAGCTGGTTACTCCGAAGGTTGTGATGGTCCGATTCCAACACAAGGTACGATTATGAGTTACTGTCATTTGGTTGGTGGCGTTGGGGTTAACTTGGCTTTAGGATTTGGTCCACAACCAGGTGCTTTAATTCGTCAAACAGTAGATTCTAAATCATGTCTTAACACGGATTGTATAACAGGCTGTAACCCGACGATGTCTAATCTTCAAATTTCTGATCTTACAAGCAATTCTGCTGTAGCTACAATTGTTGATACGAAGGGTGGAACGGAATGGAAATATAGAGTTGCTAAGGCAAATGGTACAGTGGTGAAAGAAGGAGTTGTAACTAATAAAGTGATTAATATTACTAATCTTGAGCCAAACACTTATTATTATGTTTCGGCAGGAGCAAATTGTGGAGGTGAAAACGCGTTTGCCTATAAACAGCTAATAATGACAGATGCACAATGGTGTGGTACAAATCTTAATTTTACAGATACGGGAGGTGAAAATGATAATTATGGAAATAATGAACTAATTATTAAAACCTTTACACCAGCAAATCCAGATGATAAAATAAAATTGACATTTACAGAGTTTGCGACAGAACAGGGTCGAGATTTTATGCGAATTTATAATGGACCTAATATTGCATCAGGGTCATTTTTGTACAATGGCGGTGTTAATATATCTGGAACACAAGACTTAGGTAGTTTCGAGTCTACGCATGCGACAGGTGCTATTACAATCCGTTTTTCTTCTAATGAATCACTTGTGGATAAAGGTTGGATCGCTAAAGTTGAGTGTAAGACGCTTTCTACAATTGATGTCAAAACAATCAGATTCGCTGCAGTAGTTAATTCTTCAAAAACAGTATTGAATATTAAATCAAATAAATCAGTTGCTAAGCTTGAGATTTTTGATATGACAGGAAAGATTGTTAAAACAGATCTTGCCTTAGACAGAGATTATGATGTTAATATCAGTCAATTAGCAGCAGGCGTTTACATTGCTTATGCAACAATTGATGGACAAGTTGTTTCGAAAAAGTTTGTAAAATAAACTCTACGGAATTTGATAAAAAAAGCGCTCGTTGAAAACGAGCGCTTTTTGCTTTTTTATGAATGACGTTAATTAAATTCAATGTATATTTTTTCGCCCATATTCATGCCGAACAGCGAAGCAGCACCATTGTGAAGATTGCCTTTGTAGACGGTTAATTCTAGAAGATCATTGTCATTAAAAATTACTGCAGACTTTCCGTGATATTCTTGTTCTTGCTTCCAATTCACCACCAAATCCGTGTATTGATTAAAAATTTTGGTCAATACAATATTTCTGAATTTCACAGTAAAGCTTTTAAAATTACTCGCATGTTTTTCGAAAAGGCTTTTATGGATATTCGACACAACATTTCCAAAATTGTCGACATACATTACCTCGCCAATAATCATCTTTTCAGAAGCTTTATAACTGGCATTTACAAAGAAAGTTTCTTTCATTTCTGGCAAAGGTCTTCCGATAACATCTGGTATACCGCCATTGTGTAGATGTACCGCCGCTGGAACAAAAATATCTGTTGCGGTAAAGTTAATAGCATCATCAAAACGTTTGTCAAGCGTTATTTCGTAGATATAATCCGGTTTAATATCAAAAAATATTAAATTAAGAATACCATTATCTGCCGCTAAAAAGTAGTGTCCATCAATTTTTGCAAGAATGTTTTTTCGGTCCTTGTGGTAAAAACTATCCACACAAATAATATGGATACTGCCATCGGGAAAGCTTTTGTACGAACTTCGTAAAATATAAGCTGCTTGTTGCAGGTTGTAAGCAGAGATATTGTGGCTGATGTCTACAAACTTAATATTTTCGTTTTGGCTGAGGAGGCTGCCTTTGATGCAGGCAACGCGATGGTCAACAGTTCCGTAATCCGAAGTTAAGCTTATAATGGGCATCCTTTTTATTTTATGCAAAATTAACTATAAATATATTCTCAGGTCAAGGCTTTCCTCAAATCAATTCTTATATTTGTTAGGAAAAATACTCTGAAAATATATGTATGAACTAAATTATGAAATCTCTGACATCGATACAAAAGTTTTTTATGGTGTACAGAATCAGTATTTTAATTTAATTAAATCAACCTTTCCAACGCTTAAAATTACTGGTCGCGATAACTATATTTTTGCGATGGGAAATCAAGAAACTTTAGATGTTTTAAAATCTAGATTGGATGACATTGTTGCTTTTATTTCTAAACATAACAGCATCGATCTCAAAAATGTTGAATCTATTTTAAGAATAAAATCCGAGGAAGAAAAGCAATTGGTTTTTGATCAAGATATTATTGTTAAAGGTGTTAACGGAAAAGTGATCAAGGCGAAAACTTCAAATCTTAAAAAATTGGTGAAAACCAGTGATAAAAAAGATATGGTTTTTGCGATTGGTCCTGCTGGGACAGGTAAAACTTATACCAGTGTTGCTTTGGCAGTTCGTGCACTTCGTGATAAAGAGGTTAAAAGAATTATCTTAACGAGACCTGCTGTGGAAGCAGGGGAGAGTTTAGGTTTTTTACCTGGTGATCTTAAAGAAAAGTTGGATCCTTATTTACAACCTTTGTATGATGCACTTCGTGACATGATTCCACATGAGAAGTTGGAAGGTTATATGGAGAAGAAGGTGATTGAGGTTGCGCCTTTGGCTTTTATGCGTGGACGTACTTTGGATGATGCATTTGTGATTTTGGATGAAGCGCAAAACACAACACATTCTCAGATGAAGATGTTCTTAACCAGAATGGGAATGAATGCCAAATTTATTATTACTGGTGATCCAAGTCAGGTCGATTTGCCTAAAAATCAACAATCTGGACTTCGAGAATCGATGAGAATTTTGAAAGAAGTGGAGGAGATTGGCTTTGTCTATCTTACAGAAGAAGATGTTGTTAGACATCCTGTGGTTAAGAAAATTATATTGGCATATAATAAAGAAGAGCAACAAAATCAACAAAACAAGTAAATCTTTTCCAAATAATTAATATATTTGTGAAATGCTAATAGAATTGAGATTTTGCATGAAGTATCTTTTTGCTTTTTTAGGCTTCGTTTTTTTTTTGAATTGTGCACCTAAAAAGAACTTAGAATTAGAGGCTAAACAGCAAGCTGTTCCAGTTGATTTTGAGATAGTTCATCAATCTAAATTTGAAGTATTGGGAGATCATTCATTTGAAGTTTTGAAGAGTCAGGATGAGGTTGATAATTTGTATAAGTATCTATTTGCTTCTGCAAAGGGTTTTAGACAAATTCCCATTCCAGGATATGAAGAAAATGAAACCTTAGTGGCTGTAAGTTCAACTCCTAAAACCAAAAATGATATTGAAATTAAAACTGTTAATATGCTAGATGGGAAACTTAATATTGAAGTTACAGATGTAGAAAATAAACAATATCCCATTAACAGTAGATATAAAAGTTTGATAATTATTAAACTTTTGAAAAAATATGATGCTAAAATAATTAACTTAATTACAAAATAATATTATGATTAAAAATTTCTTTACGTGCGCAGCAGTTGTTCTTTCTGCATCCGTATTTGGGCAAGCCAACTATTGGAGCAAAACTAATAATGTTGCAGGTAAACAAACAACGCAGAGACTTTCGCAACCTTCGAATTTCAAATTGTATAATTTGAATTTAGAAAACATTGAAACAGCTCTAAAGAATGCACCTCAGAGAGACTCAAATAATGAGGGATTGGTACTAAAGTTTCCTGATTCTAATGGAAATTTTGTTGATTATGTAATACAAGAAGCTTCTGTATTAGCACCAGAATTACAAGCTAAATATTCAGATATTAGATCATACGTAGGTTATCAAAAAGGAAATAAGTCTAACACTATTAGATTCAGTGTTACACCTACAGATGGAGTTAATGTTATGTATTTTGATGGAGGAGAGGTTAGTTACATGGATAACTACACAAAGGATAACAAAACTTACATCGTATACAAAAGAAAAGATTTAGGTAATGCTCCAGAAAAATTCAACTGTGGATTTTCTGAAGAAAATGAGGATTTTATTAATAAAGGCTTAGACGCTAATAAATATCCAGTGGTGCAAGACGGTAAATTTAGAACTTATCGTTTAGCATTGGCTTGTACATATCAGTATGCTAACTTCCATGTTAACAGAGCGGGATTGTCAGGTGGTACAGTTGAGCAAAAGAAAGCTGCAGTCTTAGCAGCAATGGTTGCTAGTATGACGCGTGTTAACGGTGTTTATGAGAAAACAGTATCATTAACAATGGTAATGGTTCCTAATAATGATCAAATTATCTTCTTAACAGCTGCTGATTATCCAACAGGTTTGACATATACAAACAATGAAGGATCTACGATGTTGAACCAAAATCAAAATATAGTTGATAAAGTTATTGGAACTGCTAACTATGATATTGGTCACGTATATAGCACAGGAGGTGGTGGTATCGCACAGCTTCAATCACCATGTGGTAGCGGAAAAGCAAGAGGTGTAACTGGTCTTGGTACACCAGTTAATGACGCTTTCTATATTGATTATGTTGCGCATGAGATGGGACATCAGTTTGGAGCTAATCATACTTTCAATAATAATACACAAGGAAGTTGCACAGGTAACAGAAACTTATCAACAGCTTTTGAACCAGGTGGTGGTTCTACCATTATGGCTTATGCGGGTATTTGTGGACCAGATAACAATATCCAAGCTCACAGTGATCCTTACTTCCATGGTATTAGCGTGAATGAGATCTATAACTTTATCAGCAAGCCAAATGATTGTTCAGTTAAAACTGCGAACAATAATCAACCACCAGTTATTTCTGATCTAAAAGATTACACGATTCCAAAATCAACTGCATTTGCTTTAACTGCTTCTGCAACTGATCCTGATGGAGATGCAGTTACTTATCTTTGGGAGCAAATGGATAGCCAAAATAGCACACAGCCGCCAGTTGCAACTGCTACAGGAGGACCAGTATTTAGATCGTTTATTCCATCGACTTCGGGTGTAAGATACTTCCCAAGTATGGAAAATGTATTAGTAAATAATTTTGCTTCTAAATGGGAAATTGTTCCAACAGTAGCTAGAAATCTTAACTTTAACGTTTCTGTAAGTGATAACAAAGCAACAGGTGCACAATCGGCAAGAGCTATGATGCAAGTTGTTGTTGCAAATGCGGGCCCTTTCAAAGTAACTTCACAAGATGCATATGCACAATATGATGCGGCAGTGCCAATGACGGTTACTTGGGATGTGGCAGGTACTGATGCAGCACCAATTAATACACAGTTTGTTCAGATTTTGTTATCAAAAGATAATGGTCAAACTTTTGACATTGCCATCGCAAACAGTATTCCTAACAGTGGATCTGCGCAAGTAATGTTACCAAATGAAAATATCGCTTCGGCTAGAATTATGATTAGAGCGGTTGATAATATTTACTTTGCAGTTAATTCTGCGCCATTTGCGGTTAAGAAGAATCTTGCAGTTAGTGATATTGCTAAAAAAGGATTTACAATTTATCCTAACCCTGCAAAAGGAGAGGTTAATGTATCTATTGCTAACAAGTCTGCTGATGCTAGTTACATGATTTATGATCAATCTGGAAGATTACTAAAACAAGGTAAAGTTGCAAGTGAGAAAATTAATGTTTCTGATTTGTCAACAGGTACTTATAGAATGTTGATTAATAACGGAGGTGATGTACAAAGTCAAAACCTAATTATTAAGAAATAATTTTAGTTATTATAAAATTTTAGAAAAGGCTCGTTTTTACGAGCCTTTTCTTATTTATAATGTTTATATTTTGCTAATTAATGTTAATTGGTTGCTAAGTTGTATTATTAGGTCTTGTATAAATGTGATTATAGGAAATAGAAATGCAGCTTGTGATTAAATTTTATCAAAAAAATTAACATAATTTATAATTTGGTCTCATATTTGATTATGTTAAAAAAGAAATTAAATAATACAAATATTACAATTATGAAAAAGTTATTTTTAGTAGGTGCTTTAGCACTTTTCGGAGCGATGAATGCTCAATCGGGTTTTAAATTAGGAGCTAACATAGGTTTGCCAGTTGGTGATGCGTCAAATACATCTAGTTTTACTGCAGGTGTTGATGCCTCTTATTTGTGGCCAATTGCGACAGATTTTAATTTAGGTCTTGCTTCAGGATATAATATTTATTTTGGTAAAGATGTTGATACTGGTTATGGTACAATTAAAATGCCCAATTTAAACATAGTTCCAATAGCAGCATCTGGACAATACCGTTTTACCCCAGAATTTAGTTTGACAGTAGATTTGGGATATGCTTTTGCATTCGCTGATGGTAATAGTGATGGTGGTTTTTATTATGCACCTAAAGCAGCTTACCACTTTGGACCTAGTGAAGTTAACTTAAGTTACAGAGGAATTTCTCAAAATGGAGGTAACGGAGGATCTGTTAACTTAGGTTACGCGTATTCTTTCGGTAAATAATTTTTAGAGCTTATTTTACTTATATAAAGCATCCAATTTTGGGTGCTTTTTTTAGTGCTTTTTATTAATGATTATTAACCTACGAAGTCTTTTAAAGCTAAATTCTTTTCCTTGTAATTTTAAAAACTTTTATTGAAAGATGTTTATCACTTGTTTTTAAAAACAATGAATTATGATAATTTTTGAAATTGTAATTGGAAATGCGTTGTATTTTTGAAGGTTTTTGGGTTTTGTAATTAATTCGGTTGCTAATGTCATAATTTGGGTATTTGTTTTGTCATAATGTGTTATTACGGAATTTTTTTATTCGATTTTACTGATATATTTCATAACCTATGTTAAAAAAATTTAAGATTGATTGCTATACATTTGCAGCGTTAATTTTTATTACAATGAAAAAAGTATTTCTAGTAGGTGCATTAGCACTATTCGGAGCAGCAAACGCTCAAATTGCTCAAGGAACAAAATTCATCACAGGAACAGTAGGTTACCAAGGTGAAAAAAATAATAACAGTGATGTGACAAAAGATTCATTCTCAGTTATCCCGACTGTAGGATATTTCGTAGCACCTAACGTAGCTATTGGATTAGGTGTTGGTTACGAGTCTAACTCTAAAAAAGGAAACCTTACTGATGTTACTAACAATACAGTTGTAGATTATAAAAATACAACATCAGCTTTCGTTATTGAGCCATTGGTAAGAAAGTATTGGAATGTTTCTGATAACTTCTTATTATTCGGTCAGTTGTCTGTGCCAATGAAATTTGGTAATGATAAGTATGAGCAAGCTGGAACTGAAGTAGGTAAGGACAAATTTACTGGTTTTGGAGTTGTTGTTAAGCCTGGTATCGATTACATCATCGCTCCAAACTGGACTGTTGAAGCTACTTTAGGAGAGTTCGGTTATAGAACTTCGAAATATAAAGATGCTGAAAGCATTGATAACTATAACTTCGGTCTTAACTTAGGATCAGTTACTTTCGGTGTTAAATATCTTTTCAAATAAGATTTTTAAACACTTTTAAAAATATGAGAGCAGCCAATTGGCTGCTCTTTTTATTTGCAGTATTTTTAAAATAATTTGCCAATTTATAATTTTAGAAATATATTTGTTTTGTTTTAGTGTTTATTATACTGTTAAATTGGTGTATTTTTTAATAATTCGTAATTTTTCATGTTGCTTTCTGAAAACATTATTGTAATTGGTGTTTTATTTTACGATTGTAATAAACAAGTAGGGATTGGGAGATATAATAAAAATGTCAATTTATAGATTACATAACAGAGTAACATATATGGATAAGAAATTTATATTCGTTTTAAGCTTTTTTTTGACTACGTCTTTGCTCTTCGCTCAAAAGAAATTCACAAAGAAAGAAAGTGATTCTGTTCTTAGTAAACTTCAATATTTAAAAATAAAAGAAGAAGACTCTAAAAAAGCGATAGAAGAAATTAATACTGTTTTACCAAAACTAAATAGCGATTCGGCAAGGATTATTCTTATCCGTCAAAAGGCTTATCTATATTCGCGATTAAGAGATGAACCTAATGTTCTTAAAACTTATTTGCAATCCAAGGATTTGGTAGATAAAATGGGAAGTGAGCGGGAGAGTGTTATGTATCATCTTGCTCTTGCTGAGGTATACAGCCATTTGAAGATGTTTAATTTGTCATTAAAAAATTTGGAAGATGCCAATAATTTAATGCGATCACCATCTAAAGTTCCGAAAGATCCAATGCATCGTTTAGCATATACCGCACTAAAGTTAAATGCTCTTTTTGAATCACGAGATTATAAAAATTGTATAAAATTCGGGAAAGAAATTTTACCTGAGTTTCAAACAATTTCTAATGTTCAACAAAAGACTTTTATGACGATGTTGGCTAATCAGCTAATTGCATTTTCATATTTAGAATTGCAAGATTATGCACATGTACAGCCATATTTAAAAAATGCAATTGCTCTTGATAAAAATCAAATTTATGAATTTCAACTCAAGAATAATACCGCTTTTGGTCGCTTCTTGTTCGAAACAGGTAAAACGGATTCTGCGTTGATTGTACTTAATGATTTTAAAATTAAGGAAAAGCAATCTTATCCAGATGTTGTTGCGACACGTTCCAATTTGTTTGCTAAAATCTATGTTGCCAAGAACAGGCCTGAGTTGTCCGAAGCTCACCTTAATAAGAAGGATTCTTTGGAGCGTGAGACACAAGCTCTTGAAGTTAATGCAGCCGAAGTATCTGTAAGACACGTCGAACAAGAAAAAGATAAAACTATTGAAAGCAAAAACTCACTTATTTATTATTTGCTTTTACCCTTAATTCTCTTAAGTGTTGGTTTGGTTTCGGTTCTCGTTTATCGCAAAAAGAATGAAAAAGAAAAATATCAACGGATCATTAACAGATTGAGAAACGAAAGAAATGACGTTAATAGAAAAAATATTGATGGACTATCTGCTAACTCTGAGAACGTCGTTGAAGATTCCCAAAAGACTAAAATCATTGTGTCGCAAAATTCTTCCTTAGCTGACGTAAAAGAAAAAGAACTTCTAGAAGGGCTTGCTAAATTTGAGCTGAAAGAGAAGTATAGGGATATGGATTTATCGCTTGCTTCGATGGCAACTTATCTAAAAACTAATAGAACATATCTTTCGGAGGTTATAAAAAAATACAAGGCTAAAAACTATAATAGTTATATTAATGAATTGAGAATTAATTACATTGTTCATAAATTGTATAACGAGTCGGAATACCTTAACTATAAAATAAGTTATTTAGCCGAAGATTGTGGCTTTGTTTCGCATTCTTCTTTTGCAACAATTTTCAAATCAGTCTTGGGAATTTCACCTTCTGCTTTCATTCAAAATCTAAAAGAAGATCATAATAAATAGATTTTTTGTTTAAATATTTTCTAGTGCAATTTGTATACTTTTAGAATCGAATTTTTCATTTTTCTATACTTTTTGCTTTCTTTTTACTCTTTCATTTTTTTAAATAATATTTTAGTGAGTGTTGTTTTAAGTTGTTGATATATAGTGTTTTGTGGATTTTAAAACACTTTTAAAATTGGCAATTTCAAAAGACTATTCCTTTTATGCGTGTGTAAGTCACAGTAGTTTTGTCACAACAAATGCAACTGATGAAAAACGAAACACTATGTACAAGCAAGTTTGTACTTTCTCAAATTTTGAGAAGGTTA
This sequence comes from Soonwooa sp., assembly GCF_030151385.1. Classification (GTDB taxonomy): domain Bacteria; phylum Bacteroidota; class Bacteroidia; order Flavobacteriales; family Weeksellaceae; genus Soonwooa. Next base: position 35,581 of record NZ_JASLDS010000038.1, read on the forward strand.
TTGACTTGGTACATGGTGTTTTTTGTTACTTCTTTTTCTTTTGCAGCTAAAGTAGGGAATGGGCGAATTGATCCGAAATCAAGCTCTACTTTATTTATTTCTAAAGATGCCGTTTTTTATGTAAGTGACGGAGCAAAAGTTTTTTCTTCGAACCAATCTATAGATTCCAATGAAGAAACTATAAAAGTACTAAGCAAGAAAGAATCGAAAGATGATTTTGATGAAATTTCAAAAAAATCTATTGTAAAGAAAAGAAAAAGAATAAAAGAATACATTCCCGAATCTAAGAGGCTAGAAGTCTTTTACATACCAATTGAACAAACAACAGCAATTGCCAGCCAAAATGTAAAACAAACTTTCGCTGTTCCAATTCCTACGACACAACATTTTATTTCCAGTATAAGCTTCTGGTGGTTGAAATCAATGCACTTGCCCTTTGCTGAGAAGAAGCTGCTAATACTACCAACTTTAAAAGTATCAAATCCATATTGTAGTTATATACAATCCAGGCCACCACCAGGAAATTCCAATTTCTTGTATTCAATTTAATTGATAAAAACTAATACAAATAAAAAAAACAATTATGAAAAATAAATATTTTAGATTATTTTATTCTTTAGCATTTTTGCTGGCATTTGTGTCCTTTACCAAGGCACAGTGCGATATTAATTCTTTTACACTAACGCCTATTGCTGGGACTTGTGCTCAAGATACACAAGTTAATGTAGTTGTGCCAGGAGGTATTTCTTGTGGAAACGCTACGGCAACTATTAGATTACAAGGCACAACAACAGATATTACCTTTCGAACCTTGACTGCAGGTGGTTTAGCGACTTTTGATAATTTGAAACCAGGTGCTTATGAGGTACGTCTACAACAAGGTGCTACCACAACCGCTTATAAAAAAGTGACAACTACCAGCTCCTACAAGCCAATTGTTGTAACAGCAACTTCTGAAAATACAAGTTGTGCTAATACAGATCCATTGTTCACCAATAATGGAAAAGTAACAGTTAGCTTTAGTGGTGGTAATGGTCCTTTCACTGTAACGCTTACAGGCCCAGGTGGACCTTATACATTTGCAACTGCCACTACAGCATCGCACACTTTTAGTAATCTCGCGCCTGGAAGCTATACAGCAACGGTACAAGATAATTCTATAACTTGTACAAGTGCGGAAGCAAGAAGTGTAACAATTACAGAAACACCAAGAGTAGCTTTGAACACTTATACACGTCGTCGTACAATTAATTCGAGCTGTCAACGTATTCTAGAGTTAGTAATGGATTCTGGTAATGTAGCGTATACAAGACAAACAGGAAGCGCAACTTATCAGATTGCTGGTGATCCAACTGTTTACCAAGCATTGATTATTCCTTCGTCAACACAACGTACCACTTTTTATACACAAGCACTACCTGCTAATGTAGACGTTACATTTACTGTGACAGATGGTTGTAGAACAATAACGGAGGTGATGAATTCTAAGGATGTTGAAAAACCTTTCACGTATACACATAATGTATCAACAGGTCCAGATTGTAAACCAATATATACCATTAATATGACTTTGTGGACATTAGACGGACCAAACAAAGTTGGTATTTGGAGTCTTTCTCCTAATTCTAAAGTGGTAATCTATCGCGAAGTTCCTGCAGATTCTGGTAACTGGGTAAAAGAAGATGAAATTAGTAAAGATTTTTTCTGGCTAACAAGAAACTCTGCGCCGTGGACAACTGGTGATTTCAATACTAGATTCAAATATGTAGCGGTAGATGCAAATGGATGTAATACGTGGAAAAAACGGACAAATTGACCACCCAGATTCGGAGTAAATTGACCACCAGTTTCGGAGCAAACTGACCACCAAGATTCGGAGCAAATTGACCACCTTGATTTTGGTTGATTTTTTCAGTTAAAAACGATTGATTTTTT
>NZ_JASLDS010000023.1 GCF_030151385.1 Soonwooa sp.
AAGTTAGTGAAGTTTCTTACAGTTCCTACATGCTTAGAACCTACTGGATATTTAGTTTCGATATTTTCCCAAGGATCTTTAGATAATTGTTTGATACCTAAAGAGATTTTTCTTTCTTCTCTGTCAAGAGTTAAAACTTCTGCTTCAACCTCATCACCAACTTTCACGAAGTCACCTGCAGATCTTAAGTGAGTTGACCAAGACATTTCAGAAACGTGGATAAGTCCTTCTACACCTGGAGCGATTTCTACGAAAGCACCGTAATCAGCAAGAACAACTACTTTACCTTTTACTTTATCACCAACTTTTAGGTTAGCATCTAGAGCATCCCAAGGGTGTGCTTCTAATTGCTTCATACCCAATTGGATTCTTGTTTTCTCATCGTCGAAGTCAAGGATAACCACTTTAACTGTTTGTCCATCTTCAAGGATTTCTGATGGGTGGTTAACTCTAGACCAAGAAAGGTCAGTGATGTGGATAAGTCCATCAACACCTCCAAGATCGATGAATACACCGTAAGAAGTAATGTTCTTAACAGTACCTTCAAGAACTTGACCTTTTTCAAGTTGAGCGATGATTTCTTTTTTCTGTCCTTCGATATCAGCTTCGATAAGTGCTTTGTGAGATACAACAACGTTTTTGAACTCAGGGTTGATTTTAACAACTTTGAATTCCATTGTTTTACCAACGTATTGATCGTAATCTTTGATTGGCTTAACATCGATTTGAGAACCTGGTAAGAATGCTTCGATACCGTGTACGTCAACGATCATACCACCTTTAGTTCTTGACTTAACAAAACCATTAACGATTTCTCCAGTTTCGTGAAGCTCATTAACTTTATCCCAAGCTTTAAGCGTTCTAGCTTTTCTGTGAGATAATTGTAATTGTCCTGTTTTGTCTTCTCTTTTGTCAACCATTACTTCAACCTCATCACCTACTTGTAGACCTTGGTTGTAACGGAATTCGTTAAGAGAGATAACACCTTCTGATTTGAAGTTGATATCAACGATAGCTTCTTTATCTGTTAATCTTACAACTTTACCAACGATAACGTCGTTTTCTGCAAGATCGTTAAGAGAACCATTGTAGATTTCTTCTAATTCTTTTTTCTCTGATCTGTCTTCTGCGTTAAGACCTGATTCGAAAGAATCCCAATCAAATTGTTCTGGTGCTACGTTTTGGTTTAATAAAACCTCTGCTGAATTTGTCTCTTTTGACATAATTCTAATTTTAATTTGTATTCCGATTTCTTTTTAGTTTCAGCTAAAATGGTCTAAAGAAATTCGGAAGATGTTAATTTATAATCATTTACTTCGCTGAAATCACTCCATAAAAAGTGGTGCAAAATTACTGTTTTTCAATAATATATACAACTAAAAATTTCATTTTATCATTATTAAAACTGAAATCCCATTTTAGCTTTATCTAAAACTTCTTTATCAATTAAAAAATGATTAAATTTGCTTATCGTTTTTAATAAATAATGAAAGTAAATCTTCCTGATAAACTCTACTACTCTATAGGCGAAGTTGCAAAAGCCTTCGATGTCAACACCTCTCTTATCCGTTATTGGGAGCAAGAATTCCCGATTATAAAACCCAAAAAAAATAAGAAAGGAAATCGCTACTTCACACCAGAAGATATCAAAAACCTAAAAATGATTTACCACCTTGTTAAGGAAAAAGGTTACACATTGGACGGTGCCAGAATTGCACTAACAACCAATACAAAAATCTCTGAAACCATCAGTATTATCGACCGCCTCGAGTTTGTAAAAGCCGAACTTCGAAAATTTAAAAAATCCTTTGATAATATCCCAGAATAAAAAAATGCTAACCAACATGGTTGGCATTTTTCTTTTAATAATAATACTTTGGAGTCTTACTTAAGACAAACCTGCATTAATCACCAATAATAAACTTCATATTTTCAAATATTTAGAAAATAAAATCGTACTTTTAATAGCAAACACAGATTATGAAAACGCAATTTTCCTTCCAGATGAGACGGAAACAAATAATTGCTTTAATAATAAGTAGTCTATTTGTCCTAAGTCTCCAGATTTTATTTCACTTTTACAAAAATCATTATTCGGATAATGCTCAGAAGCTTGAAAATTTGACGTTTGTCCCGATTAATAATTCTGCCAAAAGTTTAGCCTCTTTTAATCCAAATAATTTAAACTTAAAAGATTGGCAAGATTTGGGTTTTTCAGAAAAACAAGCATCGACAATTCTGAAGTATAAAGATTTGGTTGGTGGAAACTTCAAATCCAAAGAGCAATTAAAGAAGTGTTACGCTATTTCCGAAGAGAAATACAAAGAATTGGAAGCTTACATTTTGTTAGAAAACTCTGACGCTTCTTTTACTTCCACTAAAACAAAATTCTCCAAAAACCTAAACATCAATGGAAAGTTTAATCCTGATCAACTATCACAGCTGGATTGGCAAAAGATGGGATTTTCGGAAAAGCAAGCAGCAGCGATTTTAAAATATAAAAGTTATCTCGGCGGCAGTTTTGTATCAAAAGAAAAACTTAAAGATTGTTTCATAATCAATGATGAACAATTTTCTCAAATGAAACCTTTTTTGATTCTTCCAGACAAAACGTCTGATAATTTTAAGACTTTTGCTAAACCTAAAAAAGAAATTCACTACCAAAACTTTGACCCAAATTTATTAGATATCACTGGATGGAAAAACTTAGGCTTCACTGAAAAACAAGCTCAAGTTATCGTCAATTATCGTGATAAAAATCTCAAAGGAAGCTTCCACAGCTTAGAAGATTTCAAGTCTTGTTTTGTAATTTCGGAAGAAAAATTTAATGATTTAAAAAACTACATCGTTCTTAATCCTAACAACTTTAAAACATCAAACTCAGAAAAAATTATTGCAAAACAAGAAACTGACTTTTCGAAATTAGATTTAAACAAAATCACTTTTAAGCAACTCATCGAATTTGGCTTTGACGAAAAAGCTGCGGGAAGTTTTATTGGTTTTCGCAAAAAACTGGGGGGATTTGCCAACACACAACAGATGTTAGACACTTACAATATTGATAAAGACTTAATGCAAAAACTAATCAACACTTGTAAATTTTCAACAGACGATGTCCAGAAATATACTTTGGTTGAAGCACCAGAAGAATGGCTAAAAAATCATCCTTACTTCAAATACTCGGCGGATAAAATTATCTTCTACCGAACAACTTATCCAAATGATGAAAAAATCTGGAAGTTTTTAAAACTAAAACCAGAATACGAAACCCGAATGCGTTGGTACACGAAATAAATTTTCAACAAAATAATTTTACCTTTAAAAAAGAATCGCTTTTTCGAGTTCTAAGAGTTTTTGTTTGCGCCAGATACCGCCGCCATAACCTGTTAATTTTCCATCGCTTCCAATAACACGATGGCAAGGAATGATAATCGAAATTTTGTTAAGACCATTGGCATTGGCAACCGCACGAACGCCTTTTGGATTTCCCAAAATATTAGCTTGCTCCTGATAGCTTCTGGTCGTTCCGTAAGGAATCGTTCGGAGAATTTCCCAAACTTGTTTCTGAAAATCCGTTCCTACAGGTGACAAAGGCACAGAAAAGTCTTTTCTTTTTCCATCAAAATATTCCTTAAGTTCTTTTTCCAAAGTTACAAAATGAGGATTCTCACCTTGAATAATATTCGCATCAAAATGCTTGGAAATTTGTTTTAATTCTGTTGGCAAAGCTTTACGATCAGAAAACTCTAACATGCAAATCCCATTACTATCCGCACAGGCAATCATTGTCCCAATCGGAGTTTCGACGCGTTTTAGGTCAATTACTTTTTCCATTTTGGACTGGTTTGGCGAAACCCCAAACACGTTTTTAAAACTTTCATTAAAACCGCTTAAACTTTCGTAACCAGAATCCATGGCGGTTTCTAAAACATTTTCGCCTTGTTGTAATTTTTTAAAAGCCGAATTTATTTTAAACATTCTTTGGAACGCATGAAAGGTCATTCCGTGGTGTTTCAGAAACCAACGTCTAACATTAGCTGGCTCTAAACCCCGCGTTACCAAATCATAATCTTTGAATTTAAGACTTGGATCATTTGACAATTCGTCCAAAAGTTTTTGGATTTCAGTAGGCGTCTGATCTGGATTTTCCAAAGGTTTACAAACTTTACAAGGTCGATAACCTTTCAATATTGGATCTTTTGTATTATCAAAAAACTCAACATTTTCTATTTTAGGTTTTCTTGCGGTACAAGTTGGACGACAAAAAATACCAGTTGTCTTAACAGCCATCCAAAAAACACCCTCAAAATCGGAGTTTTTATCACAAGAAGCCTTGTACATTATCTCGTTAGAAAGTTCCATTTTTTTATTTCAAAATTAAAACAGAAAAGCATTTAGCAACAACCGAAAACTGAACAAGTATTTTTATTCGGGTTGTGCTTTCCATTTTCTAAGAACTTTGGTGTAGAAAAAGATAAAAATGAAACCAACAATTAATAAGAAATAACTTGTAGAATCCATACCTATTTCATCTAAAAATCCACGGCAAGAGTAATATTGTTCTGTAGTTATTAGCGCTTCACATGCATTAATCTGTCGTCTATTAATAATCACTAACAACAGCATCACCATACCCACAAACGTATTAATACTAATATTGACTGCAATAGAATTAATGAATTTGGAGAAAGTTTTCTGAGTAATACTAATAATCAAAATCAGGAGACCTGTTATAAAAAATGCATATAAAATAAAATAGTCATAAGTACTTCCGTAGTGACCAACATTTATCAAAAAGGCCAACAATCCAATTATCAAAGAAAGAACCCCAGCTGTTATCACCGCAAATAATACTGAACGAAGTCCTGTTGTACGGAATCCTAAAATAAGTGTTGATAAACAAAATGCAATCCACAAAAATAAATGAATATACTCATGAAAATAATCTTTGTTTTTGATAGTATCAACATTTTCTAAAACCTGCTTTAGACTGTCGGAATAAAAATAATAATCCTTTAATCTTCTTTTAAAAAAGATATCTGGCGACTCTTCATCAGTCATATTTGGATTAAAATCTTTAATGTTAATTTTGGAATCTACAACTTTTCCGTTTTCAATTGTAGGTGGTGAAACTGTCGTCTCAGCATAAACAGAATCGACTGTGACAGCGGCATCATCAACTGCAGCCGTCGCCGCAACAGTATAATCTTCTCCCATATATCGATCAGCGTCATACTGCTCATTTAACTCAGGCTTGTATTTTTTCGTGAAATTATTGACTTCAAAATTATTTGGATAAAAGCTTAAATCCGTTAAAGACTTTGCATTAAGATTCGTACTGATTTTATACTTTTTGGCAAGCTCGAAAAATGAAGTGAATTGCTTTTCGAAATTTGCCCGGTTTTTGGAGTCTAACAATTCTGCAACAGCTTTGTTAATCTCTGCTCTTTTGCGTTCTTGCTTTTGTGAAACCTGTCTTTCCGAATCATCGATGTTTGAACCTTGATAGTAGTTGGGTTGATCATCATCCGCTTGATCATAAAAAATAGTCGAATAATTATAAAAACTCGGAGCTGTGGTTAGTATATAAGGCGAAAGGTCAACAACATCTTTTTTGAAATAGAAAGTTTTATAATCCTGTTGCGTCTCCGAATAGGCAATTTTCGTTTTGTTGCTGGCTTCAGGTTCTGGAACGACAAAATATCCATCTCTATCTTTCTTTTTGCTGACTTTAGAATAGACTTCATAATACTGATATGCTCTATTGTAGTAGACAAAATACTTTTTAGTTCTATCAATTTTTTGAAGATCCGTTTCGCAATACAAATCAAAAAACGGTTTGGGATAAAGACGATTTCCAAGAGTAAAATCGCTATAATTTTGTGCCAAAAAAGGAACCGTTGTATTAATCAACTTAATATTTTTTGACATCTCAGCGTCGGGATAGAATCTATTAATATTAAGCTTATCCGCAAACATGTACGAGAAATAAAAACTTGTACAACTGAAAATAATTATAAAATATTGGACAAATTGAAAGAACAACTTGGCACTAGAAACTGGATAAAAATTCTTAAATGCATTATTTTTAAACATATTAATCAGCCAACCAACCAAGAGTAAAACTGAAATAATTAAATTGATAAAAATAAAACCCGAACTAAAATAATCATCTACTGCTCTACTTTTTTGCAAACTCGCTGGATCTGCATGGATAAAGAATCCAAATGCAAAAAACAACAAATGAAATAGGAAAGCTAAAGCCAACATCCAAACGATTTTGGTGTTCCAAATAGTTGGATAGCGCTCTAGCAAATATTGATTGATACGAGAAATCTTGTTCATTTTCTTAAAATCTTAAACTTCATTAATTAACGAAAAAGCGTCGTGTTGACTTGGAAATATTTCTGACATAGACAACTTCCACTTCCGAATTACCTAAGGCTGATAAAACCTGCGAAAACTTAGCGGCTTCGCCAAAGCTCGCGATGTAGATTCCACCATTATACTTCAACTCATTTAAATTCAGGTTTTCTAAAATCAACAACAGTTGTTCGCGACTCGCAGTAGTGTCAATTTCAATAATGAGTTGCCCTTCAACCTCATCTTCCGAAGTCTGGAGGTTATCTTTGTATTGTCCATTTTTAAGGAAAATAACTTTGTCCGAAATTTTTTCGACCTCGTACAATTGTTGTGAACTGAGAATCAAAGCAATTGGATTATTAACCGAATTACAAATGGCTTTCAGATCTTCCAAAATAACCTGTTGCGCCAAGACGTCTAGATTTGCCAAAGGCTCATCCAACAGCAAGATTTCGGGCTGACGAAGTAAAGTTCTCGCCAATTCAAAACGCATCTTGTAACCAGATGACAATTCGCTCCATTTAAGGTGTTTGTAATTCCAAAGACCAAGTCGTGCAATCATCATTAATGTTCGCGTTTCATTTTCTTCGGGATTAACACCATAATTAGAAAGCACGAATTTCAGATTGTCTTTCAGACTTCCGTACCACTTTTCTGTACGCTGCGGAATGTAGATTAGTTTTGTTCTGAGATCAAAATCAGAAGTCGTTTTATCCTTAAAGTTAAAACTAAGATTTCCTGCATTATATGATAATTCTTTTGCCAAAATTCTTAGCAAAGTCGTCTTTCCATTTCCATTTTCACCAACCAAACCATAGACTTGACCCTTTCTAATCTCAACAGAAACTGGTCCTAGAGAAAAACGATTGAATCCATAGGATTTTTTAACATCCACAGCTTTGAGAACTGCTTGCTCAGAAGTCAATTCCTGAACTTTAACTTGAGAAATCTCTTGTAATAAATCTTGGGACTTCTTAATGAGGGAATCCTCATCATTGGGATTCTTTTCCTTCCAATCTGTAAGGTCGATTGCTTTTTGATAAATACGCATATCTTGTGTATCCATCGCACAATCTAATAGTTTTCGAAAGCCTAGAACTGTGTCTTTATTATTAAAAAAGTCCGAAACTTCTTGTACGCGTTGCTGGTGCAAAGTCATAGAATAATCTTTAAGATGTTTTAAAGATAATATTTTAAACTAAAAGTGAGAAAAATTTATAAAAACATTTAAAAATTAAAAATAATTATAATATTAAAATATGATTTAAAATTTCATTGAATAAACAAGTATAAAAACACCTTACACTTATATCAAATTAATATTACAATATAATTTTTAACACAATAAAACTATCAATAATCACAATTATTAAAACATTTCAAACAAATAAAACGATAATAAAAATCATATATAATTTTATACATTATATATAAAATATTACATATTTTTGCAAAAAATACAAATCCAAATGAAAAAAAAATTATCTATTTGTTTAATTGTTTTAATTAACATTGTTAACGCACAAGTTGGGATTAATACACAGACTCCTAAAGCAACTTTGGATGTGAGTCTTCCGACAACCTATAACAATGGAGCCCTTGCTGGAGTCACTTTCCCACAACTTTCAGGTGACCAAATAGAGGCAATTGCAACAACAAATCTTAAAGCTGGTACTCTTGTGTATGCCACTGCTGCATCGACTAATACTGTTAAAGATGTTGATAGCATTGGTTATTGGTATTGGACAGGCGATGCGATTGACAAAAAATGGGAACCATTATTTTTATCACACAAATCGGTGGTTTCTTATTTTTATGCACCTTCTGTTTCGCTGCCGACAACATCAGCAACTGTTTCTACAAATTCAGCAGACGATATCTGGTATGAAGCTTCTACTCAAAAATTCCGAGTAAAATTGTTTGAGATTTACAAAAAGCAATACTCTTTAGCAGGAAACATTGCTGGAACCAGTAGAACCGCGATTAAAAATCCTGCAGCAAATAATCTACCGACGCTTACTGCGAAAGATTTGGATTATTTTGTCACTTATTTCGACAACAAAGTTTTTGACCCGAATAGCATTTCTCTTGATGATAACGGCCTACTAACTTATCAAGTTATCAACAATGCGTCGATTACGGAGGATACTTTCATGAATATCGTCTTCAAGGTTAAATAATTCTTTTTTCGTTTTTAAACATTCATTATGAAGAAAATTTTAAGTTTTCTAACATTACTTTGTGCTATATTTAGTTTTGCAGCCAATTATTATTGGGTTGGAGGTAGTGGTAACTGGACAGATATCAACCACTGGCGTACAACTTCGGGCGGATCATCACTTCCATCTGTAATTCCTGGACCTACAGACAATGTTTTCTTTGATTCTAAATCAGGATTTACAACAACAAGCAAAACGATCACATTAGATAATACTGGTAATTGTCACAACATAACATTTTCTGGAAGCACAACTTCCCCTATAGTAACACAAAGCGGCAGCCAAACCTTGAATATTTATGGATCAAGCGAGTGGCAAGCAGGGATGGGAACTCTAAATATTAGCTATATATATTACCGTAATACAGGAGAAGCTAAAACTATTAAAAGTAATGGCGTTAAAACAGTTACTGGTGGCTATTTATATTTTGAAGAAGAAAATTCTATTAGTTTATTGGATGATTTTGAAGTTGGTAATATACTTTATCAGCAAGCTGGGACATGGAATACCAATAATTATAAAGTCACGATTGGTAATTATTTTCAAACAAATTTTGGTACAAACAAGCCCACCACCCTTAATCTAGGAAGTTCACATATATATATGATTCATCCCTACGCTAATTTTAATACAAATGGATATACAACAATAAATGCAGGAACCTCCCATATCCATTTCACTCAAATTATGGGAGGAAATGGATTAGTTGCAAATGCTAGTCAAACATTTTATGATGTTACTTTTGAGGGACCATATGGAAAAGTAAGTGGTGGAGCTAAATTTAATCGTACTGAATTCAAACAAAATGGGCAAATAAGTGGAAGTAATACCTATAAAGAGTTAATCTTCTCTGCGGGCAAAACATATACCTTAGAATCTGGAAAGACACAAACCATCACCAATTTATTTAGTGCTAACACACCACAGTGTGGCGGTTGGTCAACCATTATGTCAAATACTCCAGGAACACAAACTAATATTATTGCTATCGCAGGCGTAAGCATTGATGTTTCAGGAGCGATTATAAAAGACATCAAAGCCTCTGGTGGCGCTAACTTCACAGCCAACAACTCGGTTGATAATGGAAACAATACAGGCTGGACATTTCCTGCTTATACGGGACAAAATCTATATTGGGTAGGTGGATCTGGTAATTGGAATGACAAAGCTCATTGGTCACAATCCTCAGGAGGGACTGGTGGTTATTGCGTACCTGGACCTGGTGACAATACCTTTTTTGATGTAGGCTCTGGTTTCACTACAAGCAGTAAAACCATAACCGTTGATAATATATCATACACTCACAACATTAGCTTCTCAGACTGCACTGTCGCTCCCATATTAACACAACGCGACAGCCAAACCTTGAATATTCATGGATCCAGTGAATGGCAAGCAGGGATGGGAACGATCAATATTAGCTATATATATTACCGTAATACAGGAGAAGCTAAAACTATTAAAAGTAATGGCGTTAAAACTGCTGGTGGCTATTTATATTTCGAAGAAGAAAATTCTATTAGTTTATTGGATGATTTTGAAGTTGGTAATATACTTTATCAGCAAGCTGGGACATGGAATACTAATAATTACAAAGTCACGATTGGTAATTATTTTCAAACAAATTTTGGTACAAACAAGCCTACCATCCTTAATCTGGGAAGTTCACAGATATATATGATTCATCCTTACGCTAATTTTAGTACAAATGGATATACAACAATAAATGCAGGAACCTCTCATATACATTTCACTCAAATTATGGGAGGAAATGGATTAGTTGCAAGTGCTATTCAAACATTTTATGATGTTACTTTTGAGGGATCATATGGAAAAATAAGTGGTGGAGCTAAATTTAATCGCGTTGAATTTAAACAAAATGGGCAAATAAACGGAAGTAATACCTATAAAGAGCTAATCTTCTCCACAGGTAAAACATATATCTTAGAACCTGGAAAGACACAAACCATTGAAAATTGGACATTAGGTGGTACACCTTGTGATGTTACGTTTGTACAAAGCAGTACACCTGGAACAAGAGCTAACATAAATATCACAGGTACAACAACTAATTTCAATTTCGGTAATCTAAAAGACATTAACGCTTCAGGAAAAATATTGCATTTTGGCGAGCAAAGTACAATTGCTAATCAGAACAACAACAATATTACTTATGATCAATACAATCCAGGTGCTTTCTCAGGTTTCGGGGCAGATTGGATAGATCATACGATCAACAACGCCGATCCTTCCACTTATATCTTGTCAACAGACGGCTTTTACGGAAATCAGTATACCACTTATAAATGGTACAAAATCAACGATTCTCGATACAATCCAAACACTATAATCAGTACAGATAAAAACATTGATATTAGAAGCTTCGGAATGGGAACTTATCGTGTAGAAGTTAATTACAACAATACTTGTATTGTTAAAGAAGACTTCCTTATCACGCCTTTCAAAACACTGAAAGTTTACATCAATCCTAGCCTCCGAATGAGAGTTAAATAAAAAGCAAAGCCACTCGATATTGAGTGGCTTTTTTACTAATCATCGTCTCTATCATGCGAGCGACCATGATGTTTATTATTCTTAGCTTGCTTTTTTATATACTTTTGATAGTCTTTGTAAGCTTTGTCATTATTTTTGTTTCGGTTATAATAAGCGACAGGATTTTGGCCTTTATAATATTTGTTTTTAAACTTAGCATAATTACCAACTCCTAAAATCCTTTCAACTTCAGTATAACAATCTGTTCTCCAACGATCTGGATTTTTTCCATAATAGTTGTTCCAAGAATTATAATCGGAATAGCGGTTATTAAGAGCGAACAATTGATTTTGTTGAGTGGTTGACAACAACAATTCGCTTACAACATTCTGCCAGTTAACATCATTAATACTACTTCTATAAGCGTCGTAATATGGTGACTGAGCTGATGCAAATCCAAATCCTACGACTAACATCAACATTGCAAATAACTTTTTCATAATCTTAAAGTTTTAAGTTTTACAAAAAAGAAATTCCAAGTTTTATACCAAAACACAAAACGCTCTCTGGCAAAGGCTTTTAAGTTGTTTAAAATTTACTTAAATGATTTTATTCTAATCATTCCTTTATTTTCGTGAAACATCATACACGTAACAATACCATCGCGTTCGGTGCAATCTTTTGTCAATTCGTAGCTTAGGCTTAAGTTTTCGCCGTCTTTTTTATCTTTAATCAATTTGTCATTACAAACCAAGAAATCTCCTTTTCCTACAATTCGGATGTAAGTTCCGGTACAGTCTCTCACAATACTACCCGTTTCCGCATTATTTTTAACAAGACTTGAACAAGACAAAAATGCGCTAGCCATAGCACAACCGATTATTAAATTCTTGATACTCATAATTTATTTTTTTGATAAAATTAGTAAAGTTTCAGAAACTATTCATCTGCATTAAACAAAATTTACAAATAATATAAAAACTTTAAATTATATTCATTTTATAAAGCTAAAAACACTATGTTTGGACTTTAACTTTTCAAAAAGTCTAAGGAAGCATTGTAGTTCTTAAAACAATTCCTACTCTATTTCTTAAAATTTAAAAAACATGAAAACCAAAATACTTTCTTCATTAATTGCTATTGGCTTCTTTGGTGCTTTTAATGCACAACAAAAAATCCCATTTCGTTTGACTAAAAACAATAATATCATTGTTAAAACTTTAATTAACAAAAAAGATTCTTTGGATTTGATGTTTCAAATTGCGATAGATGATGGCTCGATTTCGCCCAACAGAAAGCATGAAATAACAAGTTTGACTTTTGATAAAAACGAAATTAGTGACGGAAATACTATTTCAATTGGAAATCTGGAATGGAAAGACATGCGTTTTTTCAATAACGAATTATCTGGTCATGAATCCGATGGAAAGCTGGGAACTTCTGTTTTCGCAGGCAAAGCTTTTACTATCGATTACGATAAAAATGAGTTTCAAATTTTTGATAAAAACCCAAGCACAAAAGGCTATTCAGAACTTTCTTTAAAAATTAAAAATGGACAGTTTTTCATCACTGCAAAAAGTTTAATCGACGGAAAAGAATACGAATCTGAATTTCTGCTGCAATCAGGCTACTCGGGCGGAATTTTGTTTAGTAATGATTTTGCGGATAAAAATAATCTTAACGAGCATCTAAAATCAACTTCCGAAAAAACACTTAAAAACTCGCAAGGACAAAGTGTAACGACTAAACAAGCGGTTTTAGCTCAATTAAAAATCGGAAAATACAAACTTAAAAATGTTGCGGCTGGATATTTTACTGGAGAATTAAAAATGCAACATAACAGCTATTTCGCAGCCGATGTCATAAAACGTTTTAATTGGATTTTTGATGTTAAACGTGAGAAGGTGTATATAAAGCCGAGTAAGTATTTTAATGATGCTTATTTGAAGATTTAAATTTCTGAATAATCACGAAAATTTTTGCTAATCATAATGAAATCTACATTTTGCAATCAAAATTTCATTTTCTTGATATCTATAAATTAATCGGTGTTCATCATCAATTCGACGTGACCAAAATCCAGAATATTTATGTTTCAATGGCTCTGGTTTTCCAATACCCTCAAATGGATTCCTCGAAATGTCTTTGAGCAAATCGTTAATTCGTTTCAATTTCTTTTTATCCGTTTTTTGCCAATACAAATAATCTTCCCACGATTCGTCAACAAAAATATATTTCATTATTCCTCAATTAAATCTTTAGAAAACGAATTTTCAGTTTTCAATTTTTCAATTGCTGAATCCAAACGCATTTCATTTTTTCTCGATGATAATTCATAGTTAGTTGCCATCAAAGAATTATACTCGTCTAGCGACATAACAACAATTCCCGAATCTTTTCCACGATTAATAATTAAAGTTTCAAAATTCTTCGAAACCCTGTCTAAATAAGATTTTATATCTTTTCTAAAATCAGAAACACTAGCAATCAACATAATATTGTATTTTTACTTGTACAAATATATGTACAACATTTTTAAAAGACAAAAAAAATTCAACTTTTGAATCTTTCGCAGCTAACATCAAAATCGATGGTATAAACAAAAAAAATAACCTAAAAATTGCTCTCGTAGACTTCTGCGAGGGCTTTTTCGTTTAACTCTAAAAATTGAATTCTAAAATTAAAACATAATACATAGTATAACAATGTATTTTGTTTTATATTTGAAATATGAATGAAGAATTTATCAACAAGTGGATTTCTCAACTCAAAAAAGGGACGTTGTCGTTTTTGGTTCTTTCTGTTTTAAAAGATGGAAAGCAATATTACGGCTATGACTTAATCAACGAAATCAAAAAGCAAACGGAAACTGATATTGCTGAGGGAACTTTATATCCTTTATTAAATCGTTTAAAAACCGAAAATTTAGTGACCGCAATTTGGATTGAACAGGAATCGGGAATTCCTCGAAAATACTATGAAATAACAAATCTTGGAAAAAATACAATTCAAGAAATGAAATCATATTGGACACAACTGAACACCACCATCGAAAAAATATAATATGAAATTTAAAGAAATAGAATTCGCCGATAAAAACGTAAAAAGAATCTACAAAGATTACATTTCGCGCATTGAAAATGCAACAAAAAAACTGAATTATAATAACCGTCAAGAAATTTTGATGGAAGTTAACAGTCATATTTTTGAGAGTTTTCAAAACGATAATTCTGAAAGCAATGATGTTGAAAAACTTCTCAATATTACTGAACGAATTGGACAGCCAGAAATTTTTCTAAAAGAATTGGTAGCACAAAAAGCCTTGGAAGAATCCACGAAAACATTTAATCCAATTTCAATATTTAAAGCTTTAGTTTTAAATCTCGGCAATGGGTTTTCTTATGTTTTATTCTTCATTTTATACCTATTATTATTCGCATTTGTATTTTTAATTTTTGCTAAAATATTTGACCCCGAAAATGTAGGATTCTTTTATAAAACAAAGGAACTTTTTGTACTCGGAAAAATAAATTCGGCAACCAAAAATTACAGTCAATACGAACAATTGGGCAATTTATTTATTCCAGTAATGATTGTTTTGACGTCAATTTCGTACGTTACCATTACGTTGTTATTGAAACTTAAAAAGACGGTAAATATTAAATTGGGGTAATTTCAATTCTCAATAAATAATAAAAAAACACCTAACAAGTTTTGAAAACCTGTTAGGTGTAGCTAAAATATTTTTAGAGTTTAAAGAATTAGCTTACATCGCCAACATTTTAAAACTCATACTTTCGATAACCTTCAAAATGGCTTCTACCGTGTCCATTGATGTTAAACAAGGAACGCCGTTTTCAACGCTCATTCTACGGATTTGGAAACCGTCTCTTTCGGCCTGTTTTCCTTTCGTAGTCGTATTTACAACGTACTGAACTTTACCTTTTTGAATCAAATCGATTAAGTTAACGTCTTCTTCACCGATTTTGTAACCGATTTTCGTTGGAACTCCGTGCTCTTCGAAGAATTTTGCAGTTCCTTCGGTTGCCCAAATTCTGAAACCTACATCGTTAAATCTTCTTGCCAATTCCACCGCTTCTTTTTTATCGTTATCAGCTACCGTAAACAAGATAGAACCGTGCGTCGGAACTTTTCTTCCTGCTGCGATTAAGCCTTTGTACAAAGCTTTTTCCAGCGTAGAATCTTTCCCCATCACTTCACCTGTTGATTTCATTTCTGGACCTAAAGAGATGTCCACTTTCGTCAATTTTGAGAAAGAGAAAACAGGAACTTTCACGAAAACACCTTCTTTATTTGGAACCAAACCATTTTTAAATCCTAAATCTGTTAATTTCGCTCCTAAAACTGCTTTGGTAGCCAATTTTGCCATTGGAACATCCGTAATTTTAGATAAGAAAGGAACCGTTCTTGATGAACGCGGATTCACTTCGATAACATAAACTTCACCATCCGAAATAACGTACTGAATGTTCATTAATCCAACGATTTTCAAACCTTTTGCAAGTCTTTGAGTATAATCAACTAAAGTATCGATTTGTTTTTGATTCAAATTTTGTGGAGGATACACTGCAATCGAGTCACCAGAGTGAACTCCCGCTCTTTCGATGTGCTCCATAATTCCAGGAATAATCACGGTTTCACCGTCGCAAATTGCATCGACTTCAACTTCTTTTCCTGTTAAATATCTATCGACCAAAACTGGGTGCTCTGGACTCGCTTCCACCGCGTTTTCCATATAATGTGCCAACTCGGTTTCGTTATACACGATTTCCATCGCACGACCTCCCAAAACGTAGCTCGGACGCACCAAAACAGGATAACCAATTTCGTTTGCAATCACAATTGCTTCTTCTTTTGAAGTCGACGTTTTTCCTAAAGGTTGCGGAATTTGTAAGTCTTGAAGCGCTTTTTCAAATTTATCTCTGTTTTCGGCTCTGTCGATATCTTCAAGTGTTGTTCCTAAAATTTGTACTCCGTGAGCAGCCAATTTATCCGCTAAATTAATGGCTGTCTGACCACCAAATTGTACCACAACACCTGTTGGTTTTTCAAGTTCGATGATGTTCATCACATCTTCTTCTGTTAAAGGCTCGAAATAAAGCTTATCCGAAATCGAGAAGTCCGTCGAAACCGTTTCTGGATTATTGTTGATGATAATCGCCTCGTAACCCATTTCTTTAATCGCCCAAACCGAATGCACCGTCGCATAATCGAATTCCACACCTTGTCCGATACGGATTGGCCCTGAACCCAAAACGATGATTTTCTTTTTGTCCGAAACTACACTTTCGTTTTCATCTTCGTAAGTTCCGTAGAAATAAGGCGTTTCTGACTCAAATTCTGCTGCGCAAGTATCTACCATTTTGTAAACTGGCATCACGCCGTTTTCTTTTCTGAAATTGAAAATCTCACGCTGTGTAACTCCCCAAAGATGAGCGATATTTAAATCTGCAAAACCTAATTTTTTAGCTTCAAGTAAAATATCTTTGTTGAATTTATTTTCTTTAATCGTTGTTTCAAAATCGATTAATTTTTTGATTTTCCAAATAAAGAATTTATCAATTTTGCTCCATTCTACAATCGTTTCCCAATCGTAACCTCTTCGTAAAGCATCACCAATGATGAATAATCTTTCATCATCACAAACTCGGATTCTCCTTTCGATTTCTTCAGCAGTCAAAGCTTCTGCTTGCTTGGTTTTAAGTCCGATATGGCGAATTCCTGTTTCTAAAGAACGAATCGCTTTTTGTAAAGATTCCTCGAAATTTCTTCCGATTGCCATTACTTCGCCCGTTGCTTTCATCTGTGTTGAAAGTCTTCTGTCAGCTGTTTCAAACTTATCAAACGGGAATCTTGGGAACTTTGTTACCACATAATCCAAAGCAGGCTCAAAACAAGCGTAAGATGTTCCTGTAACTGGATTCATGATTTCGTCAAGTGTTAAACCAACTGCAATTTTTGCGGCGATTTTCGCAATCGGATAACCTGTCGCTTTCGATGCTAAAGCCGATGAACGCGAAACTCTCGGATTTACTTCGATGATATAATAATTGAATGAATGCGGGTCTAAAGCCAACTGAACGTTGCAACCTCCTTCAATTCCTAAAGCTCTAATGATTTTTAACGAAGCATTTCTCAACAACTGATATTCTCTATCAGAAAGTGTCTGAGACGGCGCCACAACGATGGAATCTCCTGTATGAACGCCCACAGGGTCGATATTTTCCATGTTACAAACCACAATTGCATTGTCGTTGGCATCACGCATTACTTCGTATTCAATCTCTTTGAAACCCGCAATTGACTTTTCAATCAAACATTGAGTTACAGGAGAATATTTTAGTCCTAATTCAGAAATTTCTCTTAATTCTGTTTCGTTAGAAGCGATTCCTCCACCTGTTCCACCCATTGTAAAAGCAGGACGAACGATAACTGGATAACCGATTCTATTCGCAAAAGCCACCGATTCCTCAACTGTATGAACAATATCTGAATCTGGAACTGGCTCATTTAATTCTCGCATCAACTCACGGAATAAATCTCTGTCTTCTGCTCTGTTAATCGCTGAAAGCTTGGTTCCAAGGACTTCAACTTTGCATTCTTCAAGAATTCCAGATTTTTCTAATTCAACTGCCATATTCAGTCCAGTTTGTCCTCCTAAAGTCGGAAGAAGCGCATCTGGACGCTCTTTTCTGATGATATGACTCACAAATTGAAGCGAAATTGGCTCGATATACACTTTATCTGCGATTTCCACATCCGTCATAATCGTCGCCGGATTGGAGTTGATCAAAATAACTTTGTAGCCCTCTTCCTTCAAGGAAAGACAAGCCTGTGTTCCTGCATAATCGAATTCTGCAGCCTGCCCAATGATGATTGGACCTGAACCGATAACTAAAATTGTTTTTATGTCGTTTCTTTTCATTTTTTTTTTATTGGATTATTTAAGAAAATAAGTACTTACAAATTTTCTCAAGCTCTTCTCCTTTTCTTATTATTGCTTTATCTTTATCCCAAATAGTATGTTCTTCAATTTGTTTTTTTACAATTGCATATTCACTTTCTGAATAAGATTTTTTTGTAGAGTTATTTAATTTTTTCGGATAATTTTCATTTCCTATTGAACGATTAATATCGCTTTCCAAAACCATCAGATTTCCAATAGAATTAATTTCATTGTTCCATTCAGTTAAAATATCTTGTCTTTTATTTTTATCTTTATCTAAGTAAGATTGAATATGTTCAATATCAATTTTCGAATTAAATAATTTATCTTGAAGATTATTATTCATTAAACTATAATCTTCTTCTAACATTGCTGACATCCGACACACCAAATTTTTACGTTTAGCATTGTCTGTTAGATTTTCAGTAATAAAATAGTCAAGATTATACCAATCATTGTTATTGCTTTCCCTTGTTCCTATTTTATTGTTAATTAATTCTATAATTTCATTTAACGGCTTATTTTCTAAAATAAATGAATCTATTAATTGGGGTATAAAATTATAAGTAATTTCATAAATAGCTTTCTGAAAACGAACACTATATATAAAAAACAATTTATTTAATTGGCGAATAAATAAAAATAAATTTTCCCAAAATTTGGGTTCTAGTTTAAACCTATAAAGAAAAATGTAAACCAATTTATCAAACCTACTATATCTTGACCACCAAATAAAATGCATTGCGCAACCATCTTCATTTGTAAGGTATTCATTGTAATTCCAAATAAACTGACTTTCAATAATCTCATATAAATCCTCTAAAGACAAATCTATTTTGTCAATATCTTTAAGAAAAAGATTATCTTCATAATTCCCAATTCTGAATTTTGTATCAAATAATTGCATAAAAAATCTGTCTGTCCCGTATTCATATAATGATTTCGATAAGCCATAGCGGGAAATCAATACTATTTGATAGATACTTAAAACAGATTGAATACTTAAATTCTCTTGTCCTAATTTTTTGTTATTATCCGTTATTTTAGAATAAACATCATTAATTTTTTCAAAAACATTTTCATTTTCTCCTTTCTTTCTAAGATATTCATACATTTTAATTTTAAAAATATCGCCACCATTCAAATCCATTCCAGTTGTATTAATAGTATCAAATATCTTCAAAGTTTTTGACAAAGCCGTTTTTGTTTCTATTAAAACAAAATAAATATTTTCTAAAATATGAATTTTGAATTCTAATAATTGTTGTATACTAAATTCATATTCTTTTAGTTTGTATCTAATAAGTTCTGCATTTTTTTGGTATTTATTTAATTCAATATTATTTTCAGAATTATTTAAAAATAGATTTAAGAATTCTTGTTCTTTTGCAACTTTCGTTTCTAAAAAATTTAAATTTATTTCATTAAATTCTATACTAAAGTCACTCTTTAAAATATGCAATAAAATTAGGATTGTTGTTAGACGTTGTTGCCCATCAATAATTTCGTTATTATATGATAAAAGAATTGAACCTAAAAAAAGTGTATCTTTTTCTTCAAATGAAATAAAAAGACTACTCAAAAAACGCTCTATTTCTTTTTCTTCCCAAGAATAAGGTCTTTGGAAAATTGGAATTTCATAATTTTTATCAAGTCCTAAAATATCTCTATTTTCGGAGTTAGAAAACAAACAAACTGATTTTGCTTCCATATCAAATTCTTTTTTCATACTTAAATTACAAATTTTATAGCATTTTAAAAATAATTTCAAAAATTGTTACACTGTTACCTTTTTAGAATCCTCCATTAGTTCAATAAACTCATCAAACAAATAATTCGCGTCTTCTGGACCTGGACTTGCTTCTGGATGGTATTGTACAGAGAAACAAGGGTGAATTTTGTGTTTTACACCTTCGTTGGTTCTGTCGTTAAGAGCGATGTGCGTTTCGATTAAATCTGTGTTTTTCAAAGAATCTTGGTCAACAGCGTAACCGTGATTTTGAGAAGTTATTGCAACCGTATTTTTTTCTAAATCCAAAACGGGATGATTTCCACCTCTGTGTCCGAATTTTAGTTTAAAAGTTTTAGCACCACAAGCCAAAGCAATTAATTGATGTCCTAAACAGATTCCGAAAATTGGAACTTTTCCCAATATTCCACGAATCATTTCCAATGCATGAGGAACATCTTCTGGGTCACCAGGGCCATTAGAAAGCATCACACCATCTGGATCCATCAAAAGAATTTCTTCAGCTGTTGTATGCTGAGAAACCACCGTAATGTCGCAATCTCTTTGAGAAAGCTCACGGATAATTCCTAATTTAGAACCGAAATCTACCAAAACAACTTTCAATCCTCTTCCCGGAGCAGCGTAAGGCGTTTTTGTAGAAACCATTTCTACTTGATTGGTTGGGAAGTTCGTTCCTTTTAATTCTGAAATTACCGCTGCTTCATCAGCGTCAGCGTTAACGATTTTGCCTTTTACAACACCTTTGTTACGAAGAATTCTTGTTAATTTTCTGGTGTCGATTCCAGCGATTCCGCTTAAATTTTTCTTTTGGAAAAACTCATCCAAATCCATCTGTGTTCTGAAATTCGATGGTAAATCGCAAACTTCTTTTACAATTAAACCTTTAATCGCAGGTTCGATACTTTCGTAATCGTCGCGGTTGATTCCGTAATTTCCGATTAATGGATAGGTCATACACACGATTTGCCCACAATACGATGGGTCAGAAATCAACTCCTGATAACCTGTCATTCCTGTGTTGAAAACCACTTCTCCATCGGTATCCAAATTGGCTCCGAAACCCGTTCCGTGGAATACTTCACCCGATTCTAATATTAATTTCTTTTTCATTTTCTTTATTAGATGTTAGATTTCAGATGTTAGACATTAGACTCAGAAATTGTCTGAAATCTTGTGTCTGTAATCTTAAAATCTTTTATTCAAACTCAAATCCTTTTTGTTCCAAAGCGTCTTTTAGAATCGCCATTCTTGCATAAACGCCGTTTTCCATTTGTTTAAAAATCCTTGAACGCTCGCACTCTACTAAGTCTGTATCAATCTCAACACCTCTGTTAATTGGTGCTGGATGCATGATGATAGCGTTTGGTTTCATTAATTTTTCACGTTCTTTGGTTAAACCATATTTTTTGTGATATTCTTCCGCCGAAAATCCATGTTTACTTTCATGTCTTTCGTGTTGAATTCTTAACAACATTAATACATCAACTTCTTTTACTAATTCGTTAAAAGCTAAAAAAGTTCCGTTAATAATAGCGCCCTCATCAAACCATTTTGATGGTCCTGAGAAGTAAACTTTTGCACCCAACTTTCGCAAGGCTTCAGCGTTGGAGTTGGCTACTCTACTGTGTTTAACATCGCCAACAATCCCAACTTTAAGGCCTTCAAATTTTCCAAATTCTTGAAAAATTGTCACCAAATCCAACATACATTGCGATGGATGATTTCCCGTCCCGTCGCCTGCGTTGATAATCGGAATGTTGATATTTTTTAAATCTTCGTAAAAGCGATCTTGTTTGTGACGAATCACCACCAAGTTAACGCCCAAACTTTCGATTGTCTTGACAGTGTCATAAAGACTTTCGCCTTTGTTAACCGAACTGTGCGACGCATCAAACGGAACTACTTTAAGTCCCAACTTTCGCTCTGCGATGTCAAAACTAGTTTTAGTCCTTGTACTATCTTCAAAAAACAAATTCGATACAAAAATATCTTGCTTGGCTTTGAAGCTTTTCCCACCTGCGATTTCCAAGGCATCTTGGATAATCTTGTTAATCTTTTCTTGGCTAAGTTGTGTAATATTAAACATCTTTATTTTGAGTTTTGAGCACAAAAAAAGCGAGGACAACAATCCTCGCTTTTAATTAAAAATATCGTAAAGAGCGCTTACGCCCGGTAAATCTAATGATATCAATAATGCTTTTTTCATTAACTGCAAAGATAGACTTTTCTATTAATTCTCAAAAATATTTTTTAGACTTTTTAACATTTTTTATCATCCGGTTGTTTTTCTTAACAATTTTTATATTTTTGTTAAAAATCATAAATCATGGATGCTAAAGACAGAATGATTCTAAGTATTCTTCAACAAGATTCTACATTATCAGTGAAAGAAATCTCGGAGAGGATTGGACTTACCTTCACGCCAACTTACGAGCGTATCAAGCAACTCGAAAAACAAAAAGTCATCGAAAAATATGTTGCTCTACTTAACCGCGAAAAGCTAGGTCTCAACATCATCGTCTATTGCAACATTCGACTGAAAGAACAATCCAAAAAAGCTTTGGAGGCCTTTGAAGAACACATCGAAAAATTCGATGAAGTGCAAGAAATCACTAGTCTTTCTGGTGAGTACGACTATATGCTAAAAATTATCGCAAAAGACATCAACTCTTACAACGACTTCGCTGTTAATGTCATATCAAATTCGCCGAATATCGGCTTGTATCACAGTTCTATTGTACTGCATGAAGTAAAAAAAACTACTACTTTCAAACTTGACTAAGCCTGGAGCTTCGTAGCAATCTTATGGAATTGATGCGTAACTTCATCTAAACAAAGATTTCCGATGCTGCCCTGGTGGCTGTGTTGGAGATCTTTGATATCGTAATCGAATTCTTGATTTTCGATCGCATTCCCGACACTTACATAAGCATCACGGAAAGACGCACCAGCTTTTACTTCTTCATTAATCTTCTCAACACTGAAAAGATATTTGTATTTTTCATCTTCTAAAATCCCGTCTTTAACTTGGATGTTTGGAAGCGTGTAATTCAGAATTTCTAAACATTCCTTTAAAGAATCGATTGCTGGGAACAGAATTTCTTTTGTCAACTGCATATCGCGATGATAACCCGACGGCAAATTATTAGTCAACAAAATCAATTCATTAGGAAGCGATTGTATACGATTACAACGCGCTCTTACCAACTCAAAAATATCAGGATTTTTCTTGTGTGGCATAATGCTACTTCCTGTCGTGAACTCTTTTGGAAAGCTTATAAAATCAAAGTTTTGGCTTAAATACAAACAAACATCATAACTGAATTTACTTAAAGTTCCTGCTAAAACTGACAAAGCAGAGGCTAACAATTTCTCCGATTTTCCGCGTGTCATTTGTGCATAAACTGAATTATGATTCATGGAAATAAAACCTAATTTGGAAGTTGTACTTGCTCTATCAATCGGGAATGACGAACCATAACCTGCTGCTGAACCCAACGGATTTTTGTTAATGATATTCTTAACCGACAACAACAATTCTACATCATCTAAAAGCGATTCTGCGTAGGCACCAAACCATAATCCAAATGACGAAGGCATCGCAATTTGGAAATGCGTATAGCCTGGTAGCAAGACCTTCTGATGTTGTTCTGACAACGAAATCAAAGTTTGGAACAAGGTATCTACCAAAGCCGAAATCTCGCGAATCTCTTGTTGCAAATATAATTTGATATCCAACAAAACTTGATCGTTACGCGATCTTGCGGTGTGGATTTTCTTTCCTGTGTCGCCTAATTTTTCTATTAAAATAGCCTCAACTTGGGAATGTATATCTTCCGCCGACTTATCAATTTCGAAATTGCCAGCAATAATATCTTCTAAAATAGAATCTAAAACCGTTAGCATCGCCGTTGATTCTTCATGAGAAATCAAACCAACTTCTGCTAACATTTTGCAGTGCGCCATCGAGCCGATGACGTCGTATTTTGCTAAACGGTCATCAAAATCCAAATCCTTCCCAACAGTAAATTTGTTGACTAAATCGTCTGTTTTGGATTGGTCTTTCTGCCAAATTTTTTTCATTTTGTTCTTAAATTAATAGGGTTTTGGTTGACTGTTGTCGGTTATTTGTGAACAAAGTTTTCTCTTTCGTCGAAGTGATAAATCGTAAATATCAACTCGTAAATCTTAATATTTCTCGTTAGGCTACGCTACTCGAAATGACGAATTTTATATGCTAAATCTTAATTCATAAATCTTAAACATTAACTCGTAAATCTTAATATTTCTCGATACGCTGCGCTACTCGAAACGACGAACTTAAAATCGTAAATCGTATATTTTAAATCGTAATTCGTAATTCACAAATCAACGTTCCTAAAACCAGTTAGTAGTCTCAGCCCAGCCTGAGCGGAGCTCTTTTTGTTTTTGTATTCCGAGGAACGAGGATTGCAAAAACAAAAAAGCGGGAGCACTTCGACAAGCTCAGTACAGGCTTCGGTGGATTAGCTGCCCAAATAAAAAACTATAAAACCTGTTCTAAAATATTGATGTAAATTTCGATTCCGTCCTTGATTTCGGCGATGTAGATAAACTCATCCGCCGTATGCGAGCGCAAACTGTCGCCAGGTCCCATCTTGACCGAAGTGCACGGAATAATCGCCTGATCGGACGAGGTTGGCGAACCGTAAGTCGTCCTGCCAAGCGCCAAACCAGCCTGCACAAAAGGATG
>NZ_JASLDS010000024.1 GCF_030151385.1 Soonwooa sp.
GATTTTGTTGCTTTGAAAAGCATTCCAGCAATAATGCATACCGCAATCAAAACAAAATTTACCATTTTCTGAACTGAGTTTTAAGATTTGAAGTTGCAAAGTTACAATGCCTGAAAAAACTAGAAAAAAGTCTTTACAAATAATTGAAAAAATGTGTCGAAAGTCAGGTTTTAGAGGCTGGAATCAAAAGAATAAAGAATAAAGAATAAAGAATAAAGAATAAAGAATAAAGAGCCGCAAACCAAGAGCAAGGTATCAGGAGCCGAGAACCGAGAATCAAGAAACAAGAATCAAGAAACAAGAATCGAGAATCAAGAGTAGAGAACCCAAAAGTTAATTTTAGTGGTTTAATTAATAATTCATAACCTAAGATTTTTTGCTAGGTTATGAATGAGACTTTCTTTTTTTGGGGGCATTGACTACGCCGAATTTTTGATTTCCAACGCAGGAGGAATCTCTGTAATACAAAATCTCAAATTGACAGTGGGGTAGCATCATTATACTTTTAAATGGAAGTTTTGTAAGCGTTGCTTTTTCTCCAAATATTTTCGTCAAACTTAAAACATAGCTCTAGGGTTTTGAAAGCTGATTTTTTCTAAAGTATTCTGTAACATTTCAGGAAAGTTTAGACTAATTTTATAGA
Source organism: Soonwooa sp. (assembly GCF_030151385.1). GTDB lineage: Bacteria > Bacteroidota > Bacteroidia > Flavobacteriales > Weeksellaceae > Soonwooa. The sequence continues at coordinate 644 of NZ_JASLDS010000024.1, forward strand.
TTCAAAAAAAATTAATAAAAAAGGAGAACCTTTCTACGGATGAGAAATCCCTAGCCACGATGGAAGCGGCATCCTTTTTTGGTGACTTCGGCTCCGCTCAGTGACCAAAAAAGATATAGCGGACAGCGTGATAAAGCTCCTAAAAAATAAAATTATGCTAAGAGCAGAACACATTAAAAAAACTTACAACGCCGGAAAAAAAGTTGCTTTGCAAGATTTCAGCATCAACGTTCCTACTGCAAGTATTTATGGACTTTTGGGTCCTAATGGCGCCGGAAAAACCTCCTTTATCCGTATCATTAACCAAATTACGCAACCTGACGAAGGTCAAGTTTGGATCAACGATCAACCGCTTAATCCCGAGCACATCAAACAAATTGGCTATATGCCCGAAGAGCGCGGACTTTATAAAAATATGACGGTTGGCGACCAACTTCTTTATTTTGGCGAGTTGAAAGGGATGACGCGTCAAGATGCGCTAGAACAAGCGAAATATTGGTTTGCGCAGTTGGAAATCGACCAATGGTGGAAGAAAAAATTAAGCGAATTATCGAAAGGTATGGCACAGAAAATTCAGTTTGTGGTAACGGTTTTGCACCGCCCAAAATTGTTGATTTTGGATGAGCCTTTTTCTGGTTTTGACCCTGTTAACGCCAATCTTATTAAAGACCAAATCCTAAAACTAAAAGAAAACGGCACTACGATTATTCTATCGACACACCGCATGGAAAGTGTTGAAGAGATGTGCGATTATGTTGCGCTAATCAACAATTCTCGCAAAGTCTTGGACGGAAAAGTTTTTGATGTTAGAGAGCAGTTCAAACAAAATATTTTTGCCGTGACTTTATCAGATTTCGACAATTCGAAATTCGAAAACTTCCGCAATCTGCATCAGTTGCAAGATGTTAAAGAAGAAAATGCTTTGGTATCTTTTGATTTTGAAAACGTTGAAAACAGAAATCTTTTGCTTCAGGATTTGATGAACATTGGAAACGTGAGAAGCTTCAACGAAAAAATACCGAGCATGAACGAAGTTTTCATCAACGCTGTGAAGTCTAACTAATCTGCACTAATTTTTTGACAACAATGAAAAACATTATACTTATCACCAAAAGAGAATACTTGACGCAGGTTAAGAAAAAATCTTTTATTATTCTTACGATTTTGGCGCCACTCCTAATGATTGGTTTTGGCGTTTTAGTCGCTTTTATGTTCAAGGCTAACAAGTCAGAATACCACTTTAACGTAATCGACAAAAGTGGCATTTTTACAAACCAGCTAAAATCAACTAAAGACATTACCTACACCATGGTGCCGAGCTCCACAGAAGCTGCTCTTACAGCGACGCTTAAAGATATGGAAGGTATCGATGGACTTTTGATAATTCCAGAAGTTAAAGACAAAAATCTAAATGCTCTGGAATCTTCGACCAAGCTTTTGACGAACAAAAAAATCGGAATGGACACCAAAGCGTCCATTAATAGTGACCTAAGCGAAATTCTGAAAAAAGAAAAAATTAAAGAACTTGGACTTTCAGAAACCCAAATCGTTGACCTTAATTCTGGTTTTAAAATCACAACACAAAACATCGCTGAAAACAACAAACCTGACAACGACATGGCTTTCGGTATCAAAACTGGACTAAGCATGGTTTTGGTGTACGCCACTTTTATGTTCATCATCATCTATGGTGTTCGTGTGATGCGCAGCGTTTTGGAAGAAAAAAACAACCGCGTTGTCGAGATTATCATTTCGTCCGTTAAACCTTTCGAATTGATGATGGGAAAAATAATCGGGGTAACATTGGTCGCGTTGACGCAGTTCATCATTTGGATTGGGATGTTTGTCACATCGGCATTGTTCCTTAACACAGGTTTTACTGCAATGCAAGGCAATGTACAGGGACAAGCTGGCGAAGCGATGGGCAAAATGGACATCCAACAGATTATCGGACAAGTTTCGCACACATTATTGGATATGAATTTCGGATTGATTATCGCCGTTTTCATCGTGTTTTTCCTTTGTGGATATATCTTCTACAGCTCGATGTACGCCGCAATTGGTTCGGCTGTTGACAACGAAACCGAAACACAACAATTTACTTTATTTGCGATAATGCCTTTGATGTTGGGTATGTACGGAAGTTTCACGATTTTCAACAATCCAGATGGACCTCTTGGATTTTGGTTATCGATTATTCCGTTCACGTCGCCTGTTGCGATGGTTGCAAGAATTCCGTTTGGCGTTCCAGCTTGGCAGATTTTATTGTCTATTTCATTGCTAATCGCCTCTACCCTTTTCATGGTTTTTGTCGCAGCAAAAATCTACAGAATCGGTATTTTGATGTATGGAAACAAAGCCACAGCCAAAGAACTTTGGAAATGGATTCGCACTAAATAATATTTTGGACGTGCCCTCAAAACACTACGGCGCGGACGACTTTGTCGTCCGCGCCGTAGTGTTTTTTCGGTCGGTCTTCGCGCAGTCGCTGTTTCTGATCTTCGCTCAGCGTCCATCACAGAAAACGAGCTCCAACAATGCGCTTCGCCCTCACGCAAAGACGTGAGAGTTGACTATTTTTTCAAAAGAAGACTTACCCACTCTTCTCTTTGCAGTTGTCTTTCTAAAGTTAAATTCTGAGCTTTACAAACTTCCAAAATATCATCAACATCGAAGAAGCAAAGTCCTGACAATAATAATTCGCCGCCGTCATTCAAATCTTTAACATAAGTCGGAATATCAGAAATCAATATATTACGATTGATATTTGCCAAGATAACATCAAATTTTTCTTTACCAAGATTCTCGGCAGTTCCTAATTCGATTTTCAAATCAACATTATTACGTTCTGCATTTTCGTTAGAATTTTCTACAGACCATTCGTCGATGTCGATTGCCAAAGTTTCGCCAGCACCTCGTTGCTTAGCAAAAATTGCCAACACCGAAGTTCCGCAACCCATATCCAAAACTTTTTTGTCTTTGAAATTCATATCATACATCTGCTGAATCATCAAATGCGTTGTCGCATGATGACCTGTACCGAAAGACATCTTCGGCTGAATAATAATTTCGTATGGTAAATTTTGACTTTCATGGAATTCTGCTCTTATCAATACTTTGTCATCAATATTAATTGGTGTAAAGTTTTTTTCCCATTCTTCATTCCAGTTGATGTTAGGCATTTGTCTGTATTCATAAGAAATTTCGACATCTGGCGAATTAAGAAGATTAAGCTCTTTCAGAGCTTCTTCACTGTACAAATCCTCTTGGATATATGCCAAAATCCCGTCAAGCTCTTCGGTAAAACTATCGAATCCAATGCCGATAAGTTCTGCCATTAATATCTCGCTCCAAGGTTGTACTGGTTTTATTTTGAAAGTAAATTCTAAGTAAGAAGTCATATTTTAATTTTAATAATGCAAAAATAAGAATTATGCTTTTAAAATTTTGGATAGACAAAGCTTTTTCCAAAGCACATTTTAATAATAAGATTCTCCCAAAATTTAACCTGAAACATTATTTGTCTACAACAATAGTTTGTGCTGCAAAATCATGACAACCTTTATGTTTATCATTAAAAAACACAATAATATTCACAATTGGAATCATTTTAACAAATGCTCTAATAAAATATTGAAACACAGAAACTTCTCCATCAGAATCAGAAACAATCTTTATTTTGCAAATTTTCTTGCCAACTGTACCTTTTAGAAGCCACTCCATCAAAAAGAAATACAAAAACCAAATGGGCAAAAATGTCAAAATAAAATTCTTTGGCAAATAGTCTTTCAACGAACTCGCCAACATGGCTAACGGAAAATTAAGCAGAACCAACAAAACCGAATCTATAAAGAAACTTCCAATTCTTGCGCCAAAAGAACTAATTGTTTCCGACAATCCATCTGTTGCAAGAACTTGTGGCGTATATTCTGACGGCTCTAATATCGATTGCGGAATATAAGCTGTATGACAATATTTGCATTCCAGCGTATCTTGTAATTTATCAAGTGGAATAAGAGGTACAAAGAAAAGTGTAAAATATTTTCGATTTTCTCTAAGTTGATATTGCCTTTCGGTTTGACAACGAGGACAAAGGAAATTTCCAGTTTTTATAGTCCTTCCAACAGACTTTGTTCCAAATAATATTAGCATGCATTTTGTTTTTCTAAAAATAAATCAAAAAAGTTAAAACAACAGACACATTAACAAATAATAATTGAAAATTTTCTCATTTATCAATTTAAAACTAAAAACTAAAATTCTTTTTTTATTCACTGCTACAATAAAAACATCACTCAGATAATGAGATTCAATATTTCTTAACATTATAAAGCTTTTGGCAATCAATAAAACAGATATTCAATCAATTACCAACAATAACTCCACTACACTGATACTTTTTCTGCTATCTTTGATTTTATCAAAAAATAAATGAATGTTGAAAAAGAATATTATTTTTTTAGTCGCTTTATTTTCGGTGACTACGATATTAGGTCAAACTAAAGAAGAGGTTTATGAGAAATATCTTAAAAAAGGTGCCTACAACCACTCTATTTATCATCCTAAATATCAACAATATATAGATTCTGCATTAGCCATAAGACCAAATGATGCCTTTCTGTTACAGCAAAAAGCAATGCCTTTATTTAAAGAAAAAAAATATGAGCTAGGAATGCAGTACATGGACAAAGCCGTAGAAAATGATGACAAATATGATAAATACCTGTCTTATAGAGCGTTTATAAAATGTATTTTTCAGAAAAATTATAAAAGTGCCATTCAAGATTTTGACCTGTTAATTAGCCACTATTCTACTGGAATTATTATGGATCATACATTTTATTTTTATCGAGGATTATCCAAACTTCAATTAAATCAGTTAGACGCTGCCGAAAAGGATATTCAATCCTCCATTGACTTTTCAAAAGCTAATAAATTTGACCCGCACTACTTCGAATTATTTTACCTAGGCATCATTTATTTAGAAAAAGAAAACTATACCAAGGCAATGGAATATTTTGATCAAAGTTTGAAGTATTATCCTAAATATTCGGACAGTCAGTTTTACAAGGCAACATGTCTATATTTTCTAAATAAAAAACAAGAAGCATATAATCTTCTTTTAACTTCAAAAATTAATTTTGATAATGGCGACACAATCACTGAAGACAATAAATTCTATGAAGAATATCCATATCAATTAAAGAATTGGATGTTGGATGGTTGGATTGAATCACTAAAAAAACAAATTTAAACAGCTTTTCAAAACGACTAATTTTTAAAAATGAGAAAACAACTATATATTCTTGCGCTTTTCTGTTTCACACTACAAGCAAATGCTCAGACTTATTCAACCAATTTTAATGTTAATCTGGAAAACGCGGAGGTAAGCAAAGTAAATGAAATTTGGAAAGCCAATCTCAAAACAAATTCAAAAGAATATTGGGATTCAAGCGAAATAAAAAATCTCAAAAACTTTAACATTCTCGATATGTCAGGAATTATCAATCCCTCTCTAATGAATTGGAACTTCGACAATCGAGTTTTAAGCATTAATCCTATTTCTGAAAACAAGTACTTGATAAAATCATTATTCGAAACCGAAAATCGAGAGATTTTTGCCATCACAAATGTCATTGCAAAAAAGACTAATGACGGCATAAAATTATCCAATTTCATATTTGAGTACACTAAAGATTGGAAAATCACCGAGACAAAAAATTTTAAATACATCTATCCATCAACCTATAATTTTAGTTTTGAAAGAGCAACAGAAGCCGAAGACTTCTATATAAATCTTTGCAAAACTTTCGAAATTAAGCCAGAAAAGCTCACTTATTTTATTGCCGAAAACTGCGATAATATTTATGATATGATAGGCTACGACTATATTTTCAGCAAGGGAACTTCTGAAGAATGTGGCTATTTTGAAAGTAAAAACAACTTTATATATGCGACACAAAAATCAGGAGAAAACCATTACCACGAAATTACCCATTTCATAAACGAGTTTTATCCCAACGCAAACGAATTATTGTTAACAGGTATTTCTGCGTACATTTCTAAAGATAAAGCGCATTTTGGAAAGCCCTTAATCTATCATACAAAACGAGTAAATGAATATCTGAAAAAGAATAAAGAAATCAATCTGTCAAAACCCTTTGATTTTTACAGTCTGGATAACGCAACAAATCCACAATATGTAATCGGAGCTATTCTCTGTGATTTAATTTTAGAAAAAGGAGGAAAGAAACTCTTAATAAATGCATTTAATAATACGAAAACCGACGAAGATTTAATTAAGTTTTTAGACAAAAATATTATCACGAAAAATGAAAATCTTAATCAAAAAATTAGAAAAACAATTGACCAAATCTCAAACAAAAATAACTTTCCAAATTTTTTAGAATAACGGAAAAACACTTCACAATCTTGTCTTGCTTAAATGATATCTGATATTTTAATATTTTTTTTGCTTCTATTTTAAATAAAAAAAGGAGCTTAGACCTCAAATCTAAACTCCTTTCAAAAAATATTTTTAAAAAACTATTCTACACCAACTGAGTCGTCACCACGACCATCAGCCACCGCATGAATGTTTTTGTTATCGTCAACAAGGATAAGTTCTGTTCTACCAATTTGTTCGCGACGTTCGATTTTGTAACCCATTTTCTCCAAAGACTTCACAGTCGACTCAGGGAAATTTTTCTCAACAGCCACCGTTTCTGGCAACCATTGTTGGTGAAATTTAGGCGCATTAACCGAGAAATTAGCATTTAATCCAAAATCTACAACATCCACAATCGCTTGGAAAACCGAGGTCGGAATCGTTGTTCCACCAGGTGTACCAACAACCATTTTTACTTTATTATCTTTCATCAAAATAGTTGGCGCCATCGACGACAACATTCTTTTTCCCGCTTTAATCGCGTTGGCTTCGCCACCAACAGCACCATACATATTTGGGACTCCTGGCTTGATAGAGAAGTCATCCATTTCGTTATTTAACAAAAATCCCGCACCCGAAACGACTGTTTTACTACCATAAAATCCATTAAGCGTCGTCGTCACAGAAACCGCATTTCCTTCTTTATCCAAAATCGAAATATGCGTCGTCTCTGTACTTTCCTTTCCTTGCGGAATAATCTTTCCAACTTCGCTACTTGGCGTCGCTTGATTAGGATTGTAAGATTTCCAACGATTTTGTAGGTAAGCATCGCTCATCAATTTCGTTGTTTCATCTTTGATAAAATCTGGATCGCCCATATATTCTGCACGATCGGCATAGGCACGACGTTCTGCCTCAACCATTGGTTGCACCGTTTCTATCGCATTTTGCTGTGGATTTTTAACATCAGCATAACTGTACATTTTTAGCATTTGAGCTAACAAAATTCCACCGCTCGATGGCAAAGGCATCGACACAACTTCGTGACCTTTATAGTTAAAAGTCAAAGGTGTTCTTTCCTTAGTTTTATAATTTTTAAGATCGGCTGCCGTAATAATTCCGTTTCCAAGTTTCATCTCGTTAACAATCATTTTCGCAGTTTCACCTTCATAAAATTCTTTTTCGCCGTTTTTCTGGATACGCTTTAATGTTTCCGCCAATTCTTTCTGAACCAAAATATCACCAGCTTTCCAATTTTCTTGTTTTACAAAAACATTCGCATTTTTATTATGTTTAGAAAATTCTTCCTTGTGTTTGTTAAGTAGTCCCGCTTCTTGTTCTGTAATCGCAAAACCTTTTTCTGCATAATCTATAGCAGGCTGAATTAACTTATCAAAACTCAATTTTGCATAAGGCAGCGTGGCAAACATTCCCGAAATACTTCCTGGTATACCAACAGCCAATCTTCCATTCTGCGACAAATCGGTATTTGCATTTCCTTTTTTATCCCAATACATATTAAAAGTAGACTTTGCTGGCGCGGTTTCGCGGTAATCCAAGGCGATTTTTTTTCCATTGTTAGTCGTCGCCACCAAAAATCCGCCACCACCAATGTTACCAGCTTGTGGATAGACTACAGCCAAAGCTAATTGTGTCGCAATAATAGCGTCAAAAGCATTTCCGCCTGCTTTTAAAATTTTAGAACCTGCTTCACTAGCCAAAGGATGTGCAGAAACAACCACTCCTTTTTGCTTGACTTTTACTTCTTTTACAATATTAATATCAGTGTACTGCGCAGAAATATTACCAAAAGACAAAACTGCGGCTAGAGCAATTAGTTTAATTTTCATAGAATTATTTAATAGAATGACAAAGTTAAATATTAATATTCTAGAAAGTCCAAATTCATGAGAAAGATTATTGATCATAAAAAATTCGAAATAGCACCAAACTAAGCTTTACTATCTTTTAATAAATTTTTAATTATTTTTACAACATTCTCATACAATTTGCAAAATTTTTATTTATATTTATAAAACCGAAGCCAAACAACGTACCGATTCTAAAAACACTATTAATTCTATGTTTTTCTTCATTTTTAAAACAAAAAAGCATGAATATTTTTTAGGAATTTGTAAAAAATCAACTTCATAAGTCATAAAAATGTAAAAACTTCTTAACTTAAATAGTTCTTTATGGACAAACTCGACTACGGTAAAAACGCAGATTAACCAAAAAATCTTGAAATTAAACTAATCAACAACCGACTTCAGTCGGTTTTTTTAGTCAATCACAATATCAAATACATCCAACAAACCTGAAATATTCTCTTTAGAAAATTTGGATTTTTTAATAGAATTATCAATTGGACTAATAGAAAATCCTGACGCAGAACGAAAATCCGAAGCTTCCAAAATACTTCTCTCAAAATGAGCATGATCAAAACGGCAATCTGTCAAAATAAGTTTTGAAAGATTAGCTTCTGCAAATTCGCACTCTTGGAAATCGACATTTTTAAACTTTGACTTTCGCAAATCGACTTGATAAAAAGAGGAATGATTGAGTACCGAATGCTTCACATCTATCGAAAATCCAAAATCATTACAATCTTCAAAATGAAGTCCTAACATTTTGCAATCAATAAATTCTACATCACGAAAAGCTGTGTCGCCCAACTTCGCAAGACTCAAATTACAATTGACAAAACGACTTTCGGAAAACTTGAAGCCCGAAAAATTAAAATCCGAGAAATCACAATTATCGAAAACACATTGGTCAAAATCGCCTTTATCTATTTCGGAAAAGTTGCTTGCATTAAATTGTTGGTCGTAAAAGGATTTCATAATCAAGTATTAAAAAAATGGTTTAAAAAGAAAAATGATTTTCGTTCTTAAATTAGGGACGATATTAAAAAACAGGTAAATTTACAGAATCGATTTTGATGACGAAAAGCGCTTTAATGAAAATCTCGAAAAAAGTTTTAATAATCTCTTATTACTGGCCTCCAGCAGGCGGTCCAGGTGTACAACGTTGGCTAAAATTTGCAAAATATCTTCCTGACTTTGGTTGGGAACCGATTATCTACACACCAGAAAATCCGAGTTATCCGATTGTCGACGAAACGCTTTTGCAGGAAGTTCCTGCAAACTTAGAGATTGTAAGAACCAAAATTTGGGAGCCTTATCAATTAGCAGAGAAATTTAGTAAAGGCAACAAAAAGTACAAAGCAGGACAATTTGATGTTGGTAAAAATCAATCTTTGATGTCGAAACTATCGATTTTTGTGCGAGGCAATTTTTTTATTCCTGACGCACGAAAGTTTTGGGTAAAACCATCCATCGCGTTTCTGAAAAAATATCTCCAAGAAAACAACATCGATGTTATTGTAACAACTGGTCCACCGCATTCTTTGCACCTTATTGGACTGGGATTAAAAAAAGAAATCCCGCATCTAAAATGGATTGCTGACTTCCGTGATCCGTGGACAGAAATCTCCTATTACAAACATCTGAAGCTTACAAAATCGTCTGACCAAAAACATCGCAATCTCGAAAAATTGGTTTTTAAAACAGCCGATTTGACTTTAGCAACAAGTTATAGCGATGCCGAAAATTTCAAAAAGATGGGCGCTAATTCGGTTTGTATTACAAACGGTTTTGACACGAGTAGTTTTGTACAAGATGATAAATCTAAAAGCAACAAAGAAAAATTCAGTTTGAGTTATGTTGGTGTTTTGGAACAATTGCGAAATCCAGAAAATCTTTGGAAAGCCATCAACGAACTTTTGGCAGAACATCAAGATTTTGAACAAGATTTCGAAATGAAATTTGTTGGTCGTCTCGATGATAAAATTCTTGAAAATCTAAAGACTTCAAAAATTGGAAAACATTTGCAAATCCTCGGTTATCTTGCGCACGGCGAGTCTTATCAGGAAATGCAAAATTCGGATTTGTTGTTAATTACCAACTTTCCAAACGAAAGCTCAAAAGGTATTATTCCCGGGAAATTATTCGAGTATCTGTCGACAGAAAAACCAATTCTGTCTTTTGGACCAAGTGATGCTGATGTTTCAAAAATATTAGAGGAAACAAAGGCTGGAAAACATTTTGATTATTCGGAAATTGAAAGTTTGAAATCTTATATTTTACAAGTTTATCAGCATTGGAAATCTGGAAATAGCAATTCTGAAAATGCCAACATTGAGGCTTTTTCGCGAAGAAATCTCACAAAAGATTTGGCTAGCAAACTGGATATTTTGATAACCGAATAATTCCAATTTTTTAGCTTTCAAAATATAAAATTCTGTTTTAGAAATTTTCTAATTATCCCCCATCTGCGTGAGGGCGAAGCGCATTGTTGGAGCTCGTGATGTGAGGCGACGGAGCGTAGCGGAGCCGTCCGAGCATCACAGCGACTGCGCGCAGACCGACCTGAAGCGCGAACGCGGGCGACGCGGAGCGTCGAACCAAGTGAGCGCAAATGGGCACGCCAAAATTTAACTTTTTATTATGAATCAGCATATGTTTTTTGGCACGTTATTTCCTAGTATTGATACAAAATCAAATTGTTAATAATTAAAAAAAATAAATTATGGGATCTACAAAAAATGGCCTATTGGCATTGTTAGGAATCGGAGCTTTAGCATATTGGAAATACAAAAATTCTACTCCAGAAGAGCAACAAGCAGTGAAAGACAAATTCAATACTGCGAAAGATAATTTAACGAAATTCGGGAACGATTTGAAGTCGAAAGCAAACGAAGCCTTGGATCAGGTACAAAACAAAGCGGGAGAATTGAAGCAAGACGTTGAAAACGCTGCTCAATAATTTTCTTTCAAAAAAGATAGAAAAAGACGGCTTTGCCGTCTTTTTTTATTTAACGTAAATTCGAGATAAGGAGATTAATGCCTTTTTGAGTGATCTTTGAAGAAAATCAGCGCCAAGAATTCTTTCTACTTCAATTTCTGTTTGACTTAAAATTCTGTAGAAAATTATATGCTTGTTTGCTAAAAACCCATAAAATTCCTTATCAACTTCTGTATAATTTTTTCCAATATTTGGATTTTCAGCGAGAAGTTGACAAAAATCTATCAAATCTTCATAGTATTTATCTGCTTGATTTTCTGACCAGAATTCAAATGTGTATTCATAAATTTTGGAAAGATCTTCAACAGCTTTATTTGTCAATAAATAATTAGCCATTATTTTTCATCTTGGCTTTTAAAGACTCTAAATGTTTTTTAGGATCGAAATCTACTGCAATTCCACTATCAATTCCCTCTTGAATTGCATTTTTCAAAATTTGAACTTTATTTTCCTCTTCTTCCAAAAGTCTTAAACCAGCTCTAATTACTTCGCTTGCGTTTTTATATCTTCCTTGAGAAACTTTACTATCAACAAAATCTTCAAAATAATTTCCCAAAGAAACAGATGTATTTCGTCCCATTTTATTTAACTACTTAAATTTCTAATTCGAAGTTACCAAATATTGGTAATTTAAACAAATTTTTCTATTGGAAACTGTGCTTACAAAATTACGCTCAACGAAAAAAGTATTGGCGAATTCGAAGAATCGAAGAAACCGATTGTGGTCTTGAAAAAATTTTAGCTTAAGAACAACCAAACTGAGCCGATACTTATTTGACTTCGTCGAAACATTTCGTTAAGTTCTGCCAGTACAATGTTAGCGGAAGTGTTTTTTTTAAATTTATTTATTTTAAAAATGTAATTGAATTCTTATCTTTAATTTTTTGCCTTTTTAGATAACTTTAGATTTTCTATATCTGTCATTCCTTCAAATTGATCATAACTCGTCCAAACATTTGGTCCAACACCTTTTATACTAATTAAGATAGTGTTTTTATTTTTTATGATAATTTTTATTTTTCCATAAACAAAGTCACACTTTTCACAGTACGATAAAGTTGCTTTATCAACATTAAGTAAAATTTCTCCTCTTTTGCTTTCAGAAACCGAAGCTTCTAAAACAGTAAATTTTGCATTTTGAAAATTCGTAAATGTAATTAATGGAAGTTTCGATTCATTTTCAAGAATATTTACGATAATATTTTGTCCTTCAGCAGAACCTTCCCAATTTCCCTTTAAGCATTTTAATTCGTTAAACGATTGCTGCGAAAAAATAAAATATGGAAGTAAAGCAAATAATAAAAAAGTAATTTTTCTCATTTAATTTTTTGTTAAAATGTTACCAATATTCATATTCTAACATGTTGTTTTTTAACACTACAGCTACTGGAAAAAGTATTGAATCGGCAAAGCCAATTGCGGGCTTAATTTGAACGAATGTTCAAGTTCAGACCAAAATGGAACTGCCGCTCTTTCAGATTGTCTAAATTATGAAAAAAACGATATGAAACTGAAAGTTCGCCGACTCTGAAAAAAAAAAACCTAAGTAGGAGACAAAAGCAGTGGCAGATACATATTACAAATCGCTCTATTATAGCAAATACTCACATTTAACTACGTCGAAACACTTCGTTAAGTTGTATCAATACAATGTTAGTGGTCGTTTTTTTACTCGTTATATGCTCCCATTTCCTTAAAATAAGTTTCGGTATCACAATCTGCATTTCCAAACTTTATCATTCCATTCATATTATCCCAATAACAAGTTTTTGATAAATCAGCGTTGTTCAAAACAATTAATCTATCATAATCAGGTGCAAAAAAAATATATTTATTTTCGGATTTTATGTTCCAATATAGTCCATTGTCATTATTTGGGTTTTTTGTTCCTTTTCCATATTTTGAAATCAGCAATTTTTTGATTTCTGCTTTGCTTTTTCCGTCAGATATTACTGCTCTGAAACCAAATATTTTGTTGTCGATATTTTTCTTTTTAAGCTCGTTCAGATTATTAAGAAGTTGCTTTTTTGTTTTGAAAATCTGTCCTTCCGAATTTGCATTGTGATAATCAACTTTGGAAGAGAGCAAAAAATAAACTTTTTTAATAGGAACATCTGAAATTGAAAAATTGTTAGCATCTGCATCTCCAACCAAAATCGCAAAAGGATATTCCATACTTTCTGTACCGATAAATTTGTTTGTGTTTTCGTTTTCGCTAATCAATGTTTCAACAGGTTCATTTAAATTCAATTTTAAAAGGTCTGTTTTTCCTTGTCCGTTGCAAGTTATAAAAAATGGTAAGATTGCAAATAGTAATAAAATTTTTTTCATAATTTAATAATTTTCTGTTTTTGTGAGTTTTCCATTTTCGTTGTAATATTTCCATTCGCCTGTTTTTTCGCCATCTTTATATTTTCCAATCATCCATAATTGTCCGTTTTCGAAGAAACGTTTCCAATTGCCTGCGCGTTTGTTGTTTTCGTATTTTCCAATTTCTTTTAATTTTCCGTTTTCGTGATAATATTTCCATTTGCCCATATTATCGTTTTTATAGTGGCCTATAGTCCACAATGTTCCATCAAGAGCGTTATGCTTCCACTTACCTGTTTTTTTGCCGTGTTTATATCTACCGATTGCCCAAAAAGTTCCATTGCTATAATAAAGTTTCCATTCACCTGTTTTTTCTCCATTTTTGTCTAAGTGCCCTTGTCCTGCCAAGTTTCCATTTTCATGATATAGTTTATGCTCATTCTGGGCAAGGGCAAAAAAATGAGCGAAAATTAGGGCGAGTAATAGTAGTTTTTTCATTATGTATTTTGTTCGGTAAAATTACCGCTAACGGAAAAAGTATTGGCGAATTCGAAGAATCGGCGAAGCCAATTGTGGGCTTAATTTAAACAAATGTTCAAGTTTAGATCAAATGGTGCCGATGCTTTTTCAGATTGTCTAAATTATGAAAAAAAACAATATGAAACTAAAAGTTCGCCGACTCTGAAAAAAAATAAACACGTAGAAGGCAAAAGCAGTGGCGGATAAATATTACAAATCGTTCTATTATACATTTAACCTCGCATTTGATTACGCCGAACGCCACTTCGTTAGGTTTTTCCAGTAAAATGTTAGCTGCAAGTGTTGGTTATCTTTGCCATATTTTTTTAATCAACTTTAAAAGCTTCACAGGTTCTTTTTCAATACTTTCTTTGTTTTTTTTATCCTTTTCATCTTTTTCTTTCCATTCCGCAAAAGTCATTGATTTACCATTTGCATTTTCCCAGTCTTTGTATGTTGGTTGCACTAAGTTTAAACCGCCTTTATGAGGTTTCTCTACATATCCTTTTGCGGGATGCGGCAAATTATGTTCGCAATCAATTGAGCATAAATTTACTAATAATGGTAAGTCATCAGTTCCAATTCTTAAAGTAATCCACTTTTGATTAGTTTGTTCATGATTAATTTCCTTTTCACAAACACTACATTTAATTATTTCTGAATTATACTTAAATGGATTATTTGTTAAGTCGGGAAAAGGCAATCTATTTTTATAATTCCCATAAAGCGCTCGTGTACTAACTCTACTATCTTTCAATTTTGTACATTTTGTTATTTCATAAGGAAACCAATGTAAATTGTAAGATGTATAAGGGTCAAAATATTCGAGAGACGTCATTCCTCCAATTTGAGGTGGTAAGCTTTGTAAATTACTTCCGTAAAGCCAAACTTTCTTCACATTTTTTAATTTTTCAATACTTTCGGGTAGAGAATAAATTTGTGAAAATAAATCAGCTCCCAATTCTTCAAAAGGAGAAAATTCATCAGCATTTGTCTGCGCGGTTTTTTCAATATATTCACATAACTTTTTCCAAGCCTCTGAGTTTTTATCTTGTTCTTTCTGCTTAATTTTAGTTTCATTCATAAACTTTGGATTTTTGATAAAGTATTGTGATACAAGTGCAGCAAACGGAAAAAGTATTGGCGTAGTCGAAGAATCGGCGAAGCCAATTGCGCGCTTAATCTGAACGAATGTTCAAGTTTAGACCAAAAGAGCAGATGTTTTTTCAGACTGTCCAAATTATGAAAAAAAAACAATATGAAACTAAAAGTTCGCCCACTCTGAAAAAAAATAAACAAGTAGGAGGCAAAAGCAGCGGCGGATAAATATTACACATCTTTCGATTATAACAAATCCCCCATTTTGCCAATATAATGTTATCTGCAGTTGTTATTTGCCCTTAGAATATACCTTTGGATTATATAATTCCATATAAATATCTGGGTTTGGAACTTTAATAAATCCATATTTTTCGTATAGCCAATCCGCAGTTGAAGTTAATAAAATCCATCTTCTTAATCCTTGTAAATTTGGATGTGACATTATAAAGTCCATCATTTTTTTTGAGATTCCTTTTCCTCTATATTCATCTAATAAGTATACATCTCCTAAATATGCAATTGTTGAAAAATCAGAAATTACCCTAGCAAAACCAATTTGTTTTTCTTGATAATAGATTCCAAAATTCAATGAATTTTCTACTGATAATTTGACTTTTTCGATTGGGATTCCGTCACTCCATCCAGAATAATTCGATAAAAAATTATGAATTGCATGTATATCTAATTTATTTTTGTCTGTTGAAATTAGAAAATCTTCAAATTTTATTTCAATGTCTATCATCTATTATTATGTGTGCTTTTGTACAATTGCAAATAACTTCCAAATTGATGCTACTTAATAAGATTTTGAACTTGTAAATCTCCAAATCCAAAAACGCCGTATTTTAGTTTTACTTCTTCAAAAAGATCTTCAAAGTTTTTATAATTTTCTGAAAGATCTTTTAATTCCGATTGGATTTTTCCAGATTTTAAATCAATGATCGAATCTACTATTAAACTCAGCTTTCGAAAGACTTTTGAGTTTTCGGAAGAAAGTTTCTTTAATTCTTCTAAATCATCTTCCGAAAAAGCTTTCCACAATTTTTTCGCCAATGCAATATCTTGTTCTGAAATTTCAATTGATTTATCAATTTGATTTTCAAAATCTGTTGTTGTAAGATTTGCAAATCCATCCCAAGATTCTTCTTTTGGAAAAACACGGAAAAGCTTCAAATCTTTTTTGACTTCACTAAGTAAAAACCACAAGTTAAGTTGACAAAAAACATCATCTTCAAACCAAAAGTAGATTACAGAAGCATCTTCGATATTTTCAAAGTTTTGAAATTCCGAAATCACTTTTTGCTGATAACCAACTTCGGATTCAGAATAAGTTTGAGCAATAAAATTTCGCCGATTTATCCAAAAATTTTCTTTCTTAACAGGACCTTCGATAAGACATTCTCTCCAAATAATCATCTGGGATTTGTCGATAACTTTACCAAGCGTCTCAGCAAGACAATCACCGTTAAGAACATGAAAAACTTTTGAATTGGACATTTATTTATAATTCAATATTCAAAAAATCTTCTTGACGAATGGTTCTTTGCTCGCCAGTTGTAAGATTTTTAATCGTCAAAGTTTCGTTTTCAATTTCTTCTTGTCCAAGAAAAACAAGGCTTGAAATTCCTTTTTTCTCAGCATAGGTAAATTGCTTTTTTAGTTTCGCCGCATCAGGATAAAGTTCTGCTGCGATGTTTTTATCTCTAAGTTTAGAAATAATTTTATAAGCTTCAATCGCTTCTACATCACCGTAATTTGCAAACAAATACTGAACTTGATTGTCATTAAAATTTGGGAATAAATTCAATTCTTCTAAAACCAAATAGATTCTATCCAAACCAAAAGAAATTCCGATTCCTGGCATATCCTTAACGCCAAAAACTTCTGTCAAATTATCGTAACGACCGCCGCCGCCAATAGAACCCATCTCGACACCATCTGCTTTAACCTCGAAAATTGCGCCTGTATAATAATCTAAACCTCTAGCCAACGTAATGTTAAACACCAAACTCTCTGCTTCAATTCCTAAATCTCGGGCTTTTAGAATAACAAATTCTAACTCGTCAACACCTTGAAGACCAATTTCGATATTAGCAAAACGTTCTTTCAATTGAAGTAGATTTTCTAATGCATCACTTCCCTGCTCAAAAAGGAAATCTAGTTTTGCGATGGCTTCTTGAGAAATATTTTTCTCCAACATTTCTTTAACCACGCCATCTTTACCGATTTTGTCCAATTTGTCCAAAGCAACCGTAAAGTCAATCAGTTGATCCGAAATACCCGCATATTCTGCCAATCCTGAAAGAATTTTGCGGTTATTCATGTGGATAGAAACTGGCAAATTAAGATCCGAAAATGACTTAAAATACAACTTCAACAACTCCACTTCTTGCCAAAGACTTGTGCTGCCAACAACATCTGCATCACATTGATAAAATTCTCTGTAACGACCTTTCTGTGGACGATCAGCACGCCAAACCGGTTGAATTTGATAACGCTTGAATGGGAAAGTCAGTTGTCCGTTATTCATTGCTACAAATCTTGCGAAAGGCACTGTCAAATCATAGCGAAGTGCTTTTTCGGAAATTTGAGAAATCAATTTTTGAGAATTTTTCGCTGACCAATCTTCTTCTTTTGTTTTGGAAGCATAATCTCCAGAATTCAAGATTTTAAAAATCAAACGGTCGCCCTCTTCACCATATTTTCCTGTTAAAGTGGCAAGATTTTCAAAACTTGGTGTTTCTAAAGGTTGAAAACCAAATAGTTCAAAATTCTTTTGAAGTTTATTAATGATATATTTTCTACGAAATACTTCTTGTGATGTAAAATCTCTTGTTCCTTTTGCTAAACTCGGTTTCATGCTTTGAAAAATTCTTCTTTTTGATAAAAGCAAAGTTACTAATAATCTAAGTGCTTGTTTACAATTTTGCCGAAATTTTTACAATAACATTTCCCGACAAACTTTGCAAAATTTCGGTGCTCTTTTACGCGAATTTTTCATTCTTCATTTTTGATTTAACCTGCTAAATCTTCAAATGTGAAATAAAAAATTCATATCAAAATAACTATAAAATTTTAGCAATAAAATTTAAACAAGTCCTTAGAATTTTTGGTTTTAATTTTCCTTATAGAAATTATCACTTTTAGAACTTATCGGGATAGATTAACTTCATCAAGAATCTTCGATAAAACCAGCCTAAATACTTAGCTTTGTCATCAAAATAATCTCGCTATGAAATACCACACTAGAAAATGGGTAAAACCAGAAGACCTCAACCCCAACCACACACTTTTTGGAGGACGACTTTTGGAATGGATCGATGAAGAAGCTGCTCTATACGCTATTATCCAGCTGGAAAATCAAAAAACCGTAACCAAATATATGTCCGAAATTAATTTCGTGAATTCCGCCAAACAAGGCGACATTATCGAAATTGGACTTTTACCAATTGGATTTGGACACACCTCTCTTAC
This sequence comes from Soonwooa sp., assembly GCF_030151385.1. Classification (GTDB taxonomy): domain Bacteria; phylum Bacteroidota; class Bacteroidia; order Flavobacteriales; family Weeksellaceae; genus Soonwooa. The sequence continues at coordinate 19,302 of NZ_JASLDS010000024.1, forward strand.
GCTAAAATGTGAAGTACGAAACAAAATGACACATCAAACCATTATCACCATTGATAAAATTGTGATGGTTGCTTTGGGCGAAAATGGAAAACCTGTCGCACACGGCAAAACGGAAATCGAATATGTTGATGATCGATTAAAAAATCAAAATAACACAGAAGATTAGTTCTGTGTTATTTTTTTTATCAATTACTTAACAACAAAATTTCTTCGATTCGGATTTCGGTTATTTGTCGTTTTATCCCATCTTTATCTTCGTAATTACGATACATAATTTTGCCCTCGACAGCAATTTCTTTTCCTTTAGGAACATATTTTTCTAAAATGTCGATGACTTTCCCAAAAGCTACTAAATTGTGCCATTGGGTTTCTTCCACTTTCTCACCATTTTGGTTGATATAATAATCTGAAGTTGCAAGACTAAGACTTGCTCTTTTTGCTCTACTTTCGAAAGTGTGGATTTCTACTTCTTTTCCTGTGCGACCGATAAGTGTCACGCGATTTCTTAAAGACATGATTTTAAAATTTTAATTAAACAAATAGATTTTGGTCGTCAAATGTTTTCCTGAATCTCTGTGACAAAGTTGCGAGAAGACGAAAACATTAGTCGGTTATAAAGTATTTAAAATCGTTTGTAGTCGTTTGTAAACGGATAAGTGTTTGAAATAGAAAATTTTGTAGATTTATTTCTTTAAAACAATTCTAATGAAAACTTCAGTCCTATTTATCCTTGTTTTAGTTTTTTCGAGTTTTTATTATTTTCAGGAAACGCAAAAGTTTTCGGATTCTAAAAGCGTGATTAAAAACAATCAGTACAAATTGGATGTTGTCCAGAAAAGTCAAAACGACGATGCTTTGGTTAGTTTTTCATTGTTTAAAAAAGAAAATAAAAAGTGGACTAAACTCCAAGATTATCATTTCAAAAAGCAAAATTTCTCTCTCTCTGTTGACACCAGCGAAGACCTCAACAATGATGGTTACAATGATGTCAAAATCTCTTTTGCACAGGCTGCACGTGGCGCTAATGAAGTTAATCGATTGTTTGTTTTCGATCCGAAAACGCAAAAACTTATCGATGTGGAAAATTCTGCAGACTATCCAAATCTGCATTACAACAAGAAAAGAAACTGTGTAACATCAGACATTTTTTACGGTGGAAGTGCGACTTATTTTTTAAAAATTAAGAAAAATAAATTGGAGCCTTTTGGAAAAGTTGAATATTATGATGATAGTATCTCGAGCTACAAAATTGTGGGAGGCAAAGAAATTTTATTGAAAAAAGAAGCTTATCATTCTGATGATGGCGCAACTTTCTTTTCTAATTTTGATCCTATTGAGGAGTGATTTTTGAACTTATTTTAAAAGAAGAAATGAAGAAATAAAGAATTGAAAAGAATCTCAAGATTTTTTAAAATCCCTTAAAATACGTTCACTCTTTGTAAGTTAAATCGAAATTCAAAATTGTATCTTTTCTGATTACTTTTAGATTTAATTTTTCTTTTATTAAGCTATCTCCAATATTTAACTTGTCATAAATATTGTCATTCACTTGATATTTGATATTATTTTTAAGAAGTATAGTTCCTGTACCATGATTTTCGTAGTCTCGAAAAATCTTCACTATTTTAGAGTTAAATTTTCGCTTTGATTCTTGTTCATTTCTATATTTAGTTGATCCTAATTTATTCATTAGAAAAAACAGTCCACTAAGAAAAATTAATGGTAGCGCGATTCTAAAAAAAAATTTTTGCTTCATTTGCGGAATGAATCTCATTGGATGTAGCTAATGGAAGAAATATTTATCAATTTATGGTACATAGATTGAATTTCTTGTAACTTTTTCGGTTTTTAATAATTTATGATTTCGATCGTATTTTTTGAGTTCATTATTTTCAGTTACAAAATAGTAATCCAGTTGCCCATCTTTAAAAGAATATTCAACATCTTTTGTATTGTTTTTGTTTCTGCAAGTCCGTTGTGTAATTATTCCTTTAGTATAAAGCTCATAACACTGCTCCTCCTTTGTCTTATATGAACGCTTTAGTTTTTTCCCCATCTCATCATATTCGATTTGTTCGTCGGTTTCGTAATTCTTGTAGGATTTAGGTAATCCTTTTTCATTATAAGTTTTAGTTACATTACTGATGTAATCGTCTTCCGACTTGACTTTTCCGTTTTCAAAGTAATTGATAACTATAGAATTAGGATATTTTTTATTCTTTTTTAAAATACTTTCAAACTCTATTTTATTGTCTTTGTATCCTTTAGTTATCAAAATTGAATCGTTAATTTCATAGGTTTTAATGACTTTGCCCAAATCATCTTTTACTTCGGTAGTTGCCAATTTACCATTTTGAAAGCGAAAAGTATAATGATTTAGTTTTGAATCATAGTCTGGTATTTTAGCTTCGGCAATTCCTACAAATTCCCCTTTGCTATTACTAGAAAACCAAATTTTTTGATTTTCCTCTTCGTTATTCAAAAAATATTTAGCTTCTTCGGATTTAAAGACTTTGTTTTCAAAAGCTTTGCTTTCTTCCTCAACACTTAGACGTTTATTGTTTTTTCTTGCTTCTTTGAATTTTTGATGCAAATCGTAATTTGTGTATTCAAGTATTTCCAAAACACCGCTTCCATTTTCGAATTTCGCCAAATTCAAAAAATACTGTGAATTAAGTTCCTTAATTTGTTGGCCAAATGACGCTATTTGATTTAAAAAAAATAAAACGAGTAGTAACTTTTTCATTTCACTAATCTTTGAGTTTGGAGACTATTTCTTCAAAATACAGACAACTATTTTGAACCAGCCATAATATTTTTATTCCAAAGTTGTTTTGCGAACTTTCTAAAAGCTTCAGGACCTTGCAAAAAAGCTTCGTCAAACTTATATTCGCCGCCAACATATCGCACATTATTATCATCGTCGCGTCCAAATTCTATTTTATTTTCGCCACGCATCGCAAACTTTTGATAGCCTTCATACATAATAATTTTCATATCAGATGGACTTACATCACCATGGCAATCGGTTTTGTACATCATCCAAACTTCGGCAATTCCGTTTTTATCCAAATCAGTAATTTGAAACGTGTTATCAATAAATTCGGCAACAATATCAACAGGACAATCGCGGATATAGTCGTAGACTTTCCAATTTGGCGGCGTCATCTCACCTTCTATTCTATAACTATATGCGAACAATTCGGCATCGCTACCATCATTTTCATGCTTGATATTTGAGTTACGGAAAATTCCAGTTTCGCTAAGAATTGCTACATTTTTACCAGTCATGTCCTCCCATTCGTAAGCTTCTTTAAAAATACCTTGAAAAGCAGCCGCATTTGGTAGTTGATCCTCAGTAATTTTTGAAACTTTTAAGCTTTTTATCTTTTCTTCTGTCGAATGCTCTTGGATTGTTGACTCCTCAATCTTTTTATCGTCTTTGCAAGCAATTAATGCTAAGCTTAGTAAAACAAAGGATGCAATTATTTTATTCATTCTGTTTTATTTTTAAAAGAGCTAAAACTAAATTCCTTACTTCCTTGTAAGATAATAATACTTCTGGAATCGGCTTTTGTAGATTTTAAAATCCCCTTCATAGACACTATCAACACTAGGATTTTGAGCAAGATTAATAGTGTCTTTTTTTATGATAAAATCATTGTTAACCCAACCAAATTTGTCGGTATATTTTTTAGTTTCGAAATCTTTAATCTCTTCTGAACAAAAATAATCCAAAGTGCGATAATCGTAATATGAAATAAAATAATGGTTCACTAATAAAACCAAAATCGCTATCCACGAAAAATTAAATAGACTCCAATAATCATAATCTTTTTCAAAAATTGAAATCAGTAAAAAAGAAATAATTAAGCTGATAATAATTTTGAAAGGCATTTCATTCAAAGCTAATGTACGATGGTTAACATGTATCCAAAATGAATCGAAATCCACATATTTTGTCCAAATTAATAACAGCATTATTAAAAACAAAATAACGAGGCAAACTGTTTTTCTCTTTAGCATTTGTGTTTTTGTAAGATTTTTTTTACCAAAGCCTAAACTAATCATAATTCTTCAAAAACCAATAGCACGATATTTTATTTTCGAAATTCTTTTATTTACGCGAAAAACTTGACAAGTATTGGTCAAAAAAATTATATTTATCCAAAATAAAATTAAAAAGTAAAACTTATGATGGTAACTTACATTATGCTTGCATTTACAAGTATATTTCTTGCAGGAACTTATTTCTCTTATCAATACGCCGTAAAAAAAGGAACGGAATTCCGATATAAGCCAATTCTATTACTGGTTATTGTGCTTTTATTCTTAGTATCATTATACGGAAGTATTGTTGGTAAACCATTTAATCAAATTGTACCTTTCATAGGATAAGCCAATTAAAAGTCTACTGACAAGTAGAATTAAGCTCTATTGGATTGTTTTCGAAATAAGCCATTAGAGCTTTTTCTTTTTTATCAAAAGAAGCTTTCACATCTTTATCATTAACATCTTTGCCATCGATGACGTAGGTTGTTTGTGCAGTATTAAGATTTGCTAAAATCATAGATGGTTGTTTTTTATATTCTTTCCAAAATTTGTCCCATTGTGTCAAATTGACTTTTGCGGGAGATCCATCTCCAAAATGTCTTTCCGAAATATTATTTTCTTCTTTTGTGATGCCTACAATTTCGAATTTGTAATCATTAGTTTTATCCGAAATTTTTAAAATTAAACCTGGCAATCCATAAAACTTGTAAGGTCCATCAGCAATCGGAATTTCGTTGGTGAACCATGCCGTCCAACTTCTTCCTCCAAAATTAAGCTCGGCTTTTTGTATGTTGTAACCGAAAAGTTTAGATTTTTCGTCGCTTATTTTCCACTTCATTGGACAATTGTAATCGATTGAAAATGCTTTGTTATAAAATTTTCTTTCGGTGAGAAATTTTTTGTTTTTAAAATCTTTAACAACTAATTCTCGAAACTTTGAATCGTCCTTCATCGTAGGAAAGCGTAATTGCCCATCATCACGTTTTCTCATGTCCAAAATCGCTTTGGTCTTGGTGGAATCTGCACGAAACAGATCGTAAGATTCAAAATACGAGACTCCATCTTTTGTTGTTAAAAGCGTTGTTAATTCGGTTTCTGTTTTGTCGGCTTTGGAATCGGGTTTCCATTGTAGCTCGTAGATAATTTTGTAAGATTGCGCAAAACATAAATTTGCGAGAAGGATTACAAGAAAGCTGATTGTGATTTTAGTTTTCATAGTTTTAATTTTGGTTTTTCTAATATACAATATTAAATAAAATCGAAAATATATCACTATTTCTTTAGTTATAATTTTAAGTAAAAAAACAGAAGCTAAAAATAACTTCTGTTTTTTTAATATTTAAAACAAGTTCGCGATAAAATACTTCTGTCACTTCGAGTCGCGCAGCATATCGAGAAGTTTTAATGATAAGAAAATTCACTTGTTTTCGATACAGTTTTCTTTGAAAACCACTCAAACTGACGTTAATTTTCTTTTCTCGAACTAATGTTATTTAAATTACTTCAAGCCTAACATTTGTGGACCTTGTTCGAATACAATATCAACAGGAATGTTTTGCGTTTTTAGTTTGTCAAGATCTTTTTGCAAATCTGCTGGAATAATACCTTTCTCAGCATAAAGTTTTTTAACACCATTATAATCGCCATTACCTTGTAAGGTTAAAACCAATTCTGACAAGCCATTCATCGCAGCTTCCATTTTTGGAATGTTCACTTTGTATCGTCCGTTGGCTAATTTTTCGAAAGCTCCTTTTTCAGCAAAATAATTAAAAGCAATCATATTCGCAGTTCCGTGTGCCGAACTTGCTCCGAATCTCACCGAACGGAAAATCCCTGCCAAAAACGTCACGAAATAATCTTCTTTACTTCCAGATAATTCGCCTTTCTGCAACAATTGATTAACCATATAAAGTCCTAGAATATCCGCTTTCCCCTCTTCCAAAGCAGAGTTAGCTTCCTTTAAAGCTTCACGAACAGAACCTTTACCGTTAATAATATTTTTAATTCCTAAACCGTGTGCCACTTCATGGAACATCACATTAGAAAAGAATGCATCAAATTTGATGTTTTTTTGTTGACTTTCATCGATTAGCGAGGTTGCAATCGGAACCAAAATTTTATCAAACTTAGCTTTCATTGCATTCTTAAGTTGTAATCTTCGCGTTCCTTTTTCTAGCTGAACTTTCTCATCATTTGGCAAGTTAATCGCAATCGTCTTCCCAGCAGCATTACAATCGCCAGCGTAGAAAACGACATCGTAAGCATTAAGATCCGAATCTGTCCCCGGAACTTCCTTTTTGTATTCAGCTTTTACAGGAAGATTGGTTTGTAACTCTGGAAGATATTTCACAAACTTCGCAAGCTTATTACTCCACTCCACATCTTTCACCAAAACATAAGCTTCAAAAGATGATTTGTATCCAAATAATTGATCTTCATAATTTTCAATTGGACCGATAACCAAATCCAAATTTGAGTTCTTCATATCCATCCAAGCCAAATCACTCGGATAATAATTGTCTGTCGTTAAGGCTTCAGCACGAAGTTTAAGATAATTTTTAAGACCAGCATCTTCCGCAATTGCAGAAGCTTCATTCAGATATTTGGCAGCTTCTTGAAGTTTCGTTTTATATTCAATAGAATACGGAACCGAATATAATACGCCATTAGTATCTCTTTTAACAACAGTATAAGACGATTTTCCGTCTGGCACATTGGCTTTTTCGAACTCATCCTTTGTCATATTAGTCGGATAGTACGTTGCGCCCTCCGGGCGCGCCCCAACACCTGCTACAAAAGGTTTTTCATTATTAAGACGATCCCAAGGACCATAATTAATCACAGCATACTCTTTCGCTTCGCCAGATAATTTGGACAACAATTTAGTTTTGTCACCGTAGGCTTGTTGCCAAAACAAATCGTCCATTACCTTAGCTGCTTTGAACATCAATTTCAGAACCTCCTTTTCTTTGGTCGTTAAATGAGAAATATCGGTTGTTAAATTCACTTTCGCATATTTCTGATATGGATAAGAATCTTGCATTTTCGTAGATTTTACAGATGATTTAGTTGATTTCTTTTGAGCAGAAAAGCTTGTCACCAAACCCGAAATAGCTAGCAAACCAAGTATTATTGTTTTTGATTTCATTAGAATTAATTTGTGTAAATTTAGGTATTAATCTTCGGAGCATCGGTATTCTTCCTTAGCAAAAGTCGAGAATTTTCCTCTATTGCGGTCAAAACGTCCATTTGATTTGAAAGGAATACTTTTTGATAATTTCGAAACTGAATAATAACAACATGCAAACTTGTCCCGAATGTGGTGAAAAAATCGTTGGTCGATCAGACAAAAAATTCTGTTCGGATGCTTGTAGAAATAGCTACAACAACCGCATCAACAAAGATACGACCAACCTTATGCGGAATATCAATTACCAACTTCGCAAGAACCACCGTATTTTGACAGATTGCAATATTGACGGTAAAACCAAAATATTAAAATCCAAACTTTTGGCTCTAGGATTTAGTTTCGATTATTTCACGCAACTTGTAGTTTATAAAAATGCCTCCGAATATCGATTTGTCTATGATCAAGGCTACAAATTTTTGGAAGACGATTGGATTTTGCTTGTCAAAAATATTTCTAATTAAATGATCAATTTTATTATTATTGTGGCAATTGCCATTGCGATTCTTGTTTTCCTCTTTATGCAACAACCAGTTTTTGGTTCTAAAGCGCGAGGTCTCCGACTGGAACGAATAAAAAAATCCGCAAACTTCCGAAATGGAAAATTCCAAAATCTAGAACACACGCCAAACTTTGGAGAAGGTTATTCAATGCACAAAGTGATGTGGGATTTTTTAACTCAAAAAGTACCCAACAAAATACCAACTACTCTTATTCCTACAAAGAAAACGGATTTGCAATCTCTTAAAAATGAAGAAGAATTTTTGATTTGGATGGGACATTCTTCTTATTATTTTCAGGTTGACGAGACTAAATTTTTAGTAGATCCAGTATTTAGTGGCAATGCTTCGCCTATCGCTGGTACGACAAAAGCTTTCAAAGGTTCGGATATTTATCAATCCGATGATTTTCCTGAGATCGATTATTTAATTATTTCTCATGATCATTATGACCATTTGGATTTTAAAACTTTAAAATCTTTAAAATCTAAAATTAAAAAAGTGATTTGTGGTTTGGGAGTTGGCTCACATCTAGAACGTTGGGGTTTTGACGAAGAGCAACTCATCGAATTGGATTGGTACGAAGATGCTGTTTTAGAAAAGAACATCCACATAACATCTACACCTGCACGACATTTTTCGGGAAGAGGTCTCAAACGAAATGTTAGCCTTTGGTCTTCCTTTGTTTTAAAATCGAGTCATCACAATATTTTTGTTGGTGGCGACAGTGGTTATGGTAAACACTTTAAAACAATTGGGGAAAAATTTGGTCCTTTTGATTGGGCAATTCTCGAAAATGGACAATACAACGAGCGTTGGCATTACATCCATACTTTGCCACACGAGATGCAACATGTGATTGAAGATCTAGGCGCAGAAAATGTAATCCCTGTCCATTCTTCAAAATTTGCTTTAGCAATGCATTCTTGGAAAGAACCTTTAGAAAAAATCACCGAAAATAGTCAAGGTAAAAGCTTCAAAGTCTTTACACCAATGATTGGAGAGAAAGTGGATTTAAACAATAAGAATCAGGAATTTGGAACTTGGTGGGATTCTTAAAATTTCTGTATATAAATTTAAAAAACCGCCGCACATCGAAAACGATGTGCGGCGGTTTTTTTATGACTTACTTCAAACTAAACTCTGGTTTTTCCATTCGGTTTCCCTTTTGGTCGTACACAGCATAGGTAAAACCGTCCTGAATACAATAAGCGCCGTATTCTCCTTTTTTGTTCAAGGCAATAAAGCCAACTTGAATATCTTTTAGGTTTTTGCCACGACGTTTTGCAATGTTTACGATACGTTCCACAGCTTCCTTACAGGCTTTTTGTGGCGTCCGACCTTGTCGCATCAATTCGACAACAAGATGTGTCCCAACTGTTCTTATAACTTCCTCGCCGTGACCTGTTGCCGTCGCTGCACCAACTTCGTTATCAACAAACAATCCTGCTCCAATAATCGGCGAATCGCCTACTCTGCCATGCATTTTGTAAGCCATTCCGCTGGTTGTACAGGCACCCGACAAATTTCCGTTTGCATCCAAAGCAATCATCCCAATTGTATCATGATTTTCAATATTCACGATTGGTTTATACTTACTTTCTTTTAACCATTCTTTCCATTCTTTTTCGGATTCTGGTGTCAAAAGATTTTCTTTTTTAAAACCTTGGCTAAGGGCAAATTCTAATGCGCCATCGGCTACTAGCATTACATGTGGTGTTTTTTCCATCACGGCACGCGCCACCGAAATTGGATTTTTGATATGTTCTAAAGCTGCAACCGAACCAATATTATAATTCTCGTCCATGATGCAAGCGTCCAAAGTCACTTTGCCATCGCGGTCAGGACGTCCTCCATAACCAACACTTCTTTCGGTTGGATCATCTTCCACCAGACGAACGCCTTTTTCAACAGCATCCAATGCTCTTCCATTTTTTGACAAAATTTTCCAAGCTTCAGCGTTTGCATGAAATCCAAAATCCCAAGTTGAAATCACTATTGGTTTGTTAATTGCCTTGTTGTCGATGTTTGTTGAATTTGCTAGAACATCAATCGGATTAAGTAATAAAGCCGAAGAAGCTAATGCTGTATTTTTTATAAACTTGCGTCTAGAAGAGCTCATAAATTATGATTTTAATTAAGTGTTAAACAAATATCTAAATATTATCGAATTGCACAAAATCAAATTTTAAAATTAATTTCATCGACTTCACATACAAAAGAAAATTTTTATCTTTACTAAAAAGGGAAAAAGCTAAATCTATATTAATCGATCGGGCTGTTAAGACTTTCACAACATTCTATTAATAAACGATAATCCCTGAGTTTGGGCACAGAATTAGATAGCTTCATTTTTAACTCAAATAACAAATGTCAGAAATAAGCCAACTTAAGAAGATAGAAATTTTCAAAGATTTAAACGACGAGGAATTATCGGCGTTGGCGGACATTTGCACCCCTATTTTATTGGCGAAGAAAGAGAAACTCGCAGAGCCTGACAGAACTTTTAATCAAATTTTCTTAATTAAAAACGGACTAATTCGTTGGTATAATTTTGATGAATTAGGAAATGAATTTTCCCCTTTCTTGCCTTCCGAACGAGAAAATGTACTTATGACAACTCCCGAAGTCTATTTGGGAGGCGATAGAAGCAAATATATTATTGAAGCTGTAGTCGATACAGAACTCCTTCTTTTTGATTTTAAAAAATTTGAAGAAGTCTGCGAGCGATTTCCAAAAATTCAAAAAATATATTTGGAATCTTTAAAAAATATAGCTGCTGCCATGGTTTCTCGCATTGAGCAATTGTGTACAAAAGCTCCTGAAGAGCGCTACGAAGACTTCCTATCGGAGCGTCCTTTCACTTCACAAAACGCCAGTAGAAAGTACATTGCCAATTTTCTTGGCATCACTGCCAACTCACTTTCGAGACTTACTGCGAGAATTCAAAAAAATAGAAAATTCAAAAAAAACTAACTTAAGAATACTTTTTCGCAATTTCTTCATCCTAATTTTGTACCATCAAAAACACTGTAACACATGAAGTTACATTGTTTAATGAATGTCTAACGATTTAAAACAAAAAACAGTGGTTAAGAATTTTTTAAAAGTAAGCGCATTTAGCTTATTAATGGTTTTCGCAAGTACAAAAGTAAACGCACAATCTCAACATGTAGAAAAATTGGGTGCATACATCACCAACGAGATGTCATTCCTAAATATGACGCAAGACCAATCTCAACAAGTTTACAAAATCAACTTGGATGCAGCAACAGCCATCGAAAATTTGGACGAGAAAAGTTTTACACAAAACACAACTCAACAAGAAAATTTCAAAGGTCTTGCTGAAGTTTTAAAAACAAGAAATACGGCTCTTAAAGAAGTACTTTCTCCAACACAATTTGAGGTTTTCCAAACCAATAAAATCCTTCGTGGAGCAACTTTCAGAACGATGTTAATGTCCAGAATGTTGGATTTAACAGACGACCAATTGCAACCCGTTTTTGCAGTGAACCAAAAAGTGGTTGAAGAGGTAAGACAAGACCTTGATACTTATTTTTCTTCTGACAAAAACAGAAACAAAAAAAGTGCTCAACGCAAATTAGAAAAGAATCTAAAAAAAGCAGACAAAGCTTTTGATACTATTCTAAGTCCTCAGCAAATTAAAATTTATCATGAAAATGCCGATTTCTTACGAGAAGTTCTACGTGAAGAATTCGGAACGAAACACTAGTTTTAAATCATGCTTTCATGATTCTCGGTATTGTCCTCTGCGATAATACCGAGTTTTTAACATCCACAATCTTTTTACATTATGAAAAAACAAATCACAATACTGTGTTTATTCTTGTGTTGCGGCTTTTCTTATGCCTCAACGGGAAATATAGAAGACAACATTGCAGACGTAGTTTCTTGGCTATTGATGCTGGTTTTACCACTTGGTGGAATCTATTTGTTCTGGAAACTCCACATCTATCCAGAGAAAATTGCGGAAAAGAAAAATCATCCGCAACTGAATGCTATTAAAAGCATGTGTTTACTTTCTTTAATTTTTGGCGGTTTGTTGTGGCCTGTAGCGCTAATTTGGGCTAACTACGACTACGACCAACATTTATCCAGAGAAGAAAAAAAGGCTAAAAAAGCTTTGGAAAAACAAAAAGCAGCGGAAGAATTGGCTGCCAAGGAGACACCTCAAATAGAACAAACACCTAATCATCAAGTATAAAATATCATGTTAGAAATATTAATCGCCATATATGCCGGAATTTGCTGGCTTCTCATCAAGAAATTAAAATTAATTCCGTGGACGTTTCCAACGCAAGTTGTAGTGTTTTCGTTGCCGATTTTCGGGTCTATTGCTTTAATTTTAAGTTTAAACTATTACACGCCGATTACGTCGGATGTTAAAGTAGGTAACCGAAGTGTGGACATCACGACTCAAACTTTAGGAAAAGTAAAAAAGGTGTATGTAAAAACCAATCAGGAAGTGAAAAAAGGAGACACACTTTTCACTTTGGATCCAGAACCTTTTAAACAAGAAATAAAATCTCTGGAAGCGCAACTGAGCAATATGCAAGCGACGGTTTCGTCGTACAGTGCTGACATTGAAGCTTCAAGAAAAAATATTACAAGCCTACAATCTCAATTGAATTTGGCTAACAAACGTGTTACGCAATATCAAGAATTGGTAGCTGCAGGCGCTGCAAACAAATTTGATTTGGAACAAGCGATTGCAACTGCACAAGATTTACAATCGAGAATTGCCGCTGCACAATCTGCGCAAAGTTCACTGCAAACGAAAACAGGTTCAACCTACGATGGCGAAAACTCATCGGTTTCCGAAATCAGAGCGCGACTTGACCAAGCGAAATGGAAACTTTCTCAATCGGTAGTAGTCGCTCCAACGGACGGAATTATCCCGAACGTACAATTAAATGAGGGTGCGATGATGGCACCATTTAAATCTGCATTTGTTTTGATTCAAAAACAGCAAACGGTTATCGCATTTTTCTCTCAAAACGAATTGGAAGCCGTGAAGAAAGGCGATGAAGTAGAATTGGCAATTAAAACCGCTCCCGGAAAAGTGGTAAAAGCAAAATTGGAAGATGTTATCGACGCAACGAGCCAAGGGATTATGAACAATGCTGGCGGTATGATTGGCGGAACTGGGACAACTTCGGGGATTCCGGACACTGCAAGACAATTGCCAGAAACCGATGGAAAACTGATTGCGAAATTTACCCTGGAACCTAACCAAGTTCCTTTGACAGTAGGTTCTCGTGGTACAGCAGTTGTGTATTCGGAGCATATAAAACCATTGCATTTAATTAGAAAAGTAATGGTAAGAATTACAAGTAAGATGAATTACATCATTCCAAAACTTCATTAAGATGATTAAAAAAATTAGTGTAGCAGCAGTCATTTTTATGAGTTTAACATCGTGTATTGGTTACAAAAACGCGACACTTGAAACAGTTGAAAACCTTAAAAATAAAAGCGAAATAAAAGCAAATATCGAAATCCCCGACAAGTGGATTCAAGATAAAAACCAAGATGTATCCGATTTTTCTTACACTTGGATTAACGAACTGAAAACGCCAGAGCTGGAAAGCCTTATTAAAGAAGGTTTGGCGCATAACGCGGATATCATTATTTCTAAAGAAAAACTGAACCAGATAGAATTGGCGATGGACATTGCAGGAAGCAATCTTTATCCGACCGTAAATGCACTTGCCAACACCAGCAATAACGTCGTGAGTGGGACGCACATCGGAAACCTGCAACTAAAAGCCAATTGGGAACTGGATTTGTGGGGCAAAAATAAATCGGCTTCGATGTCGAGTGTTAGCCAGTATTATTCGGCGCAATATCAACAGAAAATGTTGGAACAATCGGTTGCCGCGATGATTGCTAAATCGTATTTCCTAAATATTGCAGGACAATATCAAGAGCAAAAAATTACGCAATATATCCAGATGACCGAAGATTTGAAGAAAATCTACAAAGTTCAAACGAAAGTCGGAACGGCGAATGAGTTGGATATTTCGAATATCGAGACCGAAATTATTTTGTTAAACTCATATTTAGAAAAGATAAAAAACGCCAACTCGCAGTCACGTAGAAGTTTGGAAATGCTTTGCGGAAAATATCCAGAAGGACTTTTAAAAGTGAATTCTAAATTTTCAGCGTTGAATAACGATATTCCTACAAGTTTCCCTTTACCACTTTTGGAAAAACGTTCGGACATCATGGCGCAACAATTCCAAATTGAGCGTTCATTTTACGATGTTCAGGAAGCAAAAGCAGCAAGATTGCCATCGATAAACATCAGCGCAGGATTTGGTGCAGCAGGAACCAACGTAGAAAGCATCAACGGATTATTCTCGAATCCTTTGATAAAAGTTGGTGGCGGATTGGTGACGCCTATTTTCAACGGTGGAAAATTGAAGAAAAATGTCGAAGTAAAAACTTCCGAGCAACGACAAGTTGTAGAAGAATATTCGAAATCGGTGTTGACGGCTTTCAACGAGGTAGAATCGGCTTTGGCAAATCTTACTTCGATTGATAAACAAAGTGTTTTTCAGGACCAAGCCATTAACTCACTTCAAAAGAATATTGAGCTTACCAAAAAGCAAATAAAAGTGGGTAATAGCAACAGTTTTAATCTTATCCAAAAACAAAGAGATTTGATTAAAAAAGAAATGAACAACATCGACCTCGACCTCCAAGAACGCATCGAACGTATCAACCTTTATATGGCTTTGGGCGCGGGAAACTCGATGATTAGATAGAAAATAAGCATCATAATTTATAGTGAATCCTTGTGATAACATTTTTGTTATGCAAGGATTTTTTTTGTTTTTCAAAGTTAAAAACTGATTAAGTAAGCTTTGTATTAAACCAAATTTCTTAACTTCATAATTGTTAAACATTTATGATGGCATGATGAAAATACAACTAACTCGACCTAGAATTTTGAAACTGCTAGGTTTTGCATTTATCATATTTTTCGTACACAGATGCACCATGATCAACTTAAATTTCTTCATGCCATCAGGTAAGAATGTTCCAGACTTATCCAAAACATTGAAAAACAAAACTTTTGAGCTTTTTAAAGTGACAGGTTCAACTTGGAATGAAATCCGTTACCATCCTCAAAAAGATTATTATCTCATTGCACAAGACGCGAGAATAACCAAACTAGATAGTCGCGGTTCGCGGGTTTATTATTTGGATATGAAAGAGACTGACCCAAGCGGAATGCCAGATAACATGGACTATAATGTTCCGTCTTCCTTTGTAGTGAGTTGGCATGGCATTTATGATTTATCAAAAGACAAACCGACTTTAGAGAAATTTAGCAAAAGCTTAAATACCGAAGGAAATATGGACGACGGCACTTGGAATCGTGAGTTTGAAAAGCTTTACCAATCTTCAGATGTTGCATTTTGGGGTTATCGAAAAGGATTACTAGGTGGTAAACTGTATCCTTTGTATTTTCGACAAAATGGTCAATGGATTGTGCTCTACACCAACGAATTTACTTCCGTATACCGCATGAACAAATATCCTGAAATCCGTTTTGATGATAATATTATTCCTGAAAAATGCGATCGACTTTATTTGTTAAAAGATATTCAGCACAATGACAGTTATAGTGATTATCTTACTTCTGGCAATCAATATGATTTTAGCAACGAGCCAGAAAGCAAATTGAAATACAGTAAACGCATCAACATAAAAACTCTATATTTTAAAAAAGAAGACGTTGAAGATGGTCCTTACACAATTATTCCAGTACAGTTTGCGGGAATGGCTGTTAATAAACTTGAATTCGAAAATAGCAGCATCACCTTTAAATCGATAGCACAGAAAGGAGCTGGACTTAATTTTTCTCCTGTAGAAACGGACTTTTTTATTTTTGAAGTTGCTGATGAATTCAAAAAAGCAAATACGCCATCCTTTCTTTATTACAAATATTCAACTTCGTGGAATTCCGACGATAACGAAGGCGTCTACGTGATAAGAAAAATTAATGCTAAATAGATTCACTTTTGTTTTTTTATTTTAGTGCCGATTAATAATACAAACTAAAAAATGATGAAACTCTTTTTTCCAAATACTAACAAAAGGATACAAAAACAATCTATATTTCTCTCGATTGCTTTATTATCAGTCGCTTGCGGTTCAGGTTCCAAAGACTTAAAACAAACCGAAGTTGAAAATGCAGCACAATTGAAAAGCGAAATGATCCAAGAAATTGCTAAAACAATGTCCCCAAAAGACAGTTTGTTTTTAGTAACTCAAAGAATACTTGGCGTTTGCGGAAATGATGAGCGTTATGATGGTAAAACGACTGCAAAAGAAAAATTGGAGGAACAAAAATACATTAAAGAAAATCCTTATTTTATTGACCTTTCAACTGGTTTTGACGAGCAATATAATATTGATGGAAAAGTACTTTTCACGGGAACTGCTTTCAATAACGAATTTAGTACTGCAACACAACATTTTAATAATGATTCTTTAAAAATTAAGAAAAAAATACTAGACCTTCAACCGCTAAATGTGAAAAAAGTCAGCGTGGAAATCATCCTTCGAAATTATTCTTATAGTGAAGATTCTAAAACATTCCTGTTCGTCAAAAACAATTCAAAATGGGAAAAGCGATAAACTTTTTTAATTCACCGACAACTCATCCACAAAAAGCCAAGCTGGATTACCTGCCCCAGCCTGTCCATCGGGAATTACACCATAATTTTGGATAGCGATTTTGATGTAGGTTTTCTTTTGTTTTGGGAAAGAAATATCCATTATCCCCTTGCTTTTGATAATGTCGTCTTGAGAAACTTTTTTGATTTCTGTAAAGCTTTTTCCATTGTCAGAAACCGAGATAGTCACCGATTTTGGAAGATAAATCCAGCTTCCTTGTCTATCCAAAGTATTGAATTTTAAATTGCTAAATTCTGCTACATCATCAAAATCAATTATTGCTACCAAATCGGTTCCATTGAAGCCTAACCAATTTTTGCCATAGTTTTTGGTATTTCCTAAAACGCCGTCTACTAAAGTATTTTTGCCACCAGTGCTGTAAGCTTCGGCAGGTGGATTTTCTAATTCAATAAACTTTCCTGTAGATTTTGAAAAATTAAAATCCTGCGT
The DNA here is from genome assembly GCF_030151385.1 of Soonwooa sp. GTDB lineage: Bacteria > Bacteroidota > Bacteroidia > Flavobacteriales > Weeksellaceae > Soonwooa. Next base: position 36,204 of record NZ_JASLDS010000024.1, read on the forward strand.
TGTTACAGAACTTAGACGTTGTCCGTTTTCAAAATAGGCAGATTTTACAGTACCAGTTTTATAAATTTCCAAAATATCTTTATAAACATTGGATGCATTTGTAGGCTCTGTTCCATCGGTTGTGTATCGAATATTTTTGGGGTCATTTGCAGAAGTTAAATCATAAAAAACTTTCCCATGACTGCTCACCGAAACACTACCTGTAACTTCAAAAATAGCTTTTGAATAATTGATTCTTTTTTTATCCAAAATATTAAAATGCTGAATCACTCGGTTTTCAAATTCTTTATACTCAGCTGGATTTGAAGTTCCCCAAGCAACCTCCGAAAGCGCCATCATTCTCGGAAAAATCATATATTCCACATGTTTGAAATCCAAGATATATTCTGTCCACAAATTTCCTTGTGTTCCCCAGATAAATTCACTTTCCTGCTCCGACAACTCACTGGGAATTGGGCTGTAATCGTAAACTTTTTTCAAAGTCACATCGCCGCCAATCGCAATAGGTTCGGTATCTGGACTTCCCTGATAATAATCAAAATAATTAGTAGAAGTTGGTGTCATAATCGCTTGGTGTCCCGTTTTTGCAGCATGAATACCGCCTTGCACACCAGTCCAACTCATCACCGTTGCATTGGGAGCTAAACCACCTTCTAAAATTTCGTCCCAACCGATGATTTGTTTGCCTTTGGAATTGATGTATTTCTCCATTCTCGTTATGAAATAGCTTTGCAAGCCCATTTCATCTTTTAAGTTTAGTTTTTTAATCAAACCTTGACAAAACTCGCTTTGCTTCCAACGGATTTTCGGCGCTTCATCGCCTCCAATATGGATATATCGATACGGAAAAAGAGGCATCACTTCGTCCAAAACATCTTCTAAAAACTTAAAAGTTTCTTCTTTTGGACAATAGATTTCCTCGGAAACGCCCCATTGTTTCCAAACTTCAAAAGGTCCTTTTGTACATCCTAATTCTGGATATGCCGCCAAAGCCGCTTGCGCATGTCCCGGCATTTCGATTTCTGGGATAACATCAATATGCAATTTTTCGGCATATTTTACAACATCCTTGATTTGTTCTTGTGTGTAAAATCCACCATATTTTTTGTCATCAAACTTCATATCCGAATAGGCTCCAACTTGGGAACCATTACGCCAAGCGCCAACAGAAGTGAGCTTCGGATATTTTTTGATTTCGATTCTCCAACCTTGGTCGTCCGTTAAATGCCAATGAAATTTGTTGTATTTGTACATCGCGAGATAATCGAGATATTTTTTGACTTCCTCAACCGTAAAAAAATGGCGACAAACATCGAGATGCATCCCTCGATAAGCGAATTTTGGAGAATCAGAAATTTCTAAATAAGGAAGTTTTAAATCAGATTGATGTTCTTCAATCAACTGTAAAAGAGTCTGCACACCACGGAAAACCCCTACGTTGGTAAATGCCGTTATTGAAATTCCATTTTTATCGATATTAAGGCTATAAGATTCTGCCATCTTATCAGTAGGCTCTTTTATTCGAAGAACCGCCAACCTAATCTTCCCTGATTTTCCAATTTTAAAATCTTTTCCTATACTAATTTTTAGTTGATTTTTTAAATAATCGGCTTCAGAATTTGAATCAATACTTTGAATAACAAAATCATTGGATAATTGTAAAAAACCATCATTAATTTTGACTTCTTTAGGTTTGGGAATGAATTGATTTTGTGCCATAATTTGACTTGATAAAAATAAGACAGCAACCGAAAACAGAACCTTTTTCATTTTAAAAACTTTGATAAAATAAATATACTCATTTAACACAAAAAATCCCCACCAAAACTGACGAGGATTTATTTATCTTAAAAACAAAACTTAAGCTTGTTTTCTACGTTTTAATTCTTTTTCGATAAGACCAAGCTCACGCCCAGTTTGTCCTGCAACGGAAGTATTTTCTTGTGCTCTTCTTGTTAAATAAGGGACAACATCTTTTACGGGTCCATACGGAAGATATTTTGCAACATTGTAGCCTTTGTCCGCAAGATAAAAACTGATGTTATCACTCATCCCGTACAATTGTCCAAAATACACATGCGGATTGTCGTGCTCCAATCCCTTAGCTTGCATTTTGTCCATAATGAGCTCTGTTGACTTTTCGTTATGCGTACCAAAAAACGCCGAAACTCTATCAAGATGATTCATCATAAAGTCGATACCAGCATTGTAATTAATATCAGAAGCTTCTTTGTTGGGTTGGATTGGATCTGGATAGCCTTTTTCCGCAGCACGCGCTCTTTCTTTCTCCATATAGGCGCCACGAACGATTTTGTAACCGATGAAGTAGCCTTTTTCCTTCGCTCTTTCAAGATGTTCTGCCATATATTCTAGACGACCCGTTCTGTACATTTGGATGGTATTCCAAACAATTGGTTTTTCCTTATTGTACTTCTCCATCATCTCCTCGCAAAGTTGATCAGCAGCTCCTTGCATCCAAGTTTCCTCAGCATCTACCATCACTTTTTTGTCACTTTCGTAGCACAATTTGCAAACATCATCAAAACGTTTAACAACACGCTCCCACTCTGCTTTTTGACTTGTCGTCAACTCTGCACCTTTACCAACTTCTTCATATAAATCGATTCTTCCGAAAGCTGTTGGTTTGAAAACCACAAACGGAATCGCAGGATTACCAACCGAAAAACGAACAATATCTTTAATCTCCTTGCAAAAAGCATCAAAAGTTTCTTCGTCTACTTTGCCTTCAATCGAATAATCGAAAATACTTCCTATTCTGTGTTTAAACAAAGTTTTGACAACTGCCATACTTTCTTCACGCGTTTCGCCACCGCAAAATTGCTCGAACAAAGTTTTCTTGACAACACCATCAACAAATGGAAAATTATTTCTGACAACAAAGTTGAGCATAGAAACGCCAACACTTGTTAAACTAGGATTTTCTATCGCTTTGAACATCCAATAAGCCTTCTTGAGTTGCGAATCCGTCTTATCCGCAAAGGCCAATTTAGTATCGTTAAAAATACTCATATCTTGAATAAATTTGAAAGTTCAAAATTAAGCATTCCTTAGCATTTAAACTTCGATTCGATAAAAAATAATGCATTTTAAAAACCACTTCTTCGTCAAAATTCTCATATTTTTGCAAAAAGCCTTTTATGATTACTTTACTAGACGACGATTTCTCCGGATTAAATCAATTTTTAAACGAAAATTCGACGAGCAAAATATTTATTTTGGTTGACGAAAACACACATGAATATTGCCTTCCGACCTTGCTTGCCAATATGGAAACCGATGTCCCGTTTGAGATTATCGAAATCGAAGCTGGCGAAGAACATAAAAATATTGAAACCGCTGTTCAGCTTTGGGAAATCCTTTCGGAATTCGAAGCAGACAGAAAAGCTTTGGTCATTAATCTTGGCGGCGGCGTTATCACCGATTTGGGTGGATTCGTTGCTTCTACTTATAAAAGAGGGGTTAAATTCATCAACATTCCGACAAGTTTGTTAGCGATGTGTGATGCTTCGATTGGCGGAAAAACGGGAATCGATCATCAATTCTTAAAAAATATAATCGGCACTTTTGCGCAGTCTGAGCAGGTTTTTATTTATCCAAAATTTCTTGAAACTTTAGATTTCATACAACTTAGAAGTGGTTTTGCAGAGATGCTAAAACATGGTCTTATTGCAGACAAAAAACATTGGGACGAGCTTACGAGCATCGAATCGTTGACAGCAGAAAGCTTAGAAAACTTTATCCTCCGAAGCACCGAAATAAAACAAGAAGTTGTAGAAAAGGATTTTAAAGAACAAAATATTCGTAAAAACTTAAACTTCGGACATACCGTTGGTCATGCTATTGAAAGCCTTTATCTTGCCAACAACCAACTTCTTCCGCATGGAGAAGCTGTGGCTTTGGGGATGATAATCGAGACACACTTGTCTTATCTTAACAACTTAATTAGTCAAGAAACGAGCACCGAAATTATTACTAAAATTCAGAAATTCTTTCCTTATGTTGATATCTCGATGTTCAAGGATGACGATATTTTGGCATTGATGTTTAACGACAAAAAAAATTCGGATGGCAACATCAATTTTTCACTAATTAATGGAATTGGTAATGGCATTTTTGATCAAAAAGTAAGCGAATCCAACCTAATTTTGGGACTAGATTTCTATAAAAACATGAAAAAATAGGTCAAAAAACACCCCGAATTTTTGTTAAAAACAGTAAAATTTGACAATTTTGTAAAATATTTACAACTGACTAAAAATCAGATATTTAAGAATTAAATTTTAACAAATAATCAAGAATAATAGAATTAAATTTCGAAATAAATCAAAGTTTTGGCAAAGTATTTGGAAGTACACTTGTCGTAAAACAAAATTTAAAATTGAAATTAAAATTTAATATTATGAAAAAGTTATTTGTAGGATTAGCAGTTGTAGTAGGATCGATGTCATTCGCACAACAATTCGGTATCAAAGCGGGAGCTAACATTTCTTCAATTTCTAGTGATGGATATGATGATGTAAAATCAAAAGTTGGTTTCAACGCAGGTGTATTTATGAACGCACCGTTGTCAGAGCAATTTAGCATTCAACCAGAGGTTATGTATAGCCAAATGGGCGCAAAAGTTGACAACACGGCTCTAGGTAATAAGTATTCTAGTTCATTAAAGCTTGATTATATTACCGTTCCGGTAATGTTCCAGTTTAATGCAACACCACAGTTTTATTTAGAAGCTGGACCAGAATTTGGATTTTTGGTAAGTGCAAAATCTAAAAATGACCTTAATGGAAATAGCAATACAACAACTCTTGATAAAGACAATTTCAACTCTTTCAATATGGGAGCAGGTCTTGGTCTAGGTTATTATTTTACTAAAAACATTGGTGTCAATGCTAGATATGTTGCGGGATTCACTGACATTAACAAAAACGGAAATACATCCATTGATAATCCGGATCACAAAAACAGAAATAATACTTTCCAAGTTGGATTGAATTATAAGTTCTAATCAAATAAAACCAAAATAAAAGGCTGTCAATTGACAGCCTTTTTTATACTTAATTCTTAACAAATTTCGTGGTTGTTTGTTTAGAATTTTCATCAGTTACTGTAATCATGTAATTACCAGCCTTAAGCGCAGAAACATCGATTTTATTATCTTTCAAATTGTTTGACTGTACTAATCTTCCCGAGAAATCCGTAATTTTCGCCTCAGTCAATTTCGATGAAGAATTAATCATCAACATATTTTTAACTGGATTCGGATAGATTTTAACATCATTTTTAATAACATCTGACACAGCTAAATTGGATTGTGAAAAACTAAAATCATCCAAAATCAAATAAAAATCACCATCTGCTTTTTGATTTCCAGTTACTCGAAATTTGAATCCTGCATTTTTTGGAACAGCGTTTTCAGGAATCGTATAACTAAAAGTCGCACAAGTTGTAATATCTGTTGTCAAATCTACTTTACCAATTTGTGTATAGTTTGCGCCACCATCTTTAGAATACTCTACAATCATTTCGCCATTAACTTTGCCACCTTGCAAAGCATAGAAAAATGTTCTGTATTTAAAGCTTGCTGTAATAGCACCACCATTAGAAGAAAACGTCGAATAAACCGTATTACCTGTTGGTGCATTGGTATATAAATTTCGGATTAACGCATATTCGCCACTACAAATTTGAGCGAATTTGCTTCTGAAAAAGCCAGTATTTACAAAATTTCCATTATCAGTTTCAAAACCTTCCGTATAGTTGATTTGTGCAAAACTAGCAGCGCTCATCAAAAGCGATAACGAGAATAAAACTTTTTTCATATAATTATTTTTTGATGATTTTTTGAGTTTGTTGTTGTCCATTAACCGTCTGGATGTTCAAAATGTAATTTCCTTTTTTAAGTTCAGAAATATTTATAGATTCTTTAGGATTATCAACATTTTTAACAAGCTTTCCAGAAATATCAGAAATCGAAACTCTCTTCACATTTTTAAAATCTGATAAACTAATAACATCCATTACTGGATTTGGATATACTGAAATTTGCTCCTTTGACAAATCATTAACTGCCAAAGTTGGAGCTGCTTGCGTTATCACCAAATCATCAACCACTAGATAATAATCGCCACTAATATAGGTTCCCGATATCTTTAATTTAAAATTTTTAGACTTTACAGCAACACCATCATCAATCGTTTTTGTATAAGTTTGGCAAAACTGCTCAACCTTGTTAAGCGTTACTTCGTCCAACAATTGATATTCGCCATTATCAATAGCATATTCAACCTTCATGCTACCATTAACAGACGCATTAACTGTCCCAGGTGGATGTTTATAGAGAAAAGATATCGTAAGTTTTCCACCGTTAGAATTGTCGGAGCTGTATACAATAGCGTTGGTAGCATTAGTTGCGCTTCCGCTATAAAAAGACTTATTCATAGCACGATTGCCACTTGAACAAGGAATAGGATTGGTAGCTGAACCGCTAAAACCAACAAAAGTGAAACCACTTGCAGCAGTTGGCGTTGTTGTAAAATTCTCATTAACTGAGATTTGCGCAGTTGCTAAGCCGAGGCTAAAAACAACCGCTAAAGAACATAGAACTTTCTTCATAAATATAATATCTTAAAATTTAGGACTGCAAGAATAATCAAAATTTTAGAAATAAAAAAATTCGCAGGTAAAAACGAGCGAATTTTATAATTTTAAAAGCATATACTTATTAATTTAGCTTTCTCTGAGGCAAATTCATTAGCACAATCGCAAAAAGAATCATCGCTATTCCGCACCATTGGATTGCGTCAACTTTTTCTCCTAAAAGTATGAAAGCCATGGCAACAGAAACTGGCAATTCCATAGAACTGATAATACTTCCTAAACCTAAACCCGCTTTCGGAAAACCTGAGTTAAATAATATCGGAGGCAAAATTGTCCCAAACAATGATAATATCAAACCATATTTAACAAAAATGCTAAAATCAAATGCGCGAATATTTGCTGGATTGTCTGAGAAATTAGAATAAAAAGATTTTAGTCCATCAAAATAATATGGTCCAATCTGTCCAAAGAATAAAAACAGACTTACAATAATTCCACCTCCACAAAGCATATATAAGGTTTTACGAAGTGGCGAAGCGTAAGTTGCAATCGTATTGGCAGCAAACATGGTTGTCGCAAAAGATGAAGCAGCCAAAAGTCCCCACATAATACCGCGCCAATCCAAAGCAATATCTTGGTTGATGATGTTGGTCGCCAAAAGTGTCCCAGCAAGCACAATTGCCACAGAAATAATCTTTCTAAGACTCGGCATTTCTTTTTTAATAAATGCTTCAATGACAACACTAATCCAAACCGATTGCATCAATAGAACAATAGCCACCGATACATTAATATATTGCACTGCTAAATAATAAAATAAACTCGTACAACCCATGGAAGTCCCTGCAATCAAAAGCTTTTTCTTATCTCCACTTGTGATGCTAGGAAATGATTTTTTTGAAAATTTGGATTGATAAAGATTTAGTAAAAGCATTCCCAAAATCCCCAAAACGAATTGTGCAGTCGTAACTTCTGCTGTGGTAAAGCCTTCTTTATAAGATAATTTGACAAAAGTTGCCAACATTCCGTAAAAACTTGCGCCGAGCCCAACTAGCAAAACGCCTTTCAAAACATTATTCTGTTGCATAATTTCTTCTTCTTGCTCCTTTTTTATTTTTAAAATAAAGGGTTGCAAAGGTAAGAAAATTAGTCCATTAAATAAGTGTCTTTTAAGCTTTTATCAAATAAGCTTTTTCTTCAACTTCAATAAAAAATATTCCTTATAACTATTACCAATTGGCACTTTTAGTGTTTTATTGGCTTTGTTTTTTAGAATGACAAAACCATTTTCTAGCATAGAAATTTTTTCTGTGTTAATGATGAAGGATTTATGAATTCTTTGAAAATTAGCTTTTGGAAGTAGTTCTTCTAATTCTTTCAACGAATAATAAGCAATAACTTTATCACTTTCGGTCTGGAAAGAAACATAATTCCCTAAGGATTCGATGTAGTCGATTTCCTTAAAATTGATTTTAATAATCTTGCCTTTTTGTTCGGTTTTTACAAAAATATAGTCATCCGAAACTTCCTCTGTTTTATTATTTTGTACACTTAAAACTTTGGAAACCGCTTTGGAGAAACGATCAAACGAAATTGGCTTTAACAAATAATCAACCGCATTGACATTGAATCCTTCTACGGCAAACTCCGAATAAGCCGTACAAAAAATTACTTTTATGTCGTCGTCAATGAGCTGTTTTAGCTCCAAGCCTGTCAACTCAGGCATCTGAATATCCAAAAAGACTAACTCAATTTGTTGCTTTTTAATTGCCAACATCGCTTCGATTGGATTGGTAAAAACGTCTACCAAAATCAATTCAGGAATTCGGGCGATGTAGTTTTTCATCACTTCCAAAGCTGGCTTTTCGTCATCAATTGCAATGCATCTCATGTTGTTAGTTTTGGTAAATTATCAATTCGCAAGTATAAAAATCCTCGCCTTCATCAAGATTTATCTTGTATTTATGCTCGAAAGAAATATCCAAACGCTGTTTCAAATTAGCGATTCCAATTTGGTTTGAGGCGATTTCAGTTATATTCTTTCGCTTTTTATTGGAAACTTCAATTTTGACAAAATCCTTTTCACCTTCAATTACAATTTTTAAAGGAAATTCGGGATTGCGAAGATCGCCATATTTAAAAGCATTTTCGACCAACGTTAAAAATGACAAGGGCGGCACAAGTTGTTTGTCAACAATTCCTTTCACTTCAAAATCAATAAAATTATCATCCGAAAACCTAAGTTTATGAATATCCAATAAAAGTTTCAAATGATGGATTTCATCTTTCGCCAAAATCTTCGAGGTTTCAGCTTCCGCCTGACCTAAGGAATAACGCATCAAATCACTTAACTTCAAAATATTGTCCGCCAAATCTTGGGAATAATTCAAGGCTTGGGAGAAAAGGACATTCAGCGTGTTGTACAAAAAATGCGGATTAATCTGTGCCCGAAGAAAAGCGTATTCATACTGTCTTTTTTCGGCAATCATTTCCAATTCCTTTTGCCTTAATACTGCAATTTCTAATTCGTTTTTATGCTTCTCTTGTTCGGCTTTCACCAACTTTATTTGGAATTTGAACACCGAACTTATCAAAAAGAAAATCAGAGCATAAATAAAAAATTTAACCGAAATCGGAATAATCTCTGCGACATAAGCTTTCCACGAAAAAGTGCTTACAATCACCGAAATACCAATACTTGGAAATATATCGACAATCAAAAAATAGCCAATAACGTACAACAAAAGGAAAATTCCTACAAACCAAAATATGCCTTTTGGGAGGTTTTTCTTTAGCAAATTAAAACCATGAAGACAGAGATAAAAGAACAAAATAAGCGGCAATAAAGACGCCAAAATCTCCTTTACATCAAGCTTTCCGAAGTTGAGATAATTGACGACTAATACATAAACCATGTACAATAGCCAAAATCCCACATGAAAATAAGTTTGCGGGATTTGGTTGAGTCGCTGAAAAATTTGTTGAGCGCGCGTCATCTTGAGCAAAAATATCAAAAAACTATAGCTTTTGCATCAGGTTTTGCCAATTGCTTTTCTCAAAAGCTGCGTCGTGATCACCATTTTCAATTCTAATAAATTCCTTTTGCGGCGCAGAAGAACTCTTGAATAAATTTTCGCCCATGAAAAATGCAAGATTTTCATCTTTTGTACCGTGAAAAATCAATAGCTTGCCTTGATAAGGTTTTATTTTTTTGGTTAGATTAAGTCGCTTTGGAAGATCGTTTTTCAAAAGCTCATCACCGACTTTGATATCGAAAAAAGGTCTCAATGGATACAAAATCCCTGAAAGTTGCATATAAGCATTCTTTATCACATCTTGAGTATTAGAAACTGGCGCTAACAAAACAAGTTCTGGAATCTTATTATCCACCGCTACATTTGTGGCAAAAACCGTCCCCAAAGAATGTCCAATAACAACATCTACTTTGGCAGTTTTTTCAACAAAATTCAAGAAATCTTGATTCAATTTAAACTGAGTCGTCAACTCGCCTTTCTCTTGAGAAAATCCATTAATAGAATATACGGGAACAAAAATTTCGATATTTCTTGACTTTGCAAGCTCCGTAAAATCATCAATATAAGAAAAGACATTCGCTGTATTTCCTAAAAAGTAAATCACCGTTCGATCAACTTTTTCAGGTTTAAAATCAAAATATTCTTGACCATTGATAAACTTTCTTTGAATGTCGACATGATTTAATTTAAAAGAGATTTCGGCCTTAGAAGCCAAAGATTTCGATGCAAATAACTGAACTGAGTCTTTGGAAACCCAAGCAACATTAGCGTCTTTAATTTGCTCACTTATAGAATCTTTTTGATACGGTGTTGGCGTAAAAATATCTTTTTGATGTAATACGAAATCACTTCTAAAAATGGGAATAGCAATACAATAAAGGATAACAATTACAGCTAAAGTTATGCTCGGGATTTTGAAAAACTTTTTCATGATTGGGATTTTTAAAATTATAGCCCAAAGATGATTTAGTTTTAAAACCTACTAAAAAATATTATATGAAACGACGTTTGCCCGATGTGAAATTTTCAATTACAAAATATCTGATAACATAACCTCGTTTTATTCCACAAAAAAAGCCGCTTCATTTCTGAAGCGGCTTAGTATTTAAAAGTGGATTAAGGATTATTTACCTTCTTCCATTCTCTTTTTCAATTCTGCTAGAGCGTCGATATCACCTAGAGTTGATTTTTCTTCGTTGTTAGAAGATCCACCTACTACAGCTTTAGATTCTCTTACAGCTTTTTTCTCCTCATCTCTGAAGATACCTGTGTGAGAAACAACTACTCTCTTGAATTCTTTGTTGAATTCGATTACTTTGAACTCAGCAGTTTCTCCTTTCTTGATTTTAGATCCGTCTTCCTTCTCTAATAATCTTGATGGGCAGAAAGCTTCAACTTCAGCATCTTCGAATTGTACAGAAGCTCCTTTATCATGAACTTCTACTGCAGTACCAGTGTGTACAGTTCCTTCAGCATATTTAGTTTCGAATTTATCCCAAGGATTTTCTTGAAGTTGTTTGTGACCTAAAGAAAGTCTTCTAGCTTGAGTATCTAATTCTAATACAACAACATCTAACTTATCTCCTACGTTGCAGAACTCAGATGGATGTTTGATTTTCTTAGTCCAAGAAAGATCAGAGATGTAGATAAGACCGTCGATACCTTCTTCTAACTCTACGAATACACCAAAGTTAGTGAAGTTTCTTACAGTTCCTACATGCTTAGAACCTACTGGATATTTAGTTTCGATATTTTCCCAAGGATCTTTAGATAATTGTTTGATACCTAAAGAGATTTTTCTTTCTTCTCTGTCAAGAGTTAAAACTTCT
>NZ_JASLDS010000007.1 GCF_030151385.1 Soonwooa sp.
ATATGCACCTAATAATAACTGTTGACCAGTTTGTCCTTTTGCGTAGAAAGTTCTTTTAACCTGAACCCCACCGAAAGAACGGTTATCTAACTGACCTCCGTAATCACGTCCAAAAGGAACACCTTGTGATACACATTGGTCAATAATATTTCCTGAAACCTCAGCTAAACGATATACGTTTGCCTCTCTTGCACGGTAGTCACCTCCTTTAATAGTATCGTAGAACAATCTATAGATAGAGTCACCGTCACCTTGATAATTTTTAGCAGCGTTAATACCTCCTTGAGCAGCAATAGAGTGCGCTCTTCTTGGAGAATCCTGATAACAAAATGCTTTTACGTTATAACCTTGTTCAGCTAAAGTAGCTGCAGCAGAACCACCTGCCAATCCTGTTCCAACAACAATAATATCAATTTTATCACGGTTGTTAGGCGCAACAAGGTTCATATGGTCTTTATGATTACTCCATTTGTCCTTAAGTGGACCTGCTGGAATTTTAGAATCTAAATTACTCATTCTCTTTATGAAATTATTGAGTTATAAAATGAAAAATAGCAATAACAATGAATCCTGCTGGAATCAAAATAGCATACCAAGTTCCGAATGCCTTAATGAATGGTGTGTACTTTGGATGTCTTGCACCAACTGATTGGAACGCCGATTGGAATCCGTGAGCTAAGTGTAAACCTAACAATACAAAAGCAATTACATAAATTGCAACTCTCCAAACATCAGCAAACTTCGCATGAAGTTCATCCCAAAATCTTGTCATATCCATTGGGTCGCCGTGTCCAGGGACATATTTGTACGTCATTTCGTGTAACCAAAAATCGTACATGTGAAGCCCTAAGAAAGCTAAAATAACCAATCCAGAAATAATCATATTTCTAGACATCCAAGAAGAATTAGCCGCAGCACCGTTAACATCGTACTTTACAGGTCTCGCCTTGTTGTTTTTTGCTTCTAAAATGAATCCCATAATAAAATGGAAAAACACTGCAAAAATCAAAATAGGCTGCATCAAATATTGAATTAGGGGATTATATCCCATAAAATAAGATGCCTGATTAAAACCATTAACACTGAATACAGATAGCATATTCGTGAAAAGGTGCATCACCAAGAAAACCAGCAAAAACATCGCCGATAGTGCCATTGCATATTTTCTTCCTATTGAAGATGAAAATCCTGCCATAATCTAATTTTATTTTTTTGAATACGCACAAAGTTAAAAAAATGTTAAGAGCGAGCATCGTGAGATATGTCACAATTGAGTAGTTTATAATCTTTCTAAATAAATCACAAACTATTTACTCAAATCATAATATTTTCCTCGATAATTAAAACCTGAATATTCCGCAGAAACATTAATAATTTGATAGTTAGAAAGTCTCCGATAAGCTAAATAAGGACCGATTAAATATTTTTCAGAAAGCTGATTATCAGTATTGTTTTTACTTAAAACATATACATTTGATTTTTCTTTAATAATGATGATTTTGTTTTTGCGCGAAGCAATTTCTAAAACCTCATCTTTATTAATATGATAAAAGTTAATTCCGAGTCGAATCATAAAAAATACAAGAAGTGAAAAGCCAATTTTCACAAAATATTTGAGATTTCGTTTCACCAAAACATAGCGCAACCAATACAAAATAACAAAAGATGCTAAAATTTCGAGTATAGAAAAGCCGATATTTTTAGTGAATAAAATTTCAAAATCAGCAAACCAATGTATGGCTTTCAACAACCAAAAAACAAAATAATCATAAACAAAGTCTAGCCAGACAAATTCAAGATTGCAAGCAAACGAAACGACCATCAACAACGAAAAAATAATGATAATCTCGGAAAAAGGAATAATACAGAGATTCGCCAATATTGACACCAACGAAAATTGATGAAAGTAATACAAAACCAGTGGTAAAGTTGCCAATTGTGCAGAAAGCGACAAGCTAAAAATCGCAATTACAAATTTGTAAAACTTGTTGTTTCGTTTTGGAAAACATTTGATAATTGGTTGATTCAGCCAAAAAATCCCTAAAACAGCAACATAACTTAATTGAAAGCCTACATCAAAAAACTGTTGCGAGTCGCAAAGTAAAATGACAAAAGCCGACAATGACAAAGATTGCAAAATGCTGGGCGGGCGATTAAGAAGTTTGACAACATAATAAAAACTAATCATCAAGCAGGATCTAACAACCGAACTTCCATAATCGATGAAAATTGCAAAACACCAAATACCAAGCAGCGCAAAACAAATTGCTACTTTTTTCCACTGGTTTGGAAAGATTTTCTTTGAAATAAACAAAATCAACCAAAAAATAATTACCATATGTGAGCCCGAAATCGCAAGAAGATGCACCAATCCAGATTTATTAAAATCTAAAACAGTCACTTCATCCATTTCGGTTCGGTCGGCTAGAATAATACCCTTTAGAAATTCTCGATTTTTAGCATTAAGTTGGGAATGATTGATTCGTTGCAAAACTTCCAAACGTTTTTGCTTGATGTGATCAGCAATGGAAATTCGACTTTTAGAAGCTTCTAGAATTGTTCCATTAGCGAAAGCAAGTCCAGAGACTTTTTGACGTTCGAGGTATTTGGGATAGTTAAACTGAAACGGATATTCTGGAGATTTTAAATCAGAAAAATAAACATTTGATTTGTAAACATGTTTAAAATCTAATTCAGGTGCAGTTTTCGGAACTTGTATAACAATTGAAAAATCTTTCGGCTCATTGTCCAATTGTGAAATCTTAGCCTGATACTTTCTATAATTTTCGTTGGAATTTAGTTTTTTATCGATTTCGAAAACAACATTGTGCTTTCCTTTTAAATTTAATTCTTGATAATCAGAAACATTAAACCAATGCACGAAAGCACCAAATCCAAAGAAGCTTAAAACTAAAAACAGGCTTCGGAATTTAACCAGAAACGGGATTTTAAAAATGAAAGAAAAAAGACTTACAAAAGTAAAAACAATAAAAATTAAAAGTCCAAACCAAATCTCAAAACCAAATCTATCTTGAAGTAAAATCCCAAGACAGAATGCCAACAGCGTTACGAAAAGTGGCTGGCGAGACATGACGCATACTTTTAATTATTTTTTGTTCAAAAACTCATCGCTAAGACGTTTCGTTTCTTTAATGTACATCCACTGATCTTTTCCGTAATCTTCATATTTGAAATTTCCTGACTTTTTCGGAATCGCAGGCTCTATTTGTGTTCCTTCGTGCCATTCGTTGAAAGAGGTAATACCAATATAGTCAGGATTAACACGTTCTGCTGCACGAAACATCTTTTCGTAGTACTTTCCTTTTTCTCTACTTTTAAAATTCGCGGCGTTCCAAGGTCTAATTCTCGTATCCGAATAACCAGGACCAACACAAGGAATAAAAATAAGATTGTTCTGTTTCGCAAATTGGCTCATATAATCCCAATTGGCAATCGTGCTTCCAAAAACAAAAGCTTCACTTGCAAAATAGGTATAAAACCCATCAAACCCAGAAACTTCAAAAAATTCAGCATCATCTTTTTCAACCCAAAGTCCTATGTAAAGAGCATCCAAATCTGTATTTCGAATTGTGTCGTCACCATTCTTCGAAAGCAGTTTTGACCATTCCGAAGCTGGGATTTTGTAACTGTCATACACGTAATACAAAGCTTTTCCATCTTTCTTATAAAAAGCATGATGCTGAGAATATGCTTGATTTAGATAAGCAATTTGTTCTTTAAATTCAGTTACATTTTTATAAAAAGGTTCAATATGAAAAGCAATTTTAAGATTGAATTCATCAGCAATATCCAAATACTTCGAAATGCTGTTATCAACCGAAGAGCCTTTTCCTAGCCAACTCAGGACAACCACGCCAACACCAGAATCCTTCATCATCTTCATGTGTTTTTTGATAATTTCGGGATCGTTGGAACTGTAGTTTCCTAAAGCAGGATAGAAGTTGGCACCAATATCATCTCCACCTTTATGATTTCCTAAATTATTCCATTTCGGATTGCTCCAATGTGGTAAAATATCGTGATTCCAATGTTCATATTTTCCATCGTATTCTGGATTCTCATACCAGCCATAATAAAAAATCTGAATCTTTTCTCGAGTTTTAGTTTCTTGAGAAAAAATTGTTTTTGGAAAGCAAATTATAAGAATAAATATAAGTAGACTTTTGATGCCTTTGGTCATTTTTATCAGAAATTATTTTATGTTAAATATCAAACCAGCAGCAACTTCGCTAGCACCTTTTCCACCAAGCTTTTCACGAAGTTGAGCAAAATCCGAAAGCATTTGTCCGCGTTTAGAACCTGTTAAAATATCTTGCAATTCTTTCACAAGATTTTTAGTATTAAGATCATCTTGGATCAATTCGGTGACAACTTCTCGATCCATTATCAGATTGACTAACGAAATGTATTTGATATGTTTTACCAAACGTTTTGCAATTTCATAGGAAATTTTACTTCCTCGATAACACACAACTTCTGGCGTGTTGAGAAGTGCAGTTTCCAAAGTTGCAGTCCCCGAAGTTACCAAAGCAGCTTCTGAACAACGAAGCAAATCGTAAGTTTTGTTGGAAACAAAATGAACGTCAGCATCTACAAACTGTTCATAAAAAGACTTTGGCAAGCTTGGCGCACCAGCAATAACAAACTGATAATCTTTAAAATTCGAACGAACAGACAACATCAACTCCAACATTTTTTTAACTTCTTGCTCGCGACTTCCGGGAAGTAAGGCAATAATTGGTTGCTGGTTGAGTCCATTTTCTTTTTTGAATGTTTCAACATCCACTGGAGGCAAATCCGAAATAGCATCTAATAAAGGATGTCCAACAAAATGAGCGTCAACCTTATGTTTTTTGTAAAAATCTTTTTCGAAAGGAAGAATGACCAACATGTCATCAACGTACTTTTTGATGGTTTCTACACGACCTTCTTTCCAAGCCCACAGCTGCGGCGAAATATAATAAACAACGCGAATTCCCAAAGATTTTGCAAATTTTGCAATGCGGAGATTAAAACCTGGATAATCTACAAGAATCAAAACATCAGGTTTGTAATTGGCAATATCTTTTTTGCAAAGTTTGATGTTTTTGAGGATGGTGCTAAGGTTTTGTACAACTTCCACAAATCCCATAAAAGCCAAATCACGATAGTGCTTCACAAGATGTCCACCTTCCGCAGCCATCAAGTCGCCTCCCCAAAATCTAAAATCAGCATTGGGGTCTTTCTCTTTCAAGGCTTTCATCAAATTACTTCCGTGCAAATCACCTGAAGCTTCACCTGCTATAATGTAATATTTCAATGTAGAATTTGTATTTTAAAATTTTGATTTCAGATTATTTTTAACATGAATCAAAACTCAATTATTTGAACTAAATTTGTTGTAAAGATAAAAATAATATCATGTCTGAAGAATTCGAAATCCGTAATAAAGTTGCAGAAAATACAAGTTTGGTAAATTTTGATTTATCGTCCTTAATGCCGAAAGGAAAGAAAGTCGGAATCGACCTAAAAGATTTTTTATACGAGGGACTTATCCTTCGAGAAAAAGAATACCGCGAGAAAATCGCGAACATCAATCCAGAAGAATACCGCGATGCTTATGTCTATATCTATTGTTCTGAAGACAGCATTATTCCGCTGTGGGCATATTTTTTAATTGCAGCCAAATTAACAGAGGTTACCAAAAAAATTGTTTTTGGAAACCTAGAAGATCTTAATGTTTTGTTGATGCATAACGCTATTAAAACTTATGACTATTCTGACTTAAAAGACAAACGCGTTCTCGTAAAAGGTTGCTCTGACGTTGATATGCCAAATAACGCTTACATCGAATTGGTAGAACAGCTAAAACCGATGGTGAAATCTTTGATGTTTGGTGAAGCTTGCAGCAACGTTCCTATTTTTAAAAACTAAAAACCAATATTTTATGAATCCAGAATTTATGCGCAGAGCGATTGCTTGTTCTTGCGAAAACGTCGACCACGGCGGCGGTCCTTTTGGCGCTGTCATTGTTAAAGATGGTAAAATTATCGCTGAGGGAAGCAACAAAGTCACCGTTGATAAAGACCCAACAGCACATGCCGAAGTTGTTGCCATTCGAAATGCGGCCAAGCAACTTGATGATTTTAATCTTTCGGGCTGCGAAATCTACACCTCATGCGAACCTTGTCCAATGTGCCTTAGTGCCATCTATTGGGCAAGAATTGACAAAATTTATTATGCCAACACGAGAGAAGACGCCAAGAATATTGGTTTCGACGATTCTTTAATATATGATGAAATTCCGTTAGCTCTCGAAGATCGAAAAATCCCGATGCACACGATGTTAAGAGACGAAGCTTTGGAAACTTTTACAAAATGGACAGACAAAGTTGACAAAACGGAATATTAATTGCTAAGACAAATCGCAGAACACAATAAACAATTTTAAAAACATAAATTACTATGAGTCTATTAGACCTATTAACAGGAAACTCTAGCAACCAAGTTGCAGAACAAGCTGAAAACAAATTCGGGATCAGCAAAAATCAAATCATTGCATTATTAGCAGTTTCTGCGCCTTTGGTAATTTCTTATCTAAGAAACAAAACATCTAACAATGCTAACGAAGCAGAAGCACTTAACAACGCTCTAGACAAAGACCACGATGGAAGTATTCTTAACGATCCATCGCAGGCGCTTAACAGACAAGACGAGGGTAACTCTATTTTGGACCATGTTTTTGGAGATAACAAAGCTGCTGTAGAAAATCAACTTTCTGCTAACACAGGTATATCAATGGACAAAATTGGACCAGCTCTAGCGATGTTAGCACCAGTAATTATGGGATATATTGGTCAACAGAAGCAACAAAACAATGTTGGTGCGGGAGGTCTTGGCGATTTGCTAGGAGGTATTCTTGGTGGCGCACAAAATCAAGCGCAAGATCAATCATCTAGCCCTCTTAACAGTATTTTAGGAAGTGTTCTTGGTGGCGGTTCAGGTTCTGGCAACCCACTTAGCGATATCTTAGGAAGCGTACTTGGTGGTGGCAACCAACAACAATCTCAACAAGGTGGACTTGGCGGATTGCTTGGAAGCTTGTTTGGAAAATAATTTTCATCAAGCCTAAAAATATAAAAGACCGAAATTATTCTTCGGTCTTTTTTGTTGTCTTCTTAGCTTTTGGTTTTTCTTCAACCTCGGCTTCCACTTTTTTCTCGGCTTTCGGCTTTGCTACTTTTGCTTTTGGCTCCGCTTTCGCTTTCACTGGTTTTTCAGCAACAGCCACTGAATGTGATGATTTGCGAGGTCTTCTTTTCCCATAACTTCCTGCAGTTATCTTACCTCTTCTGGATTTTTGATCTCCTTTTCCCATAATTAAAAAAGATTAAGTGTTTGGTTATTACGAATTTAGGAAATAAAATTCAAATAACAAAAAGTTCGTTGACTAGGGCGTGTCCCGCGGATTTCCCAACCCAAACCTCATAGGTTTGCGAAAACCTATGAGGTTTCCATCGCCAAAACCCGCGGGTCGCTACGTCCGCTTCTATCTTTAGTGTGGCGCTCGGACGGCTCCGCTACGCTCCGCCGCCTCACGCCACCCCAAAGGATATCCGCTACCATCGCTCACGCGACTACTAACTGCCAAAAAATTCTCTCATAAAAACCTAAATTTACTTATCCAAAAAGCAAAACATGTTACAAGCCATTATCCCAAAAATTCCATTTATTAATAAAGTAGAAACTTTGGACTTTTATCTTAAGCAATTAGGTTTCGATATGATATCAGATTACGGAGATTATATGATTTTAGAAAAAAACAATTTAGAAATTCACTTTTTCAGTTATCCAAGTTTAGAAAAAGAAAAATCAGATTTCATGTTATACATCCGAGTTACAGACATCGAAACATTATATGAAACACTTATTCAGAACAATGTCAAAATCCATCCCAATGGCGCTTTAGAAACAAAAGCTTGGAATCAAAAAGAATTCTCCATCCTCGATCCCAACGGAACATTATTAACTTTTGGAGAAAACTTAAAATAATTTTATCGTTTTACGATAATTTTTTATAATATTGCAATAACAAAACATTGTAATATGAAAAACACATCTACCACAATTCTTAGCATTCTAAAATTGCTTTTCACTTTCTCATTACTTTCAGCATGTCTTATTTTTGTGCTAATCTTCTTAATGACAATAACCTCAATCTTTAATATAGATATTGGTAGATTGAGTGAGACAAATATTAAGCTAGGTCTTTTTTCAGGACAAATAAAAGATTTACAAACACTAACGAAACCACATCTTTGGCTAGTTTTATTTAATGCTCTAGTAATATCATTTTTATATATTGTATTGCTTAGAACTACTTTGAAAATAATTAATGCTATAAAAAACAAAACACCTTTTTCGCAAGAAGTTTCTAATCTGTTATCAAAAACAGCTTTAATCTTTCTTATATTGGGAATCGTTTCGTTTTTGGTAAATTTGATTTTAGAAATAATGAGTTACGAAATAAAAATAGAAATGAACATAAGCAATTCGGAATATTTTTTGTTTGCCGGAATCTTGTACGTTATCCAAAAAATTTATCAGCAAGGCGTTGACCTCCAAGCCGAAACCGATTTAACCATCTAGACGGACTATGCCAATAATTATCAACATCGATGTCATGCTTGCCAAACGCAAAATGCAATCCCAAGAATTGGCAGAAAAAATTGGCATCACACAAGCCAACTTATCCATTTTGAAAACTGGTAAGGCAAAAGCTTTAAAACTTTCCACACTGGAAGCCATTTGCAAAGCTTTAGAATGCCAACCAGCAGATATCCTTGAATACAAAGACTAAAATATTTTATACAAGCCCGCCTTTTGACCAAAAAATCAAAAGGCTTTTTCTTTGATTTTCCCTATCTTTGCACCTGAAAAAATGTCATGCTGAGCGAAGTCGAAGCATTTAAAAATTTAAAATTTCAAGAAAAATGTTCCGTACACACACCAATGGCGAATTGACGCTAAAGAATCTAAATGAAGAAGTTACACTTTCCGGATGGGTACAAACCATTCGTGACAAAGGTTTTATGATTTGGATAGATTTGCGAGATCGTTACGGAATTACACAGTTGGTTTTCGACCAAGAGCGTTCAACAGCGGCTTTGATGGAAGAAGCTAAGAAATTAGGTCGTGAATTTGTGATTCAAGTTCAAGGAAAAGTTATTGAAAGAGCCTCTAAAAATCCAAAAATCCCAACAGGTGATATTGAGATTTTGGTTGAAAAATTAACGATTTTAAATGAATCTCAGTTGCCACCATTCACCATCGAAGACGAAACCGATGGCGGTGAAGAATTGAGAATGAAATACCGCTATTTGGATATCCGCAGAAATCCAGTGAAGGACAAATTGATTTTCCGTCACAAAATGGCACAAAAAGTAAGAAACTATCTTTCCGATGAAGGTTTTATCGAGGTTGAAACACCTGTTTTAATTAAATCGACACCAGAAGGCGCAAGAGATTTCGTAGTTCCAAGCAGAATGAATCCTGGACAATTTTACGCACTTCCACAATCACCGCAAACTTTCAAACAATTATTGATGGTTGGCGGAATGGACAAATATTTCCAAATTGTGAAATGTTTCCGTGACGAGGATTTAAGAGCCGATAGACAGCCAGAGTTTACACAAATCGATTGCGAAATGGCATTTGTGGAACAAGAAGACATTATGAATGTTTTCGAAGGAATGACCAAAACATTGTTGAAAGACATTACAGGAAAAGATTTCCCAGCATTCCCAAGAATGACTTTTGCTGATGCTATGAAAAAATACGGAAACGACAAGCCAGATATTCGTTTTGGGATGGAGTTTCACGAATTAAATGATTTAACAAAAGGAAAAGATTTTAAAATCTTTGATAATGCCGAATTGGTTGTCGGAATCAATGTTGAAGGAGCTGCAGAATATACAAGAAAACAAATCGACGAGCTTACGGATTGGGTGAAAAGACCACAGATTGGAGCTTTAGGAATGGTTTGGGTTAAATATCAATCTGATGGAACGATTACTTCATCGGTTAACAAATTCTACAACGAAGAAGATTTAAAGAAAATCGTTGACGAATTCGGAGCGAAAGCTGGAGATTTAATGTTGATTCTTTCAGGTTCTGAAAACAAGGTAAGAGCACAGCTTTCCGCTTTGAGAATGGAACTTGGAAATCGTTTAGGTCTAAGAAAAGGCGATGAATTTGCACCACTTTGGGTAATCGACTTCCCACTTTTAGAATGGGATGAAGAAACTGGAAGATACCACGCAATGCACCATCCATTCACGTCTCCGAAAACAGAAGATTTTAGTTTATTAGAAACCGATCCTGGAAAAGCAAGAGCCAACGCTTACGATTTAGTACTAAACGGAAACGAAATCGGTGGTGGTTCTATCCGAATTTTCGATAAAGAATTGCAATCTAAAATGTTCGATTTATTAGGATTCACAAAAGAAGAAGCAGAAGCACAATTCGGATTCTTGATGAATGCCTTCAAATACGGAGCACCACCACACGGAGGTTTAGCATTTGGATTTGATAGATTGGTTGCGATTTTGGACGGAAACGAAGTGATTAGAGATTATATCGCATTCCCGAAAAACAACTCAGGTCGCGATGTAATGATTGATGCGCCCGCACCAATCGCCAACGAGCAATTGAATGAATTGGAATTAAAATTGGATTTGAAAGCATAGTTTCAATTCAAAAATAATGATAAATTAGAGCGAGGTTTTATTGAGCCTCGCTTTTTTATGTACAACATCATTAATAATCTAGAATACTTCCTAGGCCTTTTTATTTTTTTAGGTTTAATATCAGGAGCAGCATTATTTGTAATGACAATACCTTTCTTCGATGTGTCTAATAATGAAGAAGTAATGAGTAAGAAATTCAAATTCTACAAGCCAATGACTGTACTATTTTCGATATCATTAGCTTCAATCTTTGCCCTAAATATATTAATCAAAAACCTAGCACTTCAGGAATTCAAAAACATCATTTCAACAAATCAAATTGCAAATATTGATATAGAAGGTTTTTATCTTGACAATGACAGCATAAAACAATTTTATAACATGGATGTAAATGAAGCTGAAAGAGATAAATGCGAACATTTTCCTGCTACAATTACTTTTACAAATACTGAAACAATCCCAATAGAAATTATTAGAAGATGCAATGCTCCCAATTCATATGGCGTTTATCTAAAGCAATTTACCAATGATGTCTATTTAGGAAATATAGAAACTGATGCTTTATCTAATATTAAAGGAAATAATTGATTTAATTATTTTTTAATAAAATTTTTGGCACAATGGTTTGTATTTTGAAAAATCAACAGCAAGAACATTAAAAATTACAAACAATGAAAAATTTTAAAGCAATCTTGCTACTTCTAATGATGACTGTTGGTTTTACAAGCGCTTATGCTCAAACTGCTGATCCAAGCACTACAACGACTAAACCTAAAAAACAGAAAAAACAAAAAGCAACTGATGCAACAGCAACAACACAAGTTGTAACAACCACAACAACAGACACACCTCAGAAGCCGAAACGTACTTATACTAAAAAGAATAAAGAAACCACAATCAATACGACTACAGCTCCTGCACCTGCACCGGTACAACAAACTGCACAAAATACATCTGTAACACCGAAGCCACAAGCAGCTCCTAAACCTCAAAAAACTGCTTATGTTCCGACATCTGCCGGTGTTGAAAACAATCACCAAATTTTAGTTGGTCCTAGAGGAGGAAAATATTACATCAACAAAAACGGCAACAAAACTTATGTTAAATAACTGATTGTCAACAATAATAAAATAAGAGGGCGAAACTAAAGTTTCGCCCTCTTATTTTTTATAATATCTGTTGAGTAGAAATTAGAAGCTATAATTTTTTGAAAAATCGGTTCCATCTCCTTTTAACGTTAAATTTTCATCAACGACAGTTTTCCCATTTTTTTCAATTTTATAACTCATAGGCAAATCTGCACCATAGTTAATAATTTGCGCACCTGCCGTCATCGTCGTAATAGGTTCAGAAGTTTCAATAACATAAGTCTTAGTTGATCCTGTAAAATCATTTTTACCCAAGCTAATGGTTGACTCGCCACTTCTTACTTTGCCATTGACTTTCCAATTGGTATACACATCAGATTTTCCAGCACCAACAGTAACTACAGAAACAAAATCCTCAGCACTAACATTGTTCAAAGTTACCGTAATCTTGTAGTTACTACCGTTTGTAGTGGAACCACCATCATCACTACTTCTACATGACAATACCAACATCGATACAATTGCAAAACTAGCTGACAAAGCAATAGTTCTTCTCTTAAATAATTTAATCATAAATAATATTTTAAAGCTAATATATTTATTTAACATCAAAAACCATTAATTATTTCAAATTAATTTTAAATCAGTACTAAAATCTAATATTATATCAACAACAATTAGAAAAAGATAATAAAGATAATAAAGATAAAATTTAGAATTAAAAAAATCTAATAATAAATTATAAATCCAATAATACAAAAGCCTTAGACTTTAATCAAACAAATAAATACGTAAAACACAACATATTTTAGAATAAATTACAAAATCAACATTAAAAAAACTAATTATTTAGTTAAAAATACGTATTTATTGAAAAGCCTTGCTTTTAGCTTGTGCTTCACGCTATCTTCGCCACACTCTAACTTAAATAATTTTATGAAAAAAACATTACTTTTTTGCATTGGCTTAGGCTTAATGCAAACAATCAACGCACAAAACATTTTAACGGAAGGATTCGAAGGACCGACTTTTCCACCTGCAGGTTGGACAACTTTTATTGGCACCAATGGTCTTGGCACCAAGCAAAACTGGAAATTAGAAACGCGTGATGTACACAATGGTAGCAAAGCTGCATACGTTCAATACGAAAAAGTAGCAGCTGGTGAGCTAGCAGAAGACTGGATGGTAAGTCCACTTATTGACCTTACTAATGCGCCACAAGGAGAATTATCATTCTACACGAGAAAACTAAATGCTAACCAAACTTCTAACCAAAGTACCTATTACATAAAGGTTTCGACAACTTCCCAAACAGATCATAGTTCTTTTTCAACAATCCAAACTTGGAACGAAAATCAATTAGCTGGAGTCTACAATGTGTACGAAAAGAAAACTGTTGACCTAAGTGCGTACGCGGGACAGAAAGTTTACATCGCTTTTGTTATGACGAATAACAATGCTAACTCTTGGTTTGTTGATGATATCGAGGTTAATGCAAAATCAACTGAAGTTGTAGCAACATTGCCATATAGTTTTGGATTTGAAACTGATGATAGCTGGAAGCTAGAAAACGGTGGAAAAACAAACAATTGGACGATTGAAGAAAACAATTCTTTCTACCAAGCATCAGAAGGTACAAAGTATGCTAGATACCGTTATGACGATTATAATGCTGCAGACTCTTGGTATATCTCTAAAGGAATTGCATTAGAAAAAAACCAAACTGCTAAAATCGAATTCGATTACCGTACTGGAGGTTTTAACACTAATGAAAAACTAAAAGTCGCAATCGGCAAAAAGAAAGCAGCTTCTGATATGACCAATGTTATTTGGGATAACAACGGAGAAGCATTTATCAATAACACAGGTTGGAAAACTGGGCAAGCAGAATTTACTGCAACTGAAGCAGGAACATACTACTTAGGTTTCCAAGCTTATTCTGATCCTAAGCAAATGTATTTGTTTATTGATAATATTAAAGTTTCGCAAAAAACCTTAGCAGTTAACAATGTTAAGCAAAACAACTTGTCAATCTACCCAAATCCAATTTCAGACAAATTAAATCTGAAAAGTGATATTGAAATTTCTACTGTAAGTATTTATTCAATTGATGGCAAACTGGTAAAAGAAGCAAAAATCAATGCTAAAGAAGTTAGTCTAGAAGTTAATAACTTATCATCTGGAAATTACGTTGCTGTGGTAAAATTCAAAAACAATACACAAACAACGGTTAAGCTTCAGAAAAAATAATTCTGAATTTTGAATAAAATGTAAAAGCCTATCAAGTTTTGATAGGCTTTTCTTATGGTAATTTGGCGACAAGAAATTCTGGCGACCATTTTAGGATTCGATAGATAATTTTCCATTTCCAATTTGGAACGATACTGAAAGAACTTCCTGCTTCGACAATATGTTTCGCCACATAATCGGGTTCCATAATAAGATTTTTATTCAAATCTAAACCTTCGTTAATTTTTGTATTGATATAGCCAATTACCAAAACATTCACCGAAATATTTCGGTTAGATAATTCTTGACGAAGTCCAGCTAAATACTGGGTAAAAGCAGACTTTGTGCTTCCATAGACAAAGTTGGATTTTCGGCCACGCACGCCAGACAGTGACGACAAACCAATAATTCGTTCTAATTTTTTATTGGTCGAATCAAAAGCAATAATATTTAAAATTGAAACTGCACCAGCATAATTTACTTTCATCATTTGAAAAGTGGCATCAAAATCATGGAATGCTTTTTCATTCTGAACTAAAAATCCAGCAGCATAAACAACAATATTGGGTTTTGTTGGAAGTTGATTGTAAAATTCCTGATGTGAAGAAAAGTCGGCAGCATCAAAATACAGAAATTTAACTTTCGACGAATCTAAATTATTTTCTTCAGCAAATTTCTCAATAGAAGTCAAATCCCGAGAAGCAGCCATCACTTTAAAGCCTTTTTGCAAATAAAGTTTTAGCGCTTGTTTGGCAACATCCGAATTGGCACCAAGAATAAGAACGGATTTATTGACTGTCTGCATCATACCGCAAACTTAATCAATAAACCCGAACTTCAATTATTTAATCTTTTAAATTATAAAACTTCTTCACACTCTCATAATCATTGTAATCAACTTGACTAGCGCTTTTATTTCCAGTACCTGATGGGATAATTATATATCTAAACTCTACAACTGAAGAAAATCCAGCTGCGTTGCTATTATCATGGGTAAATCGAGTCGGTCTTATTTTAAACTTTTGAGGGAAAAAATTAACTGTACTAACGCGACCTCCTGCATTAGAAACATGAGGTAAAGGAAAGGTTCCTTCTCCATAATTTAAATAAACAAAAATTGCAGCATTTCCAACCATCTCTGGCTTCAATTCGGGTGCAGTAACAGTAGCAACTTTCATATTACTTGCATCAATAATTGTATCTTTTGTATTAGTTGGTTTCTTCCAAACAGAAATTACAACATTGGCATTCCCGTTAGCTCCTGGTTGTCCATTTGCACCATCCTTCCCATCTTTCCCGTCGATACCGTTATCACCACGACAAGAAAAAATACTAGTCACAAAAACTAGTAATACAAAAATTTTAATTTGCATTCTCATAATATTTTTCTTTCAAAAGTATAAGTAATACAAGTCCATTAAAGCTCTAAATGTATGAATGGTGAGTTTGGGTTTTCGCATGGTTAGTTTTTGCCAACAAATCTCATTTTACAAAACTTTATACTAAAAAACATCTATAATCTATATAGACTCAAAATCTTAGAAAATTCCATAAATTTGTGCTATGTTTAATGTATTAGGAAACTTTTTGACTTTATCCTCTTTTGGTGAAAGTCATGGAGAAGCGTACGGTGGTGTAATTACTAATTTTCCAGCAGGATTAGAACTAAATCTAGACGAAGTTCAGAAAGATTTGGATCGCAGAAAGCCAGGACAGTCAGCGATTGTAACACAGCGAAAAGAAAGCGACACAGTTCGTTTTCTATCAGGAATTTTTGATGGAAAATCAACGGGAACGCCCATTGGCTTTATTGTTGAAAATGAAAATCAACGTTCTAAAGATTACGATCACATTTCGGGCGCCTATCGTCCGAGTCACGCCGATTATACTTACGATCAAAAATATGGCATTCGCGATCATCGTGGTGGTGGAAAATCTTCTGCACGCGAAACACTAAATTGGGTTGTTGCAGGAAGTCTTGCAAAACAATTAATTCCCAATGTGGAAATCAATGCTTATGTGTCGTCGGTTGGTGATATCTTTTGCGAAAAACCTTACCAAGCTTTAGACTTTTCTAAAACCGAAAGCAACATCGTGCGTTGTCCAGATGCCGAGACTGCCGAAAAAATGATTGAACGCATTAAAGAAGTAAAAAAAGAAGGCAATACGATTGGCGGTACTATAACTTGTGTTATTAAAAATGTACCTGCAGGTTGGGGAGAACCAATTTTCAACAAACTGCATGCAGAGCTTGGAAAAGCGATGTTAAACATTAATGCTTGTAAAGGTTTTGAATACGGAAGTGGATTTTGTGGTGCAAAAATGACGGGGAAAGAACATAATGATCTTTTCAATGCAGATGGAACAACAAAGTCAAATCTTTCTGGTGGTATCCAAGGTGGCATTTCTAATGGAATGGACATCTATTTCCGAGTGGCTTTTAAGCCGATTGCCACCCTACTCCGTCCACAAGAAAGCATCAACAAAGATGGCGAAATTGTTGTGGTAGAAGGTAAAGGTCGTCACGATCCTTGTGTGCTTCCACGTGCCGTCCCAATTGTTGAAAGCTTAGCAGCTTTTGTATTGGCTGATATGTATATGATTAATAAAATACGCAGAATATAATTATCTTATTGTCATAAAAGTTACACTGAGATAAATTTGATAAAACGAAATTTGTAATAAAAAAATGGAAATAAAGAAATATTGGGATAATGCAGTATCCTACAACGAATATCTAAGAGAAGCTGGCGAAAGATTGGGCAATCCAAAAAATGAGCAAGAAGCGGAATTTGGAGAATATTACCGACTAGGCATCCAACGTATGAACAGAATGTTCGAAAAATATACGCCGAGTGAAGAAGATGTTGCGACTTTGGCAAAGAAAAACTTCCGAGGAAAAATCTTAATAATCTCCGAAGCGTGGTGTGGTGATGCTAGCCAAGTTATTCCAGTTGTGGTGAAGTTTTTTGAGCAATTCGAAATCAGAATTACCTATCGTGATCAAGAGCCGTCTTTGATAGATTCGTTTTTGACAGATGGCGGAAAGTCTATTCCGATTGTTATTTTCTTGGACGAAAATCTCAACTACATTAACCATTGGGGACCAAGACCAAAACATGGAAAAGAGCTTTTGGAAAAATACAAAGCTAATCCCGACACAATGTCTAAAGATGACTTCTATGTAGAGTTACAAACCTACTATGCTAAAAATAGAGGAAAGGATACTGTTGAAGAATTGCTTCAACTGATTTAAATTTTTATAATTAAACGACATTTGCGTGAGGGCGAAGTGCATTGTTGGAGCTCGTTTTTTTGTGATGGTCGCTGAGCGGAGCCGAAGTGGCGCTTCGGCTCCGCTCAGCGACCAAGGAAAAAACAGCGACTGCACGGAGACCGACCCAATGTTTTGGCTAGGAAAACCTATGAGGTTTGGAATTGGAAAACATTGGGGCACGCCCAAAAAATTTGTGATATGACTTTTTTGAAAAAGAATCTGGTATATGTAATTCTGCTTGCTGTGGTATTGGTTTTTGCTTTGGTGAAACCTTTGCGCGAGTTCGTAAGCGACCAATTTGGGATGACAGCAACTGTGGATAAAGTGGTGGCAGAAAGTAGCTTTTCTGACGCAGATCTGGATGTCGACCTTAAGGGAATGAATGTACCTGATGCGAAGTTAAGTGACTTTAAAGGTCAGATTATTTTCCTGAATTTCTGGGGAACTTGGTGCGCGCCATGCCGCCAAGAATGGCCAACCATCGAGGCTTTGTACAAGTCGAAAAATCAAAAAGTAAAATTTGTTTTGATAGCGATGCAGGATAAGGAAGAGGATGTGAAAAAATTCTTGGCTGACAATAATTATACGACGCCTGTCTACATTGCACAAAGTCCGTTGACGCCGAAAATTCTTCCAAATGTTTTTCCGACAACTTATATTATTGGAAGAAATCTTCAGATTTTGAAAAAGGAAGATGCTACGCTGGATTGGAACTCTGCAGACAATCAAAGCTTTATTGACAGTGTTAGCAAATAATTTATAATTTGTTAAGATAGTATTGGAATGCTATTTGCAAATTGGATGATGAAAAAATTTTATACACACACAAATGAAATATTCTAAAATGAAATTGGCGCAAGAAGCTCTCAAACACAAGGGTTTTTTGCAAAAAATCCCAGCGGTCTTTCGCATGATAAAAGCTTGGCGCAGCGGTAGGTACAACATGAAGTTTACGGACATTTTGTTCCCTGCTTTGGCGTTGGTCTATGTGTTATCTCCAATTGACTTAATTCCGGATTTTGTGCCTTTTATTGGGGCTTTGGATGACTTGGCGGTTTTGGCTTTCGCGATTCCAATGTTGCTAAAAGAAGTCGACAAATATTTGATTTGGGAATATCAACAAAAAGATAATCCTATGCCGAACAAAATAATCGACGCAGAGATTGTTGAGTAAAAGAATAAAAAAGGCGCCCGATAACTTTGTTATCGGGCGCTTTTGTATTTAATATAATTCGACGGTTTAGATTTCGTCAATATTAATAACTTCCAAAATTTCGGGAGCGTGTTGTTTGATGGTACTTTCAACACCCAATTTCATTGTAGAATGACTGATGTGACAGCTAGAACAAGTCCCTAAAAGCTTAACATAAGCTTTGTTTTCTTTAACATCCACGAGCTCGATATCACCACCATCTTTGTTAAGGAATGGACGAATGCTCTCCAAAGCTTCCATCACCTTAGTTACCAATTCTTCGTGCGTTAGATTTGTGTTTTCCATACTCATTATTTTTTCTTCGGCGAACATCCCGCCATTGTCGTGATTTTTACTGCTTCGGTTGGAGGAAGATTTTTGTTTCTTTCAACAAGGCTTTCTATCATTTTTCGTGCTGTCTCAGTATAGATTTCAGCGATTTTTGAACCTTCTTGCAAAGCTGCAGGACGACCAACATCGCCTGCTTCTCTAATGCTTTGGATTAATGGAATCTCTCCCAATACAGGAATTCCTAAATCTTCTGCCATATACTGAGCACCTTGTTTGCCAAAAATATAATATTTGTTATCTGGCAATTCTTCTGGTGTAAAGTACGCCATATTTTCGATAAGTCCAAGCACCGGAATGTTAATACTTTCCATATTGAACATCGCAATACCTTTTCTAACGTCAGCAAGCGCGATATGTTGTGGTGTACTCACGATAACCGAACCTGTTACAGGAACTTCCTGAATAATTGACAAATGAATATCTCCTGTACCTGGAGGAAGATCGATTAATAAGAAATCTAACTCGCCCCAGTTGGCATCGCGCAACATTTGGTTAAGCGCTTTACTTGCCATTGGTCCTCTCCAAACAACAGCTTGGTTAGCACCTGAGAAGTATCCAATCGAAAGCATTTTAACACCATAATTTTCGATAGGTTGCATTAGGTTTTTACCATTAACTTCCACCGAAATCGGTTTTTGCCCTTCTGTATCAAACATCGTCGGAACAGATGGACCGTAGATATCAGCATCCAAAATCCCAACTTTGAAACCCATCTTTGCTAAAGTGACTGCTAAATTTGCAGAAACCGTAGATTTACCAACGCCACCTTTTCCAGAAGCAATCGCAATAATATTTTGAATTCCTGGGATTTCTTTACCTTTAATTTCTGGCTGAGCAGGCAATTCAGGAGAAGCGATTTTTAGTTTTAGTTGAGTTTCTTCACCAAACTCCGAAGCAAAAGCTTGCTTCATCGCAACTTCCAATTTTTTCTTTTCGTGCATTGCAGGCGAATGCGCAATCATATCGATATAGACATCGTTACCCATAACATGTAGATTGGTAACCAAGTCATCTACTTCTATCTCTTTTAAAAAGTCTTGAACTCTTTCTTTCGTCAACATAAAATTTTGTTCTCTTTTATAAATACAAAAATACGGAAATTAAAACAATTTCCGTATTGATATAATGTTTGCTAACTATTCTTGTAATAGAAATTAACTTTCTTGAAGTTCACCTTCTAGCTGTCCTTCCCATTTGCTAACTGCAGATGTTGCTAAAGCATTCCCTAACACATTGGTCATGCTTCTTCCCATATCGCAGAAGTGGTCGATTGGCAAAATAAGCGCGATACCTTCTGCCGGAATACCAAACATCGAACATGTTGCCACGATAATTACTAAACTCGCTCTTGGTACACCTGCAATACCTTTACTGGTTAACATCAGTACCAATAACATGATGATTTGCTGTCCTAAACTCATTTCGACACCATAAATTTGCGCGATAAAAATTGAAGCAAATGTCATGTACATCATACTTCCATCTAAGTTAAATGAATAACCTAATGGTAAAATAAATGACACAATTCTTTTATTACAGCCGAATCTTTCTAATTCCTCAACTAATTTTGGAAATACCGCCTCAGAACTTGTTGTTGAAAAAG
The DNA here is from genome assembly GCF_030151385.1 of Soonwooa sp. Taxonomy (GTDB): domain Bacteria; phylum Bacteroidota; class Bacteroidia; order Flavobacteriales; family Weeksellaceae; genus Soonwooa. The sequence goes on from NZ_JASLDS010000007.1 coordinate 20,489, forward strand.
CAATAAGTAAAGGTGATTTAATTCTTTTAAGCAAGCTAAATAATCTGTTTCCTAAAATAAAGTAACCGACCAAAAGTAAAACTAACCATAAAACTGCCAATGCAAAGAAGAAGTCTCGTAGATAGATGGCGTATACCAAGAAGATTTCGAAACCGTTGGTCGCGACAACCGCTGCGATGGCTCCCAAAACACCCAAAGGTGCTACCCACATGATGTAACCTACCATTTTCAAAATAGCGTGTGCGCAGATATCTAGAGCTTTTACGATTGGTTTTGTATATTCTTCACCCATGGCAGACAAGGCGATTCCAAACATTACAGAGAAGACCACAATCTGCAAAACTTCATTGGTTGCAAATGCTTCGAATAAACTTTTGGGTACAACATGACTCACGAATTGTTCTAATGAAAGTCCATTGTGTGCACTTTTCATCAACTCGCCAGCGGCATCTGCAGCAGGTTTTTCAAGATGCATTACTTTTCCAGGTTCCATCCAGTTGACCAAAACCAAACCGATTAATAATGAAACCAACGATGCACTGATAAACCATAACATTGCTTTGGTACCAACACGGCCAATCATTGCAATATCACTCATTTTGGCAATACCAACAACCAAAGTTGTAAAGACTAAAGGCGCAATAATCATTTGTACAAGACGAATGAAAATTGTTCCTAAAAGTTTAATCATATCCGCAAAAGATGTGATGCGGTCAAGAGAGGTTGCACGACCAGCATTCGATTTTTCAACTTTTCCGATTTGTACATCTTTACCTTTTAATTGTGTAGGCTCGAAAACAGATTTAACATCTTGTCCTACAACAATAATATCTTGACCTTCATAAACTTTGGTTAATGAATCTTTTTTAGAATCATCTTTAGCAATAATAATTTTTTGACTAAAACTTTTTCCATCAGTTGTCTTGAATTTAATTTCGTCAACTTCGGGATGTTTAGCATCTACAACTTCAGTATTAATCCGAATTTTTGTACCTCTCTCATACTTATTAACAATCCCGCCAATCACAACACCGATAATCAAAGCGATGATGATGGCAAAAAAAAGTTTGTTCTGTCCTTTCATAATATTATCTAATCTTGCAAATATAAAATTTTGAAATGAATATTGTCCGATAATCAGCGAGTTGTTAATCTTTAAGCAACATATTCGTACTAAACAAATAACAATAGGTTTACATCCACGTAAAACTAAAACACGTTTTTTGTAAAAATAAATGCCATGACAAGAAATCCAGAAATTGTCGTAATCTCCGATATTCACCTTGGGACTTACGGCTGCAAAGCCAAGGAACTTCTCGTTTATCTCCAATCGATAAAACCCAAAATTTTAATTCTGAATGGTGATATTATCGACGTTTGGCAATTCAAAAAAAGTTACTTCCCAAAGTCGCATCTTAAAGTAGTTAAGAAGCTAATCAACTTCGCTACGAAAGGCACAAAAGTGTATTATATCACAGGAAATCACGACGAAAGTTTTAGAAAATTCACAGATTTAGAATTAGGAAACCTAAAACTTTGCAACAAATTAACCATGGATATTGACAACAAAAAAACTTGGATTTTCCACGGCGATGTTTTTGATGCTTCGGTGCAACATTCCAAGTGGATTGCAAAACTAGGTGGCAAAGGTTACGACTTGTTAATACAGATTAATAATGTTGTCAATTGGGCTTTGGTGAAAATGGGACGCGAAAAGTATTCATTTTCAAAAAAGATAAAAAACAATGTTAAAAAAGCTGTTAAATATATTGGTGATTTCGAGCTTACAGCGTCGGAACTAGCCATTGAAAACGGATACGATTATGTGATTTGTGGTCACATCCATCAACCACAAATGCGCGAAATTGTTAACAATAAAGGTAAATGCATCTACTTAAATTCTGGTGATTGGGTGGAAAACCTTAGCGCCTTAGAGTTTGAAAATGGAGAATGGAAAATTGTATACTTCGACGATATCAAAGATGAGTTAAAACCAGACTCAACTCCAGAAGATGAAGAATTACTTGACTTGCCAATCAAAGATATTTTTGAACTAAAAAATATCGCAATATGAAAATTCTCTACGCGTTACAAGGCACCGGAAACGGACATATTGCTCGCGCTCAAGAAATAGTTCCGATTCTTAAAAAACATGCATTAGTCGATGTTTTAATAAGTGGGCACCAAAGCCAGCTAAAACCAAAAATCGATATTGATTTTCGTTTTAAAGGTATTTCACTTCTTTACGATAATCACGGCGGCTTGTCTTACAATCAGACTTTATTTAATAACAATTATTGCAAAGCAGTCAAACTTATCCGAAAGTTCAATATCGAAAGCTACGATTTGATTATCAATGATTTTGAACCAATAACTGCATGGGCTGCCAAACTAAAACATCATCCAATAATAGCGCTCAGTCATCAAGCGGCATTGTCTTTCCAAGGTGTTCCAAAGCCAAGTCATAAAAGTTGGCTTGGTGAACAAATACTAAAATATTATGCGCCTTGCAAGGAGAAAATAGGATTTCATTTTGAAGCTTTTCATCCTAATGTCAAAACTCCAGTTATTAGAAAGGAAATTCGAGCGTTGGATGCAAAGATTAATGATTTTTATTTAGTATATCTACCAAGTTATTCGGACGAAGCTATTTTTGAAACCTTGTCCAAAATCGATGTCAATTGGAAAGTTTTTTCAAAAAAATCAAAAGAAGCTTATCGAAAAAATAACGTTGAATTTTTCCCCATCGACCAAAAGAATTTTATCGATGCTTTTGCCAACTGCAAAGGTGTACTCTGCAATGCCGGTTTCGAAACACCAGCCGAAGCATTATATCTTCACAAAAAATTATTTGTAATTCCAATTCACAATCAGTACGAACAAGCTTACAATGCTTGCTATCTTAACAAACTCGGCATCGAAAGTTCGGACAAACTATCTTTAGAAGCCTTGGAAAAATGGGTTAATGCAGACAGACATTTCACAGTCGACTATCCCGACAACATCGAGAAGATAATCACTGAAAATATTCTTCGAAAATATCAAAAATAAAAAACCTCCAAAATTGGAGGTTTTCTTATATAAAAGATTAGTATCTTAAGCTTTCAAATATCTAGCGTAAGCATATCCTTCTACACCATCAGCAGTTTTTACTTTCCACCAATCGTCAGAAGATTGCTCAACCAAAGTTACTGTAGAACCTTTAGCAGCTTTTCCTACAATGCTAGCATCAGTAGATGGCTCTTGACGGATATTAAGGTTAGACTCATCGGTTGCAACAGTCAAAGCTGCACCAGCTGCTAATCCAGAAACTTGCACATCAATATTAATATCTGTAGCAGTATAATTAGGGTCAATAGCACCTAAAGCATTCCATACAGCATCTTTAGCCGCACTATTACTAGCACCACCAGTGATGTATAAAATACCATCTTGCTCTTGAATATTCAAATCAGAAAGTCCAGCACCTTGTGCTGCAGAAACTACGCCTGCATATTTATCTTGTAAACTCATAATTTCTTATTTAACTACAATTTTGTTATCGTATTTACCAATTTTCAAAGCGTCAACAGACTCCTTCACTTTTCTAGCATCAGCAGCAGAAGCCGTACCAGTTAATGTAAGAACACCTGCAACATCTTCAGCTTTAACACCTTTAATGTCTTTAACAGCATCAGCAACTTTTTGCAATACAGCTGCATCTACAGTATGTACTTCAACAGGTGCAGCAGGCGCTACAGTAGCCATATCATGTACATCTTTAATACCAGCAACAGCTTTTAGACTAGCAATAGCAGCATCTTTATCAGCTTGTGTCGCAAATACCCCACTTAGGTGCGCTTGTCCATCTTTCACTTCAACAGAAGTACCTGGATAAGTTGCTACCACTGTTGTTGCCTGAGTTGTTAAATCAGCATCAGAAACTTTTTTCTTACAAGAAACTGCAGCCATTGAAACCATCAAAGCCAAAGCTGCCATCTTAAGTGTTTTTTTCATAGGTTCAAATAATTTATGTATATCAAATGTAACGAAAAGAAACGAAATCCAACTTTATATATTGCTAAATTTTTCTTAAATATTTTTGCATTATCAGTAACGAAGCTCATTGCAACAAGCACAAATAACACACTTAAAATTTAAGCTCATAATACTACAAAAAGAATTGAGGTATTGATAAGCAATTTTAGGAGCTCATTCCCGCTTTCACTACTCGCTCTTTTGTGCCGAGCTATTTCCAACTGCATACAAAAAGAGCTCGAACATGCCGTTCAATCGGGGCTAGCTTTTCTGGCTGTTAGCTCTTAGCTCTTAGCTAATGGCTAATGGCTAACAGCTAGTAACTGCTACCAAATTCCTAGTACCTATTATTCATTCTAGAACTGTAGTCTTTGTCTTTACAGATACGAGCAGGACACTCTCAACAACTGTAAGAGGTTTCTTGTTTATTATCAATACGAGCAAGATGCTCGCACAAGCGAAGCTGATTGGCAGCTAGCGGCTTATAGTAGCTACCTAGTAGCTGCTAGCTTCTACCTAGGTCTTATATGTTTAAACCAAAAAAAGCTCATCAACAATGTTGATGAGCTTTTAAAAAAAACTGGCGGCGACCTACTCTCCCGCGCTAGCAGTACCATCGGCGCTAGAGGGCTTAACTTCTGTGTTCGGAATGGGAACAGGTGAGCCCCTCTGCTAAAA
>NZ_JASLDS010000053.1 GCF_030151385.1 Soonwooa sp.
TATCTTCTCCCTCCGCTCGGTTGGCTCCGCTGCGCTCCGCCGCCTCACTCCGGTCAAAGGATGCCGCTGCCATCCCTATTGCGAAATATTAGTTTCTTTTATCAATCCCCCAAAGCAGTTTTTGACGAATGGTTTCGTAGAAGCTAAAATTATTCGGAATAATAAGATTTAGACAAAAATCCCCCTTTTCAAGATAGATTTCGTTACCGATGTCCATATAATACAATCGCGAATCCAATGACAAAGTAAACTGCGTTGATCGGCTTTCGACATTTAATGTGATTCTCGCATCATCATTAACAATCAAAGGACGAACGTTAAGATTGTGTGGCGCAATCGGCGTGATAACAAAATTATCATTGGTCGGCGAAATAATCGGACCACCACAACTCAAAGAATAAGCTGTAGAACCTGTCGGCGTCGAGATAATCAAACCATCGCCCCAAAAGACATTAAGGAAATCATTGTTAATATAAGAGTCAATCGTGATCATGGATGTTGTTTCTTGTCGCGACAAGGTCACATCATTCAACGCGTACGGAAAATCAATAGAATTAGGTTTCGAGGTCGTTACTTTTATAGTACTTCGCTTGCTGATTGTATAATCTCCTTTTAAGATAACATCAATTTCTTTAAAGATTTCCTCTTTTTTAAAATTCGCCAAAAAACCCAATCTTCCCATATTAATCCCTACAATCGGAATTTCCAACTCTTGGATAAAAGACATCGCGCTAAGGATTGTCCCATCGCCTCCAAAACTGAAAACATAGTCCACGCCTTTAGCTTTCAGATCTTCTTTAGTTCGAAATGTGTCGTAACTACTAGAGAATTTCATGTTTTTCGCCATGTCTGCATGCAACACAATTGGGATGTGTCTCAATTCCAACTCCGAGATAAACTTGTTGAGATACAAGAAGCTATCAAAATCTTTCTTCTGAGAATATATTGCTGCAACCATAGCCTAAAACTCCAAGTATTTTTGGAAAAACCCAAAACGATCTTTTAGCAGATCTTCCTTTTGGTCGTTATAAAATTTATTAATCACTGTATAACCAAAACGCTCAAAAGTCTCATCGATAGAGCTAAGATTGTCTTGACTAATTTTTAAAGTTAATTCGATGTGATCTTCTTTAACAGCTGTTATAAAACAACCATAAAGTTTAGAATTGTTACTTTCGATAATCTTTGCAACTTCCACCATCGAATAATGTAGACTATTGGTCTGCACCGTCAATATGGCGCCAGCTTCCGAAAAGATTGGATATTTCGAAAACTCGCTAAAGATATCATCACAGCAAATATAGCCGAGAAATTTTTCGTCGTTATTAATAACTGGGACAACATTGGTATTAAAAGTATGAAACAACTTTATAGAATCCCAAATGTTACTATCTTCCGAAATCGCAAATTTCTCAAAGTGCATCGCAAGACTTCCCAAATGTCCTTCCGGACTATCTTCCAAAAAAGATTGACTTAATGCACCAAGGTAGACGCCTTTCTTTTTTATAAAAACATGTGAGTAGCCAAATTCCTTCGCCAACTCCGACGCTTCTTCAATAGAATCCGAAACACTGAAAGCTGGAAAATCTTTGGACAAATAGTCTTTTATATACATATTGCTAAGTTAAAAAAAGCATTCGAATTCTTAGAGTCTGTTTTAATATTTTGACAAAATTTTTATCGTTGTCCATAATCGTTCCTCCGTCATTTTTATTAAACAAAGCTTGTCATTCCGACGGAGGAGGAATCTCTAATAATCAAAACATTCAAGATTCTTCGCTTCGCTCTGAATGACATTGTTTTACAAATTTAGGTGATCAGGTGGACGTTCAAAAATTATTTGCATCAAACCCTGTCTCAATTTTACCAGCAAAACCCAAATTTTCACTAATTTATTATTCTCCGAATAATATTTTTGTTAAAACATTTGGTTTTTAAAAAACAAAAAGCTTACCTTTGTCGCCTTTCATTTTTACTTTTTATTAGATTTATTTCGAACTGCACTGGCAATTGCTAATGCAGTTTTTTGTTTTTATAGACCTAGCGCTTTCGCAAACTCCCACATAACGATGCCTCCGCACACGCTTACATTAAGAGAATGCTTCGTCCCAAGCTGTGGAATCTCCAGCAAAACATCACAATCCGAAACAATCTCATCACTAATACCATCTACTTCGTTTCCGAGAACTAAGGCATATTTTTTATCCTTATTTATTTCGAAATCCGTTAAAAGCACACTGTCAGTTGTCTGTTCGATACCACAAACGATAAAATCGTCTTCTTGTAATTTCTTGATCGTTGACTTTACATCTTCCTCGTATTCCCACGTTACACTTTCGGTGGCGCCTAGAGCAGCCTTGTGAATTTCGCGATGCGGCGGTTGCGGCGTAATCCCACACAAGATAATTTTTTCAATCAAAAAAGCATCTGCTGTACGAAAAGCTGCGCCAACATTGTGCATACTTCTCACATTATCCAACACGACTATCAAAGGAATTTTCTCCGTTTCCTTAAAGGTTTCGATATCGATTCTTCCTAATTCTTCAAGTTTTAATTTTCTAGCCACAATATTATTTTTAAACTTTATGAATCTGCATTTCTTGAAACGACAAATCCAAAACGCAAAGATAAAAAACTAGATTTTGACAGTCACCAGAAACAATATTTCTTTTTAATCTAAATGAAACTTTCCAAGCCTAAACGAATTTCGTATTTTTGAAATCCAATTTTTGATTATGGCAAAGGCAAAGAAAGAAACTCCGTTGATGGGTCAATATAATACGATAAAAGCTAAATATCCAGACGCTTTGTTGTTATTCCGTGTTGGCGACTTCTACGAAACTTTTGGCCAAGACGCCATCAAAACCTCCCAGATTTTAGGAATTGTTTTAACCAAACGTGCTAACGGCGATGGTCACATCGAGTTGGCAGGCTTTCCGCACCACTCTGTAGATTCTTATCTTCCAAAGTTGGTAAGAGCTGGGATGCGCGTTGCAATTTGCGACCAATTGGAAGATCCGAAAATGGTGAAAGGTATTGTGAAACGTGGTGTTACAGAATTGGTGACGCCGGGAGTTACTTTTAACGACCAAGTTTTAACATCGAAGAAAAATAACTTCCTACTTTCACTTCACAAGGAAAAAGAAAAATTCGGAATGGCTTTGGTCGATGTTTCGACTGGAGAATTTTTAGTTAGCGAGGGACCATTAGAAAAACTTTTGCACATTGTTCATACCTTTGATCCGAGCGAAATTATTTATCAAAGAACAACTGAACTTCCTAGTCAGTTAAAAAATAAAAATTCCTTTAAACTAGAAGATTGGGCATATCAATATAATTATGCTTACGAAAAACTTAACTCACATTTTAAAACAAAATCGCTTAAAGGCTTCGGGATTGAAGAGCAAAAGTTAGGTGTGACAGCCGCAGGTGCCATTTTCGCCTATTTGGTGGAAGACACACATCACGCGCTTTTGCAACACATCACCAAAATCCAAAATATTCCGCAAGACGATTATTTGATGATGGATAATTTCACTTTAAGAAATTTAGAAATCGTTTATTCATCGAATTATCAAGGTAAATCTTTACTCGATATCATTGACAAAACCAGCACGCCAATGGGCGGACGTTTACTGAGAAGACGTTTGATTTTACCATTAAAAAATATCAGCGACATCAACAGAAGACTAAGCCTGATTGAATTTTTAAATAAAGAAGATCATTTAAAATACGAAATTGAAGAACTTCTAAAAGGCATTTCCGATTTGGATAGATTGGTTGGTAAACTAGCTGCGGAGAAGATTTCACCGAAAGAATTAGGTTATCTTCGCCAATCGATTATTAATATCCAAGAGATAAAAGCTAAACTTCACAATTTCCCAGATGTATTGGCGTGGATTGATCCTTTCAATAATATGGAAGACCTCATTCGATATTTGCAAACACATCTTAACGAAGATTTGCCTGTTAACATCAATAAAGGAAATGTTATTAAATCAGGGATTTCTGAAGAGTTAGACCACTTGCGCGGTTTGCAAAATAAAGGTCGTGGCTTTTTGGACGATATGTGCGCCCGAGAAATTGAACGCACAGGAATCTCGAGTTTAAAAATAGATTTTAATAATGTTTTCGGTTATTATATTGAAGTCCGAAATACGCATAAAGACAAAGTTCCTGAGGATTGGATTAGAAAACAAACCTTGGTAAATGCCGAGCGATACATCACCGAAGAACTTAAAGAATACGAAAGTCAAATTCTCGGTGCCGAAGAAAAAATCTCGCAACTGGAACTTCAACTCTACCGAAATTCTTGCGAAGAAGTTTTGATCTACATCGACCAAATCCAAGAAAACTCGCGTCTTGTTGGCGAATTAGATTGTGCAGTTGGATTGTCAAATCTTGCCATTGAAGACAATTATACAAAGCCTATTCTTAATGATAGTTTTGCAATTGACATCAAAGAGGGACGCCATCCAATTATCGAAAAATCGCTTCCACTCGGTGAAAAATACATTCCGAATGATATTTTTTTAGATAAAGATTCGCAGCAGATTATTATGGTAACAGGTCCCAACATGGCGGGTAAATCGGCGATTCTGAGACAAACTGCCATTATCGCCTTGTTAGCACAGATTGGAAGTTTTGTTCCCGCTAAACACGCAGAAATTGGGACTTTGGACAAGATATTTACCAGAGTTGGCGCCACCGACAATATTTCGGCGGGCGAGTCAACCTTTATGGTGGAAATGAATGAAGCCGCAAATATCCTAAATAACATTTCGGAGCGAAGCCTCATTTTGCTAGACGAAATCGGTCGCGGAACTTCAACTTATGATGGCGTTTCCATCGCTTGGGCAATCGCAGAATATCTGCATCAACACGCGTCACAAGCCAAAACCTTGTTTGCAACGCACTACCACGAACTCAACGAAATGACATTGAATTTTGAGCGTATCAAAAACTTCCATGTGTCAATTCAAGAGAATAAAGGCAACATTATCTTCCTTAGAAAATTAGTGTCTGGTGGTAGCGAACATAGCTTTGGTATTCACGTGGCGAAATTGGCAGGTATGCCTTCAAAAGTGGTTAATAGAGCTGGCGAAATTCTAAAAACTTTAGAGTCTAACAGAACTTCATCTGAGAATTCTGGCGAAAAAATAAAACGTGTCACCGAAGAAAATCTGCAATTGTCATTCTTCCAATTGGATGATCCCGTTTTAGAAAATATTCGTGAAGAGCTAACGAAAATCGACATCAATACATTAACGCCAATTGAAGCTTTGATGAAGTTAAACTCCATCAAAAAAATGATTGGTGGTTAGTTTTAAAATTGAGAAATCAACTGCTGAACTACTTTTCCGTCAACTATTTTCCAAACACTTTCGTAAGAGCCTGCGCCATCGCTGTTTTGCGAATAGAAAAAGTATGTATGATTGTCTAGTTTCGAAACACCGATATATTTGGGATTTAAAGTAAACTGAAACATATTTTTGATAGCTTCTTTGGGAAACGGAATTTTGACCTTGTTATACGTTACAATCACTTTGTCCAACTCATTCATGTCAGGAAGAATATTGCCGTCGATTCCCCAAGGTCTTGCGTCATCAATTTTCGCAACATAACGATATTCATTTTTCGTTATTTTATGTTTTTTAACATCAAAATCTTTTGTGCTTACTTCTAAACTAAAATTTTCGTCGAAGAATATATAGCCATTTTTAATTTCCTTAACCGATAGATTTTTTAGTTGGTCCAAGAACTTGACTTTACTTCTGTGGATATAACCTTCCTTAACTTTGTTGTAAAAACGTTCGAAAGCTTTCTTTTGTTCTTTCGGATCGGGATAAGAAATCTGATACCAATCGGGATCTACATTTACATTTATAACATAAAACATTTGTCCTTCAACAAGTTTATCAATTACTTTTCCATTTTCAGAATTACGAACATTGGTATAATGATCGGGATCGTTGATAACTGCGGTGAATGATTTGGTTTGAGCAAAAATATTAGTGTTACAAAGTAGTAGTACGACAAGATTCAATAGGATATTTTTCATCGTTTAAAAATTTATTGTGTTTTTAAATTTCGAATATTTTCTTCCTAAAATTACGAAGAAAATAAGAATCTCTATCGCGAATAAAACTTTAATTATTAAATCTATAAAACCATCAATCGTTCGCCATTCACTAACTTCCAAAACAAGATTCCATGTTGGTTCGCCATCAATTTGACGCAGATCGACCACTTTTGCTTTGATGAAAGAATCATCAAACATCGCAGAAGAATCATCGGTTTTGGGAAATTTGGATAGGGATTTTTCGGTTACATAAACTTCAGAATAGTTAATATTTTTTGCTTTAAAATTTTCAGGCGTAATTGATTTTAAGTAAAAGATTCCGCTTTCAACTTTCAAATCTGGACAAGTACAAGCCATTCCTTTTACCTTGATTTCGCCCCATTTAAAAATGGTCAAATAATCCGAAAATACAATTAGTTGCAACAAAACAAGCAACAAACTAATGCATAGAAATTTTATATTTTGGTAGATAAAAGCCATTGTATTAAAACTCTTGAATTTCTGAATTGATAGGATCTCCACATTGATTTATCACCCAAGCATCTGTGCTAAATTGTGTATCTACAAAATTTCCTTGCTCGTCTAACCGAATAAAAAGTCGGACATTTTTAATACTGTTAATACTAAATCCAGTATCCGTTCTATAAACATGAAATAGGCTTCCAAAAGGCGCGAAATATGAGTATTGGTAATGTGTTTTGGCGAAGATTGGGCTTAAAGTATTTGGCGCCAGATTTTTGCCTTTTCCTTTTTGTCTCTGATTAAAATCCACGACCCAATTTTCAAACTTTTTTTGCAAAGTGTCTTCATCTTGTTTGCTAAATTCTTTGGGACCTGTTTTTATAAGACGCTCTAAATTGCCTTTGCAAAATTCAGCCTTATATTCGCCGCTTTTGATGTATGACGAAACATCGCTTGTACGTCCGCCCACGTCTGCGATTTCGTATTTTTTTTCACAAGAACTTAAACAGAAAATCAAAAAAAAGAGACCGATTTTTTGAGCCATATTTTTCATAAATTCCTAATAATTATATTCGACGTTTGGCTTGGCTCCATTTTTCAAATTCCCTTTCATTATTGCTGACAATTTATTAGAAACCAGCGTTACAGTAACATTTGGTTTCTTTAACTGCGTCGAGTATTCTTTTAACAAAAATGCGGCATCAGAATTTTTCTTCAACTTTTCAGCATCAAGTGCTGGAATTTCGTCCGCATCCAAATCGTCTTCGGTTAGCACCATCTTGACAATATTATTGGCATCTTTCCAAGTGAAAGCCAAAAATGACGAATAGTCCGTTGGTACAATTTCAGGCTTTCCAAATTGAGAATTTAATTTATTAAAAACATCCGCTATTTGTTTGCTCGTCAAATGACTGTCTGAAAAAACAATCGCTTCAGGCTTCTCTGTTTCAGCGTCTGAAATATATTTTAAATTATTAAATTCAGCGCCAGCAAACTTGACAGCCGCGAAATTTAATTTGTTGGAATTTTTAATAGAAACTTCTCGGTATTTAAAAATAGGAAAAGCATCCACACTTACTTCATTTTTCATCGACGCAGACTGCAATCCTGCAATTCTGCTTGCCAGCAATTCTGCTGTTTGATGGTAATTAAGCGCATCAATATTTACAGACTTATCAAAATAACTTGGCCATTTTGTTTGCAGATCCAGTTTTGAAATCTCTAAGCTTTTCAGGCTTTCGATAAGCTTTTTTTGAGAAGCTTGTAATTCTGCAACCTCTTTAGAATAAGAAGCTTTATCCATAGTTTGAAAGGACAATATGTAGCGATCCTTTTTTTCTCTTCCATTAAAATAGAATTTTATATTCAGAAGCTTATCTTTTACATCGATATCATAAATGCTATCCAACAAAACGCCATTTTCTAGCTTCACATTTGAAAGCGATTTGAGGTCCGAAATTTTAATCTTTTTACTTTCAGGAAAGTCCAATTGAAGTGCATCGCCATTTTTGGAAAGATGAATATTAGTCGCTAAAACTTCATTAGTAAAAGCATTGCTAAATGCAGAAATTTCAGAATTATCAACTTTAGAAATGCTTTTTGAACGCCAGAACGTTTCAGCTTCTTGACCTTGACAACATTGAAGCGTAAAAAACATTATGGCATAGACCAATATCTTTTTTATCATTTTTTGTTTTTTATTTGTAGTACAAATCATCACTAAAGTATTTTAGCTCTTTTTTATTGATGAACAATTTTCCACGATAGTTAAAATACCACATTGTATCTATTTTGGGTTTTACTTCCTCGATATCTCCATTCTTTCTACCCGTCTTCTCCAAAGAGTGTTCTAAGTTTGGTTTTGCGTCAATCACCAGCTGAAAGAACAAATCATTAGCTCTGCTTTTAGTTTTTGTATAAGATAAAATTTGAGAGCTATTATTACCTAAGTTATCCTTGACAATGAAGTTTTCTGATAATTGCAAAGTATCCGAAAATTGGGTTCTCTTAACCTTCCATCCATTAAAAAGACTTGTATTTAAAACTATTAAACTGTCTGATAATTTATCAACGCTGAAAACATCATACACATTTAACAATTGAACATGAGGCTCTTTAAAAACACTTTGCGTGAAATCCCAAGTGTGTTTCTTGGGTGTTTTTTTATTTTCTTTTGATGTCTTAGCACAAGAAGCGACGACCAAAAAAATTAAAAGTAAGAATAAATGTTGGTTTTTCATATTTTTTGGTTTTTCTATATCTCAGTTTTGTTTCACTTCTATTTCGGTGTATCGAAAAACAGGCGCTTTTTTCAATGTCGTTGTCATTTCTTCGTCTGCTTCCAAACTCTTGGGATAATCTGGTTTTGTATAAAATTGTCCTTTAACAATGATGAGTTGAGAACTTGGGTCAAAATATTTTGGAACAGCTAAAGAGTCGTTGGCAGGTTCGATAAAAAACATTTTCTCTTGTCCAGACGATTGCTCCTTAGATTTTGAAAGCGCTTCATAATCATTTTTCCTTATCCAATCGGCGCAAGCACAACCAAAAGGGACATTTTTCAATTCCAAAACTTCTATTTTTGAGGACAAAGTATTGCTTGCATCAGACAAGTTTTTGTGTTGTTTTTTTTCGCTTAGAATGTCTTTTTTAATCACTTCCTTTTTATGACAATTAAAAAGAAGACCAATCGAAAAAAGCGCTAAACAGAGCGTCAGGAAATTTTTCATTGCATCATCATTTCTTCAAATATACAATTAGATTGTTTTCATCTCAATATTTTCCAGTATATTTACTAAAACACAAAAACATTTTTCTTAAATTTTAAACTTTAAGAGAACGAAACACCTTTATTTTTAAAATAAAAACCGTTTCATCAACACACAAATATGAAAAAGATAAGTATTTTACTGTTTTCGTATTGCTTTTGTATATTTGGTTTTGGGCAAATAAAAAAGGAAGTCGAAATCTTACCAACGCAAAGCCTTGTGATGAAAGAGCGCGACGTGTTAATTGAAGCTTTGCATCGTTACGACGACAAAAAAGTTAAACAAAGCAAAAGCCTTATGTTTTCTAATACAGCGACGGGCACTAATCCTTGTTATTGGGTTAATTTTGCAATCGAGAATTATTATTTCAAACAATATTTGGGACTTGTCAAAAACGCTTCTTGTCAAAATGATTTGGAGCAACTTAATACTGCAAGTCAAGAGTTTAACATTGAAATCATCAATCATTTATTAGAAAAAGGCGTCGACCCAAATCTTGGCGTAGCTGGAATGCTACCATTAAATCTTGCCGTCATGCCGAGAATTGAGGGAACACCAGCCGATGATAAAGAATTTATTCTCCTAAAAGCAAAATTAAAATCTAAAAAGTATCTTCTCGAAGTCATCAAAATCTTTCTAAAACATAAAGCAGATCCGCATCGCAAGGATAGATTCGGAAGTTCGGCTTTGGATTATGCGAGGTTAATTGAAGACCAAGATATTGTCAATCTCTTAGAAAAGAAAAGCTAAGTCAGCCAAAAATCACTTCTTTGTAATAAGCCACAAATTCTCGAAAAAGTGAATATAAATCACGCAATTCGAAGTAATCAGGACTTACGCTTTCAATATTTTTAAAACCATCTTTTTTGAATAAAGCTTTTGTCCTCGTTTGATGGAAATATTGCGAAACACTGATTGCGCTTTTGTAGCCCAAACTATCCACTATTCGAATGCTATTTTTTACGGTTTTTTCGGTGTCGTCGCCATAATTGTCAACAAGAATTTTTTCTGATGGAATGTTTTGTGCAACCAAATATTTTTTCATTTCGTTGGCTTCCCAAAATCCTTCTTTCCCAAGCCCGCCACTCACCAAAATTTCGTTGACTCTTTTATCTTGATAAAGTTCCACCGATTTGTCCAATCGTGCTTTGAGACGAGGCGACGGCATACCATCTTCGTTGATTTTGTTTCCCAAAACGATTGCAACCTCAGCATTTTGCTTTTTGTCGTGTAGACCGTCATAAGTAATGTACAAACAATGCAGAACAAACCAAGCGAGAAGCAGACCGAGAACGATTTTTAAAACTTTTTTCATTCGTAGGTTTTCCAGTTTTGTTGAAAATGATTCCCCGAATCTTGTTCGAGATTTTCTATCAAATCATCGATTTTAATAATTCCATTATCACTCGAAATTAAAACATAATTTTGTGGATGTTGCAAAATATCTTTAAAATCATGTTTTCCCAAACTGCCGAATTTTAACCTAAGCCAAGTATCTTTTTTGACATTCCAAAATTGGGCAAGATCATAGTCTTTGTGCGCATAAGCATATCGGTAAACAACCGCCCAATCGTCGTTTAACATTTTAAATTCTGTTTTCTTGTCCATTCTTTCGAGCTGACAAGATTTCAAAACTTTGCGATTTTTAAGATCAACCTCAACCAAAGTATTTGCACACAAATAAACCAATTTTAGATTTTCAAAAGAAATCGCACCTTGATGAATCGGATCACCAATTGCCATTAGATTTTTAAGAACAAACTTTTTAATTGTTTTTTTGAAAAGCCAAGATCCTGTCGTCGTTTCTTCCTCGTTTAGAAAAAGCACTTGTCCGTTAATACTCAAAACATCCTTAAAAGCATGAATCGAAACTTTGCAAGGATAAAAATTAGAATCTGCTGGCTTTTGATCTTCCCAAATTTTAGTGCAATTTCTTCCACCTTTAGCAGCATTTTCGATGAGCCAAGCTTTGTTTCTATGCGCCAAGATAACATGTTCGTCAATCCAAAAAACCTTTGCCAAAGTTGGAATTTCTTCTTCACAAACAACAGATTCCCAGTTTTCAATCTTGTAAGGATTACTGCTAATTTTCACCGAAGAAGAACGGATTCTATTATTATTTTCGTCCAGTTTTACATTGCTAAAAACGGCGCAAAATAAGTTATTGGTTTTTGAATATTCAAAATAATTAATTCCTGATGGTTGGTATTCCAACTTAAGCGAATGCTCATGTGGAGGCCAACTTTCAAGATTTACAAAACTATAATCGTGACCAATATAGATTCCGTCTCCATTGGAATCTTGTCCCAAACTTATCCAATCTTTTTCGAAAACACTCATCGGAAAAGCAAAATCGGCTCTTCCTTTCATTGGCAAATATTCGAACTTAAGTTCTGATGCCGCTTTAAGCACAGAAGCCGACTGTCCAATCTCCTTTCTGTCTTGTTTTAGCAATATAAAAGGAATATTCTTTTCTGTTGCCAAAGTTTCAAAATTGGCAGCGTCATTTTTTGGTGTTAAATAAAGACAGTAACGATCGCTATCTTCTTCAATTTCGTAAAGTAGAAAGTCCAAAGCGCTCAACTCTTGTCCCAAAGCAGGCATGTAGACATCAGCACTTTCAAAATGATAATTATCGACTAAGGACTTTATATTTTGATTTTCAAAAAGTGCTCGGTATTGTGGAAGTTTATTTTTAAGATTATAAATCGTATCATCAATCGACATTTTCCAATCGATTCCGATACAATTTTCGTGGATAAATCGATCTGTTTCGTTGGCTTGCTTTAATTCTAAACTTTCAAAATCATCAGGTTTTTCAAGCTTTAAAACATCAATGTTTTCGATAATATTTTCAGCTTTGAGTTGTTGATAAAGCTCTGAATTCGCAAAAACAATGATTAGCGTTTGATCGTCAGTCTTAATGGGATAAAACTGCGAATCAATATTCTGAGTTTTTAAAATGGCATTAATCTGAACGATAAAATCAATATCAAACCATTCTTCGCCCAAAAGTCGAATTTTCTGAGCTTTAGAAAAGCAGTCAAAAACGACATCTACAACATAATAAGCATCATCATCAGTCCAAGCTTCCTGCAAGATTTCTGCATCTTGAGGCTCGAAAGTGGATTTGCTGATGGTCGCCAAATCTTCCAACAACAGAAGATAATTTTCACTGACTTCAAAATCCTCGCAATCGATCCAAGCATAATTGACGCCGACTTCCTGAAGTCCATATTTTTGAAGAATTTCTAGACTATTCATAAACCTGAATTTAGTTTAAAATAATATCTATCTCAAATCTTCGTGCAGAATTTTTGCATTCTCAGGATTGATGATAACCACAAGAAACTCTTGATTGCTATCCTCGATTTTCTGTTGTTTCGCTTTATCAAGTCCACCTAATCGACCATCATTGGGGGCGCTTCCATGACAAATATTTCCGATAACAAGAACGCATTGTATGTTTCCGCTGGTAAATGAAAGTTTCCATTTTTATCAGTTTTGGTTTCCCCAACAATGCAATTTTCAATCGGTTTTCCGTTGTAATCCAGAACTCTTCCTGTTATATCAGGACGCCTAAGTCTCTGGATGCAAGAACTCGACATTAAAATCAGTAGGAATAAACCTAAATAAATATTTGTATGTTTTAGTTTCATATTCTATTGTTGTGGAGAAATCATAAAATCAACATTGTAGACAAGCTTATCGAGTAATGGCAAAACATCAGTTGTGTAGATTTTGCCGTCGTCGGTTGTTAGTTCTACTTTCCAATCTTTTACTAAGTCATTTTTTTGAACGAAATATTTTTGTAATCGATATATTTCACGGCTTGTATCATTTGAAAGTTTTGTCGGATTATACATTCCTGAAAAAATAGCTTTTTTACTTTCGAAATTATTGGAAAACTGAACCTGAAAATAGGCTTGCTCGACATCATTAGCTTGAAAATCTTCGTTGATTACAAAAGTATCTAGGTAGTCTAAAAGTTTTTGGGTGTTTACAACTATTGACGTAGAAGTAATATCGTAAAGATAATCGCGTAGTGGAATTCTTCTACACGTAGCGCCACAGCTTCCAAGATGTACCTTTGTTTTGGTAAACCATCTCTTCCTTTTAATTAGGATATCGTTTTTAAGACGATAATATTTTTTATTAGGAAAGGTTTTGATAATGTTTTGAGTATTCTCATCTTTTGTGGAAATTTCCCAAAGCATTTTATAACCTTTATTTTTTACGGGATAATAGGTGTAATCTACAGTTTTTTCGAGCTTTTCATTGTTTTGGTTATAGTAAAGTTCTTGCATTATCCCACCATTTTCATAAGCCTTTTTTAAATATAATTTATCCTTTAATTTATAATAAATGAGTACTGAGTCACCTTTGGATATACGTCTTTGCAGGGAATCACCTACTTTGGTTTCTAGCAAATGATAGCTTTTTCCACTCGTGTATGTGTAAGTCGAATCGTAGGTTGAATTATTTGGCGTCTCTTGTTTAAAACTCACATTTGTTTTATTAAAATACAATCTTGTAAAATTCTGATAGTTTCGTTCTTCATCATATCCCCAAAGACTGTCTTTAGGATTTAGTACTCGTTTTTGAGACGAAATAAGTTGTTTCTTATTCGTTTTTTTATTGGTTTTAAAATGCTCAAACCATTCGATTTCTGGATTCTTAGGATAAGGAAAACGCAGTGTTCTCTCCACTATTATCGAATCTTGAGATTCGGTTTTTATTCGATATTCAGTAATTTTTGAATCTCTAAACCCAAAATTGTACGAACCGACATCGGTTTTAATTTCTTTTATTCTGTTCTGGTCATCAAACCAATAATTGACATCTGTTTCGGTGCTATGAATTAAAAGATTTTTTGATTGCTTGTCGTAAGAGATATTTTTTACGAATTCTGTATTATTCGTAAGTTTTAGATTTTTGATATGGTACTTTTGGTAAGCTTCGATATTGCCTGATAAAATGGCAACCCAATCTGCGTCTTGCAATTTCTTTTGCGCAAAACTTTGATTAACAATGAGAAAGCTAAAAAGTATTAAAAATCTTTTCATTAATATTTTTTAAATCTTACTTATCAAAACTATTAATTTTATCGACAATTTTGCGCCAAAGTCCACTGCTTTCTCCGTTGGTTATTGTTAACGTTTTCTTGTCAGTTTCGATAATCAGAGAAGTATCGGTTCCGTCAACTGGTTGGCGACTTTCCCCGTTTTTAATTATGTTAAGTTCATCAAGCTGAGCATCACTTACTAAATCCTGAAGCTTGTATTGTGTGTTAAGTTTTTTCGACGACGAATTCTCAGTAGAATCCACAGCTATGCTCGTGTCACTAAAAATCGAATCTTTAGTAATTTTCACGCTTCGAGAATATCCCCGATCGCCACCATAAGTGCTTACCGAAATCGATTTGATGTTGGTTTTTTGCGCAGTTGGTGTACAGCTTAACAAACCAATTAACAGCAATAAAAAAGAAGTTATTTTCATAATCGACATTTAGTATTTATTTTATTTTTTGGTATTTATCACTGCAACCCTCGTCGCAAATTATTTGATAATCAGCAGTTACTGGCGAAAGGTTCATCTCTTTTTTACCATTGAAAAATACACGAAAGTAATTCACTTTTTTATCAAGCGAGATTTCCAATTTTTCGCCATTCAGTTTATAAAAACCTGAATGGCCTTTGTTATCCGTAATTTTATTTGAGGGAAAAAATTCTAGAATGTTGCCGTTTTTTACTTTGTTCGTAAACATTTTTGCGCCATTACTTCCTGATGTAGAAACATGTTGCCATTTTCCAACAATCGTAACATCATCCTTTATCTGAGCATTAATAAACAAAATACCAAGAAAAGCGAAAAGCATTAAAAATGATTTCGAGTTCATAAATTGTGTTTTTGTGTTTAATAAAGTTAAGAATTTTCTTGAATCCTAATATTAATATCAAGAGCATCAATATTTTCTTTTAAGAAATCGACGGATCTCGGATATGCATCATAATAGGTTATGCTATCAACATTTTTGTTGCCATGGTAAATAGACACGATACATTTTGATTGACCACCTCCTCCTATCCTAGAGTGATAGATTTTAATCACAGAAATACTTTGCGCTGGGATAATTATTTTTTTGAAATTCTTGACCAAGATTAAACCTTTTTGAGAAATCAAATAAAGCGGAATATGTGCAAATAGACGATAAGAAAAGTTAGTAAACTGCTGATACAAAAGCAAGTAATCGTCGTCCAGATCTTCCAATTCTTTTATAAAAAGGTTAAAACGATTATAAATCAACAATGAAACGCTGCCCAAAGGCACAATCAAAATAAACTCCAAATAAAAAATTGTCGGCGAGACATAGGAAATAAAGCTTTCTGAAACATTTTTATCACGGTATGCGTCATAAAACAAATAAAGAAAAAATCCAATGATGCTAGCATTAACAAAGGCCAAAAATAAAATTGAGATTAACCTAAGTTTTTTGAGATTTTTAATTTCTTTTGTTCTAAATTCTTCTGAAGTAATGTATGTTTTCATTATTTTATTTAAGATCATCATTAATTATTTGTCCAGTGTCACATTCGCCATATCCCAAGTCGTACAAAGTACTATAAGTCCAATATTTGTTTGGTATGTGACTATCCCTGCAAAGCCGAACTTTAAAGTTTATAAGCCTGAATAAACTGTTCTGTACTCATAATATATCTTGGTTTTTTAGGTCTTAATTTTTCGCGTTGTGATTCAAATTTTAGCTAATCATCAAATCACTATTCGACTCGATGGCGTCATTTAGAGCTTTATTAAAAACGTCAAAAAGATTTTGTCCATCGCTTGTCCAAAAGTAATTGGAAAGATCTGTGATATGACTGGCAATATTATCGCCCCAAGGTGGACGTTTCGTTAAATCTTCAATGTCCCAAATCACCGTTGAAGGCGCAAAATTTTTAAATTCCTCCTGAATCGTTTTCAATTCATTTTTTGCATTTTCTAGTTGTTCAGGATTCAACTTTTTGTAATACAAATCATGCATAATTGTCGGAAAACGACTTCCCCATTTTTGGTTTTCTAGATGATAAGCAATATTCGAAAAGAAACAATGCAGAAAACTTCCCGAACCAATTTCGTAGAAAGATGTATTTGTTCTAAGACCAGCCATAACAGTTGTGTTTAAGATTTTAAATAGTTTTTTATTTCGTCAAAATCATTCGAGGAACTAATTATCGAAATAATCAAAGGACGATGACCTTTTTTGTATAGCAAAGCCTGAGTTTTTGTGCCGTTAATATTGCTCCATGTATCGATATTTAGGACTTCATTATTTTCAATCGGAATTGACACATAACGACTTTTAAGATATTGTGTTTTAATTTTCAATTCTTGAAAACTTTCGTTAAGCTCGTTAGAATACCAATTCCAATCGTCCATTGCTATGAAATATTCTTCTGCTTCTTTAGAGTTTTGGTCTTTAAAAGTTTTGTATTCTGGTTCGAAAATAACGAGTCTTGTATCCTTAACATCTTCCAAGTATTTTAGGTTTTTGGGCGCTTCTGTGTAAGAAATCAATTCGTGGTCGTAAGAAATACCTATTCCTTTAATAATCTTCCAACTGCGATCAATTTTCCCCGACTCGTCAAAAAACTCAGTTCTCGATTTATTCTCTAGAATGAAAGTATCAAAAGCTTTGTAAGAATAATAAGCTTTTGTATTAAGAAGTTCGGCAACATCCGAATCGCAGCGTGCACAACTTCTCATACTGCCATCTTTCAAATACAAAATACTGCCGCCATTTGCTTGAAAATAATAATCGACAAGCGACTTTTGGTCAACTTCCCCATTATTAGATTTTACAGAATCTTTTATTTGACCAGTATTTGATATTACTTCGTTTGTTTTTTTATCAGCTGAATTTTTCTTTTTGCAAGCTGTTATCGAGAACAGCATTAGAACAAAAATCCACTGGAGACCTTTATTTGTCATTTGTATGTTACTTCGTTTTAAAAAAGAAAAATACTGAATTTTTATTTCGTAAAGATTATTTTTAATCATAATTCTAAAATTTGTAATTTCCTTTTCTACAAAACACCAATATTTTTGATGATGAAAAAACTTTGGATTCTTTTCTTCTTGTATATAATTCCAATTTCGGTTTTTGGTCAAAAGAACTTAGAGTCATCACTGATTTCGAGTCTTTTGAATTACGAAAAGAATAAACAAAACCTTGATAATAGCGAGCAAGAGTTAACAAAGGCGCGAAAACTTTTCACCTCAGATTTTGAAAAAGCCATCACAAGTGGAGCAATAGAAAATTATAATAATTTCAAACAAAATGTTGATACCTTAAACTACGAATTTGCCACCTATATTTCTGAAAATAAAGACATTAAGCTTTATCGTCTAAGTGACTCATCCATGTATAATTGGAGCTATTTGGTAAAAAATAACAAGATCATTTTAAAAGAAAACGAATACCATCAATACTTCACGGAAGTCCACAATCTTTCGCCGGCGGAGTTTTTAATCATTAAGCAAATGGACGAATTCGTGTTTTCTTGCAATTATGCTTCTGTATATCAATTGACTTCTGGAAAATATATTTTGAAATCGGCTTTTAACAAAAAGAAAAAATTGAGCATTTGTAATTTTACACATGTCGAAACGCCTACCGACCACGAAGAAATTCCGACAAGAAAGATTCAATTTGATGCTTCCAAAAAGAAGATTTTCTTTGACGATCCCAACAATAAAAAAACCTCAGCAGTTTATAAAAATGGAAATTTCAATATTGCCGATTATGATGAAAGAACGCTTTTTGATTGATTATATTTAAATTTAAAAAATGAAAAAAACACTGTATATCTCAACAATACTTTTAGGCTTGCAATTATCTAATGCTCAATCAACTAAACCAACAATTGGTGAAAAAATCGAAGGTCATTTCAGCACTAAAAATAACACGGAAAATCTTTTTGTAAAACTAAGTAAAAAAGGACACGGCAATCCAGTTGAAGATGGCGTTCCAGACGAATATACTTTGCTATCCAATTCGAAAACTATTAAAGCTTTAAAAATAGGTTGTTGCGAAGTGATTTTAATAAATGAAGGCGACCTGAATGGCGATGGATTGGATGAAATCTCTGTTGTACAAGCACCAATGAATGGCTGTACTTACACTTTCAGTACTTTCACAAATGTTAATGGTGTTTGGAAGAAACTTTTCGAGCCATTTATGTTTTCAAATGAATGCGAGCCACTCAGCAATAAAGATTTGCTCAACAAAGTCTTTGTCGAAAAAGGAGTCATCTACAGCATGCAAACTGACCCAAATGATGAAAACATGAAACTGAAAAAAGTAGAAATGAAAGTTTTAAAGTAGAACCTAGCTGACCTCCAACTTAAACGGAAATTTGAAAAAACTATTAACTGTAGCGCCATTTAACGTTGCAGGCTTCCATTTACCGCCAACTTTTTTAACAGCTTTTATCACAGCCTCATTGAATTTTTCACTCGGACCAGTTGCCGTAATATTGGTGATATCACCGTCTTGGTCAACCATAAATCGAACCACCGAAGAATAAATCCCTGTGGGAAGTTTTACCTCGACCAAATTTGCAGCTTTGGTTTGAAAAGCTCTTGTGCCGCCAGGATAATCTGCTTGTTCTTCCACAACTTTTTGTGGTGGCGCAGCCTCATTAATAACTTGCGCAAAAACTGGCAAAGTCATTACTAACATTAAAAACAAAAGGTATTTTTTCATAAATTGTTTTTGTAAATATAGTATTTTAGAGAAAATTTAAAAACACATTAATGAACATCCTCGAAAATAAAAGCTTTCTCGGAAAATATGCCAGTGTCGTAACCTACGTACTTTTAGCGTTTCAGTACCTTATGATTGTGCTTTTCCCAAGCTCATTTTCGGATAAAGCCGAAGCAAGCTACATCTATCTTTGGTTTTATGATGTGTTTCTTTTCATGCCAACTGCCATTATTTTGTTTTTTCCATTAAAAGCTAGAAGAATAATCATGTCCTTAGTACTGATTGGGGGATTTATTGTTTTTTGGACTGCTTTTAGATTTAACACGGTTTTTATTAACACATTTGTGTCATTACTTTTCGCTAACAAAATGCTATTTTTTAGTATTGATGACGACCAGCGCGGAAAAATTCTAAAATGGAAAACGATTCGACTTTTTCTTGCGTTTGCCATTCTGCCATTTTTTTTCGTTTTTGAAAGTATCCTAGAAAGTACAGGTCTTGTACAACACGAAAAAATCGAAGATGCTATGGTCGCATCCATGGCTGGAAAACTCTTTATGTTTACGAGCTATTATCTCTGTCTTGCCTACCTTGAGTATCGCCGAATAAAAAAAGAAAACAAACTATGAAATTAAAATTCAATTTTAAAAACCTCATCATTGCGATTATTATTTTCGTTATTGAAGTACTTATTGCAACAACTTTTAAAGATATTTTCTTTGTTAGAGCATATCTCGGAGACGTTCTGGTGGTAATGTTGATGTACTACTTTGTTAAAGCATTTGTAGAAGTTAACAACACCAAATTAATAATAGCGCTTTTGATATTTTCTTGTATCGTCGAATTTTTGCAATACTTTCATTTTGCTGAAGTTTTAGGTTTCAAAGACAATAAAATTATGATGATTGTCCTCGGCAACTCTTTTAGTTGGATTGATATTTTGTGCTATTTGGCAGGCGGATTAATTCTGTATTTAATTGAAGTTTTAGTAAAATCAAAAAACAATTAATGTGGTAGCGATTTTATTTGTAATTATTTTAGCGATTGTAATTATTCTGACAACAAAAAGCCTAAAGGAAAAACGAATTTCGGTTTGGGAAGTCATTTTCTTTGTTGGTTACTTTGTGACGTTTCTAGCTTTTATTGTTGGGCTGATGATACATTCCGCAGATTATACGACTGCGATTGATCCAATAGATTCTTGTTACATCCCATTTGGTGGCACACATTTTTTTAGTTTGCTTTTTTACTTTGTCATTTATAATATTTCGGCATTTCTTATTTGGAAAAAGGGACGAAATCTTCCGCCATTGACTTTGGTGCTAAGTTTAATAATATTAATAATTGGTGTTGTGATTAGCTTTGTTGTGCTATTACAAATCGGATCTCACAACACGGAAAGTCTAGGTGATTTCAAAGGAAACGATGGAAGCTTTTTTTTCATTTGGGCGCCTTTATTCAATATGTTTATTGGGATTTATTTATGGATTAAAATTCTAAATGAAGAAAAAAACATCTCGCAAAACCGAACTTACAAAAATAAATTCCTCAATAACTGCAATCGGTTTTTATCTCAAAAATATGATATCACAATTTGGGCGTGGATTTTTCTACTTCCTGTATTTATAGTACTTACATTAATTTTGATGCTGTTTGGGCAAGACTATAACTCGCTAATTAAAGTTTTTACAGACACCACAACTTGGACATTTTCGCAACAATCGCATCCTCCAATATTGGATCACACAGGACATTATCTGTGTACTGTTGCGGCAAAAGGTAATCCGAATTTGGTAAAACCTTTGTACATCGGAAAGCGACATTCTCGTCCAATTATTGTCAATCGACAATTACAAATTGCCAATGCGTTCGAAGAAATGCTGCAAGACTTTTCGCCAAAAATTCATCAATTTGTTCGTGGCAATTATGACAAATACGGTTATAATCTTTCCCAAAAAATCAACTCCGAGTTTGGGTCAAATCTCACTTACATTTTGATGAAACCTTTGGAAGTTTTATTTCTGATTTCTTTATATCTTTTACAAACAAATCCCGAACACAAAATATCCAAGCAATACAGATGAAGCCTTTACTAAAATCTTTCTTGAAACGATTACTACTGATTGTGATTCCACTTGTTGCATTGTATTTTTATGCGCAAATGGCTTTTAAGCATAATATGGAGCGCGAGCATCCTACCGATGTTGGTCTCGGTATTGCATTTCTGGCAACAGGACTTTTGCTGGTGTTGTTGCTAATTTTCCTATTTGATATTTTTAAAAAACTAAAAGTCAAAAACTACAATATTGTAAAAATTGATGCCTTTTTTCTATTGTTCCTAAGTGCACCAATCGCCTATCTCATTTGTCAAATCACAAGTCGCGATTGCTTTTGCACAGCAGTAATTAACATTGGAGACTCAATATTTTAAAATTTTAAAATGATGAAAAAACTAGTCTTACTTTTTGCTTTGTGTTTACTGACCCAAACTATTTTTGGGCAAGAAAAAAAATCCGTTCTTTTAACAAAAGCTTTGCAGCAACTCAATCTAAAGGAATCTCAAATTAACCTAGATTTATTTGCAGAAAAAGTGATTCCCAATAATAACTCGCAAAGCATTCTTCTCATTCCAAAATACACAACCAACGAAGATGACTATATGGTCATGGATGCTTATGTGTTGATTGTCGACAATACTTCGGGAAAAATTCTTTACAAAAACTTCGAATCTGGTGCTTGGGTTTCGGATGCTATGATTTTATCAAGTTTAACAATTGATACAGGACTTTACATTCTTGCAGACCAAAAAAGGGCTTTTGGCGTCCGCGCAAATACACACAATATGAGTGGTCCCAATCCTTTTTCAACAGAAGAACTAAGCTTGTATCTTATTGAAAATAATAAACTTAACAAAATATTAAATAGTTTTGAAGTCTACAGTAGTAACGGTGAGTGGGACATGAAATGCGCTGGCGAGTCGACCACAGAAAACTCGGTCATCACTGTTGATAACCAAACCAAAAGCAATGGTCTCTATAATCTTAAACTAAAAACAGATGTCGAAAAGCTTATCAGAAAACCTGTAAAAGGCAATTGCCAATCAAAAACCACCAAAAGCCAAAAGAATTCTGTTTTAAAATTTAATGGAAAAGAATATAAGTGATAACGTAAGCACAAATAGCAAGTCATGAATCTCAAAGTATTTTTATTATTTTTTTGTTTAAGCTCAACTTTTGTTTGGGCGCAAAAAGTATTTAGCAATACAGGGATTACTGATATTTGCTTTAATGGAAGCATAGTCCAATTTTACCAAAAGGTGGGAAATAACCAGTACCACGATGTTGATTTTAAATTGGAGTTGGCTACTGATGACAAAGAAGAGTTTTCGCAAACTTTAGAAATCGATAAGGATATTAGGCCGTTAAATATTGCGGATAGAGAAATACACTTGATTAATAAAGATAACATTGTTAGTCTGCCGTTGCCACAGATAATGGAGAAATTAAAACAATCAACTTTTACTACGATTAGCCATCAACATCGTTCTACTTACTTTTTGATGCATCCCAATTTTTTTGAGGCAGTAGATTATGATCTTAATGACACAGACTTGGCAGATTATAAGACAAAGATCTATGGAGATTTTAGAAAAGTATATCCAGAAAATAGCAGTTATTACATTGTTGACCTTGGGAGTAACAAGTATGTTATCATTTTGGATCGTGCGCAAAAAATCATTTATTATGCTAAAGATGGTCTAAAAATGATTGGTGATTGGGATGAAGAATACCAGACTGTTAACAAAAATCCTATCAACTTCAACAATCTTTTGGATGTTAGTAATCCAGACAAATTTTGGTTGGTAACAAACAAGCATTTATTTGTGAAACCTGAAGGCAAAGGAAAGTACGTACTGAAGGATGTTTTTGGTGACAAGGTTTTGCCTACTAAGTTTGATACAATCTATAAGTATCAATATTTCATTGTTGGAAGGAATGGCAATGATTATAAAATCTACAACACCTATTTCAAAGAACTTCCGATAAAGAATGTGCGACAAGTATTTCCTGATCGTAATGGCTTAGAAGTCATCCAAGCGAATGAGCTAAATGTTTATGATATTAATGGCAACATTTTGAAAGAGTATTACAAGCAGCCTGTGAATGAGTATTGCGGTCTCACAACCTATTCCGAAAGTATTACAATCAAAAAGGATGACTCGCTGTACAAAGGTGAATATTATTTGCAAGCGTACAGACATGACGCCGGTTATCCCTATTACCATCAAGACTTTGTTATTACTAATATTCCCAAGGATGCCTGTCTAATTTTTGCTACGAATTCAGATTCTGTAGAACGAAACAATAGAGCAGGTCCCAAAAGTTGGATTAGCGAATCGGGAATGGTATATGTATGTAAAAATGCTTTGTGCGGCATGTATCAAATTCCTATTGTTACAGCGCAACCAGAAAAAATGGATTCCATTGGCAAAAATATTAGACAGGATGTTGTGTTGCCTCCATCAGAAATTGGGTTGTTCGAGAAGCTTCCTATTAAATACAAGAAAATCTATACCCTCAAAGGCAGAATTTATTTCGAGTCACAAAATGGATTTGGGATTTATGGCATTGTGAATAATCAAGAATTTGCGGAGCTAAAGCAAAAAGGTACTAACTATTTTCGTGTTAAAAACAAAAATGGCAAGTATGGTTGGCTTAGTCTCCGAGATAATAAAGTTTTGTGGGATACTTAAACATTGTTGAATTATGAAATCCAAACTATTACTTTTATTGTTTTTTTGTTTAAGCTCAAGCTTTGTTTGGGCGCAAAAAGTCTTTAGCAATACCGGAATTACTGATATTAGTTTTGATGGGAGCAATATTGATTTCTACCAAAAAATAGATAAAAATAAATACTATAGCGTTGATTTTAAAATCGAGAAAACGACCGACGATCGAGATTTTTCGCAAGAAATCGAAGTAGATAAAGACAAAATATTGTCACTAAAAGAGATTACGGATAACGACGAAATGCTCTTTAACAAAGATAACATTGTCAGTATGCCGCTTTCTCAATTAAAAGAAAAACTTAAAAAAACCAGTTTTAGTGCAATTGTCGACACAGATCGTCAAACTTATTTTTTGATGCATCCCAGTTTTTTTTGTGAAGCTACCTATGATTTGGAAAGAGAAGATTTAAAAGCTTATAAAACGAAAATTTATGGTGATCTCAAAAAAGCCTCCACCGAAAATTCTGGATATTGCCTAATTGATCTTGGCGATAACAAATTTGTCATCATTCTGGATCGTGCAGAGAAGCTTATCTATAATTCTAAAAATGGCTTAAAAATGATTGGTGACAAAAAGAAAGTTTATACAACAGTCAACAAAAATCCAATTAATTTCGACAAGCTTTTGGAAGTCACAAACCCTGAAAAATTTTGGATGCAAACACGAGACATCTATTTTGAAAAACCTGAAGGCAAAAACCAATATGCCTTAAAAAATGCCTTTGGAGAAAATGTTTTACCAGCAAAATTTGATACCATCTATCAATATGACTATTTCCTAGTTGGTAGGACAGGAACGGATTACAAGATTTACAACACTTATCTAAAAGAGCTCCCAATTAAAAATGTAAAATCTGTCTATCCCTACAAAAATGGCTTGCAGGTTATCCAAAACAATGAACTTAAAGTTTATGATATAGACGGCAATATCTTAAATGAATATTTCAAAACACCATCAAGTTCTTATTGCGGCACCATAAGCTTTTCCGAAGATATTAGCATCAGTAAAGATAATTCGTTGTACGATGGCGCTTATTATCTTCATGTCGTCCGTGATGTGGGAAGAGAGATCAACTACAAAAAGGATTTTATCATCACCAATATTCCCAAAGATGCCAACCTAAAATTTGCCGCTAATATTGATGTTTGGAACCGTAGCGATATTGCAGCACCACGCAGTTGGGTTGCTGAGTCGGGCTTGGTTCTTGTTCAAAAAAATGGTCTTACGGGATTGTATCAAATTCCCGATATTTCAATTAAAATTGATGATAAAGCATCTTCAAATAGCAATTCTAACAACGTTCAACCTCCATCAAAAATTGAATTGATTGAAAAACTACCGATCAAGTACAAAAACATTTACTCACTTAAAGACAGAATTTATTTTGAATCACAAAATGGCATTGGAATTTATGATCTTATGGAAAACAAGGAGTTTGCAGAACTCAAGTCCGAAGGTCCCAACTATTATCGTATCAAAGATAAAAGTGGTAAATATGGCTGGCTAAGTTACGCAGATAGTGAAATTGCATGGGATAATTAATTAGTAAAAGAATGAGATACTCAAAACTACTTTCAAGTTTGGCTTTTGTACTAATTTCACTCTTGGCTTGTTCACAAAAAAATGCTGATAAGGAAGCGCTTGTATTATCAAAATATCAAACAATGAAATTAAAAGATATCCCTTTTTCGGATAAAAATTTCTGTGCACTTATTTTAAAAAATAATCCTACCTATACTTCAGATACAGAAGTCAAAAATATTGATGAAATTACTATCGATGATGCAAAACTTAATTCTACAGAGGATTTAAAATATTTTTTTAATCTCAAAAACTTAAATCTCAGCAATTGTAATATTTCCGTTATCAATTTGGCAGAAAACCCGATTTTGGAAAACTTAAACCTATCCAATAACAAACTAAACGCCATCGACTTATCCCACAATCCAAATTTGGAAAGCCTAGACCTTAGTTACAACCAACTGCAAAATATTAATCTTTCTCACAATCCAAAACTTCTGCAAATCATTTTAAATAACAATAAAATCGACGAACTTAATCTTAGTCAACAAAAGCAATTAATTGGCGTTAATTTGTCATTTAATAACCTCAAATATTTAGATGTAAAAAATAACCTCCAACTCAAAAGCCTTTTTGCACAAAGCAATCAAATCGATTCTATAGAAACAGATTTTCTCAATAATCTAAAGGATCTAAACCTATCCGATAACAGACTCAACAAAATTGATTTATCAAAAAATACAGCTTTGGAGTCTATTGCACTTATCAACAATATGATCTCGGATATTAAACTTCCGATTGCAAACTTTACTTCAATTTTTTTATCTAATAACAAAATTGTCGATTTAGAACTTCCTCCTACTTTAAAGTTTGAAAGTCTTTGGTTGTACGAAAATCCGTTAAGCGAAAAAACGATCAAAGTACTTAGCGAGAAAAAGGGTGTAGAATTGGGCAATAAAAAATAATATATGAAAAAACTTTATTTATATCTCTTAGCCAATTTTTTTGTGCTTGTGGTCTTGAGCTTTCTTTTGGATTACCTATTTCTAAGTTTGCTCATGCAAAACACGGACGACTCCGAAGGGAAATTTGTGCAATTTCTGGCTTTATTACTCAGCATTTTGTCTATGCAAGCCAGCATACTTTTAAGTCTTTCGAGTATAACGATTTTCTTAAATTTGATTCCAGCTGTTCGTAAAAATTGGCTGTTATCTTTCATCAGTTTTTGCGGAATTTCCATAGGTTATTTAGTCTATCTATTTGTGGATAATTTCGCCAATGATGTAGCTGATTTAGGAGACTTTGTTAAAATAATAAAACCGTACTTAATCATACTTACAATGCAATTTGTTTTGACGTTCATAAGTTTTATCCTATTTAGAAAACGATTAAAAAAATTAGAATCCTTAAATTAAAACACCAATGATAACTGACTTTTTTTTGAATTTCACAGAACTCTTTTTGGGTTTAAAACCTTTAGTCATCAATTCCTATCAAAATGATGACGAATTTGAAGTAACACTTCTCATCGTTGGTGCTTTCGTCTTTTTATTATTGCTTATTCTATGTGTTGTAATTGGGCTTTTGTTTATTGCGATTGTAATTGGTTTGGTGAGTGCTGGGATCATTTCGACTTCTGTCTTGGTAGGATTTCAGCAACGTTCTGCCAGCAAAGGTTTCAAAACATTTTTTACAATCTCGTCGATTCTTGGCTGTAGCATTGTCTCTATTATTATCTTCGTTTTTCTAAACTCTCTATTTAATTGGGGGAATCAACAAGCTTCAATTTTCGCAGGAAGCCTTTGCGGAATTGCTTTTGGGTGGTTTATTGGATTTTTGATGTACAAAGCTTCTCTCAAAATAATCTTATTTCTTCAACGAAAATACAAGCTTATCACCACCAAAAAAGAACTTGATACATAAAACAAAAACTCCCAGATTTTGGGAGTTTTTAATATTAATTACGTTTGAAAATTATCTACCAAAAGTATCGTAATTATCTTCAGCATATTTGATCATTCTACTCAAAAGTGCCACATTATCCTTTTCTAAAGGCGACAAGTCGTTATCTACGTTATTAGAAATCGGCACATACCATTCCTGATTATCAAAAAATTGTCGATAAGTTTGTTTTTTAAACGAATAACCATGACGTGCAAACACCGCATTTTTGATAATTTCCATGTCAAGCTTTTTCATGTTTTTAAGGTCTTTTTCGGTTAGCTTTTGCTTGGAGGCATTAACATTAAAAATCGCATCCGAGGCATAACGTTGCTTTTCTGTGTCATAAGACTGTTTTGTGCCATCCTCATCTGTATAGGATACCTTTGCTTTTTTGGTCGTTGTCCAATCCACAATGTCAGAGCGGTCTCTGTCTAGCATCAAGTTAGGACTATAGACAAATTCTTTTTTCTGCAAACGGATTATTTTTTCTGGGAATTTTACAGCTTGTGGATTAAAAACTTTCCATCTTCCCACGAGGCTATCTTTCCTCAAATCAACAGAAAAACGACCATCGGTTTTATCATCGCCAGGTTCATCCAGAACAAATTTTTGCGCATTCTCATTATAGATACCGCGGAAAGGTCTTTGATTACCATTCACGACACTATAACCATAGACACTATCTTTTGTAATTCGGTTGATCTTAACCGATATTTTTTTGACTAAATAATTATCTTCATAGTCGACAGCATTGGGATTGTATATCGTTTCCAAATCGCCAGAGTAGACACCATACAATTCCTTATGAAATTCGGGTTCTATTGCCACAACAGCAGAATCTTTCTTGGCTTCGTCTTTTTTAACTTCGCCATCTTTTTTGCAAGAACTTAGCCCAAAGGAAAGTACAGCCAAGCCAATGATTAAATTCGTTTTCATAGTTTTATCTTTTTTCTTTTCTGTATTAAATATTCTACTAACAAAATATTAGGAATCCACCCTAGCCAAGCAATGATTTGGTAAACGTCCATTGGATTGGGATGGAATAAATATACTAAAATTACTTTCCACAATCGTAATGTTACTGCCGAAAAACATAAGGCATAACTTCGCCACATCCAATGTTGGTGTGCTTGCATATTCCGGTTTCTTACTTCTTGATAAGCTTTGTAAGTTGTATAAAACCAAAGTATTCCCAAAATAACAAACGAAATTTTGGACGCAATACCACCATTTGCAAAAAATCCCATGTAGATTCCTGACGTTGACGAAAATATTAAGGTTAAAATCACATAGATTCTGCCCGAAAAACGATGCAGTGTTTTTAAACTTTTATTAAAAAATAAAGCCACAAATCCCGCAATCAACACAAAAATACTGGTGTATACATGCGTATGGAAAATCGTTAAATATTCTGGTCGCGCCTCAACTTCGGTTTGTTTGATTGCTAAAAAATTAGCCATCGAATTGTAAGGAATATATAATAATGTTATCCGCAACATTAACACAAAAAAATAGATAAAACCTAGCAAAATTGCGGTCTTAAAAATCTTGTGCTGAATGTTTTGCTTAATTAACATATTATCTCATATTAAGTTCTTGCGCGATAAGCCAAGCTTCGCTCCAACAAGCTTGGAAGTTAAATCCGCCTGTTATCGCATCGATATTGAGTACTTCGCCAGCCAAAAATAAATTCGGGACCACTTTACTTTCCATGGTTTTGAAATTAATTTCTTTGAGGTCAACGCCACCAGCGGTTACAAACTCATCTTTGAAAGTACTTTTGCCATCTACTTGCAATTTCATTTCGCAAAGATTGCCAGCCAAAATTTGCATTTCTTTTTTGCTGATATTCGAAATCTGTTTTTCAGAATCTATTTTTGAATACGCTAAAAGGCTGTTCCAAAAGCGATTGGTTACATTATAGATTTTACTTTGTCCAATTGTCTTTTTCGGATTACTTTCTTTAAAATTAATAAAATCTTCCTCTGCTTCTTGTATCGATTTGGAAATAAAATTAACCAAAATCTCAAACTTATAATTTTCGCCAGCCAACAATCTTGCGCCCCAAGCTGACAATTTGAGAACTGCAGGACCGCTAAGTCCCCAATGTGTTATTAACAAAGGACCGCTTTCTTCTAGCTTTAATTTTGGGATGCTTACTTCTGCCCATTCGAAGCTGGTACCTGGATGCTCAGCTAGCAAAGGATTTTTGATGTTAAATGTAAATAAGGATGGTACCAAACTCACAATTTTGTGACCTAGACTTTCGACCAACTTTAGCGATTTTGGTGCGCTTCCTGTTGTGAAAACAACATAATCTGCATTGAAATTCCCTGATTTTGTTTCGATTAAAAACTGGTCTTCGGTTTTAGAAATTTGGCTTACGGTTGCTTGGGTAATGACCTCAACATTTTTGTTTTGGGTTTCGGTTTGTAACGCATTGATGATGCTTTGCGATTGGTTGCTATCAGGAAAAATGCGATTGTCATTTTCGATTTTTAAAGATACACCTCGACTTTCGAACCACTCCATTGTATCCCCTGGCTGGAATTTGCTGAAAACACTGCGCAATTCTTTTTCGCCGCGTGGATAGAACTTCACCAAATCTTGTGGGTCAAAACATGCGTGCGTCACATTGCAACGCCCTCCTCCAGAAATTTTTACTTTTTGGAGAACGTCTTTGTTTTGTTCTAGAATTTTGATTTGATATTTATTTTCGTCCAGATTGGCAGCGCAGAAAAAGCCTGCAGCGCCGCCTCCGATGATTACAACTTGCTTCATCAACCTTATGCTATAGATTTTAGTTTCAAAAGTACGATTTTTATAAACCATCTTTATTGACTAATTTTGAATCTTTGAATTTTTGCAATAGGGATGGAAGCGGCATCCTTTTTCCGGAGTGAGGTGGCGGAGCGTAGCGGAGCCAACCGAGCGGAGGGAAAAGATACAGCGAACAGCCCGACTCGAGCAGCTGCCAAAAGCTTTGGCGAGGGAATTGCCCAAAATAATAGACAAAACATGGAAAAATATTTTTATAAATTCGATGTGAGATGGAGCGACATCGATGCGAACCGCCACCTTGCCAATTCGTCGTACATGGCGTATTGTGCGCAAGCGAGAATGGCTTTTATGAACAAGGAAAAAATGGGATTGGCACAGCTTAATCGTTGGGGAATTGGTCCTGTGATTTTGCACGAAAGATTTTCGTTTTTTAAAGAAATCTATGCCGATCAAGTGGTATATGTTAGCGTAGAAATTGCTGGAAACTCCGAGGACGCGTCCATCTATCAGTTTGTGCATAACTTCTATTTGCCAGATGGTACCCATTGTGCTGTTGCCGAAGCGACGGGCGTTTGGATTGATATGATGTTGAGAAAAACGACAACGCCGCCAGATGATATTATTTTGGCTTTGGATAAATATAAAACGCCTGAAACAAAGGTCATGACGAGAGAAGACATCAAAGCTTTGCCTTTCCGACCTACGAATATCGATCCCGAAATTTTTAGCATTTAAGATTATGTTTGAAGATAAATCTCAAGAATTGACGCCCATCTCCAAACTTGGAGAATTTGGTTTGATAAAGCATCTTACGGAGCATTTTCCGCTGGAGAATTCGACTTCGGAATTGGGTGTTGGCGACGATGCTGCCATCATAAATCCTGATGGTAAAAAAGTGGTTGTTACAACAGATGTCTTGGCAGAAGGTGTGCATTTCAACTTGGGTTATGTTCCACTAAAACATTTGGGTTATAAAGCGGTTGTGGTTAACCTTAGCGACATTGCTGCGATGAATGCTGTGCCAACACAGATTTTGGTTTCGTTGGCAGTTTCCAATCGTTTTCCTGTGGAAGCTTTGGAGGAGTTGTATGCCGGAATTCAGTTGGCCTGCAAGCATTATAAAGTGGACTTAGTTGGCGGAGACACAACGAGTTCCAACGCTGGATTGGTGATGAGCATCACAGCAATTGGTCTCGAAAATGACGACGAAATTGTTAAAAGAAGCGGTGCAAAACCAAATGATCTTTTGGTGGTTTCTGGTGATTTGGGAGGCGCTTATTTGGGACTTCAGATTTTGGAAAGAGAGCATTCGGTTTTCTTGTCAAACCCAAATATGCAGCCAGAAATGGAAGGTTACGACTACATCCTCGAACGTCAATTAAAACCTGAAGCAAGAACGGATGTAAAAAATACTTTAAAGGAATTAGGCATCAAACCTACGTCTATGATTGACATTTCGGATGGTTTGGCGTCAGAAGTTCTGCATCTTTCGGACCAGTCCAAAGTTGGTTTCCGCGTTTATGAAGAGAAAATCCCATTGGATAATTTAACGATGAGCACTGCAGAGGAATTGAATCTAAATCCTGCAATGGCAGCGCTTAACGGTGGTGAAGATTACGAATTGCTGTTCACGATTGCGCCAGAAGATTTTGATAAAATTGTTGGACATCCAGATTTTAGCATCATCGGTCACGCAACTGAATTGAATGATGGCAATCACCTTATCGCAAGAGGTTCTAACCAAATGATTCCACTTACAGCGCAAGGCTGGGACGCTTTCCTTAATAAAGAATAATTTTCTTCACGAAAATTTGAAATATAAAAAACAAAAAGACCTCAATTGAGGTCTTTTTTATGTTTTTCGATGGCGCTTTTTACGACGTCAATTATTTTTAATTCTTCATTTTCCCAACAAAGTTCTTCAGCAGCTTTATCAAGATTGTCTTTGTAAAAAGCTTTTCCGTTGTTGAGGACAATATTAATTTTTTCAGCAAGATGTTTTGGGTCATGTGAGGTAATGGTCTCCCCGACTCCAAATCCTGTTGCAATCCTTTTCAGCTCAGGGAAATCCGAAACAACAACAGGCACTTTTGCTTGGACATAATCCGAAATTTTATTTGGTAAGGAGTAATAATAACTTAAGCCTTTATTTTCTTCAATACTTAGTCCTACATCAGCCGTAGGTGTTATTTTTCGTAAATCGGCGGGATAAAGTTTGCCAAGAAATTCCACTTTATCAAGGACTTTATGTTCTTCCGCAATTGCGCGAAACTCAGCTTCCATTGGTCCGCCACCAGCAATTTTTAAAACAGCATTATCGACATATTGCATCGCCATAATGGCTTTATCAATTCCTCTAGAATAGTTAAGCCATCCTTGGTACAAAATAATCTTTTTCTGCTCAGAATCAAACTGTTGCACATCTTGTTTTCTCGGAAGATTCCTAACGACAATTGGTCGCTTGATGTGATATTCTTTTACAAACCAGTCTGCATAAGAATCACTTGCTGTAATCATATTTTCCAGCTTGTGAAAATAATTTTTCTCGACCCATTTCCAAAATTTTTGTGAAGCCTTACCTTGTACAGATGGCATCTCGCTAAACATTTCGTGGCTGTCGAAAACCAAAGGAATATTTAATTTTTTGGAAAGTTTAAAATTTGGAATAATCGTTTCTAAATCATTGGAGTATAAAACGGAATTTTTGTCAGTTCTTTTCTTTAATTCTTTATAAAGTTTGAACATAAATTCCGGATAAGCCAACTTCAAGGTTTTGGATTTCAACGAAATGCGTGTCACAGGATAGTTACGTTGCATCGCTGGCGCGCCTCCCCAATCATTGCCGATTAACTCAACATCGTAACCGTGATCAATAAGTGTTTGACAAGTTTTTTCGACGCGTTGGTCGGTATAGAGATTACTGAAAACACTTACTATAATTCGCATTAATTTGATTTTTTAAAAAATATATGATAGACTTGGACCAAAGCCAAAATCCCATTTGGTATAATAACTGGCCAAAGCAATCCGTTATAAATACCATAAATGACGAAACAAACGCAGCCAAAAAAATTAATGATTCTAATGGTTCTGACTTTGCTCGTCAAGAAACTCCCAATTATGAATACAGAAGCTAGATAGCCAACATATTCTACCCAATTATGGTTCATGATTTTTAGTTTTCACAAACTTACTGAATTTTAAAAATTCTAGAAAAAATAATTTGATTGTCCGCTTAATTACCCAAATTAAGAAACAATGTCATTCAGAGCGAAGCGAAGAATCTCAAACACTTGATTCTCAGAGATTCCTCCTACGTCGGAATGACAAGCTTTGTTTAAAAAAATAACTTAGGCACAATTAGGATAATCATAAAAAATAATGTCAGAAAGTCCATTTTTTTAGAATGGTAACAAATTTGCAAATCAAAAAGTGTAAAATTCAATATTTTTTGTTGTAATTTTATTATAACCTTATTAACACGGAGATAAAAAATGGATTATAAATTTTCAGATGGTTTGAATCGCGTGTTCAAACAAAGTAAAAACGAAGCAAGGCGTCTCCAAAGCGAGTTTCTAAACACCGAGCATTTTTTGTTAGGTATTATTAAAACAGAAAACTCTGCTAAAGAAATCCTTGAGGGTCTTAATGCAGACCTAACGCAAATCCGAAGAAAAATCGAAACGCTGAGCACAGCTAATAGTAATCCGTTTGTGAGCAATATGGGAAGTATGTCGCTGACCAAAATGGCTGACCAATCGGTAAAACGTTCTGAGCTAGAGTGTAGACAATACCAATCTTCTGAGATTAATACAGTGCATTTGTTATTGGGTATTCTTTATAAACAAGAAGATCCAACTTCACATATTTTGCAGGCTTATGATATCGACTATGAGCGTGTCCAAACTGAATATCAAAAGATGTTGAAAAACACCGATCAGTTGCCACAAAATAGTGCTTATGACGATGATGAAGAGCGAGAAGATTTTTCTCAAATGAAAAAGCCAACTGGTAATCTTGGTACTGGTAAAAGCAAAACGCCGACTTTGGATAATTTCGGACGAGATTTGACGTCTTTAGCAAAAGATGGAAAGCTGGACCCAGTAATTGGTAGAGAAAAAGAAATCGAAAGAGTATCACAAATTCTTTCTCGCAGAAAGAAAAACAACCCACTTCTAATTGGTGAGCCTGGTGTTGGTAAGTCTGCTATTGCAGAAGGTCTAGCGCTTAGAATTCATCAGAAAAAAGTATCGCGTGTCCTTTATGGCAAACGTGTTATCACTTTGGATTTGGCAAGTTTGGTTGCGGGAACTAAATATCGTGGGCAGTTCGAAGAACGTATGAAAGCGATTATGACAGAGTTGGAGAAAAACCGTGACGTCATCCTTTTCATCGACGAGTTGCATACTATTGTTGGTGCAGGTAGTTCTACAGGAAGTTTGGATGCTTCTAACATGTTCAAACCAGCATTGGCACGTGGCGAAATCCAAGTAATTGGTGCAACGACTTTGGACGAATATAGACAGTATATCGAAAAAGATGGTGCTTTAGAAAGACGTTTCCAAAAAGTTATGGTAGAGCCAACTTCTATCGAGGAAACAATCCAGATTTTGCATCAGATTAAAGATAAATACGAAGAACATCACAATGTACATTACAGCGACGAAGCGATTAATGCTTGTGTTAATTTGACGGCGCGTTACATCACAGACCGTTTTTTACCAGACAAAGCGATTGATGCGATGGATGAAGCAGGTTCTCGTGTTTATATTAAAAACATGAAAGTTCCGACTGAGATTATCGATTTCGAAACTAAAATTGAGGAAGTTAAAGAGCACAAGCAACAGGCTGTTAAAAAGCAAGATTATCTTGAAGCTCGTAAACTTAAAGATGAAGAAGAACGTCTTCAAATCGAACTTAACCTTGCTCAGGAAAACTGGGACAAAGATGTTAAAGAGAAAAAAGAAGAGGTTACCGAAGAAAATGTTGCCGAAGTTGTATCGATGATGAGTGGCGTTCCTGTTACTAAAGTTGGTAAAAACGAATTGGACAAACTTTCTGCGATGGATGACAAACTTAACGGTAAAGTTATCGGTCAAGAAGAAGCTGTTAAAAAAGTGGTTAAAGCCATCCAACGTAACAGAGCTGGACTAAAAGATCCTAACAGACCAATCGGAACCTTTATTTTCTTAGGAACAACTGGTGTTGGTAAAACCGAATTAGCCAAAGTTATGGCACGCGAACTATTCGACTCTGACGATGCTTTGATCAGAATCGATATGAGTGAATATATGGAAAAATTCGCGGTGTCTAGATTGGTTGGTGCGCCTCCAGGATATGTTGGTTACGAAGAAGGTGGACAGTTGACAGAAGCTGTTAGACGTAAGCCTTATTCTGTAATTCTTTTGGATGAAATCGAAAAAGCGCATCCTGATGTATTCAATATTTTATTACAAATCTTGGATGAAGGTCACGTAACAGATAGTTTAGGTAGAAAAATTGACTTCCGTAACACGATTATCATTTTGACATCTAACATTGGTACTAGAGACCTTAAAGACTTTGGTGACGGTGTAGGATTTGGTACTTCGGCGAAGAAAACGACCAGCGATGCTCGTGCTCGAGGAACAATCGAAAATGCTTTGAAGAAAGCTTTTGCACCAGAATTCTTGAACCGTATTGATGACATTATTATCTTTAACTCTCTTGAGAAAGATGACATTAAGAAAATCATCGATCTTGAACTTAACAAATTGTATTCTAGAATCGAAAAGTTAGGTTACAAAGTTCAATTAACTGACGAAGCGCGTGACTTTATCGCAGAGAAAGGTTGGGACAAAGATTTTGGAGCACGTCCATTGAAACGTGCTATCCAAAAGTACATCGAAGATTTGCTAGCAGAAATGTTGGTTAACAAGCAGATGAAAGAAGGTCAATTGGTGACTCTTAGACTTAACGATGCTAAAGATGCATTGGAAAATGAAACACCAAAAAAAGAGCGTAAAAAAGAAAGCGCAGAATAATATTATTCTTATAAATAAAAACGGGCATCCAAATTTGGATGCCCGTTTTCTATTGTTTATAATTTCGTTTTAATTACTTACCGCCTGCTGCTTTGTAATACTCTAAAGCTTGAGGCATTTCTGCATTAATGTCTGCAATTCTACTTTGTGGATTCGGG
Organism: Soonwooa sp.; assembly: GCF_030151385.1. Taxonomy (GTDB): domain Bacteria; phylum Bacteroidota; class Bacteroidia; order Flavobacteriales; family Weeksellaceae; genus Soonwooa. The sequence continues at coordinate 36,296 of NZ_JASLDS010000053.1, forward strand.
TGAGTTGACAAGAACTGAGGAACAGAACCACCAGTAGATGCTGCTTCCATTCTTTGCCAGAAAGTTGGTGCTGTTCTTGGATCGTAGCCAGCCATCGCCATTAACATTAGTCCCATTTTATCAGCTTCTAACTCTTGTTTTCTACCATAAGCCAATAATCCTACTTGTGCTCCTACAGGATAAACTTGTTGAAAAATGCTTGCCCATTGTGCATTGTTGATAGAACTTCCCAAAATAGAACCTCCATATTGCGCGATCATCGCTTGAGAAATACGCTCGTTACCGTGTCCTGCTAAGGCATGAGAAATCTCGTGACCCAAAACAACTGCTAGCCCAGCATCATCTTTAGTAACGGGAAGGATTCCAGAATATACAGCTACTTTTCCTCCTGGCATACACCAAGCATTAAGTTGTGGATCTTGTAATAGATTGAACTCCCAATTATAATTTGCTAAATCCGATTGTCTACCAATACTGGTATAATACTTTTCAGCTGCTTGTTTAATACGATTTCCGACAGTTTTTACACGATTAGCATCCGCAGTCCCAGTAATCACTTTTGCCGACAATAAAGTCGTTTTGTATTCTTGAGCTGCCATTGTAGCAATCTCAGAATTATTTGCAAACTGTAACGACGATCTACCAGTTACGGGATTCGTTACGCAGGCAATTAATGACATCGAAATTGCCCCTATTCCTAATATTTTTGTTACTTTCATAGTTTAGGATTTTATAAATATTCTCCAATTAACAACTTTTATTCCAATTATCTAAATTCGAATCTCAATTAGCATTAATTTTGCTTTATCTTCAACAAAATTTAATTATGAAAAAGTTTAGTTTAATCATATTTTGCCTCGGTTTGTTATCATTAAGTTCTTGTGCTACACAAAACTATATGGAACCTACGGCAGTTAATACAGTAGTTGGCAAATCAGAATTTTCGTTCCATGCAAAATCTGCATTGCCAACCAACATAGACGTCATTAATGTGATGAACTCTATGCCTGGAGGAAGTTCTTCAAGAATAACAAACTTGGATAGCGGTTATGGATTTGATCTAAAATCGGACAAATTAGAAGTAACACTACCCTATTTTGGAAGATTGTACAATGCTAGCTATGGCGACATCAACAAAAACTCTTTTCGATTTGAGTCAAAAGATTTCCGAGTGTCAAAAACGCAAAACAAAAAGGGTAATTGGGTTGTAACGATTAATATCAATGACCAATCGAATATGCCTACTTTTATTTTGGAAGTATACAAAAACGGAAGTGCATTTTTATCGATTAGTGCTAATGACAGACAACCAATTAGTTACGATGGATACATCTCTAATTTACTCACGAAATAGAATTCAAATCAAACTGCTTGAAGTAAAATTCGTCAATTCGAGTGATTTTGAAAAAAGTCAATTTTGAAAATTGTATCGAGAATAGAATTTTATTAAGACTTCAACAATTTATTAACAAACTCACGTGCTTCAGAACTTGGATTAGCCAACAATTCTGAAGCATTTTTTTTATGTTCATTAAAAGCTTCATCCAATTGTTGATCCTTTTTAGTTTGTTCTAAAATATAAGCCTGAACCCAATATTGAAAACGTTTTTCACCCTGTAATTTTCGAACTTCTTCAAAACGGCCACTTGATTTTTTCAAAGAAATAAAATCATCAATTTTTTCGTAAACATTTTCTAAACCTTGATGATTAAGCGCCGAACCAAGCAAAATAGGAACTTTCCAATCTTTCTCTTTTGGTGGCATAAATTGAAGTGCGCGCGTCAATTCCAGCTTTGTATTTTTGGCTTGCTGAAGATTTTCTTCCGACACTTTATTAATGAAAATAAGGTCTACCATTTCCATAATGCCACGCTTGATGCCTTGCAACTCGTCGCCACCACCAATAATTTTTAGAAACAAAAAAACATCGGAAATATCGGCAACCAAAACTTCACTCTGCCCTACGCCAACGGTTTCTATCAGGATATAATCATAACCAGCAGCTTCACAAATTAACATCGTTTCAAAAGTTGCATTGGCAACACCACCCAAAAATCCAGAACTTGGACTTGGACGGATAAAAGCATTCGGATCTTTAGCAAGGTCTTCCATTCTGGTTTTATCACCGAGAATACTTCCTTTGTTAATCGCCGAACTTGGATCAATTGCAAGCACCGCAACTTTCTTTCCGTTCTTGATGGCGAGTTGTCCGAAGCTTTCTATAAAAGTAGACTTGCCAGCTCCCGGAACGCCTGTAATCCCAACTCGAATTGATTTTCCTGTGAAGGGCATAATCGCTTTAAGAAGTTTTTCGGCTTTTTCGCGATGTTCCAACTTTTTACTCTCAACCAAAGTGATCGCCTTAGCAATCAACCTCTTATCACCAGACTGTATACCTTCAACTAAAGTTTCTAAGGATATTTCAACGCTCATCTTGAGAATTTGGAATGTTTATAAATTGTTTTTAAATCGGAGTCGTTTCAGTTTTAATTTATAAATTTGAAATAACTCAAAGATCAAAAATAATGAAAAAATACCTATATACCGCTGTTTTTGCTTTGACTTTGGTTTATTCTTGTACCTCAAGAAATACTGCAAATAGCGAAGGAAGTTCTTACGGCATTACCAAAGAACAAATGACAACAGCGAAAACATTGTATGACGCAAGATGTGGGAAATGCCACGATTTGCCAGCAACAACGGATCATACTGCTAGCGAATGGAGACCGATTATGGAAAGAATGGCTCCTAAAGCGAAACTAAGCGCAGAAGAAGGAACTTGGTTATTGGCTTATGTAAGTGCCAACGCAAAAAACTAAACCCAATCACATTTTTATATTAAACAAGGCGCGCTTTTCATAAATGAAAAGCGCGTTTTTTATTATATTTGAAAAAACGCTTCTTATGAAAAAAATTCTTTTTGGCTTTGTCATTTTAAGTATTGTCGCTTGTAAAAAAGAAAACTCAACGACAATTAGCGCGACCAAACAAGATGTCAAATCTTGTAAATCATCCGATTTTGAAAAGAAAATTTTAGAACTTGATGAAATAAAAACACAAGCAAAATATCTCGATTCTTTGACACAAGGTAAAGGAAGAATTGCCTTTATGGTGGATAGTACAAAGGCTGATAACAATTGGGACTACTCTATTTCTGTTGGATATAATGGACCAGAAAGATTCGAAACCTATCATATTTTTGAAGCATCAAGCAACTTATGTGATTCGTTAAAAATAATTGATGCGGTTAGTGGCGAAACGATACCAGTAAAGAAATGGCAAGCCGAAAAAACTTTAGATAAATAAAAAAAATCTTCAGGGATTCCTGAAGATTTTCTTTTCAATATATTTAATAAACGTGATTATTTAACCAACATTTTTTCTAAAATTTCTACGGCACATTTTGGAAGATTGGTACCAGGACCAAAAATGTGGTCAGCGCCATTAGCATACAAAAATTCGTAATCTTGTTGTGGAATAACACCGCCAACAACCACTGTAATATCTTCTGCACCGAGTTTCTTCAATTCTTCAACAACTTGTGGCACAAGGGTTTTGTGTCCCGCAGCTAAAGAAGAAACACCTAAAATATGAATGTCATTTTCGATGGCTTGTTTTGCAACCTCTTCTGGCGTTTGGAACAATGGCGCAACATCCACGTCAAATCCCATATCCGCAAAAGCTGTCGCAACAACTTTGGCGCCACGGTCGTGTCCGTCCTGCCCCATTTTTGCCACCATAATTCTTGGACGACGTCCTTCTTCCTCTTCGAATTTTTCGGTTAATTTTACCGCTTTATCGAAGTATTCATTTTTACCTGCATTCATAGCATATACACCAGAAATAGTTTTGATATTGGCTTTATAACGACCAAAGCTTTCTTCCATCGCATCCGACATTTCGCCCAAAGTAACACGACGACGCGCTGCTTCGATACACAAAGCTAAAAGATTACCTTCCGTTGTTTTTGCAGATTGACGAATTTGATTCAAGATATCTTCAACAGCTGCATTATCACGCGTTGCTTTGATGTTGTTAAGTCTTTCGATTTGCTTTTGACGAACCACAGAATTATCAATATCCAGAATTTCAATATCTTCTTGTTTTAACAGAGATTTAAACGAGTTAACACCAATGATAAACTCTTCCCCACTGTCAATTTTAGCTTGTTTAATTGCCGCAGCTTCCTCGATTCTCATCTTTGGAATACCTGCTTCAATCGCTTTTGTCATCCCGCCTTCTTTCTCAACCTCATCGATGTACTTCATCGCTTCTTCAATCATCTGTTGCGTCAAAGCTTCCACCAAATCTGAGCCACCCATTGGGTCAACAACATTGCAAATACCGCTTTCTTGTTGCAGAATAATCTGTGTATTTCTCGCAATTTTCGCCGAATAATCTGTTGGTAACGCAATCGCTTCATCCAAAGCATTCGTGTGCAAAGACTGCGTTCCGCCTAAAGCCGATGACAAAGCTTCAATAGCAGTTCTTGTAATATTGTTAAATGGCTCCTGCTCTGTCAAACTCCATCCAGAAGTCTGCGAGTGCGTTCTTAGAGCCAAAGATTTTTGATTTTGAGGATTGAACTGTGTTAAAAGATTTGCCCAAATATAACGCGCTGCACGCATTTTGGCGATTTCCATAAAGTGATTCATCCCAATTGCCCAGAAAAATGACAAACGTGGCGCAAAATCATCGACATTCATCCCAGCTTTTATTCCCGTTCTAACATATTCTAGACCATCAGCAAGCGTATAAGCCATTTCTAAAACTGGCGTTGCACCAGCTTCCTGCATGTGATAACCAGAAATTGAAATCGAATTAAACTTAGGAATATTTTTAGAAGTGTATTCAAAAATATCAGCGATAATCTTCATGGACGGCGTTGGTGGATATATGTAAGTATTACGCACCATAAATTCCTTAAGAATATCATTTTGAATCGTACCAGAAAGCAAATCTTGAGAAACGCCTTGCTCTTCCGCCGCAACAATATAGAATGATAAAATCGGCAAAACCGCACCATTCATCGTCATCGAAACGGATATCTGATCCAATGGAATCTCGTTGAACAAAATCTTCATATCCTCCACCGAGTCGATTGCAACGCCAGCTTTACCAACATCACCAACCACTCTTGGATGGTCAGAATCATAACCTCTATGCGTCGCCAAATCAAATGCTACCGACAATCCCTTTTGCCCAGCCGCCAAGTTTCTTCTATAAAAAGCATTCGATTCTTCCGCTGTTGAAAACCCTGCATATTGACGAATGGTCCAAGGTTTCTGAACATACATTGTCGAATAAGGTCCACGCAAATAAGGTGCAATCCCTGCAGAATATGATTTTTCTGTTAAGTATTGAGAATCAGAAGCGGTGTACGAAGACTTTAATTGAAGTCCATCTTTTTCGAAATAATAGATTTCTGGCTCGGTATATTGAATATTAAAATCAGGCTTTGTCGCCTTTATGGCTTGTCGCATAATGGGATTTTTATCTCTGTAAATTTACAACTTTTAAGGGACTTTATCTTAGAATAAAGCCTCAATATAGAATTTTGAACTAAAATTATTCGTTGTCATCATGCTTATAAAAATCTTCCAAAAGTTGTTTTGCAGCGTCTAGATTTTCTTCAGCAACCTTCATCTGAACACCGCCAGAAGTCAAGTTGAAAAGATTATAAGTATTTGCCAACACATTTCCGAACACAAAACATTCGACGTCATTGGCTTCCAAAAAAGCCTTTATCATTTGGGCTTCAGGTTCTGTATTAAAAACTTTTAGCGTTACAAGTTCCATTTATTTATAATTTATTCAGGTTCATCAAATTCAAATTTAGTCAATTTAGAATCTTTGTAACAATAAAACTCATAGCTTTTGTCACCGATTTTAAAAACCTTTTCGATATTGATTTTATCGTATCTAGAAGCTAATTCATTGTATTTTTGAAGCAAGCTGTCTGGCAATTCTGAATAAGAAATAGGACGTTCAATTTCCAAACCGTCGTCCAATGCATATTCCATCACGAAATTGCTTTGTCGCCAATTGATTTTGGTTTCCATATTTTCGCCTTTATCAATGGTTGAAAAATCAATTTTATCTTGTTTAATAATTTTTCCAGAAGTATTAACAAAGAGAAAAATACCCGAAATTACCATTGCGCCGTAACCAACTTTTCTAAAAATAAATTCGCTTAAATAAGGTAAAATAAACTTAACAGTGTATGATGACAAAATCGCGGCAACAGCAATCGTTAAACCAAACCACAAGGCAGGTTTTGAGTACAAACCAAGAATGATGTAAATGATAAGTTTTATTAAATGAAGAAAAATTTCGTTGGCAGCTCGTGTCGCAACAATTTCTTCTTTTTTGAGTCCATATCTTAAATAAAACCGGTTAAAAAGCAATCCAATAGCACCAGTAATCCCAGACACAAAACCAGCAAAGAAGCCCACAATCGCCAAAATATAATTGGGATAAGGCTTTTCTTCTTTTTCAATTTGTTTCTTTTTTAAAAACAATTGCGGAATATTCGCCATCAAAAACAGCGCAACAACCAATTGCAAATAGATAGGATTGACATACTTTATCAACCAAGCGCCCAACAAAACGGCAGGAATCGAAAATGGCACAAACCAGAAAAAAATCTTCCAACTAATATGTTTTCGAAACACAGCAATTCTTGACGCCGAACTTGCAAAAGTCCCAACCGTTAAAGAAAATGGCACAACCGAAGTCGGTAACATCAAATTAAGAATCGGAATAAGGATAAGACTGGCACCACCGCCACAAATAGCACTTATCCAAAATGCTAAAATTGTCCCTAAGAACAATAATACGAGATTAAATCCCATTGATAGTTTTTCTAGACATTCTGCAAAACAACATCCAACTTTCTCTTAAAAAACGATAAATATTCTTACTCGAAATGTTAATTTTTTGAGTTTATCTAGGCAAACGGCTCGCTCTTTTCAGAAGCTCTGCATTAATATCGTTAATTAATTGCGGTCCTTCGTAGATAAATCCAGTATACAACTGTATCAAACTAGCACCAGCATCCAGCTTTTCGATGGCTTCTTTAGCAGAATGAATACCACCTACACCGATAATTGGAAATGTTTTTCCGCTCTTCTCAGAAAGAAAACGAATAACTTCGGTAGAACGCTTGGTAAGTGGCTTACCAGAAAGGCCTCCCGTTTCATTTTTAGATTCAGATTTTAGACCATCACGAGACAATGTTGTGTTGGTTGCGATAACGCCCGCAATTTTGGTATCTTTTACAATATCAATAATATCCAAGAGTTGCTCGTCGGTCAAATCTGGTGCAATTTTTAGCAGAATAGGTTTGGACGTCGGCTTTTCAAGATTCATTTTTTGTAAAGTCGAAAGAAGCTTAGTCAAAGGTTCTTTATCTTGCAAAGCACGAAGATTAGGTGTGTTAGGTGAACTAACATTAACTACAAAATAATCAACATAAGGAAATAAAGCTTCGAAGCAGATTTTGTAATCGTTAACCGCTTCCTCGTTAGGCGTTACTTTATTTTTACCAATATTGCCGCCGATTAAGACATTCTTATTTTTCTTAAGTCGTTTTACAGCATCTTCGACACCACCATTGTTAAAGCCCATTCGGTTGATAATTGCAGAATCTTCCTTTAGTCGGAACAATCTTTTTTTATCATTTCCAGCTTGTCCTTTTGGAGTTAAAGTTCCGATTTCGATAAAGCCAAAACCAAGATCAGAAAGTTCGTTAAAAAGCTTGGCATCCTTGTCAAATCCAGCAGCAAGACCTACAGGGTTTTTGAATTTTAGTCCGAAAACTTCACGTTCTAGGCGCTTGTCAACTATAGGTTTCGGTAAAAACAATTTGCTAAGAAATCCAAAATTTTTGAGCATCGAAAATGTAAAGTGATGAACTTCTTCTGGATCAAATTTGAAAAGGATGGGTCTGATAATGCTTTTGTACATCGGAGAAAAGTTTTACAAATTTAGTTAAAACCGAATTGATATACGATGATATTTAAGAAAAACTAAAAAGCTTTTTCAAAATTATCCCGAAATCTTTATAATCGCTTTTCAAGATGTGCTTTGCTAAATTAGAAAAAGATACTAAAGCAAACGTATTTCTAAAAGAAGCCGTTTATAACGAAAAACATTATCAAAACACTAAATTGCTAAATATTAAAATTTTAAATAAAAAATCTTTAAACCTCACCACAAATAGTATTTTTTTTTCAAAATAAATTAAATATTATAATTTTTTTCTATATTGCATCACCTAAATAATTTTTAATTAATATGAAAAAAAGCCTACTAATTCTTGGAAGCTTAACAATATTTGCAACAAATATGCTTTCTGCACAAGAATATGTAAAATCAAAAACAGTTAACGAAAAAGGAAATGTTAACTTGATTACCTTTACTGAAGGATCAAGTTTATCAAGAGCAAACACAGAGAATACTTTAAAAAATGTATTAAACCTGTCAGACAATTCTAGTCTAAAAAAGATCAATGAGTCAAAATTCAATTCTGGTTTTACAACCGAAAAATTTGCACATTATATTGATGGCGTTCGTGTAGAAGGAAGCACCTATAATGTTAATTACAAAAACGATAAGTTAATTAGCATGAGTGGGGAAGTCTTTAACGCAGACAACATCTATTCTAAACCACAAATCTCCGAAAGCGCAGCACTTTCTACAGCACTTAAATATGTGAACGCAGAAAAATACATGTGGGAAAATGCAGCTTATACTGCAAAAACGGGCTATGCAAAACCAAAAGGAGAATTGGTATTCTTACCTGTTGAAGCTGCCGGAAACTCTTACAAACTAAAACTAGCATTCAAATTCGATATCTATGCTGCACAGCCAATAAGCAGAGGCTATGTATACATTGATGCTGCTTCTGGAAAGTTTATTTCTTACAATGCGATTATGAAGCATGCGCAGAAGAAAGACTTTATTGCAACAAACAGAGCTGAAAAAACAGCATCGAAAATTGAAATTCCAGAAAGCTTTGAAGCGGCTACTTTTGAGCTAGGCAATGCAGATACACGTTATAGTGGAACACGTCAGATTGACACAAAATTAGTCAATGGGAAGTATATTTTAGCATCAGAAAGTAGAAAAGTATTTACCAAAAACCTCAACAGATCTGGTGATCTTGATTTGGTAACGGAGTTTACGGACGATGATAACAATTGGACTAAGGCAGAGTTTGATAATGCTAATTATGATAATGCGGCTTTGGATGCACATTGGGGTGTTTCAAACACTTACGATTATTTTAAAGATACTTTTAGCAGAAATAGTTTTGACAATGCTGGTGCAGAAATTACAAGTTACGTTCACTTCTTAAAAAAGCTTGAAAATGCAGCTTGGACAGGTAATGAAATGGTTTATGGCGATGGAGATACCGCTTTCAAACCTCTAACGGCTTTTGATGTTACAGCGCATGAGCTAGGACACGCTGTTTGTCAATATACGGCAAATCTTACCTACGAAAGAGAGTCTGGTGCAATTAATGAAGGACTTTCTGATATTTGGGGTGCTATTATCGAGCACAAGTATGCTCCTGAAAAACAAGCCTTTTTAATAGGAGAGGATATCACAAAAATAACTCCCGGCTATATGAGATCGCTAAGCGATCCAAAATCTGCAAATGTTGCAATTAGACAGCCAGACACCTACAAGGGTCAATATTGGCAAGCGGCATCTGTAACTGATGGCTGTAAAACACCTGATCAAGATGTCAATGATAATTGCGGTGTCCATACCAATAGTGGTATTCTTAACCACTGGTTCTACATCTTAGTTTCTGGTAAAACAGGAACAAACGACAAAGGAAATAGCTACAGTGTAACTGGCATCGGTTGGGAAAAAGCAGCAAACCTTGTTTATAGATTAGAAACAGCTTTCTTGACAGAATTCTCCAACTACAAAAATACTAGAGATTATGCCATGCAAGCTGCTAAAGAGTTGTTTGGGGAAAACGCTCCAGAAGTTATTGCAGTCCAAGATGCTTTCTATGCTGTCGGCGTGGGAACACGACATTTAACAACACCTGATACGCAAGCACCAACAGCACCAACTAACTTGGTTGCGAGTAATGTTAATGCCACAACGGCTGATGCTAAGTGGGGCGCTTCGACAGATAATGAAAATGTTGAAGGTTATATTGTATATGCTAATGGTAAAGAAATCGCAAGAACACAAGAACTTGGTACTACTTTATATGGCTTAACTGTAAATACTGATTATGATCTTACTGTTAAAGCTTTTGATGATGCTAATAATCTTTCACCAGCCAGTAATGTTGCCAAAATAAAAACACTTCCTTCTTTACAGTATTGTGTTGCCGCAGCAAAAAATGCTAAAGAAGAAAATATCGGACGTGTGAAACTAAACACTATTGACAACTCTAGTACAGCACAAGTAGGCTACGAGGATTTCAGTAACATTTCAACAGACCTAAAGCCAGGACAAACTTATGATTTAATTATTTATCCACAATTCCCGTTAGGAACTGACTCTAACGAAACTTATGGTGCTTATATCGATTGGAACAACAATGGTGTCTTTACTGATTCGGGAGAAGCAATTGGAGGCTCTGGATTACCAAGCTGGGATAATCCTTTCAAAATTACATTTACGGTACCATCTAATGCTGTACAAGATCAAAAATTAAGACTTAGAATTGTACTAAGATATGCAGGATTCGGAACAAGTTCTTGTGGTACTTTTGATTATGGTCAGGTAGAAGATTACTCAGTAAGAGTTGTTTCTAACTTAGCAACTAATGAAGCTAATGTTTCAAAAACGACAATCTATCCAAATCCTACAAAAGATGTTATCAACATCCAAGCAGAAAAGACTGCAAATTACGAGCAATTCGAAATTGTAAATGCTGCTGGACAAAGTGTTAAAACTGGAAAACTTTCTGGTTCTAATATCGATGTTAAAGCTTTGCCTGTTGGACAATACATTTTAAAATTGTCTGGCAAAGAAGCTTCTTCTGTACACAAGTTTATTAAAAATTAATAGGCAGAAACATAAATAGTGAAAATGAAAGGAAATGCGGGCAATTTGTCCGCATTTTTTTATTTTTAAAATTGAATTTCTACACCGAAATTGCTTGTCTTTGGCGCAAAAATATTGACTTGCTGATACGTAAAACTTGGCTTCAACTGTATGCTCTTTCCTTTGTGATGATTTGCGATAATATAAAACGGCACCGAACCAATCATCGACATTCCTCCCCATATCAAAAACGAATAACCAAAACTTTCACCAGTGGTAAAAAGTGAATTTGCACTCCCAGAACCATCATCTGTCAACAGAAATACACCACCCAAAGCACTTGCAGCGGCTCCACCAATCAACAGTATTTTTGCTGTCTTTTTATTTGCTAAATAGCGTTCAAAATGATAATTGGAAGTTGTGGTACTGTCAACTTTTCTAACTTGGGTTTTTCCAAATCCACAAATTAAAACCGAAATAATAAAGAATAAATTTTTCATTTCTCTGTTTTTAAAATTGAATTAAAACTCCCACTTGTGCAAAGTTTTCTTGAACTAAAATAGGTTTCTCAAAAGAAATACTAGGACTAAGCTTAAAGGATTTTTTAGCATTATTGGAAGAAATAATATAAAATGGGATAGAGGTAATGGCAGCTAAAGTTCCTCCCATAATCATATGGATTCCAATTATTTGCGATTCCGAAAAAAATAATCCTGAAGGATGTCCCGAAACCAACAAAAATTTCCCTACAGTCGCTAATCCAGCCCCAGAAAGCGCAATAATATTGGCCACTTTCTTTTTTCTTATCGATTTTGTTAGATAGATATTAGAGATTTGTGAAAGCGAATCTTGTTTCACCTCTTGCGCTTGAAAATTAGTGTTACATAAAAACAGTAAAAGGTATAAAATAAAAGTTTTCATAATCAATTTTTATTCGAAATAAGTCAATTATTCCGCCTAAAAAAATGATTGAAATCAAGAATTAGATTTTTTCTTACATCGCGAAAATGTTTCGGGTGTAATTTGTAGATAGGTCGCAATAACCTTATCCGTAAGCCTTTGTGATAATTCTGATTGTTCTTTTAAGAAAATATCAACTTTCTCCTGTGGCGAATATGAAGTTAAAAATTCGATTCTTTTGATTTGAAAATTTTGGAATCTTTCTAAAATCTGTAAATAAACTTTCTCAAATTTTGAGTTTTCGGAAATCAGCTTTTGAAAGTTTTCATTGGAAATTCTCAACAAACTTCCATGTTCCAAAGCTTGAATAAAAGCTGGCGAAGCCACTTTTTCTTGAAAACTAATTAAAATTGTGCAAAACTCGCCTTCAGAAACGATGAGTCTTGTAAACTCTGAAGCGTTCGCGTTAAGGTGAAATGTCCGCAAAACACCTTTGGTTACGAAATACAAATAATGGCAAACCTCATCAGAATTAAGCAAAAACTCATTCTTCTTGAAACTCTGAATTTCAAAATGTGAATATATTTCATGAAGTTCTTCTTGGGAAAAACTAGAAATCTCTTGGAGTTTTGTCTTTAATAATTCAAATTCGGACATATATGTTCTTATAAAACTAATTTAGAATTTTTTCTTATTAGAAATTCCAAGTTTTCGTGTTCTAGATATAATCTTTCAAATCAAAACTCAAAATTTTAGCGATTTCGAAAAATTCAGGATTGACATTGAGACTTGCATTAATTGAAATATTTTCCTTCGTTATCGGATGAATAAAGTTGATTTGATGCGAATGCAAAGGCATCGCCGTGATATTAAATGTTTGCAACCACAATTTATTTTGTTTGTTGCAACCATGTTTTCGGCAACCCAAAATAGGGTGCAAAATATGTTTGAAATGCTTTCTCAATTGATGGAATCTTCCAGTCTCGGGAAGCGCTTCCACCAAAGAATAACGCGAAGTTTGGTGTTTTCTAAAAGGCAAATCAATTTCGGAAGTTTGCAAACGTCGGTAATGCGTGATCGCATTTTGGACAACTTCATTTTCATTCGCCAAGTCGTAATCGATGGTTTCCTCTTCTTTAGTCCAACCGCGAAGAATAGCAATATATTTCTTCTCAACGTCGCGACTCATAAATTGGTCACTGATAAGCTTCAGGCTTTCTTTATCCAACGCAAATAGCAAGACGCCAGAAGTTTTTCGGTCTAATCGGTGTACAAGATGTACTTTTTGACCGATTTGTTTTGTTAGTTTTTCTACAGCATATTCGTCCACAGGTCCAGCATAATAGGATTTGTGCACCAACAATCCACTAGGTTTATTGATTGCAATAAAATACGCATCGCGATAAAGAATTTCTAACATTGTGCAAAAATAAAGATTTGCAGAGAAAAACAATTACCAAAATATATTTAGAAGCTAAAGCTTTTCTTGCGCTTTACAACATTAGAAATCTAAGTCTCAATATTCTTAAATTCTTTATTAAAAATCTAAACATTGGTTCCAAAAAAGTGTCCTACCAAAGCAGTTGTTCCCATAGCGATGGTTCCCCAAAAACCTATACGAAGCACGCTTGTCCAAATATTTGAGCCTCCTGTTTTTGCAGCAATTGCACCTAAAACCATTAGGAAGAAAATGGCCAACGCATACTGCCAATAGACCATTGTGACAACTGGCGCAACCAATGCGACAATCATTGGAATAATGGCACCACCGAAAAAGGAAAAAAATGAAGCTAAAGCCGCTTGAAAAGGTTTTGCTGCAGAAATTTCGTTGATGCCCAATTCGTCTTTAGCGTGAGCTTCTAAGGCGTCGTGGGCAGACAATTCTTTAGCAACTTGCAAAGCCGTTTCTTTGGAAACGCCTCTTTTCTCGTAAATGTGCGCCAACTCATGAAGTTCAAATTCAGGGTTTTCCTCAAGTTCTTTTCTTTCTCGCTCAATGTCAGCTTTTTCGGTGTCGGCTTGCGAACTAACGGAGACATATTCTCCTGCAGCCATCGACATGGCACCAGCCATCATCCCAGCAAGTGCTGCCAACACGATAGAATCTCGCGATGCTTCGGCAGCGGCAACACCAATGACAATACTTGTTGTAGAAAGTAATCCATCATTAGCACCAAGCACAGCTGCACGCAACCATCCAATTCTGGTCACATAATGTTCTTCCATCTTTTTCATAAGCGAGGAATTTATTATAAAATTAAAGACATTCTAACTTTCCAAAAAGCATGAAATTATCTCCAAATTTTTCGAAATTAATTAGAGCTTCTTAAAGTTCTCTTTTGAAAGTGTACATACTAGAGATTGAGCTTCCCATACCAACAAACTCTTTAACAACAACCAATTCCCAGCCATCTCGACCTAGTCTATTAAGAATTTCGTCGATTTCTTCTGTTGGGACTTCGGTTGTCCAAATACTTCTTGATTTGATTTCTACGGTTTTGTATTCGAAAGTTTTTCTCATCGTTTTATTTTGATTTAGATGTGTTGTTTTTAACTCCTATTAATTACAAAAGTAAAGCTTTATAAGCTTAGAATCAGTCTAAAAATATTATCGAAATTCTTTTCACAGTACTTCGGAAACCTCATTGGCAGGAGTAAACGAGCAATAAAATATCAACTTCTAAAGTCTTGAAAAAAAATTATCTTTGAGAAAACACATTGTTTATGCTGAGATTTTTATGCTTTTGTCTTTTAGGTAGCTTGTTGGTGAGTTGCTCCAAGGAAATCAAAACCAAACAAATCAACGATTTTCTACTCGGAAAAAAAATTGATACAACACAATATAAAAGCTTGGACAACTTGGTTGCTGAAAGGAAGATTTCCAAAATGCATATCGTTGATTTTCCATTACATAATCCAATGATTGATGACCAGCAAAAGCTTGTTTACATCCAAGTTGCCTCCAACAACGAAGATGAATACAAGTTTCTAAAGTTGGACTTTGCAGGAAATATAAAAGATAGTCTGAGCATTGTGAAAAACAATGATTTGACAAACTATTACATCATTGGCGACGAGTTTTATAATACTTGGTTTTGGGATGGTGACAAAACGAACAAAAAAATTGAAGTTTTGTCAATTGCGAAAAATGATGTTTCCTCGTTCCAAAAGTTGGCGGAACAATTAAACTCAGAAAAACTTTTCTATACGATTGACACGAAATTTGGGAATGAAGTATCCGAAAAAGCAAAATCCGATACTATAGATTCATCAGGACCTCCGACTACAGCTGGATATACCGAAACTCAAAATCGGTTGATTTATGTAAAAGATAATAAAATCTACGCCGTTGATTTGTTAGGTATTGATGATAAAATCGAAGATATTTTCAGGAAAGGCGATAATTTTGGCAATACGAAAAGTCCTTTGAGAGAAATGGAAGGCAAGTCGGCAGACAACTACATTACTTTGGACGATTTTTATGCGAAAACCTTGACAACCTATCCAGGAGGAGGCTTTAGTATAAGCGTGAGTGGAAACTCTGCCCACAGTGATTATTATAAAGGTTCCGCATTTTTAAGCTTAAAAAATTACAATCTTAAAATTAAGCAAAACGGTGATCGCGATAAGGTTTATGCAAAATCAGTATCGCAGATGTACGATTTTATCACCGATCAGAAACTTAGTTTTATACTGGTAACGAGTTTTGACATTGGTAAAAAAGATTGTTATCTAATTAAAAAGTAACAAAATTTTCTAAAAGCCTTTCAGGGTTTGAAACCCTGAAAGGCTTTTTTTGTCTGATTAAAAAAATATTGTGTTTTAGGAATTTTACCTCATTTTTTGTTGGACAACTTTTTCAATTGCGACCAATCGCGGCCGTGATAGAAGCGGCATCCTTTTGCCGGAAAGCGTTGGGGAAAGAAGCGGCTTTGGCAAAAGATATAGCGGATAGCGCGAATTGTCCGCCCAAATAATTTTGCATCGCGACCGTTGACTAGGACAAAAGAAAAGCCTATTTTTGCATAATAACTCATTGGAACTATGGCAAAACAGGAAGACGTTTTTAAGAAAGTCGTGTCACACGCAAAAGAATATGGTTTTATTTTCCCTTCTAGCGAGGTGTACGACGGGCTTTCGGCAATATACGATTATGGACAAAATGGTGCTGAACTAAAGAATAACATCAAGCAATATTGGTGGAAAGCGATGGTGCAGTTGAACGAAAATATCGTGGGTATTGACTCTGCGATTTTTATGCATCCTACAATTTGGAAGGCGTCGGGACACGTTGATGCTTTTAATGATCCGTTAATCGATAATAAAGATTCTAAAAAACGTTTCCGTGCTGATGTTTTGGTAGAAGATTGGGCTGCAAAGCTTGAGGATAAAGCACAAAAAGAAATCGAAAAGGCGGCGAAAAGATTCGGTGATGCTTTTAATAAAGCGGAGTTTGAATCGACTAATCCACGCGTTTTGGAATATCGTGCTAAGCAAGATGCTGCGCTGAAAAGATTGGCAAGATCGTTAGAAGCAAATGATTTGGGCGATGTGAAAGCATTGATCGAAGAATTGGAAATTGCTGATCCTGATACGGGCTCTAAAAACTGGACTGAAGTGAGACAATTTAACTTGATGTTCGGGACAAAATTGGGTGCTTCTGCAGATTCGGCAATGGACTTGTACCTGCGTCCAGAAACGGCGCAAGGGATTTTCGTAAACTATCTAAACGTACAAAAAACGTCGAGACATAAATTGCCTTTTGGGATTGCGCAAATCGGAAAAGCTTTTAGAAATGAAATTGTTGCGAGACAATTTATTTTCAGAATGCGTGAGTTCGAGCAAATGGAAATGCAATTCTTTGTTCCGCCAGGAACGGAATTGGAGTTCTACGAGCAATGGAAAACAAAACGTCTTAACTGGCATTTGGCTTTAGGTTTGGGACAAGAAAATTATAAATTCCACGACCACGAAAAGTTGGCTCATTATGCGAATGCAGCAGCGGATATTGAGTTTAAATTCCCATTTGGGTTTAAAGAATTGGAAGGAATCCACTCGAGAACGGATTTTGACCTTACGGCGCACGAAAAATATTCGGGTAAGAAATTACAATATTTCGATCCAGAAAGAAACGAAAGTTATGTGCCTTATGTTGTTGAAACTTCGGTTGGTCTTGACAGATTGTTCTTGGCAATCTTCTCACATTGTTTAAAAGATGAAGTTTTGGAAGATGGATCAGAAAGAACAGTTCTATCACTTCCACCAGCTTTGGCACCTGTAAAAGCAGCGATTCTTCCATTGATGAAGAAAGATGGTTTGGGCGAGTATGCAGAGAAAATCTTCAATGATTTGAAATACGATTTCAACTTAATCTATGAAGAAAAAGATAGTATTGGTAAGCGTTACAGAAGAAATGATGCTTTGGGTACGCCTTTCTGTATCACGATTGACCACGATTCTTTAATTAACAACACGGTGACTTTACGTGATCGCGATACAATGCAACAAGAGCGTGTTCCAGTTTCTGAACTGAGAAGAATTATCGACGAGAAAGTAAACTTTAGAACGCTTTTGAGTAAGATTTAAGTTTTAAAATTTAGAAAAAATATAAAATAGGCTTCTTTTTTGGAAGTCTATTTTTTTATTTTAAAACAATATCTTTGTCAAAAAAAGTAATGAAAAAAATAATTAGCGCTTTAGTAGTTTCTGGTTTAATATTATCATGTTCTAGCAGCAATGACGATAATCCGGGAAATGAAAATATAATCCCAATTCTGCCCACAAAAATTGTCACAGATAATGGTTTAACAGAGAATTTCACTTATAAAAATAACAACGAAATTTCTGAAAACAACTATCTTACAGGGAAGAAAGTATACACTTACGACGGTCAAACAATCTCTAAAGTTAGCGTATATGAAGGAGATAAATTGACACAAACTCTAGAATACAAATACGCTAATAGTCGAGTATCTACGATAACTACAACAATGGCTGACAATAGCAAAATTATATATTTGCTAGATTGGGAAAACGACTCGCATTTAAAATACACTAAGGTTAATGTCGCAACTTCGGAATCTACCACTGGAGATTATTACTATACGAATGGTAACCTATCAAAAACGACTAATGTTGTTAAAGATGGCGATGTGACCTCAACTTACGAAAACAATTACGAATTCGATGGGAAGCAAAACCCTTACTATAACGTAAAAGGTTTCTATCAAATCAATGTTCTAACGCCTGATTTTGGGAAAAATAACATCACAAAATCGACAAAGAAAATAACCTATACAAGCAGCGCAGGGACAACTTCTACGACTGAGACAACGACTTCGACCTATACTTTCAGTTCGAAGAATGTACCAGACCAACAAACAACAAAAGGTCTTAGTGCTAATGGACAAGCCATATCAAGCGTTCGCAATTATTTTTATAACAAATAGAACGTCATTTCGATGTAAAACAAAATTTAATAAAAACCTTTCTTCGGAGAGGTTTTTTGTTATTTTAGCCAATTAATTTTTAAAACAACAATGAAGAAAATCTATCCATTCATTTTATTAGGATTTGCGAACTTGTTTCAGGCGCAGTCGCAGGATTTAGAAAAACTTGCAACAGGCGAAAATGTGCAATTCAACGCTATTTACGATAAAAAAGGAGAACAGGTTGAAGGCTATTTTACCTTGTATGATCAAGGAAAAACGGATAACGATCAAAAAAAGAAATTCGAATATATCTTTCTAGATAAAAACCTAAATGTGGTTGTTAACAAGGAATTTGTTGCAGACAAAACAGTTGCTTCCTATGTTGCCTACACCAATGTGCGCGGCAAGTTAACTCTGTCACCGCGATTGGTTTACAATTATTTGGCGATAAGTGGTGGTGCAAAAGCTTTTGTCCCACCAAGTGACAAAGAAGTTGATTTGACAACCAACGAAATGAAGGATCGTAACGAGAAATGTTACGAGCAAGGAAAGCTTATTGATTGTCCATTTGATAAAACGTTAAAAGAATCTCGAAATGAGGTTAAAGAAGAACGCAAGAAAAACGGTTTTGTGGAGCGCTCTCAGGTTTGGGAAACCAAATACGATACTTATTTGGTGATGAAATATGATGACTACGACTCTTATACCAAAAATGACAAATTGAGTCTTTATACACCCGATGCCAAAGAAATTTGGAGTTTCGACTATAACAAAGGAGGAACCAAGAAGTTTGACGAAAGTCTTAGGATTTTATCTTTAGATGAAGACAAAATTATTTCCATCCTCAGAAGAACCGAAAATAAGACTTCAACATTTTCTTTGGTAATCTTGGACATCAAAACGGGAAACATCCTTAAAAAGCAAGAATTAGAGCCTCTATTGGAAAGTCTACCTAACAAGTTGTCTAAGGAATCTACGTTAAAATATCTTTCGTTGATGTACACGCAAACAGGCGATCTTTCTAACAGCAAAAATTTCGATGACAAATTCATTATGGTTGGTAGAGCCTATGAAGCCTCAGAAGTTAACTATTACAACCTCAACGGTAACGGTTATGTCAGAATGATTGTTGATAAAAAAAGCTTGGATGTATCTTTCAAAATGTTCGATTATGTTAATGATTTGATCAAATATATCCCAGCTGTTAAAGATGGCGGAAAGCTAGAATCAAGTTATTATCTTGCGCCGCGTGCTATCTACCTGATGAAGGATGGAGGTGTTGGGATTTTGACGGAAATGTACAAAGACGAAGGTGCTTACAGCGCCAATAAAAACAAAGATTTCTATTATATCTACACCGACGAAAACTTCAAACTAATTGGTGCTAAAATGATTCCTAAAGAGGTTTCTAAATTCTCATCAACCGATTATCTTTTTGCCCAAAACATCAAAGGTGGCGACGATGTGGTTTTCTTTTACAAAGATCTTGTCAAAAATGCTGATAAGAAAAAAGTAGTCAATCTGTACATCAATACTTTGATCAAAAACCAGTTTAAGCAAGAAGTTATCCCAATCGGAACTGAGGAAAATACAATTGTACCTTACGTGGCTAAGGAAGGTTACATTTTGCTAAATGAGTATAACAAAAAAGAAAAATACAACCAAGTAAGATTAGAAAAACTAAACTACTAAAACATAAAAAAGCGGGAATTAATTCCCGCTTTTTTCATAATACTGTCCAATATTTTTAATGTCATCAAGACCAAGATTCCACATAAAGGATAAAAATTGTTGATAACTTTGGTTCTGTTTATTAGGTTCAATTTTGTCAAGATAACGGTTGAGCGTATAACTTTTTCGAGCATCATAGATTTTGTTAAACAAAAGTCCCAGATAATATTTCGCTGCTTTATCCTCTGGCTCATCTTGTAGAATTGCCAAACAATTGTAAATCGCTTGACCATATTTTTCGGTTTCGATAAAGTTAGGTATAACGCGCGCTTTCGCAAGTTTTGCCAAAGCTTCAAATTGCGGCGATGCAGGTGCATCAAAATCAGAAATTCCCAACTCGGAATGGTTTTTCTTCAAAAGATTAATTCTGAATTCCAAATCGGGATGCGACTTTAAGGAATCCTGCGAAATTTTCTCTTTGTAAAGTTTGTAGTTGTATTTGGAAAAATCCTCCATTTTTAACCAATCTTCTTTAAAAGCTTGAGTAGGAATATTAAAAACTTTTCTGTAAACATCAGCTTTTACACTATCTTCTTTTTGGTCATCATAATCTTTAAGATTTTGCAAAGCTCTAGAAAAATTGGTTGGCGGAAGTCCAGCAGAAAGGTAATAACGATAACCTAAAGAGTCCGCTGAAATTTCATTTTTACGACGTTGCTTGCTGTTAGAATACAACATATTTTTGTAAAGTTCAAAAGCTTTAGAATTACTATTGCCAGCACGTTTCATATCGCTAACTTCCAGTTTTTTGTCTTTATCATTTTCCAATCGAGCAAGCAAGTTTTTCAGAGTATGATCCAAAGTTTGGTGCGCCAATTCGTGGCTTATAATCGCATCGAACTGATATTCATTTTTAATAAAAGCGAAAAGTCCCATATTAACAATGAGCGTTTTGTCACCGAGATTATAAGCATTAGGCTCGTTGTCCTTTGCAATCAAAATACTGAAATCTGTTGGAATATCCTTGTTAGCAGCTGCAAGATTATCGACACGTGCTTTAACAAAACTTAGAAAACTCGCATCAAAAGAATACATTCTATCTTTGACCTCTTCGGTCATATTTTTCTGAAATCCCGTAAAAAATTTCACCAATTCGCGCGATTCTTGTCCGCTGTATTTCTTTTTCAGAGCTTTGTTAAACTGATCACTTTTTGCTTGATAAGTTGTTAAAAAAGCTTTTCTTTGAGCGTAATCTGCTGTATCTATTTTAAAATTTTGGGCAGAGAAAAATTTTAGTAAAAGTAAAAAAACAATAATGTAAAGTTTCTTCATTCGATGTTTTAATTTTTACAAATATAATGTCAAATGATACAAATTTGAAAATATTATCTTCGTATTAATTTCAATCCAATTATGTCAAACAAAATCATTCACTTTTCGGCAGAAATTCAGCAACATCAAGATATGAATGCTGCTTATGTTCCTTTTCCTTACGACGTTTTCGAACTTTTCGAAACTAAAGGGCAAGTCAAAATAAAGGTCTTATTTGATGATAAAGTAGAATATCGCGGAAGCCTTGCTAATATGGGTTTTGGACATTGTGTTGGATTGACACAGGCTATTAGAAAGCAACTCGGCAAAACTTTTGGCGATGCTGTGGATGTCAAACTTTGGAAAGACGAGGAAGAAAGAGTAGTGGTCGTTCCGGATGATGTTAAAATTCTGTTCGAGGAAAACCCAAAAGCCAAAGAACTTTACGAAAAAATGGCCTACACACATCGCAAAGAATATATGCGCTGGATTGAAGAAGCAAAAAAAGAGGAAACGCGTGAACGCCGAAAAATAAAGATGATCGAGATGATTTTGGACGGAAAAAAAGGGATTTGAAATAGTTTTCAAATCCCTTTTTTATTTAATCTTAGTTTGAATACGTTATTTAACTTTCACCAAAGGAATAACCGTATTCCCTTGAGAAATGATCAATGAATCGCCTTTCGTAACGGCAGATACACCATTTCTTTCGTAATGCTCGCCTGTTGCAGATTTTGATTTTAGATCCAACTGAAACTTGTTATTATTAGCTTCAATCATAATCGTTTTTCCACTTTTATCAGTTGTAAAGGTCGCTTTGGCGCGTGTACCATCCAGTCCTTTGTAAGGAACTGACACTTCTTGGGTTTGGTTTCCGTTAACATTTTGTTCGGATGATGATGTCGTTACACTATCAACTTTTCCGTTGTTGTCAACAACTGTTGTTTGCGATGATGACGATTCTGAAATAACATCTTTGTTTCCGCCTTCACTTTTTTTGCAAGAAACAGTTACTAAACTTAGCAAAACACCTGCTATTAAAAGATTTGTTTTCATAGGATTTGGTTAATTTTTAAAGATAATTGATGAATGCAAATAACTATCCAAAAATAAAATTCCTTGAAAAAATATCGAGGAATTTTGTTCAAAATTATTTTTTTAATGATTTGAAACCCATTTCAAAAAGTGCAAATGACAGCAAATCACCATTTTCACCAATCACTTGGTCTGTTGAGCGACCTGCGCCATGACCTGCATTTTTCTCAATTCTCAGCAAAATTGGATTTTTACAAGATTGCTTTTCTTGCAATTCTGCCCCAAATTTGAAAGAATGTGCTGGTACAACTCTGTCATCATGATCACTTGTGATAATCATAGTAGAAGGGTAGCACACACCTTTTTTAACATTGTGTACTGGCGAATAAGATTTTAGATATTCAAACATTTCTTTAGAATCCTCTGCGGTACCATAATCGTAAGACCAACCAGCACCAGCCGTGAATTTGTTATAACGCAACATATCCAAAACACCAACACCTGGGAAAGCCACTTTTGCAAGATCTGGACGCATTGTCATCGTCGCACCAACTAACAATCCGCCATTAGAACGACCAGAAATAGCCATATAATCCTTCGAAGTATATTTTTTGGACTGAAGGTATTCTCCAGCTGCGATAAAGTCTTCAAATACGTTTTTCTTTTGTTGCTTGGTTCCTGCATCATGCCATTTTTTACCATACTCGCCACCACCACGGATGTTAGGTACTGCATAGATACCACCATTCTCCATCCAGATGGCATTAACCACAGAAAATGCTGGTTGCAAACTTGTGTTGAATCCACCATAAGAATAAAGGATTGTAGGATTCTTACCATTCATTTTCAAACCTTTTTTGTAGTTGATCATCATTGGGATTTTGGTACCATCTTTTGAAGTATAGAATACTTGTTCTGACACAAAATTCTCTGATTGGAAATCCACAATTGGACGTTGCGTTTGACGAGAAGTTCCTGAAGCGATATCATAACGATAAACACTAGTAGGTGTTACATAATTTGTAAATGTAAAATAAACATATTGATCATTAGCTTTTCCGCCAAATCCCCCAATATTACCTTTTCCTGGAAGTTCGATATTTCTAATTAATTTTCCTGTTTTATCAAATTGTTTTACTTGATCAATGGCATCAATCATATAAGTCGCAAAAAAGTAACCTCCACCCGCAGATACGCCCAATACATTTTCGGTTTCTGAGATAATATTGGTCCATTTATCAGGTGTTGGATTTGCCATATTTGCTTTTACCAAACGACCATTTGGTGCATCTTTATCTGTGTAGATAAACAGATTTTCGCCGTCGTTATCCACAACATCGGCATTGATGTCAAAACCTTTCACAACTTGTACGAAATCGCCACCTTTTTGTAGATCTTTAACATACAACTCGTTGCCATTGGTAGCATTAGCAGCCGAAATAATAAGATATCTCTCATCTTCTGTTAGGCTAGCACCTAGATATCTTCTTGGCATCTGATCACCACCAAAAATTAGTTTGTCTTCCGATTGTTTTGTTCCCAGTTTGTGGAAATAGACTTTATGCTTATCGGTCATCCCAGAAAGTACAGTTCCTTCTTTTGGTTTGTCATAACTAGAGTAGTAGAAGCCTTCATCACCTTGCCAAGCAATACCACTGAATTTAACATCAACCAATGTATCGTCAATTTGCTTTTTAGTTTCAGTATCGATAATGATAATTTTGTTCCAATCGCTTCCACCTTCCGAAATAGAATAGGCTGCTAAATTTCCTTTTTTGTTAAATGAAATTCTTGACATTGACGTCGTTCCTTTCTCCGAAAATTTATTTGGATCCAAAAATACTTCCGCAGTTCTTAATCTTCTACTATTTCGATATAGTACCGATTGCGCTTGCAAACCATCATTTTTATAGAAATAAGTGTAACCGCCTTCTTTAAAAGGAGCGGATATTTTTTCGTAATTCCAGATATGCTTTAATTGATCTTTAATCTCCTGTCTGAAAGGAATTTTTGAAAGGTAATCTTGCGAAAAAGTCACTTCTTCGTCAACCCATTTTTTGGTTGCTGGAGAATCATTTTCGAGATCGCGGTAAGGATCGGCAACTTGGCTTCCAAAATAGTTATCAACTTGGTTTCCTTTTTCTGCTTTTGGATAGGCTCCTACTTTCATTTTTTGTGCATAACTATTGGTAAAAAACAATAGACTGATACTTAATACAGTATATTTTAATTTCATATCATATTTATTTCTATCAAAAATACATAAAGTTTCAAAACAAAAAAATCTTTCAGTATAACCGAAAGATTTAGTTTAAAGAAAATTTAATTGATATTACTTATTCGATTGGCTCAAAAAATACTCTGCTTCACTTTTTCCCCAATTAGGATCTAGTGGCGTTTTTATTTTGTATGTTCCAAACTGTGCCACTGCTTGTTTGAAAAGCTCGATACCTTTTGTCTTGCTACCACCAAATTGTTCTGGCGTAAAGTAAGTATCTTCAGCTTCCAAAACCGAAATTCTCGGGTTATTTGGATCTAGTTGTTTTGCCTTAGCCAAATCCTGTTGCGCTTCTTGTCCATAAGTCATATAACGAGTCATCGGATCTACCATCATCTTAAGACTAGCCGACATTTTTTTAAGAATATAGATTTCTGCATTATTTGGGCTAAGTTCGTCTGCTTTTGCAATATATTTATCTGCTTCCGCTGCAATAGCATCCAAATCTGATACTTTGTTAGAACGCATCAACAATCTACCTTTTTGGATATTAGAAAATGCTGCATAATAATAGGGTAGCCATTGCGTATTTTCTTTGGTGCCGATTCTAAGGAAATCATTTGCCAAAGCTGTAAAATCATCAACATTCATAGTCGTTTCTACTTTCGAAACTTTGTCTGCCATTGCTTTCTCGTAAGCAGATTGTGCAAAAGATTTCGTCCCGATAAAGATAAAAGCTGCGATTAAGATTAAGTTTTTCATAATATAAATATTTGTGGTTTCAATTTGTTGGTTCAAAGTTAATTGCAAAAAGTCTACCTTTTAAAAAATATTCTACCGAAAGGTATTTTTGCTTTACTGAATCGTTATAGGTTATTATTAATCGCTTCATTGGTTTTGTCAACACCAAAACTGAAAAATGCCCCAATAAATACGAATGTGTTATAAGCTGGCAAAACAGGGCTACGACGCATTCCGTCCTGAGAATAATTGTAGCCATAGACGTTTTTAGTTCCAAGAATATTATTAATTCCCAACACAAAAACCATATTGGATTTGTTATCCTTTAGTCCAACTGTTGGTACATAATTCACACTGAAATTAAGCGCACTATAATCTTTAAGATAACCTTCGTGTCTTATGCTACTGCTAGAATCGGGTGTCAAATCATAATAAGGTCTACCAGATGCGTAAGTGTAAGAAAGATTAAATCCAGTCTTCCAATTCATAATAAACTTTTTAGCGACAGCAGAAAGTGTATTTTTCGCTGCGAAAGTCGGTGTTAAAGTTGTTGGGAAATTCATAAAATTACGTTCGGTATCCAAATAAGAATAGGTTAACCAATAATCGATTCCTTTAATGGATTTCTTATCTCTCCAAAACAATTCGATTCCTTTTGCATAGCCATTTCCGGAGTTGTCTGTCGCCACTTGGAAAGTAGAGGAACCTTGTGTCTTGATAAGATGTGTATAATCTTTGTAGAAAGCTTCTAGTCTCAAACTACGACCTTCGGTATTGTGTTGAAGTTGGAAAACATAATGGTCAGCTCTTTGGAAACCAAGTGGCGCGTTAGAGTTGATATATTTGCTTTCTGGATTTTGATAATAAATACCGTAAGCAAAAGAAGATACCCAAGACTCTGACAATTTATAAGCCATTGAAGCTCTTGGGGCGAAGTTCCATTTGTCAAGATAGCTCGAATTTTCTGCTCTTGCACCAATGCTCACCGAAAAATTTCGGTTAACAGCTAAATTGGTTTCTGCAAAGCCAGCAGAAATCAAATCGGTGTAATGTTTTTTATAAACATCATATTGAGAATCTTCGATCGCATTGTTAAACTCAATACCTGTTCTTAACAAACTTATTTTACTTATTTTACGTTCTACAACAGCTTTTGCATTAACATAATTTCCTTTGGTATTGGTCACAAAACTATACATAGAGTTATCATTTTGCAAAGCATGGATATCTAAATCATTTTGATTAAAACTGTAAGAGGTGCTTAAGTTTAACTTATATTTCCCAAACTTTTCTTTGTAGGAAAGTGTTTGGAAAGTATAATTAGATTTCAAATCAACCTGCGTTTTATCAATTGATGGTTCTAGGCTTTCATTAAGAACGCCAAGACCTCCCGTTTGGAAATTTCCATAATATTTGATAAAACCACCTTTTTTAGTTTTAATTCTGAAATTAGCATCAGCACCAAAGCCATGAGGTTTCGTAGTAAAGTCAGTATTCAAATCCAAAACATCGAAAACCAAACTCAGATTGCTGTAGTTGGCAGAAACACCCCAAGACGCATTTTTTTCCTTGTTAAGTCTTTGATAATTGGCACCAGCAAACAATGGTGACAACGAAAAATCATAAGAAGTTGTATCTGGCAAATCCACACTTTCTAACAACAAAACGGAAGATAATGCTTGTCCATATTGCGCTGAATAACCCCCACTAGAAAAAACATTTCCTTTGAATAAAGAAGTATTGAAACGGTCTCTACCAGCCAATCCTGGTGTCGATTGCGAAAAATAATTATTCACCAAAGTACCGTCAATAAAAATTTTGGTTTCACCAGCTGTACCGCCACGTACAAAAAGCCCTTCAGATTCGCCGACTTTTTGCACCCCTGGAAGATAGCCCAAAGTCGAAGTAACCTGACCATCTGCACCCGCAGTTGTATAGATATCAAGTGGTGTCAGCAGAGCAGTAGCACGCTTTTTATCACTCGCTTCGATGCTTCCTGCCGAAATAACAACAGCATCAATTTCGTTTAAACTTTCTTTAAGAACAGCATTAACAACAAGATCTGTTGACTGGATATTGATTTTCTGTTCGGCATCTTCGTACTTAGGATTTGTGAAAAGGATTATTTTTTCACCGTGCTCATCGGTTTGGAATTTAAAATTACCTTCGGCATCGGTTGTTGCACCATCGTAAGAATCTTTTAGGCTGACATTAACATCTTTAACAGGTTTGTTTTTGTACAAAACCTTTCCTGAAATATTAACTTGAGCAAACGAAAACGCCGCAACGCTCGTACAAGCTAAAATCATTGTTCTTAATGCAAAATTGGAAGTCATAGTCTGTTTATTTTTTCTGGGTCAAAAGTAAATAGGAAGAGTTTAACTTAAAATTAATTTTTTCTGAACGGTAAAAAAAGCAAACCGAATGGTAATTTATCTTAATTTTGTTAGAGCATTAACAGCATTTTCTGAAATAGTGAATGCTTAAAATTTTGTAAATTCAAGGTTAATTTTACAAACAATATAAATTTTAATATTATGAAAAATATATTCCTACTTGGCATTTTCGGTGCTGCTTTGGTAGTAACTTCTTGTTCTACAAAGAAACATTATACTATCTATCCAAAAAGTGGTACAAAAACCCAAGGTTATGTTGATTTTGTGCAAAAAGGAAAAGATGTGACGATGACACTTAACGCCTATAATTTGACACCAGGAGAACACGCAATCCATCTTCACGAAAAAGCGGATTGCTCTGCTACAGACGGAATGTCGACTGGTGGACACTGGAATCCAGCTGGTGCACAACACGGAAAATGGGAAACTGAGCATTTCCATATGGGTGACATCGGTAACCTAAAAGCCGACCAAAATGGTACCGCGCAATTGGTTTTCTCAACTGATAAATGGTGTATTGGATGTAGCGACGCCAGCAAAAATATTATCGGTAAAGCGATTATTATCCATGCTGACAAAGACGATTTCCATACGCAACCTACAGGTAACGCTGGTGGAAGAGTGGCATGTGTTGAGATAAAATAACAAACTAAAAGCTCCGAAAATTTTCGGAGCTTTTATATTTCGTGGCTTTGGAAAGCGTTTTCGATATGTTGTATTTCTAAAGTATCTTCTTTCGATTTTAAAACAGAAATGATATCGAATCGGACTTCCAATTCTTCATTTAATTTCTGACAATAAGCATCAGCCGCCATAATGAGAAGTTTCATTTTCTTTTTATTAACAGCCTCTTCGGGATTGATGAAATGATTGTCGCTTCTCGCTTTAACTTCAACAATTACCAAGACATTATTTTGTTTGGCTATAATGTCAACTTCGGCTTTTTGAAATCGAAAATTACGTTCCAGAACTTGATAATTTTTAGCTTCTAGAAACGCGCAAGCGGCATCTTCTGCCCGTTTTCCGAAATCATAATGCTCTGACATTTTTAAGATTTAAAAATAACCTCAGATTTTTTGCCAATATTTAATTCAACCTCGGCGCCTAGAATAATTGGTCGATTGTCGAAAATATGTCCATTCGGAAAATCGTACAAAACAGGGAAATCATAATCTTTAAGACGATGTTCGATAAGATGATAAGCAAAAGGGTCAAAAGACTCCTCAAAAGCTTTGTTTTCGGTCTCGCTGCCCATATTGGTCATTCCACCAACAATTAGTCCGCTAATGACTTTAAAAACGCCAGCCAATTCGAGGCTCATCAACATTCTGTCTAAAGCATAAAAATTTTCGCCAATATCTTCAATAAACAAGATTTTATCTTTAAAATCGAAAGAATATTTGGTTCCTAAAAGCGCATAAATTAGGGCTAAATTTCCGCCAACAATTTGAGCTTCGGCATTTCCTTTTTTGTTAAACGAATTTGATTTAAAAGTATAATCCAGTTTTTCACCTTTCAGAATATCAAAAATCAAATCATAACTTTCTTCGCTACAACCAAAAGAAGATGTCTTAATAGTTTGTCCATGGATGCTTGCAAAACCTTTCTTTAGAAGAAAACTTTGCACAGCCGTGTTATCCGAATAACCGATATACCATTTTGGATTTTTCTTAAAGTCATTCAATTTGATATGTTCCAAAAGATGTTGACAGCCATAACCGCCTCGTGTTGCCCAAATAGCTTTAATTTCGGAATCGTTAAGCGCCCAATTAATATCTTCTATTCTTTGCGCCTCGTTGCCAGCATAACTGTAACCATCTTGAAATTTTTCTAAAGCATTTTTCCCTAAAACAGGTTGATAGCCTTTAGAAACAATCAAATCCAACGTGGTCTGCAACTGGGATTCTTCAACAGAACCAGCTGGCGAAATAATCGCAATTTTATCATCTTTTTGAAGACTTTCAGGAAAAATAATGTTACTCATTTTATTTTGAACGTTTGTATTTAACTTCAGTTTTTTCGGCTTCTTCTAGCTTTTTATCAAACTGATTAAACTTCTTGAAACTTTGTAAAAATATAAAGAAACTAAAAAGTATCAGAATAACGCCAACACCTTTCCTAATAGCGTTTGCGACCTTTTGTGTCAACTTATCATGGAATTGTTTTGCTAAGAAAATTTTAGCCAAATCAATTGCCAAATATGTCCCAATAACAATCCCAATATATAGGATAAAATTGTTGGTATCCGGATATTGATTGCGAACAGAAACAACTGTCACCAACCAAAATAAGATAACGCCAACATTTAACAAATTAAGTAAAAAGCCGTTGGCAAAGGTTTTAAAATAATTTCTACCAATCATTTTCTCTTCACCTTTGATGTGCATTTTGGTTTTGGAAACCAGCATAATACAGCCATATACAAATATGAGGAGCGCCGAAATCCGGTAAAAGGAGGGATGCTTATCGATAAGTTGGACCAAATCGGCACTCGCATAATATGCAGCAACGATGCAAAGCAAATCCGCCGTTATTACGCCAAAATCCAATGCCAAAGCATGTTTGGGACCTCGCGAAAAACTGGTTTCTATTAGGAGAAAAAAGATCGGTCCTATAAAGACCAAACTTAGCATTATCCCAAGGACGATTGCATATAAAATAAGTTCTAACATAGCTTATAGTATCTTGCAAAGAAAAAGAATTTTTAATAAACCCAAACTTAATTTATAGCTTATCAAAAATTCTTTATATAAAAATTTAATCAATAATCTTGAAATCCAGCTGCTTAGCAACCAAATTAGCTTTTACAACTTTTATCTTCACTTGGTCACCCAATTGATAAGTTTTGCCACTTTTGCTACCAACGATAGCATAATTTTTGGCGTCAAAGCTATAAGAATCATCCGTTAAATCTCTTAATTTAATCATACCTTCGGCACCATTTTCAGGGATTTCTACCCAGAAGCCAAAGTCCGAAACACCAGAAATAACACCTGTGAAGAATTCACCAACGTGTTTTTCCATAAATTTAACTTGCATGTATTTGATCGATTCTCTTTCTGCCTCGGCAGCCAGACGCTCCATCGCGCTACAATGTTTCGCTTTCTCTTCCAATTCCGCAGCATCAACAGGTTTTCCACCATCTAGATAATGTTGTAACAATCGGTGTGCAATAACATCCGGATAACGACGGATTGGCGACGTAAAATGCGAATAATACTCGAATCCTAATCCGTAATGTCCAAGACTTTCGGTGGTATATTTAGCTTTGCTCATGCTTCGCATTGCCAAAGTTTCGATCATATTTTCTTCGGCTTTACCTTTAACATCTTTCAAAAGTTTGTTCATACTTTCGGTTGTTGTTTTGGTATTTGCCAAGTTCATTTTGTAACCAAAATTACCAACAAAATCGCGTAAAGCATTTAATTTGGTAGGATCTGGATCTTCGTGAACACGATATATAAAAGTATTGTTAGATGGCTCACTTCTTTTATTTAAAGACACAAATTCGGACACTTTTTTATTTGCCAAAAGCATAAATTCCTCAATCAAATGGTTGGCATCTTTACTTATTTTGAAATAAACACCAATCGGATTGCCGTCTGCATCTAGGTTAAATCGTACTTCACTTCTGTCAAAAGTAATCGCACCGTCAGCAATTCTTTCTTCACGAAGAATCTTTGCCAGATCATCAAGTTTATTGATTTCTTCTTGATAATCGCCTTCTTTGGTTTCGATACGTTCTTGCGCTTCTTCGTAAGTAAATCTTCTGTCAGAATGCGTTACTGTACGACCAAACCATTGTTTTTTAACTTTTGCTTGATCATCCAATTCGAAAACCGCAGAGAATGTATATTTGTTTTCATTAGGTCGAAGAGAACATACGCCGTTACTCAAAACCTCTGGTAACATCGGCACCACGCGGTCAACCAAATATACAGAAGTCGCTCTAGAATAAGCCTCGTCATCCAGTAAAGTCCCAGGACGAACATAATACGAAACGTCCGCAATATGAACACCAATTTGCCAATTTCCGTTATCTAATTTTTGAATGGAAAGCGCATCATCAAAATCTTTTGCATCTTTTGGATCGATGGTAAAAGTACAGATATCGCGCATATCCCAACGTCTTGCAATTTCGTCAGCTTGGATAGTGGTGTCAAGTTCGTTGGCTTCTTTTTCTACTTCTGGTGGGAAGTTATAAGGCAAACCATATTCTGCCAAAATCGCATGGATTTCGGTTTCATGTTCACCAGGTTTTCCAAGAATTTCGATGATTTCTCCTTCTGGATTTTTGCTTCCTGGCTCCCATTTTGTCATTTTAACAATCACTTTATCACCATCTTGTGCATCATGGAATTTTCCCTTTGGTACAAAAATATCGGTGTTAATGATTTTCTTATTGTCAAATACAACAAAACCAAACTCCTTGTGTGCAATATATTGGAACGTCCCAACAAAGGTATCTTTGGCACGTTCGATAACATTAAGCACCGAACCTTCCAGTTTTCTACCTTTAAAATGGTACGTGACAATCATTACCTTGTCACCTTGCAAGGCATCTTTAACATTTTTTTGATGGATAAAAATATCATCTTCGATACCTTCAACTTTAACATAAGCGTTACCACTTTGGTTAAAATCGATGATACCTGTCAAAGCACCTTCAATCTTTAGGTTAAGGATATATTTTCCTTTTTCACTTTCAATAATTTTTTCATTTGCAAGAAGACGATGCAAGGCTTG
Source organism: Soonwooa sp. (assembly GCF_030151385.1). Classification (GTDB taxonomy): domain Bacteria; phylum Bacteroidota; class Bacteroidia; order Flavobacteriales; family Weeksellaceae; genus Soonwooa. The sequence continues at coordinate 68,767 of NZ_JASLDS010000053.1, forward strand.
TATCACCAATTCTCGTTGTCTTGGATTTTTGTAATCGATACCATTAGCAATCTGCTTATAATTATAGATTTTGTTGGTATTCTGATTCATAAAACGAAGAATAATACGTCCTAATTCTAGGAGTTTAAGCTCGTTTTTTTGACTTTTATTTCTTTTCATAGGTTTAAAAATTAATAAACCTTAATATTTTAAGAAATACTAAGGTTTTTACAGTTAAGAACAGGCAATCTTGTTAACTCTGTTCTGATGTCTTCCGCCTTCGAAATCGGTTGTCAGAAACTTTTCTGCGATTTCCAAAGCCAGTTCTTTTGCGATAAATCTAGCAGGTAAAGCTATCATATTCGCATCGTTATGTTGTCTAGAAAGTGCTGCTATCTCTGGCATCCAAGCTAGTGCACAACGGATTTTTTGATGTTTGTTGGCTGTAATCTGTACACCTTGACCACTACCACAAATCAAAATTCCTAGGACGTTATCACCATTCTCAACCGAAGAAGCCGCAGGATGCACAAAGTCTGGATAATCTACAGAATCCAAAGAATGTGTCCCGAAATCCTGAATTTCGTATTTATCTTTCAATTGTTCTTTAAGATATTCTTTATACTCAAAACCTGCATGGTCAGCGGCGATAGCTATTTTTTTCATAATTTACTTTATATAATATTAGATAGATTTCCTACAAATTTAATATTATTCTTGTGATTGAGAATCTTTGTACAGCGAGAATCCACAAATAAAATTCCAAGAATTAATACTTTGTTAATATCTCCCACCAAAACCTGTGGAAAACTACCGAAACAATTGTGGAAAACTAAGTCGAATTTGTGTTTTTTAGTTTCAGACAAAATTCTTATTGCAATTTTAATTCCGAAAAACAATTCCCAAACTAAAAAAACTTTTGGCGAGCTAATCCTAAGATTTTCCCCAGCTGTTTTATCCAAATATATTCGATTTCAATAATTACTAGCATTTGTGGAAAACTATGTTAAAGAATTGAAAATCAAACTTAATAAATGTTAATAGAATATGAATTGAGTTTAAATTAAATGTTATCAAAAAACTTGATTTTAGTTTTCCACAAAACTCACAACTACAATATACAGTAACAATATTTCTTTCTTTTAAAAATTAAAAAAATGTTAGATAATGATTGTTGTAGCGATGTGGAATCTTTTGTGTGAAAAGTTCGTTTTTTGCTAAAGAGAAATCTTACATTTGTAATCGTTGAAACTAGTATTTCAAATATCAAACCAATCTGAAATAAATTTAATAAATACGAATGAAAACAATTAAGGATTTCAATTTTTCTGGAAAAAAAGCTTTGGTGCGTGTCGATTTTAATGTACCACAGGATGACAATCTTAATGTAACAGACAACACGAGAATTGTTGCAGTAAAACCAACTGTAGAAAAGATTCTTGCTGACGGCGGTTCTGTTATCTTGATGACGCATCTTGGTCGTCCAAAAGGTGAAGTTAATGATAAATTTTCGCTTAAGCATATTGTTTCGGAAGTTTCTAAAGTTTTAGGAAAAGAAGTTAAATTTGTGGATGAGTCTATTGGTGAAAAAGCGGAACAAGCTGCTGCAGCTTTACAAGCTGGCGAAATTCTTTTGCTTGAGAATCTTAGATTCCATGAAGAAGAGGAGAAAGGCGATGAAGCTTTTGCTGAAAAACTTTCAAAACTTGGTGATGCTTATGTTAATGATGCCTTTGGTACAGCACACAGAGCACACGCTTCAACTGCAGTAATTGCTAAGTTTTTTCCTTCAACTAGATTTTTCGGTTTGTTGATGGCTAAAGAATTAGAAGCGATTGATAAAGTTCTTAAATCTGGACAAAAACCTGTAACTGCGATTCTTGGAGGCTCAAAAGTTTCTACAAAGATTACAATTATTGAAAATATTTTACCAGCGATTGATAATTTAATTATTGGTGGTGGTATGGCATTTACTTTCATTAAAGCTTTAGGTGGAAAGATTGGAAACTCTTTGGTGGAAGATGATAAATTACAATTGGCTTTAGAAATTCTTGAGAAAGCAAAACAGCATAAAGTTGAAGTTTATTTGCCAAGTGATGTTATTATTGCAGACCAATTTAGCAATGATGCAAATACAGAGGAAGTTAATGTTTTCGAAATTCCTGAGGGTTGGATGGGATTGGATGCTGGTCATCAATCTAGAAATAAAATTAATGATGTTATCCTAAATTCTAAAACGATTCTTTGGAATGGACCAATTGGTGTTTTCGAAATGTCGAAGTTCGCTGGAGGAACTGTTGCTCTAGGTGATAGTATTGAAGAAGCGACCAAGTTAGGAGCATTTTCTTTAGTTGGTGGCGGAGACAGTGTTGCTTTTGTGAAGCAATTCGGTTATGCTGATAAGGTTAGTTATGTTTCGACAGGTGGTGGTGCAATGTTAGAAAGTTTGGAGGGATTAGAACTTCCTGGAGTTGCTGCTATTAATAAAGATTAATTTTATAAAATCATAAAAAAGTAAAACCGACAATTTTTGTCGGTTTTTTTATGTCTTAGATTTTACTAAGGACTTGGAATTTTTTTTCAAGCGATTCTCAGGAGGTTTTCTTAGTTTCAAAATTTTTGTTGGATTTTCTAAAAATTGGAAGTTTTCCACAAAAAAGTCACAAAATGCTCAAAAATCGGCTTTCAGAAATAGCTTAAAAATCGATTTTCTAAACTTTTCCGATAATATATATCAAACTCGAATATTCGCCCGAAAATGATGCTTTTATGTTAGAAATCGCTCCGCGATAACTTGCTTTTAGCCAAAAAAGGCTCGATTTTTTATATTTTTCACTCAACATAGAAATATAAAACGAGTCGAGTAGGAGAGGCTTAACTTTTTCTACTTTCCAAGAATTATTATTCATTAGCTTCAACATTCCGTTTCTTGAAAAATGAAAAACGTGTCGAGGTACATCATAGGCTGCCCAAAATTCTTTATAAAAAATCGCATCGTGCGAAGTTGGATTTGGAACTGCAATAATTAGTTTTCCGTCGGCTTTTAATTTTTTGTAAAATATAGAAAGCATCTCTTCTTGATTTTCCACGTGCTCGAAAACGTGCCAAAGTGTAATCGCATCTAATGAGTGATCTTCAATGTCATCTAGATTCGATACTAAAGTAGTCTTGCTTGTTTTTTGTTTTGCAGCATTTCTTGCATCGTCATTTGGTTCGAATCCAAAAGTTGTAAAATCATTTTCTATACATTTTACAAATTCTCCAGCACCACAACCATAGTCTAAAACTTTTTGATTTTGACCAGAATTGAGACTTTTTGAAAGTATATTTTTCTTGTAAGAAAGATTGAAACCTTGTAAAAATTTGTATAATTTTTCCTTTGCACTTCCGCTATCTTGATGGTGCGAAATGTAATCTTCGCTTTCATAATATTTTGAAAGATTCGATGGAATAGGGGAGGTTTTCCAAACACCTTTGGTTTCGGTTTCTTTTAATTCAAAAATTTCTTGGCTTAGAAAATGATCTTTTATCTTCATTAAAGTAAGATGAATCGTTTTTTTTATTTTATTTAAGTATTGTGGAATTGAAGTTATCCACAATTCCACAATCTTGTATTTCTTTGTTATTTTTGGCTTAAATAAATGTTTCACGTGAAACATTTAACAAGTTATCCACAATTTATCTCCCTAGATATACTAATAATACATTAATATCTGCTGGCGATACACCGCTGATTCTTCCCGCTTGGGCAATTGTTTTAGGCATGACTTTACTTAACTTTTGCTTCGCTTCGGATGATAAACTTGATATTTTTGTAAAGTCAAAGTCTTCAGGAATCTTGATATTTTCTAATCTATTTAGTTTAGAAACGTTTTCTTTTTCCTTTTCGATGTAACCTTTATACTTAATATTAATCTCAGCTTGTTCTCTTACTTCGTTGTTAAATTGGCTTGCAAATTCTTTAATGGCTGGGATTTCTTCCAGTTTTTCAAGCGTCATATTTGGTCTTGTAAGAATCTGTGCAGTTCTGTAAGCTTGGTCGACAGGACTAGATTCTATACTTTGTAAGATTGGATTTATGATACCAGGTTTTAAAGAAGTTTCTCGTAAAAAGTCTTCAAGTTGTTGACTTTTAGCTATTTTATCTTTAACGCGATCTAGCCTTTCTTGTGTTGCTAAACCAAGATTATATGACTTTTCAGTTAATCTAATGTCGGCATTATCTTGTCTTAAAAGTAGTCTGTATTCTGCTCTAGAAGTGAACATTCTGTATGGTTCTTCTGTGCCTTTTGTGATTAAATCATCGATTAGAACACCGATGTAAGCTTCATCTCTACTTAAAGTAAATTCTGGTTTATCTTGAACTTTTAATGCTGCATTAATTCCAGCAATTAAGCCTTGTCCTGCCGCTTCTTCGTAACCTGTTGTACCATTTATTTGTCCTGCAAAATAAAGGTTTTGAATCAACTTAGTTTCTAAGGTATGATAAAGTTGAGTAGGAGGGAAGTAATCATATTCGATTGCATAACCAGGACGGAAAACTTTTACATTTTCGAAACCTGGAATTAATTTCATAGCTTTAATTTGTACATCTTCTGGAAGTGAAGAACTGAATCCATTAACATAGATTTCGACGGTGTTCCAACCTTCTGGTTCTACGAAAAGTTGATGTCTTGTTCGCTCAGCAAATCGATTGATTTTATCCTCTATACTTGGACAATATCGGGGTCCTAAACTTTGAATAGTTCCATTAAACATTGGGCTTCTATCAAATCCAGAACGTAAAACGTCATGTACTGCTTCGTTGGTATAGACGATGTAGCAGCTTCTTTGTTCTTTAAGTTTTGGTGTGTCTAGATAAGAAAATTTTTGTGGATTTTCGTCTCCAGACTGTTCTTCCATTTTAGAATAATCCAAACTACGACCATCAACACGCGGTGGTGTACCTGTTTTCATTCTACCAGATTCGAAGCCTAAAGAAACTAATTGTTCCGTTATTCCGTAAGCTCTAGGTTCTCCCATTCGGCCACCGCCAAGTTGTTTATCTCCTACGTGGATTAATCCATTTAAGAATGTTCCATTCGTTAATACGACAGATTTTCCTCGGATTTCTATACCTAGTGAAGTGATAACACCAACGACTTTGTTATCCTCGATTATAAGGTTTTTAACCATATCTTGGAAGAAGTCTAAGTTGTCTGTGTTTTCTAAAGCAATACGCCATTCTTGTGCGAACAACATACGGTCGTTTTGTGTTCTAGGAGACCACATTGCAGGACCTTTAGATAGGTTTAGCATTTTAAATTGAATAGCAGACTTATCAGAAATAACACCAGAATAGCCACCCATAGCGTCAATTTCTCTTACGATTTGTCCTTTTGCAATTCCTCCCATTGCTGGATTACAGCTCATTTGTCCAATGGTTTGCATATTCATGGTTACCATTAATGTTTTTGAGCCTAGATTGGCAGCAGCGGCAGCGGCTTCGCAGCCTGCGTGTCCTGCACCAACGACGATAACGTCATATATGTCTGAAATCATTTTTAGTTCAGTTTAATAATAAAAAAAACAAAATGTTTCACGTGAAACATTTTTAAATTAAATATACTTTTCGGCAAATAATGCTAAGTAGAAATCTTCTTTGGAGCGCATTTCTTTTTGCTCCTCATCAGATTTATCTTTGTAACCAACAAGGTGGAGTAGGCCATGAGCGAGAACTCTTCGTAACTCTTCATCTGTTGATTTTTGCATTAGATTAGCATTGTCATTTACACGCTGCAAAGATACGAAAATGTCAGCGTTTATTGTTTTACCCTTAACCTTATCAAAAGTAATGATGTCGGTATAGTAATCGTGTTGTAGAAAATCTTGATTTATTTTTAATAAATAATCATCATCGCACAAGATATAATTAACCTTGCCAAGCTTTTTTTCTTCACCTATAATAAGCTCTTGTAACCAATCGGCATAGCTCGGTTGAATGTTGTTTTCTACGTCTTCAAAGAAAAATTGTATCATAATTTTAAAACCAGTGTCCTAATATCACACTGAAAATTCCTTTTTGTTTGTTAAGTGATTGGCTGAAATTAATTTTAATCTGTCCAAAAGGTGATTTGTAACCAACCGTGATACCTACTGAACTGTAATTAATTTTTGCGGTTTCTTCTAAATCGAAACTATCAAACATGTTTGCAAAACTAAAATTCCCAATGATGTAGTAGTTTTTATTAAATCGAAATTGCAAATCATTTGAAACATACAATTGATTATTATCATTAAGTTGTCCAAATTGATAGCCTGACATCGATTTGATATTACCTAAATTTTGTTCAAAAATCCCACCTAAACGGTATTGGTAGAAGTGGGGGATAACGTCTCCAAAACTTAAACCTCCAAACAAATTCAGACGATAAGTAAACTTCTTCGAAATTCGGAAACTCATACGAATGTCAGCTTTTGCTTGTACAGGTTTCTTTTCGAGCTCAGATGAGAAAACATCCAAAACTTTAACTTCAGTATTTAGATAAAAACCTCTTGTTGGGAAATCCTTATCATCTTGTGTATCACTTTTTATAAATGCGTAAAGATTGAGATATCTGTCCGAATTGTAATTTTGTCCAGCTGCATCTTCAGAGTCAAAATAATCAAAGCTAATACCGCCACCAAGTGCATATTTGTCCTTCCAAATCGATTGTAGATAAGCTTCATTTCGGAACCACTTCCAATCCTCAATAATGTTTTTACTTTTATTTAATAATTCATAACTCATTCCCGATGCATAAAGCCCAAAGCCTGGAATGTAGCCGTTGTCAATAAAGTAATTAAAATAATATCTAGGTTTATCTCCTACAACCAAATCAAGAGACAAATCTGTGTTTTTAAATAACAATCGTTTTGCCGAATAATTAAGCAACAAACCTGTTTTAAAAATTTCATCGTAGTGAAGACCGAACTTTATAAAGTTACGGGTGTTGTCTTCTGTAACTTGTACTTTTAAATAATTGGTTTCAGCGTTTTGAACAATATCATAATTGATAATTTTGTAGTTGTTGGTGGCGTAAAGTTTATCAATCATTTTGTTGATGCTACCATAGGTCTGCATCGACGGCGTTCGAAGTCCTAGTTTCCCTAAAACGTAGTTTTTACCATAGATTTTGCTATTTTCAAGTACAAGGCTGTCTATTTTGTAAACATTGCTGTAAATGGGGTTAATTGGGACTCTAAGACGTTCGTAGTCGCGCTTTGGAAGTTTGTTAAGAACCACTTCAAAAGTTTTTGCCGCAACATAGCCACTATCGAGAATACTTTTCTTATTGTCATAGCTCGTCGCCGTCATTCCCGATAAATCAGGTTTTATGTTGATGTCGGTATATTTATACTGTCTCTTTGTATCTCGTTGGATTCCAAAATCGATAATTTGGTTAAGGATAGAAAGCATACTTTTAAGGTCTTGTTGCTTTGCTAGACCTTGGTTAAGATCCACACCGATGACAATATCCATACCTCGATCTTTCAAAGGTTTTGAGGGATAATTGACCGTCATCGCACCATCAACATAAAGGCTGTCGCCAATCTTTACTGGCTCTAACAAAGATGGAAATGCAGAACTCGCCATAATAGATTGTACCAAATCACCTTTATCAAAGATTTGCATATTACCACTTTCTAAGTTGGTTGCGACACATAAGAACGGAATGGGCAACTTGGAGAAGTCTGTCACATTAGAAACGTTTTTAAGAAGCTCTTTCAGCATATAAACATTTCGTTGTCCTGTCGAAATAGAAGACGGAAAATTGGCTTTGCCATTTTCTAACGGAATGTTCAAAAGGTATTTGTCAACTGATTTATTAAAAAAAGTAGCATCTTTTCTTGAGGTTGGATCGGTAATTAATGAATAAAAGTCTGTATCCATCACCACTTTTTCGATGTCTTTTCCTGTATATCCAGCAGCGTAAAGTCCACCAATAATGGCGCCCATACTGGTTCCAGATACATAATCGATTTTAATTCCCAAAGAATCGATGATTTTGAGAACACCAACATGCGAAAAGCCTTTGGCACCACCGCCACTAAGTGAAAGACCAATTCTAGCATTTTTTGGAATGACTAGCGGCTCCTTAACTTGTGATTGAAACAAATTAAAACAAACAAACGCTAATAATATCCAAAAATTCTTCATTATTAATCTTTTATATATACTCTTTTTACCCGAGGCGATATCGAAGTCAAAACCTCATAAGGAATCGTGTTGCAGTAGTCTGCGAAATCCATTAAGCTTGGTTTTTCTGCAAAAATGATGACATCTTCACCTTCTTTTGCCGAAATATCTGTCACATCAACCATCAACATATCCATACAAATTGTGCCAGCAATAGGAACCAATTGATTTTGGACATTGACTTTGCCAATGCCTCTTCCAATTAACCTTGGGATACCATCCGCGTAACCAACAGGTACAGTAGCTATTTTTGATTCATGATCAGCTTTAAAACGTCTTCCGTAACCAACTGTTTCTCCAATGTCTATATCGGAAATTTGCGAAATAACCGTTTTGAAACTCACCGCACTTTGCAATTTTTTTTGAATTTCTTCGTTGTACGCAATTCCCATCATACCAATACCAATTCTGACCATATCGTATTGACTATCAGTATAATTAAGAATTCCTGATGAATTAAGAATATGGCGAATTGGTTGATAACCTAGTAAATTTACTAAATTATCAGAAAGTCTTTTGAATGTTTCTAGCTGAAATTCAACGTATTGTTTTTCTTCGGGCATATCCGCAGTAGCGAGATGGCTAAAAACACTTTGTATTTTGACATTGTTTTCTTTAACAAAATCGACCAACTGAGGAATTTCATTTTCTTTGAAACCCAATCGATGCATACCTGTTTCCAGCTTGATATGGATTGGATATTTCTCTGTAATACCAAGCTTTTTCAACTCTTGACAGAATAGTTCCAAAACGCGGAAACTGTAGATTTCTGGCTCTAGATTGTACTCAATAACAGTTCTATAGCTGTGTTGCTCCGGATTCATCACAATAATCGGAGTCGTGATGCCTTTTTTTCTTAAATCGGCGCCTTCGTCAGCAACAGCAACGCCCAGATAATCAATATGATGATGTTGAAGAAATTCTGAAATTTCAAAACTTCCTAATCCATAAGCATTAGCTTTAACCATTGCCATCATTTTGGTTTCTGGTTTCAAAAGCGATTTATGAACATTGATGTTATGAAGAAGAGCATTAAGATTAATCTCTAATCGTGTTTCGTGTTTTCTTAATTCTAAAATTTCTTTGATGCGTTCGACTTCAAATTTCCGAGCACCTTTTAATAGAATTAATTGATTTTCAATATCTTCAAAGACTTTACTTTCTATGAAACTTTCGGTTGAATCAAAACAATAAGCTTTTGCTTTTAATGATTTAACAAAATTTGTAATTTGATTGCCTATCAAGAAAACTTGCTCAAAATTTTGCTCGTTCACCAAGTCCATAACTTCTTTGTAGAAACTAGGATTGTGAGAATCTGAATCTACAAAATCAGTTAAAACCAAAGACTTTTTCGCTTTGTTATATTCCTGAACAAACTGAAAAGCTATTTTAAGTGAATCTAAATCTAGATTGTACGAATCATTGATAATCAGATTATTACGAATACCTTCGATACTTTCCAAACGCATTTCAATCGCTTGTAGTGCATTTATTTTTTCTAAAATTTTTGAGTTTGAGAAACCAAGCTCTTTTAAAACTGCAATTAAAGCTAAAGCATTGCACAAAGTCGCTTCATCACGCGTACTTGCTTCAAAATCGATTTCATCATCAAAAACTTTAACCTTTACAAATTCTTGACGGTTTTTATAATCATTAAGAATATGGATATCGTTATTTGATTTAAAACCAAAACTAATTAATTTTTTACTTGAATAAAGATTATTTATTTTATTAACAACCAAATCTTTATCACCGTTGTAAATTATCGTTTTCGAATGTTTGAAAAGCTTTATTTTCTCGTCGATAAGATTTACTTCATCGTCGAAATTTGCAGAATGTGCAGAACCTATATAAGTCAAAACACCAATGTTGGGATGGAAGATTTCTTCCTGCAATTCCATTTCATTGGGTTTAGAAATTCCAACTTCGAAAATTCCGAGTTCAGAACTAGCATTTATTTGTAGTAAAGAGAGTGGAAGTCCAATTTGAGAATTAAAACTTTTTGGACTTTTTACGGTTTGGTATTCATTCCAAAGACTTTGATAAAGCCATTCTTTAAGAATAGTTTTACCATTACTTCCCGTAATTCCGATACTTTTTATGTAAGAATTTTCGAAATGATATTTAGCAAGTTGCCTCAAGAATTGCAAGCTATTCTTTACAATAATCCACGTAATATTAGGATTGTCAGATGTTTTTTTCTCACTGATAATAACATCGATGCCTTTTTCGATTGCCGTTTCGATATAATTCTCACCAGAATTTTTGCTCGAATTGATGGCGATAAAGGCTGTGTTTTTTGTAGAATAGATACTTCGACTGTCAAAAGCAATATTTTTGACAACCAATTTTGGATTACCAATCAATTCAGAATTGGTAAAAAATGCAAGTTCTTGAGTTGTATATTTCATTTTTTTGTGGAATCATTATTTTGACTCCTGATTATTTTTTGACAGAACTTCGTCAATGAAAACCCGTCTGCTAACCGCTTCGTAGCTTTCAGTTTCACCAAGTTCAACAATGTCTTTACCATGAGAAATCCTCATCGAATAGTTCGCAAGGTTTCCGGTTCTTTTGCAAATAGCGTGCACTTTTGTAACATATTCCGCAGTTGCCATAAGATTTGGCATTGGACCAAAAGGTCGTCCAAGGAAATCCATATCGAGACCTGCAATGACCACTCTGGTGCCAGTATTTGCCAATTGGTTTGCAACTTCGACGATGCCTTCGTCAAAAAATTGCGCTTCGTCGATGCCCACAACATCACAATGCGAGCCTAGAAGCAGAATCTCGTTAGAAGAATCCACTGCTGTACTCGGAATTTTGTTGTGATTATGCGATACAACATCTTCATCCGAATATCGTGTATCGATTTTCGGTTTAAAAATTTCCACTGTTTGTCCGGCCATTTCGGCGCGTCGTAATCTGCGAATCAACTCTTCTGTTTTGCCAGAAAACATCGATCCACAAATAACTTCCATCCAACCACTCTGTTTAGAATGATTTATTGTATTTTCTAAAAACATTCTTTAATTTAGCAATTCATATAAGCCAAAATTTTCAAGGATTCTTTACTTCAATTTTTGAAGTTTCGAAAGCTGAGATTTGACTTATAAATAAGTTTCAAAATTACGAAAAAGATAATTAGATTGTTATGAATGGGCTGCAAGAAATCCAAGACGAGTTGTTTCTTGATATTCAAAATATTATTGAAGAATTAAACGAAATTTCTTCGATTGATGACCTTCTTCAAAAGGAAAATTTGATCAAAGAACTGTCAGAGAAAGCAACTTTTTTAAAATTAAGTGAAGCATTTGGACTAAACCATATTTTGCAAAAATCTCAAATTGTTCCAGCAATTGTACATGAGGAAATTGTAAAGCCGGAGGAAGTTTCTCAAGAAGAAATTGTCTCTGAGCCAAGTTTTGTTGAAAATGCAACTGATGAAGAGGAGGAAGAAAAAGATGATGATTTGGATTTAATCGACAATCAAATTTTAGCAGAAGCACATCAAGAAGAACTTGTCGAAGTTGAAGATAATGAACTTCATGAGGATATTGATGAAGAATTTGAAACGCAGGATGACCATCTCGACTTATCGGATAACGAAATGTTCAAAGAAGATGATGTTGAAGAGTTGCCCGAAGTTGTTGACGAAAAGCTAGAAGAACCAGCAGAGTTTCTAAATAAGGAAAGTCAATTTTCTTTTGCGATGAGTCATGGCAACGAAAGTCCAACAGAAGAACCTAAAGTTGAGGAGCCAAGTTTGGTTTCTGAAATTTCGGTTTCTGAAGATAAAATCGAAGATAGTTCGACGGAAAGTATTTCTCACATAACTGACACAGTTACAGAGGAAAAATTGGAAGAGCCTGAAGTTATTCATAACGTGGTTTCTGAAGAAAAATCTGAGGAGAAACCTGTTGAAAAAATCGTTGAGGAATCTCAAGAATCTAAATTTAATGATAGAGATTCTGATACTTCCGAAGATGCTCAAAATGCTAAAAAAATCAAATTATCAAATATTAAAGGCATTAGCAAGACATTGTTTGATGATGATCCTTTAGAGCGAATTCACACTACAGAATCTGCTTCTGAGGATAAAAATATTGGTAGTCTTGGCAGAAATAATATGCCGACAGATTATATGGAAGCGCCAAAACCAAAACCAGAATTCCGTTTGGATTTGAATGATAAAATCGCGTTTACCCAACATTTATTCAAAAATAGTCAAGTTGAACTTAACCAAGTGATTCATAAACTGAACGAATTCGACAATTTGGATGCTGCCAAAGAATTTTTAAGTGATCTATATTATCACAAAAATTGGGAAAAAGCAGATAGTTATGCGCAACGTCTTTGGACTTTGGTAGAAAATAGATTTGTGTAATGTCGGGCATTTTATACTTTGTTCCGACGCCAGTTGGGAATTTGGAAGACATGACTTTTCGAGCGATTAAAGTTCTAAAAGAAGTCGATTATATTTTATGTGAAGATACCAGAACTTCTGGTGTTTTGCTAAAGCATTATGAAATAGCTAAACCGTTGAAATCCTATCACTTGCATAACGAGCATCAAGCTACGGAAAAGGTGATTCAGGATTTACAAAATGGTCAAAATATTGCCATTATCACAGATGCAGGAACGCCTGGGATTTCGGATCCTGGATATTTGTTGGCAAAAGCTGGCGCAGATAACGATATCGAAATGATTTGTTTGCCTGGAGCAACGGCCTTTGTTCCGGCTTTGGTTGTTTCGGGATTGCCGAATCACGATTTTTATTTTGCTGGTTTTTTACCCCAGAAAAAAGGTCGTCAAACCAAATTAAAGCAACTTGCCGAGGAGAAAAAAACCATTATTCTTTACGAAAGTCCGCATAAGATTAACACAACTTTGGAACAGATAAAGGAGTTCTTCGGCGAAGAAACCAAAGTGAGTCTTAGTCGTGAGATTTCCAAAAAGTTTGAAGAGACTAAACGCGGAACAATCAACGAGTTAATTGAATTCTCCAAAAGCAAAACTTTAAAAGGTGAGATTGTGTTGATTGTTAATAATATTTTTTGAGTTAATTTTTTCGCAACAAAAGATGTTTATATTTGTCTATAAATTTACAAAATGAAAAAAAAAATTTTTATTCTTTTTTCTGGACTTTCTTTTTTTATTTTAAATAGTCAAAGTCTAGATATTCATTTTAATCCATTTATAGCGAGTGAAAATATTGAGCCCATTTGGGTTGGGAGTATAAAACAACAAAATGATGGTAAAATCTTGGTTGGTGGCTATTATGGGGGTACATTTTGTATAGCAAGACTAAATTCTAATGGTACTAAAGATAGTACTTTTGTTACACCGATATATGGAGGAGGAATTTCAGATATAGCCATTCAATCTGATGGAAAAATTCTTGTAGTAGGCAGTTTTTGGATGTCAGGAAATACGGGGCAAAATATATGCAGATTGAATACTGATGGAACTGTAGATACTTCGTTTAATACTGGAAGAGGCACAGATATCTCAATAAAAAAAGTTCTTATACAACCAGATGGTAAAATTATTATTTGTGGGGGATTTTTGAATTATGATAATAAAGAGCACCATAAAATAGCCCGATTAAATTCTGACGGATCTTTGGACGAAAGCTTTAATGCAAATGGATTTATATCTTCAGAGTCTATTGTCAATGATATACTGCTGTTGGAAAACGGTCAAATTCTTGCTGCGGCAACTATTTTTGGAGGCGATGCATCAAACGGGGTTGTTAGGATAAATACAGACGGCACAAAAGATTATTCTTTCAAAACGGATATTCTTAATATGAATCCTGGAATGGTAGTAAATAGCATTGCTTTGCAAAACGATGGAAAAATCTTAATGGCAGGGATATTTAGATTCAATAGTGAAGATTTTAATCAGCCAAATAAGTATCTTGCTCGTTTAGAAAGAAATGGAGAACTTGATTCTTCTTTCCTTATTTTAGACAGAGATAGAGTCGAACATGAGACAGGATCTTTTTTGAAAAAAGTATTAGTAAAACAAGATGGAAGCATTTTTATTGCTGGAGAAATTAGCTTCATTGATGGACACTCTAGACACTATTTAGCAAAATTGGAAGATAATGGAAAAGTGGATCTTAATTTTGAAACAGGAGCTGGTTCGGATGATGTTATTAATACAATTGAATTGCAAAAAGATAGTAAAATTTTAGTAGGGGGCGAGTTTTTAACATATAATAATATACAAAGAAGAGGAATTGCTCGAATTTTTGATGATAAAATACTTTCTGTAAATAATAGTATATTACCGAAATACAATGTTTTTCCGAATCCTGCAACTGACTTTATTAATGTTGACGGTGAAACGGAAATTAAAATAATACGATTAGTTAATATGGACGGAAAAGTTATTTTTCAAAAAAAAATATCTAGTAAAAATTATACATTAAACACTTCCGATTTACCAACAGGAGCATATATGATGCAAATTATTAGTAATGTGGGAGTTGCTAATCAAAAATTTATTAAACAATAATTAATTAAGATTTATGAAACTATTAGAAGGAAAAGTTGCCTTAATTACAGGTGCAACAAGAGGAATCGGAAAAGGAATTGCCGAAGTTTTTGCAGCGCAAGGCGCAAAAGTGGCTTTCACTTATGCAGGATCTGTTGATAAGGCAAAAGCTTTGGAAGAGGAACTTTCTAAAATTACTACTGTTAAATCTTACCAATCTGACGCATCCAATTTTGACGCCGCACAAAAGTTGGTAGACGATGTTATGGCAGAATTTGGACAAATTGATATCTTGATTAATAACGCTGGAATTACTAAAGATAATTTGATGTTGAGAATGTCGAAAGACGATTGGGATACGATTATCAAAGTAAATTTGGATTCTGTATTTAACCTTACAAAAGCGGTGATTAAGCCAATGATGAAAGCTAAATCTGGTTCGATTATCAATATGTCTTCTGTGGTTGGTGTTAAAGGAAATGCTGGACAGGCAAACTACGCAGCTTCTAAAGCAGGGGTTATCGGATTCTCAAAATCTGTGGCTTTGGAGTTAGGTTCTCGTAATATCCGTTGCAACGTGATTGCACCAGGTTTCATCGAAACTGAAATGACTGCTGTTTTGGATGAAAATACGGTTAAAGGTTGGAGAGATGCAATTCCGTTGAAGCGTGGTGGACAGCCGGAAGATGTGGCTAATGCTTGCGTATTTTTAGGAAGCGATATGTCAGGTTATATCACGGGACAAGTGATTAACGTAGATGGCGGAATGTTGACTTAGTCAAGATTTTTTTAAATATTTAGCAGCTTTCGGGCTGCTTTTTTTATATCTTCATTTTATGATAGATTTTCCTGTTACGCTTCATCTTTTCGGAAAAGATATTTTGCTGCATCCCATTACAGAATCTCTTGGGATTTTTGTTGCGATGCGCTATTATACTTGGTTAAAACGAAAAGACACCGAAAAATTTAGTAGTGTCAATTCGCTTTTGATTGTCATTGCAGCAACTTTTGGCGCCTTAGTTGGCTCGCATGTTATTGGCTCTTTAGAAAGACCTTTGGACTTAATGAAAGCACCAAAGACCTTGGCTTACATTTGGTTAAATAATACAATTGTTGGTGGTTTGGCTGGCGGATTAATCGGCGTCGAGTTAATGAAAAAAATTATTGGTAAAAAAGAGAGTACAGGCGATAGAATGGTCTATCCATTGATTGTTGCAATGTTTATTGGCAGAATTGGCTGCTTCTTTACAGGTATTTATGAGGAAACTTACGGACTTCCGACAGATACGATTTTCGGAATGCATTTAGGGGACAAATATTTACGTCATCCAGTTGCGTTGTACGAAATGTTTTTTCTGTTGGTTTTATTTATTTTCATTAAATATTTGCAGCGAAATTATACTTATAAATCAGGATTTCTATTTCAGGTTTTTATGTTAAGTTATTTTTCTTTTCGCTTTCTGTTAGACTTCATAAAACCGAGATACAATGTATTTTTAAATTTAAGCACAATTCAAATTGTGTGTTTATTGGTGATCATTTACTATATTTATTTAATCAAAAAACAGAAACCAATTAAAAAATTAAGCTATGATATTTCTTGAAGGTGGTAATTTTGGTGGCGATTTAGCCATATTCGGCATTATTTTTCTTATCTCGGGTGTAGTTACATTTTGTGTTTCAATATTATATGCTCTTATTTTAGCAATGATTGCAGCTTCCAATAGAGACAAAAAATACGAATTTAAGTATCCGCTTTATGGAATTCTTCTAGGACTTTTAATTTTTACCGCAGGAGGATTTATTTGTGGTTTCCAATTATAAAACAAAGTTATGCCAGTAAGAAATTATACTTATTACGATTATACGATAAGCCTTTGTCCAGAATGTTTGAAGCGCGTTGGCGCCAAAATTATCATTGAAGACGATTTGGTTTTTATGACAAAACGTTGTCCTGACCATGGATTTTTTAAAACTAAAATCGCCACCGATGTTGAGTATTATAAAAACATCAGAAATTATAACAAAGCCTCCGAAATGCCTTTGCATTTTGGGACAGATGTTGCGTATGGTTGTCCTTACGATTGCGGATTGTGCGTAGATCATGAGCAACATAGCTGCTTGTCAATTGTAGAAGTTACAGATCGATGTAATCTCACTTGTCCGACTTGTTACGCAATGTCTTCGCCGCATTACGGAAGTCACCGAAGTTTGGAAGAAATCGAAGCGATGTTCGACACGATTGTAAGAAACGAAGGCGAGCCCGATGTTGTACAAATTAGTGGTGGAGAACCAACCATTCATCCAGAGTTTTTTAAAATCATGGATATTGCCAAGTCGAAACCGATAAAACATTTAATGTTAAATACCAACGGAATCCGAATTGCCAACGATGCTGGTTTTGCGGAAAAATTGGCAACTTACGCACCTGAGTTTGAGATTTATCTTCAATTTGATTCTTTTAAACCAGAAGTTTTGGAAGATTTCAGAGGAAAAGATTTGACGGATGTTCGCATGAAAGCTTTAACAAAATTGAATGAATTAAATCTTTCAACAACCCTTGTAGTTGTTTTGCAACAAGGTAAAAATATTGATGAAATTGGAAAAATCATTGATTTTGCTTTAAAACAAAAATGCGTCCGAGGAATTACCTTCCAACCTGTAGAAATTGCGGGACGAAATCGTGAAGATTCGGCAGGCGAAAAAATTACATTAACAGAAGTTCGACAAGAAATTTTAAATCAGTTTCCAGCTTTAAATGCTGATGATATTATTCCCGTTCCGTGTAATCCAGATGCTTTGGCAATGGGATATATTTTAAAATTAAATGATGAAATTATTCCTTTAACTCGCTACATCAATCCAGCTGATTTACTGAATAATGAGTCTAAAAATACCATTGTTTACGAACAAGATGAAGGTTTGAAAATGCAACTCATCGATATTTTCAGTACTGGAATTTCGGTGGATAAAGTTCAGCCAAAAGTTAATCAATTATTATGTTGTCTCCCCGAAGTTGTTGCACCAGATTTGGGTTATGACAATTTGTTTAGAATTATAATCATGAATTTTATGGATGCTCACGATTTTGATGTTCGTGCGGTTAAAAAATCGTGTGTCCATATCGTGGATAAAGATTTAAAAATGATTCCTTTCGAAACCATGAATCTCTTTTACCGAGATGACAAGAAAAAATATTTGGAGGAATTAAGAAACGATACGAGGGTTTTGTTTTAAAAAGAAAAACCTTTTAACAAACAATTTAGTTAGCATAGCAGAAAGATAAAATGGATATTCAAGAATTTGCAAAGGAGTGGATTAATGTATGGAACTCCCATAATTTGGAGAAAATCTTAGAACATTATTCCGATGATATTGAAATCACGACACCAATGATAAAAATGGCAACTGGCAATGACAGTGGAACTTTAAAAGGGAAACAAAATGTTGGTGAATATTGGAAAAAAGCCTTACAGAAAATTCCAGATTTAAAATTTGAGCTCTATGATGTTACAAAAGGAGTGAATTGTGTAGCTCTGTATTACAAATCAATCTTAGATAAAAATGCCATCGAATGGATGTTTTTTAATAAAGAAAATAAAATCTGCAAAATGATTGCGTGCTATACTGAATAAATGCGAAGAAAAATAGTATATAATACTGTATTCGGTTAATGTTTTTCAGTATAAATTAACTTTGTGGTCAAAAAAGGCTTTGAAAATTTTCAAAAGCCTTTTTACATCATTTGTGTGTGTTTTTAAAACCGTTTTGTTGTGGCAAATGTATTATTAATTCTGATGCGAGTAAATGAACCTGGGTTAACTAATTCGCTTTCGGATTCTGCTTAAAGCTTGTGGTGTAACGCCAATATATGAAGCAATATATTTGAGTGGAACTTTCTGCAACAGATTTTTATCTTTTTCTAATAAATAAAGATAGCGCTGTTCTGCAGTTTCTGTCAAAAAAGAAATTTCGCGTTCTGCTTTTCTAAGATAAAGTCCCTCTGCTGCAATTCGTCCAAGGTAATTCCCAATACTTGCATGCTGGTGAAAATATTTAAAACTTTCGTATGAAGAGCGCCAAAGACTAACATCTGTTAATGCTTCAATATTGTATGGACTTGGTTTTCTTGTTAAAAAGGACTCGTAAGCACTAAAATAATTATGTTCAAATACAAAATTTAAGGTAATTTCTTTGTCGTCTTTTTCGATATAGTAACGCGCAATGCCTTTTGTAATCACGGAAAGATAGTCTTCAACATCACCTTGTTTAATGATAAGATCGCCTTTTTTATAATCTACTTTTTCAAGTCTTGGCTCATATATTTCCCAATCATCATCACTCATTTTGATGCCGGCTAACTCAAGATATTCGCGGTATGTAATCATGTTATTGATTGTTTAATAATAATTAAATTTTGTTCAGTAGATTACCTAACAATTTGTAAGCCATAAACTTTTGTTAAAATAGGGGACTTTTGAAGTTAATAAATCATATTTGGGCATTATTGTAATATTTTCTGTTGATTTTTGTATTGTTTTTAATTTTGTTTCTGAAAAAACGGTCTTGTTGTTAATATAAAACTTTTCGTCATAAATGATTTATTTTATTTTTGCATTAATTTCTAAAGCTATTATTGAAATTTCGAATGATGATTAAATCCTTAGCTTTGCTCATATTTTATTAAAATGATTAAAATTAATAATATGACTTTTCAGAGTCCACTTTTTGTTTTTGCCTTAGAAAGCGAAGCTGGTGGACATTTTGGAAAAGATAACAAAGTCTTTGTTGGTGTCGGGAAAGTCAATGCAACTTACTATTTGACCAAAGCGATTGCGAAATATCAACCAGACATTATCATTAACCTTGGTACAGCTGGAAGTACAGTTTTTGACAGAGGAAGCGTTGTTTGTTGTATGCAGTTTATCCAACGTGATATGGAAGTTTCAGCTTTGGGATTTTCAAAATTTGAAACACCTTTTGAAAATTCGGCGATTATTTTGGATAATGGAATTGCATTGTCAGAGCTTCCAATCGGAATTTGTGGAACTGGTGATCAATTCGAAATGGAACATAACAATCACGAATATAATGTGATAGAAATGGAAGCTTATGCTTTGGCAAAAGTTGCAAAATTGGAGAATATTCCTTTTTTAGCTTTAAAATATATTTCTGATGGCGCAGATGGCAATGCTGTTGATGACTGGAATCTTGAAGTCAAAAAAGCATCCGAAGCTTTGAGTAAGGCTTTAGGTAGATAAAAAAACGGTCAAATTATTTTGACCGTTTTCTATTTTAAAACTTCATTATCGAATCTAGCTCTTTAAGATATTCGTGAGCAGTTAAATCAAATTTGACAGGAACAATTGATATGTAGCCATCAGCTAAAGCCGTTTCGTCAGCGTCTTCAGAATGATCCATATTGTTAAAATATCCAGATAACCAATAGTATTTTTTTCCATGTGGGTTAACGCGCTCATCAAAACTTTCTTCCCATTTTGCATGAGCTTGTTTGCAGACTTTTACACCTTTTATCTCGTCTTTAGGAAGTTTAGGAATATTGACATTTAAAACAACTCCCTTTGGAAGCGGATTGTCAAGAACTTTTTTAACAATAGCTTGAATATATTCTTTGGCTTGCGTAAAATCTGCATCCCAAGAAAAATCCAACAACGAAAATCCAATGGCTTGTAAACCCTCTACACCAGCTTCTACAGCAGCTGACATCGTCCCCGAATAGATAACGTTAATGGAAGAATTAGCACCATGATTAATCCCTGAAACCACGATGTCTGGTTTCCTAGTTAGAATCTTATCCAAAGCGAATTTTACACAATCAACAGGTGTTCCGCTTAATGCATAATCTGTTTGAGGACCATCAAGATTGATTTCTTCGTAGGTCAGGGTTTGGTTAATGGTAATGGCATGACCTTTTCCGCTTTGAGGCGAATTGGGAGCAACGACAATAACTTCACCAATTTCGTTCATAAAGTTTACCAAATTTCTAATGCCAGGCGCAGTTATGCCATCGTCATTAGTCACTAATATCAAGGGTTTTTTCATAATTGTAAAAATAAATAATAGTTGGGCATCTTGACAAAATAAAGCCCATTTTTAAAGAATTATACAAAATTAGATAAAATATAGCAGTCGAATAAAAATAAGGTATTAAATTTGATGTGACTTGGACTTATGATTTCGAATAAAATTTGCAATCATTTGTAACATTTAGTAAAAGCTAATTACCAATATTTTATCATTTAAGTAATCTCTATGTTTAAAAATTTTAAATGGAACAGAATCTTCATGTTTGCGCCTCTTATGACGCTGATGTTTTGTTTCAACGCGCCACAAAATGATGACGAAAAAATGCAAACCATTATGGTGAGTGTCAAAAACACTTTATCCTATTTGCATTACTCTCCAAAACCAATTAACGATGCTTATTCCGCAGAAGTTTATAATAAGTTTTTTGAGTCTGCTGACCCAGATAAAAGAATCTTTTTGCAATCTGATATGGATGAGTTTTCCAAACACAAAACAAAACTTGACGATTATCTTAATAATGGTGATTTGACGTTTTATAAATTAACTACTGATAGGCTGTATCAACGTTTGGATGATATTGATAAGATGACACAGGATATTCTTAGCAAACCTGTTAATCTTAACGAAGACGATTCTATGATTCTTGAGCCAAAACTTAAAACCAATCCTGCTAATGCTGCTGAGCAAAAAAAGGAGTGGAATCGTTTTGTTAAATATTATATTTTAAGAGAAATCGAAACGCTTAATAACAAGGAAGAATCTCAAAAGAAGAGAAAAGATTCTTTAGTAACTAACAAGCTAAAAGATACTGTTAAATTAGAAATTTTGACAGCAGATCAAAAGCGTATCAAAGCACAAGACGAGGCTAAAGACCAAATTACTGACATGTTCCGTCGTTACAAAAAGAGAAAGAAAAACGATTGGTTTACAGTTTATATGAACGCTTATACCGAAGTATTTGATCCACATACTAATTATTTTTCACCAAAAGATAAAGAAGATTTTGACACAAGTTTTACTGGAAAAATCATTGGTATTGGTGCTTTAATTCAGGAAAAGAAAGGAAATCTTTATTTGGGAGATTTAACGATTGGCGCACCAGCTTGGAAGTCCAAACAACTTGCAAAAGGTGATAAAATCCTTAAAGTTAGATCCAAACCAAAAGAGGATCCAGTTAATGTTGTTGGGATGTTAACAGAAGAAGCTGTGCGATTAATTCGTGGCGAAAAAGGTACACCAGTGACTTTAACTGTTGAGAAAACGGATGGTACCATAAAGGATGTTACTTTAATTCGTGAAGAAGTTGCGATAGAAGATACTTATGCAAGAAGTTCGATTATTAATTCGCCAGGAGGGAAGAAGTATGGCTATATCTATCTTCCAGGATTCTATGCGGATTTTGAAGATTCTAAAGGTAGAAATGCATCAGACGATGTTAAGGCCGAACTTCTAAAACTTAAAGCTCAAAAAGTTGAAGGAATTGTTCTTGACCTTAGAAATAATGGGGGAGGATCGCTAACAGAAGTTGTCGATCTTATGGGATTATTTGTTAACGCAGGTCCTGTGGTACAGGTTAAAGATGGAAACGGAAAAATAAATGTTCTAAGTAACAAAACGAGTTCTCCAGTGTGGACAGGTCCTTTGGTATTAATGCAAAACGAATTGTCTGCTTCTGCTTCTGAGATTTTGGCTGGTGCAATGCAAGATTATGGTAGAGCAGCAATTGTTGGATCACCACAATCTTTTGGAAAAGGAACAGTGCAAACTTTTGTATCATTAAATAGATTCTTAAATTCTAATGAGGATTATGGCGATCTTAAATTAACGATTCAGAAATACTATAGAATTACAGGAGAATCTACACAACGTAAAGGTGTTGAATCGGATGTTAAAATGGAGGATTTGTACACTTATGCAGAAATCGGTGAACGTTATGATCAGTTTGCTTTGCCTTGGGACAAAATAGCACCAGCAAAGTTTACTAAATTGAGAGATATTCATGCTGCTGCAATCCAACAATCGATTAATGCTAAGATTAAAGATAATATCAATTATCAAAAATTAATCGAATCTGCTAAATGGAGAGAAGCACTTTCTAAAGAGGAAAAAATAACGCTAAATGAGCAAAAATATTTGGCGCTTATGAAGGAGAGAAAAGCGCAGATTGAGAAGTTCAAGATTTTGGATAAATATGATAATGGCCTCAAAATAACATTACATGCAGATGAAGCTGCTCGTGAGAAAAAAGATGAGGCTTTTGCTAAGAAATCTGAAAACTGGATCAAAAACCTTCAAAAAGATTTCTATCTTAAAGAAACTTTAGACGCCTTAGAACAATCATCTAAATAATGATAAAAGCGCTCAGTAATGGGCGCTTTCGTTTTTATAATAATTCTCTATTTTTGAGTAAAATAAAAATTATGAATATTAAAAGTATTTTGTTTTTTGCGATCCTTGGTTTTGGTGTTTTGTCCTGTAAAAAAGAAGCGAATTTAGAGCCAAAAGTAGAAAAACAGGAATTGGCTACATCGCCAGCTAAAGATGTAAAAATTGGTGTTATTTCGGTGCCAGATGACAAAATCGGAATTGGCTGCCAGACAACTTATTTTCGTAAGGCGAAAGAGCTTAATGATTTGATTTTTATGCAAGCTGGCGCACCAGATGAAAAAGGCTGGATTAACTTTTTAAATATTGATGGAAAGCAAATTGAATTTTACACAACAGATGCAAGTTCAGAAGAAAATGGTGAAAATATGTTCACTATTAAATTAGAAAATGATGATTACCAAGTGATAATCGATGCTACTATAGGCGAAGTTAGTATTGACAGTGACACGGCGCAAGCGCATGGTGTAATTAAAGTTATCAATAAAAAAACAAAGGCAACAGGCTCAGCAGAATTTGAGGGTGGAACAGGTTGTTAAATTGTTTCGTTGTAAAAAAATATAACAAGGAACTTCATTATTGAAGTTCCTTTTTTATTAACAAAAAAAACACCTACTAATTAAAGTAAGTGTTTCATAAAGAAGCTCCCCATACTTTCAAATTATCGAACCAATTAATAGAAGATACAAAGAAAATCTACGAATTAAAGGGCTTTATAGCAGTTTCAAGTTTGAGCCAAATTCTGACGGCTTCGTAGAAGAACTTAGTATGCTCCTAAGATTAGTATCCAATAATAGACTTGAACCATAGAAATCAAGACTTACCAAAAAAGGTAAGAAAGTAGAGAATGTGTAACAAAAATTTATTGTTATGGATAACGAAAAAAGTTTACAAAACTTAACATTTGCAGAGCCTTTTGATAACATACGTCATTTGCTACAAACCAACTACGTAACACACGAGGATTTATCAAAATTAAATCAACGAGAAAAGCAGTTATTGGTTTTTGAGGTTAGCCAAAGATTAGATGAATTGGCTCGTGTTGATAGACAACAGTACATTAATGAAGCAAAAAAGTATGAGAATGTGCTTGAAGAGAAAAGCAGAAACAGAAATTGGGATGCCAATCACATCCGAATTAAAAACTATGTTGAAGAACATTTAAAATCATACGATCGCTTGCCATCTATTACTGAAATGGCTTCCGAAATTGGACTTTCTCGGCAAACAATTTCAAAACATTTAGCAGAGTTTGAAATGGGGGATTATATGAAAGAAGAAATGCAAATGTTTAATTTAATGTTTAGTGATTTAATGGCTACTCTCTACAATACTGCCAAAGATGGAGATGTAAGTGCTATTAAACTTTATGCAGAGATTTTGGAAAAGAGAAATGTGGGTAGTAATACAGTCAATATCAAAAACCAACAAATCAATGTAATGCTGAAAGAACTTTTTGCAAAAAATTTGAGTAATTCCTAACTGAAAACTTGCCTTAAAAAGCTGTTAATCATATATTTACACAACGATATTAAAATTAAAATAATGATTAACAGAAAGTTATATACACTTGGATATGGGAATTTGTCCTTGAAGAATTTCATTGAAAATTTACAGAAAAATGAAATCCAAGTATTAATTGACATCAGAACAAATCCAAAATCAAGATGGATGCCGGAATACAATCGAGCAAGCTTATCAGCGTCATTGCAAGAAACAGGAATTAAATATGGCTTTCAGGGAGACTCATTAGGGGGGAAACCAAAGGATACGAATCTTTACACAAATGGTAAGTTGGATTATTTAAAAATCCGAAAAACTTTAAAATATCAGCAAGGTTTGGAATACCTCGAGAAAGGGATAGAGTTAGGACTTAGAATTGCCATTCTTTGTGCAGAGCAGGATTTTAGGGTGTGTCATCGTTATACTCTCATAGGAGAAGACTTGCACCAAAGAGGTTATGAAATTCTGCATCTTGACCCAAAAGGTGAACCTCAACCCCATCAAACAGAGCTTTTTTAAAGCTTTTTTTATTTTTCATAAAATTTAAGTCTTTTAAACATTCCTCTAAAAAAATTAAATTTCAAAGCCGATGCAAAAATTCGTGGCATATTACAGAGTCAGCACACAAAAACAGGGAAATTCGGGTCTTGGATTAGAAGCACAGCGAACCGATGTAAGTAAATTCATAACGAAAGGCGGAGAACTGATTGCGGAGTTTCAGGATGTAGAGAGTGGAAAGAAAAACGACCGTCCAAACCTCATCAAAGCAATTGAGGAATGCAAAAAACAGGGAGCGACTCTACTCATTGCCAAACTCGACCGATTGAGCCGGAATGCTTCATTTATTTTTACGCTTAAAGATGCCAAAGTGGATTTTGTTTGTTGCGATATGCCCAACGCAAATACGATTACAATCGGAATTATGGCAGTTCTTGCACAGGACGAGAGAGAACGTATCAGCCACCGAACGAAATCGGCATTAGCAGAATTGAAAGCGAAAGGAATAAAATTGGGTACTCCCGAAAATATGACCATCGAAGCGAGAGCGAAAGGATTGGAAGCACGAAAACAAAATGCACTCCAAAACGAGAACAACCGAAAAGCAACGGCTCTTATAATTTCGATGAAAGAAATTGGAAGAAGTTTTGCCCAAATTACAAGAGAGTTAAACGACTTAGGATTTAAAACAAGGACAGGAAAGGTATTTCAACAAAATCAGGTTCAAATTCTTTACAACAGGTATCAACACAACAATTCTATCTAATCCTCAATAATCATTTAACGGCTCAATTTTCAATATTTAACCACTTTTTGGTCTTTCTTATACAATATCTTATCGGAGATATTTCAGTCAAATTTTGAAGTTAAAACAACGAGATTATTTTTATCAATTAATTGGAAACTATTATATTTACACGGAAATTTTTAAAATATTGAAAATAAAAAATTAAGACAATTTTATAACATATAATCAGCGTTAGCTATTATTTGAGTATCTCAAAATCGCCAATTTAGAAACACTCTACAAATAATAAGTGAACGCTCACGTTAAGGCGTGGGCTATTCTTATTTGGAGTGTGGGCGTTTGGCGATGCCTGAGAACTGATAAGCTCTTAGTCCCACGCTGTTTTTATTAAACAAAACCAAAGTTTAATTATGCTTTTTGGGACGAAAGCAAAAAATCGTTTCAAATTATGTATAAGAATTTTAAATTTTTGCTTGGTATAGCATTAGGACTATTCTCCATTATCTCCCTGCTTTCTAGTTCTTTCGTGAGTTTTGTTTTAATTCTCAGTTCCGCTTTATTGGTTTTTCCTCCTACTTGGGAGATGATAAAACCAAAAGCAGGATTTCGGAAAAATCGGGTTTTGAGAATTTTGTTAGCAGGACTTATGTATGTGGTTGGTGCTACCAATTTTGTATCCAATAAAATTGATAAAAATAAATCGGAAAAAGCTACAATAGCGGAAAGCAGTAACCAAAATGCTCCGCAAACCTCAACCGAAACTGCTGCAAGTGGAGGAACTGTAAAATATGATGAGAATGGTAATAAAGCTTCGTCTGCAAATTCCGAAAGTACCTCATCTTACAAAGGATTGAAGAGTGTTAATCCTGCCGATATTTATCTGAATTTTCAGGACAAAGGATTTACCATTGATAAGCAAATTTCTACGGACGGCTCGTTTTTCTATTGTACGAAAGAATATGGTGGAATTAAGTATGATGTTACCATTTATGCGGAAGATAATGTGAACGAGGTTACTGAGATAAAACTCAACGCCTACCGAAATCAGGCAAATCTCAACTCGGTTGAGGATATGAAACCGTTTTTGAAATACGCCGTTTCAATCCCGTATGACGGAGCAGACGTGGAGAAAGTTCAGAATTACATTGACAAAAATTACAATAAAAACAAAGCAAGTATTACAGTCTCAGGAGTGAAGTTCACTATTTACTGTCCGTCTAAATTTGTGAGGTTGGTAACAGTGGAGAATGAGTAATCTATAATTTTACAATTACGGCAGAAAATATAAAAAAAACTAGCACATTCATTTGTATCAAATTAAAAATGAAAAACTTACGAATATTGATATGTCATTTGTAGAAAAAATATAAATTTGCAATAGTATTCTCGCTTTAAGAAATCGCCAATTTCAAATTAACTACAATAACAGGAATACGGAAAAATTCTCACACGAGATAATGTGAGGATTTTCCGTATTGTTATTAGGCGTTTGGCGATGCCTTTAAAGCATACGGTTAAGTCCTCATAACAAATAGAAAATTAAAACTTAAATTTTTGAATTTCATGAGCGACAATGACAAAAACAGTCTATTAGACACACTTAAACCCTATCCATTTCAGTTTGAGGAATTGCCTGTTGATTTAATAGAAACCGACTCAAAACAACCGAGAAAGGTTTTTGAACTTAGAGGAGGCGGAGACCTAAGTCGTCTTCTAAAATCCATTCAGCATTATGGAATTGAAGACCCGATAAAAGTGAGTAAAATTGAAGATGGACGTTATATCATTATGGACGGGCACAGAAGATATAGTTGTGCTAGAGAACTAAAATTTGAAAAAGTGCCGTGCCGTATATATCCAAAAATGAATGATGGAGAATTTGAGGCTCGCAGATACGAAATGCAAAACAACCGTAAAGATTGGCGACCTATTGAAAGAGCAAATTCATTGCATAAAATAAGGTCTGAATACAAAAATGCCAATGAAAAGGAGATTGCTGATTTAGTAGGAATTACACAGGCTAACCTATTTCACTACACGGAATTGAGAGATACACGGCTTGAATACATATCTCTAATGGAAAGGCATAAACTAAAAGAATATCAGCAGGTCGGATTTACACGGCTGATACCTAAATTACGGAGGGTAAAACAATATCAGGTGGATGACATTATACAAATTCTGTTTCAAAAAATTAATGACAACCTGCTATATAGGGTGTCAGACTTCACAACTCTTTCCAAAGTTTTTTCGACAGCATCGCTGAATGAGGAAGAAATTTTCAAATTCCTTTCAGAGCCTCAGATTTCAACAGTAGAATTATCTGAAATGACACAGTTGTCGGGGATTTCAACCCAAATCAGAACCCTCATAAAGGATTTAGGAACAAAGAAAAATTTGGGTATTAATTTGACCGAAAAAGAACAAGTCGTATTTGAAGACTTGTATAAATTAATGCAAACATTTATGTAGCAGATGTTTGGTACTTTTGAAAAAACACATAAAAAAGCAATAGCATATTATCGGCATTCTGCCGAAGATAAGCAGGAGAACTCTGTGGCTATCCAACGACAACACACAGAAAAATTTGCACGTGAAAATGATATTGAGATTATCCACGAGGAGACAGACGAGGGAAAGAGCGGACTTCTTGCCACTCGTCCCGGATTTGAAAATCTGTTTGCAAATTGGGTAGAAAATCCCGAAGCCCCACAATTCGATTATGTGTTGGTTTATGATGTTTCACGTTGGGGGCGTTTCCAAAATCAAGACGAGGCGGCACACTATACTTATCGTTGCAGTATGCAAGGTAAGGAAGTTGTCTATGTTTCGAGGGGATTTTCTGACAAAACCAATCCTCTCTATTCAAGTTTGGAGACTTCACTTCACAGATATATGGCAGGAGAATATAGTCGTCAATTAAGTGCTAAGGTATTCTACGGCTGTGTAAAAGTTTCCGAGCAGGGATATTCTGCAGGTGGAACGGCAGTCTATGGAATGGCAAGACAATTATTGGATGTGAATAAAAATCCCATTCGTATTCTCAATTTAGGAGAACACAAGCAAATTGCGAACGAAAGAGTTACTTTTACACCGAAAAATGACGAAACGACAGAAACAGTAAGAGAAATTTTTCATTTGTTCGTAAACAAAAAATATTTAATTCCTGATATTGTCTCTTATCTCAACCGTAAGGAAATACTGTCTGCTAGCGGGAAGCGTTGGGGCTGGTCGAAAATTATAAAAATTCTGACAGATGAAACCTATATCGGAACTCGGATTTATAACAAAACCTGGGGACGATTAAAAGAAAAATCTCACGCAAACCCTCGTTCAGAATGGGTAATTGTACCTAATGCGTTCGAGGGAATTATTGATGAGGATTTATTTAAAAATGCACAAGAACGTTTGTATTGGATTTTACCGAGTAACTGGAGAAAAGGAATAAGAGCAAAAAATCGAGCAAGAAAATTTTTTCTCAACAATATACGTCAATGGTTGTTAAGCAAGGGAATGACACCTTTTGAGGCGGAAAAAATCATTATGGAACTCCCCATTATTTTTGCGGTTAAACTCGAAAATAAACACCTCATTCAATGGTGCTTTCTAATATCCGAAAAAACACGGAATTTTGATGAAGTTTTGTCGATAAGCGTTACTACTGACCATAAACAAATAATTGATGAATTTTTTCTGATTCCGACAGAAAGTTTTGCCGTTACCGATTATCTGATTTTGAATAAAAATAGTTCTACATACTATAATTGTAAAATTGATAAAGACAAGATTGAGGAAATAATGAATCATCTTGTTAGCCAAATTAAAAAATAATTACTTACATCGGTGTAATTTTCATATCTTTACAAAAAAATTACATCAACGTAAGTTTATGGAAAAAGAAAAATTTTTACCGCTCGAAACCTTAGGAGGAATATATCAGATAGCCAAGGAAAAAGAGTTCTACTCCGCTTTCAGTCAGTATATTCACTCGAAAGAGAATGACTATTTGTGGGCATATTTTAACGATAAGAAATATAGAATATCGGATAATCTCATATCCTATCGCATTGCGAACCATTGGGAGAAAGAAAGTATTTTGGATGTTAAGCAAAGCGACGGAGGATGGAGAAAATATAGCCTTATGGATGTTATTTGGCTTATTATAATTAAAGAACTTCGTCATTTCGGATTAGGGCTCGAAGAAATAAGAAAAGTAAAAAAAACACTTACTGCGAGTTATGAGCAATGCGAATACGGCGAACTCGAATTTTACACAGCGTTGGCTTATATAAACAAAACACCTGTTTCAATACTTGTTTTTTCGGATTTTAGAGCAGAAGTAGCAACAGTTTATGAAGTAATTGGAAGTTCGGATACATACGGAATTTTAAATCATATCAAAATCGACCTCAACCAAATTTTACAAAATATTTTCCCTGAGAAAAATTTTAAGCCCATATATCAAAATTTTATTGAAATCTCTGATGAACAAAAAATGATATGGGAGAAAATTAAAGAAAAAGAAGTGGAGGAAATTACGGTTTCAGTAAAAAATGGTGTCCCTGTAAGTATGATTTATACTGTGAGCGAGCCTACGAATAGTAACGTAGGGCAACTCAAAAACAAAAATGCTTTCCAAAGTATTACACATACTCAGCATAAAGGAAAAACCATCGCAGTTAAACGTACAGTATCAAAAAAATTTAAAAGTGATGAAGAATAATATCATACATTCACAGTCCACACCGAAAGCCCTATCAGTAGCACTGAACGGCTTCACTACGATAATAAGCTATGCTTTCCATCGAAAAGTGCCGTCAGAAAATCAACCAAGGAAGTCTGAAATTTGGAGAACAAGAAACTCAGTTATTAAGAATGCTATGTTATAAACTTGCCCAAATAGAATATGAAAACTTCAAAAAACTACAAGGAAAGAAACGTAGTCATCTACACAAGGGTATCGACAGATGAACAAAAAGAGAATGGGTTCAGTCTGCAAGACCAATACGCAAAGCTTGTTAAGCATTGTGAAAGAGGTAATTTTAATATTCTTGCACATTATCAGGATGACCATTCTGCCAAAAATTTTAATCGTCCAAGTTTCAATGCTTTCTTGGAAGACGTAAAGTCTAAGAAAATAAAGCCCGACATGTTTCTTTGTGTCCGTCCTGACAGATTTTCGAGAAATCTTGAAAATACTTTGTCAATGCTAACCAAGTTCAGAAAATTTGGAATTGAATTTAGAACACTTGAAAATCATACAGATTTGGATAGCCCCGAAAGTTTACTACCATTCATAGTGAATAATTTATTACCTCAAATAGATAATGAAAGAAAAGGTCTAAATACGAAGCAATGTATGCGTCAGGCAATGAGGGAGGGAAGAACAATGGGACGACCTCCTGTCGGCTATATGAATGACAAAATAAATAAAACCATTGTTCTGCATCCGACCAATGCTCCACTAATAAAAAAAGGTTTTGAACTGTTGTCAGGCGGAGTGTATTCCATAGAAGAGGTTAGGCAAATGTTGATTAAAGACGGTTTAAGAAACTGCTGTAAACAAAACTTCTTATATACTGTCAAAAATCCGTATTACTACGGACTTATTAAAATTCCTGCTTGGAAAGATGAGCCGGAAATGGAGGTAATCGGCTTACACGAGCCATTGATTAGTAGAGAAGTATTCGATGAAGTTCAGGATATAATTTCGGGTAGAAAGAAAAATACGCCAAGCAAACTAACACGAAAAGACGAACTTCCTCTGAGGGGGCATTTGAGTTGTCAAAGATGTGGTGGAAAATTAACAGGTAGTCGCTCTACAAGTAGGAATGGTTCAAGAATTTTTTACTACCATTGTCAGAAAGGTTGTAAGGAACGTTTCAGAGCCGATGCTTCTAATGAGTCATTTGAGGAATTTCTCGGTTCTTTTGTGATTTCTGAGCAGGTTCTTGGTTTATATATTGAGATTCTCAAAGATGTTTTCGGACAAGGAGAAGTCGAAAGAAATCGACAACTCAAAATTATTGACGATAACATTGAAAAAGTAAAAAGTCGGCTGTATAATTTAGAGAACAACTTTTTGGATGAAAAAATTGATGTTCAGGATTATCAGGGAATGAAGAGGAGATTACAGAGTGAAATTGAAGAATTGGGAGACAGAAAGGAGGAATTTACTATCGAAAAAACTGATTTGGAAAAATATTTTGAATATGGCTCTGCGTTCTTGTATGATATGAAAAAGTATTATCGGGAAGCACCGTTAGAAATTAAACAAAAAATTGTTGGTTCGATATTTCCTGAAAATTTAGTTTTCTCCGAAAATAAATATCGAACCACCCAAATTAATAAGTTACTTAAAATTTTAACCTTAAATATCAACGGATTAGGAGAAATAAAAAAAGGACAAGAAGATAAAAATATCAACTTGTCCAATATGGCTCCTCCTGCTGGGCTCGAACCAGCGACCCTCTGATTAACAGTCAGATGCTCTAACCAACTGAGCTAAGGAGGAATGTTTCCTTTTTAAGTGCTGCAAATATAGAAATTAATTTGTTTCAAATCAAGCATATCACGCTCTAATAAAGAAAAAAATGATTTTTTTTAACCGAAATAGACTTATCTATTTGATTCTGAATAAATAAAATTTTACAATTTATTGGTATTAACCCAAAACAAAAAAGACTTACATTACTGTAAGTCTTTTGCTCCTCCTGCTGGGCTCGAACCAGCGACCCTCTGATTAACAGTCAGATGCTCTAACCAACTGAGCTAAGGAGGAATGTCCTTCATTTAAAGTGGTGCAAATATATAACGATTTTATATTCGCACCAAATTTATTTTGAACTTTTTTTGAAAATTTTAATTAAAACTTCCCAGTAATCCACTTAACTATGTCACTTCCAAAGATTAACACCATTAATCCAAGTAAGAAAATAACACCAATCATTTGTGCATTTTCAAGAACTTTTTGCGGAACTGGTTTTCCTGTAATCATTTCCCAAAGCGTAAACATAACGTGACCACCATCCAAACCAGGAATCGGAATAAGGTTAAGGAATGCTAACCAAACAGAGAACATCGCTGTAAAGCTCCAGAAAAACTCCCAATTGATGGTTTTTGGCATTTGCTTGATGATACCAATTGGTCCAGAAACTTTTTTGTAACCCTCAGTTTTGCTGTTGAAGATAATCTTAAACTGCTTAATTTGCATTACCAAAACGTCAATGGTTCTTTCAAAACCTCTAGGGATAGCCTCTAGGAAAGTATAATTTTTAACAACCTCAGTTTTATCTAGACTTTTCTGTGCAATAGCTGGGTTAGGAAAAATACCTAGTTTTCCATCTTTACCAAGTGTTGTATTTAGTACTACTATTTGATTATTTCTTTCAACTTTTATAGAGATTTCTTTACCCGGATTTTCGGATATGTTTTTGGTTACCAAATCGTAGTAAGGCGTTGGCTGTCCATTAACTTCGATAATTTTATCACCAGTTTTTAATCCCATTTTATCAGCTGGATAGTTGGCAACGATACTATCTACAACCGCTGGAAAACGATTGCTGAAATATAATTTTGCCTCATTGGCTTTTAGGACTTCTGCAACACCATCTTCATTGACTGGAAAAGTCACTTCTTTACCATCACGCAAAACAGTTACATTATTTGCAAAAAGCATATTCATAATGGATGATTGCATGCGTTCTGCTGGTTTTCCGTCAATCTTAAGGATTTTATCTCCCGTTTTAAGACCCATTTTTGCGCCTTCGGAAGTTACCGCAATACCAGCATCAAATTTTGAATTGTCATAGTATTTTTCACCGTTAAAATAAGAAAGGCAAGAATAGATTAACCAAGCCAAAAAGAAGTTAACTGTAACACCTCCTAGCATGATGATAAGACGTTGCCATGCTGGTTTGCTACGGAATTCCCAAGGTTCTGCTGGTTTTTTTAATTGTTCGGTATCCATACTTTCGTCAACCATACCAGCGATTTTTACATAACCACCAAAAGGTAACCAACCGATACCATATTCAGTTTCACCGATCTTCTTTTTAGCAATAGAAAACCAGGGGTCAAAGAACAAATAAAATTTTTCAACTTTAGTTTTGAAAAGTTTGGCTGGGATAAAGTGCCCAAGCTCATGCAAGATTACAAGAATTGAAATACTCAGTATAAATTGAAATAACTGTTGTAGTGCCATTTATTTTGTTTAAAATTAAATTACGCAAAGGTAAGCAATTGGTATTAGATTTTTTACAAAGAAAAAACCCTATCCGAAGATAAGGTCTTTTTTAACTATTTTTATAAATAATTTCTTATTTCAAAATGTACTTGAAGCCTATAGTAAAGCGTCCAGCTTGAAAATTAGATTCATCAGAAAGATTCCAATAAGGCTTCCAGTCAAAGCTCATTGCTAATGGAGCCGACGGGATTTTGAATTCTAATCCCAATTGTGGTCTAATTCCGAAAGCAGAACCACCTCCATGATTTGCGAATGCAACTTGTGGTCCAACACCAATGTACCAACCTAAGCCGCTA
This sequence comes from Soonwooa sp., assembly GCF_030151385.1. GTDB lineage: Bacteria > Bacteroidota > Bacteroidia > Flavobacteriales > Weeksellaceae > Soonwooa. The sequence goes on from NZ_JASLDS010000053.1 coordinate 103,191, forward strand.
GCGCCTCTAAATTTTTGGTTATAGGTATAGTCTGCACCTAATACTGTTACACCACTACCAAATAATACTTGTACATTACCAGCATTTCTTCCATCGAAAGAGTGCTTATATTGAGGACCTACTAAAGTACCCCCATCTCCAAGATCGATAGCAATTCCTAACGCATCTCTATATGACTGCGCATGCGCAAATTGACTTCCAAGTGCTACTGCACCTACTAAAGCGATTGATTTAACTAAGTTTTTCATTATAGTAAATTTTTTGTTGTTTGTGTATATTGTGATTATTTGTTTACAAATTAACAACGACACCTAAGCCGCCACGATTTCCTAATTCTACGAAACCACCAATTTTGTCTGTGAAGAAGTATCTAACGCCAACGTGCGCTCCAAAATCAAAAGTGTCTCCTAATACTCCTAGAGTCACTCCTGGATAAATATCCAATTTGCTATCTAGATTTAATAAATCATGCAAGTGATAGTTGAATCGACCATGAATTGAAAAATCAGATTTGTGGTCGTTTTTCCCAAAATACAGACCTAGACCTGCTCCCACCGAAATGGCATCTGCAATACCATAATCATAACTACCTTTAAGACCTAAGCCTTCGCTTCCATAAAAATTAAGACCTGCTTGTACTTTTTGATCGCCTTGTCCATTCCAAGCTTGCGCCGAAGCTGTTGTCATCATAAAGCAACCTAAAGCTGCTAACATCAATTTCTTCATATTTATTCTTCTAACTATCAGCTTATCAAAAATAAGACCAATATTTTATGACAAGCATAATTATTTAGTAAAAAATAAGATGCTAAGTTGTTAAAATCCTCACAATTAGCATATTTCATCATTAAATAACAATCAATCTTTAGATTTTTTTGATGAATTAAAACGTAAATCTTGCTTTTTGTTGCGGAATTTTAATATAAAATAAGTTTTTTAGTAATACTTGTACTGAAAATAATAAGCAATTTAGAATTTTATTTCGTGCTTCAAATGCCACCTTTTTTAATTAATTTTGTCCTTTAGTTAAGATAAAAAGCATGAAACAATATTCTTCAATACGCAGTGTACAGATTCTCGGACATGTGTTAGAACATTATGGTATCGACAGGATTGTTGTATCTCCAGGTTCGCGCAATGCACCTTTGGCAATACACTTTTCTGAGTTAGACTCTATGCAATGTTATAGTATTGTGGATGAGCGTGCTGCAGCATTTGTTGGAATGGGAATGGCAAAAGTGCTTAAAAAACCAGTTGCATTAACGTGTACAAGTGGTTCGGCAGCAACCAATTATTACCCTGCAATTGTTGAAGCTTTTTATCAAAATGTTCCTTTGTTGATTTTGACAGCCGATAGACCAACGGATTTTGTCGATATTTTTGATGGACAAACAATTCGTCAAAACCATCTTTATCAGCAGCATTCCTATGGTGATTTTCAATTAAAGGAAGATAAAGAGGAGAATTCTTACGACTTTAATCTAGAAACAGTAAAAAAAGCAGTAGAGCTTTGCATCGAAAAAAGTGGTCCTGTACACATCAATATACCATTGAGTGAGCCACTTTATAACTTGGTTACAGAACTTCCAATTTTACCTAAAGTTGAATCAACGATTCAGAAAAAGAAATTTGACTTACTTCCCAATCTTGTTGCCGAGTGGAATACTTCTAAACGAATTTTAATTTTGGTTGGAAGTCAAGATCCGAATCCTGAATTGCAAATGCAGCTATCACAATTGGTGAAAAATCATAGTGCAGTTATTCTGACAGAAGTAACGTCTAACCTTGATAATGAAAAATTCTTTTCACATATCGATCGCTATATTTTTAATTTTGGTGAAGAGGATTTTAAAAACTATGCTCCGGATTTATTAATTACAGTTGGGCAAAATGTGGTTTCGAAAAAGGTTAAAAATTTCCTGCGCAAAGCCAAACCAAAACACCATTGGCATGTTGACGAAAACTGGCAACCAGATACTTACTTCGTTTTAGATAGAAATATTGAAGCAAAGCCTGAAGTATTTTTCGCTAAGTTGTTAAATAATATCACATTAGAGCCATCATCATATTACAATCTTTGGGATGTTTTGAGAGACAAAATGGATGCACGTCACGATGCTACACTTCCCAAAATAGGCTTTTCGGATTTCTATTTGTTTAAAATGCTTTCGGAGGTTATTCCTGCTGATTACAAGATTCATTTTTCTAATAGCTCAGCAATTCGTTACGCACAATTATTTGACTTTAATAAATACGATTGCTATTGTAATCGTGGGACAAGTGGCATCGATGGTTGTACATCAACGGCAATGGGATTTGCAATGATGACAGACACGCCGACAATCCTTGTTACTGGTGATATTAGCTTTTTCTACGATATCAACGGGCTTTGGAATCAATATATTCCGCCATATACTAGAATTGTAATTTTTAATAATGGTGAGGGTAATATTTTCAGAATTATTCCTGGACCGAGTGATACCAATGCTGTGGATGAGTTAATTGCGACACAACATCACAGAAGTGCCGAACTTTTGGCAAAACATTTTGGTTTCGATTATATAAAAGCGGAGGACGAATTGAGTCTCGATCGTGTGATTGATAATTTCTTTAAGCCAGGTCAAAAACCCAAAATACTTGAAGTCATGACGCAAAGTTCACAAAACGAAGACAAACTAAAAGATTATTTTGAAAATCTGAAGTAAAGCTTACAAATCGTCGAGGTCCACAATTCTTTTGGGAAGATTAATAATTTTTGAAATAGGATAAATAAAGTTTTCATCAAAATCATTCATCGCGTTAATGATTTGAAAATGAGAAAACTCCTGAATATTTTCAAGAGAGATTGTTGCGGTTTTTATTTGATTTTGATTAAGGAGATATTGTCTTTGGACACCATTTAACAAATAAGTTTCTGGCGTGTACCAAGTTTTATCTTTTAAGAAAAGTAAATTACTAAAACTCGTATCAGTCACATTTCCGTTTTGGACAATGATAATTTCTTGCGCATTAGATTTTTGTTTTAAAATATCAATTTCTCTTCGGTTAAGATACTTGAATCTATAATCGAGATTGTCGTCGGTAACTAATTCAAAATCTTCAATTTCTGAAATCGCATAAGGTAACATCTGTGTTTTGAAATTGTTTTCCAAATCATAAACCAATCGGAATTTGTACAAGCCGTCTTCATCGTGATTTAGAATTTTATAAATGTCCAAAACATCGATTCGACATTCTTTTTGGAAATGCAAAAAAGTCTCATTCATTCGCTTTTGATGCCAATCGGCGAGAAAGATTTTTTGGTCTTTCACTTTGATACTTTCAATAAATTGGAGCATAGATTTTATTTTTCATTTCTTCGTATTCGTCAAGTAATTGACTTTGATGTGTGATGCCGCCACCGCTTTTGAAAACATAATTTTCGCCTTGCTTTTCGATAAAGCGAATCATCACGCAAGAATCCAAATCTTTGCCGTCAAAATATCCACAAATGCCAGAATAAAAACCGCGATCATATTGTTCGGCTTCCAAAATAATTTCCAAAGTTTTCTTTTTGGGCGCACCAAGAATAGAACCAGCTGGCAAAAGAAGATTAAGGATTGTTCCTATTTTGTTTTGAAATTTTGGTTTCAAAGTTCCCGAAATTTCCGAGCTCATCGCAAATAGATTTTTCTGTTGGGTTTGGATAAAATCAATGCGCTGAAATTCGTCCACTTTAACATCATTAGCAACAATGCTGAGGTCATTTCTAAGCAAATCAACAACAGTATAATGTTCGGCTTTCTCTTTGATGTTGGCTTTTAGAAGTTCTTTTGCGTTTGGGATATTGGCGTCAATGGTGCCTTTCATTGGATGTGTCGAAATTTTGTTATTTCTAATTTCAATAAAAGTTTCGGGAGAGAAAAAAACAATTTTTTCGGGAATGCAAGCTTTATATTTCGCTTTAGAATGTGCAAAAATTTCTTCCAAAGAATAATTAATGTCGATGGGTGTTTGCCTTGTATAATTAACCAAATAAGAATTTCCTTTTCGAAGATTTTCTTGAACTAAATTAAATCCTTTTTTATAAGTTTCTAAATTTTCAATCTTAAAGTTAAGCTTAAAATTAGAATTGTTAAATTGTAAGTTATCAATGTTTTGGTAATTTGGAAAATCAATTTTAATATTTGTTTTTTCTAATTCATCTTCCGTTAAAAGAATCATTTTGTTTTTCAGAAAATCAATAAAAAAAACAAAGGGCATCTGTGACAAAGAAAGTTTGTCAATCGCAGCAAAATCAAAATCAATTTCTTGTAACATTCTTTTATTAGGCTTTGAAGCTTTATTTTTGCAGCTCAAATATAAATCAATATGCAGAATACTCCCAACAATTCTGAAATCAATATTGTTCTCTCGCGTGCATTTACCTTGTGGGCGAGCACGACAAAGTTTCAGTTTGCTTTTAGTATATTTTATTTTTCAATACTTTTTGTGTTAGCATCTTTTGCTTTTACTTATTTTGGAATTAATGAAAAAGTGGATGCTTTTGCTCCTTTGTTAGAAAGTGATCAAAATGCTTTTATGGAAAAAATGAAAGAATTGGCTTTGACACCAGAATACACCAATTTTTTAATTGCCATTATCGCCATCAAAGCCATTGTGTTTCCGCTTAATATCGGAATGCAAAACGTCTTTGCTGTAAAAGAAAATGGGCAAGAACCAACTTTGAGCGACTTACTGGTAGGTTACCAAGGTGTTAGCTTTTTCAAATATTTTGCGTTTGGTATTTTTTGGAATTCTGTATTTTTCTTGCTTCCAACGCCCTTTGTAATTATTTGGATTTTGGTGTGCTTTTTTGTAAGCCCATTGATGTTTTTTCTGAATCAAAATAGTTTTAAATCCATTGCGATAACATTTACGGTTCTTAGGACTAAATTTTTGTTGGTTTTGGTGTGTACTATTGTCGCAATATTCTTTTCATATTCGGGACTTTTGATGTTCGGATTTGGGATATTATTGACATTTCCGTTTTGGAATGCCATCATCTATGCCTGTTTTCGACATGTTTTTGTAATTAAACATTAAAATTTTTATTTAATTAATCTAAATAATTAGAAAAAATTGTAATTTGGAACAACAAAATATAAAATATGGAAACATTCAACGAATTTGATTCACAAGGAAAAGTTCCGGCAAGGAACACGGGCGACATTATTTCTCATGCTTTTGAGACGTACAAAGGGGTAATTCTTTACGCAATTGTTACAATGGTATTATATTTTATAATATCTTTTGTAGTACAGGCAATTTCTGGTTTTAACTCGCAAGCAGTTTATCAGGAGATTATTTCATCTGGCGGGCAAATCGATTATTTTGCGATACCAGGTATTAGAACTTATTATGGTTTTTCTGCTTTATTTGGATTATTACTATCGCCTTTATTTTTAGGTTTAATCTATATTTCGCATAAAGTAAACACAAAACAGCAGGTTGCGTTTGGAGATTTATTTTATGCATACAAAGAGAATCTTGTTAATATCTTAATTTATAGTTTAATAACTGGGATTATTAGTTCAATAGGTTTTTCACTTTGTGTAATTCCTGGTTTATTAGTAATGCCTTTATTTTTTATTGGTTATCCAATTTTGTTATTTGAAAAAGCAAGTGCTATGGATGCGCTTTCTAAGTCATTTAACATTGCAAAAGATAACTACGGAACATTTTTAGGGGTTGCAATTTTGGCATTCCTTATTAGTATCGCTGGTATTATATTGTGTGGTATTGGTCTTTTGGTAACTTTGCCATTTTATCTAACAGCGGCTTATTCATTGTATGTTGCATTTGTTGGTCTACCAAAACAAATTACCTATAATCCTTAAAATTTAAAATAATTAAAGTGCCTAATTCTGAAAAACAAATTAGTGGCAACATCATAAAACAAATAGCTCTCATAATACTAATTGTAACATTAGTTGGACTTATTTGTTATAATCTTGCTCTTTTTATTCCATCATTATTAGGCGCTTTAACTTTATACATTATTTCGAGAAAGTATCTTCTTTATCTTCTCGAACAAAAACACTGGAAGCCTGCTATTGCAGCTACAGTCATTATTCTTGCAACTTTGGTTGTTCTTATCCTACCTGTCTATTGGATTGTTGATATGCTGATTGCCAAGCTTGGAAATGCCCAAGCCTATATGGGAAAATTTAACGAGTTTATTGATAAAATCCATACTTATGTCTACTCTCAAATCCATGTCGATCTTCTTAGTAAGGAAAATCTTGACAAGCTAAAAGCAGCCGCTGGAAGATTTTCGACTTCAGCACTTAGTACGACATTTAACACTTTTACGATTATTTTTTCGATGTACTTCATCTTGTACTTTATGTTGGTAAGTCCAAGGAAATTCGAAAAACTTCTTACCAATGCAGCGCCTTTCAAAAAAGCAAACATTAATCTATTAGGCGAAAAAATCCGAAAAATGGTGATTGCCAATGCTATCGGGATTCCTGTAGTTGCTTTAGGACAAGGTTTGGTTGGCTTGGTCGGTTATTTCATATTTGGAGCGCCAAGTCCTGTGTTATTATTTGCACTAACATTTGTGTCGAGCATGATTCCTATTGTTGGAGCAGCAATTGTTTATGTCCCTGTATGTATTTTTATGATTGCTGAAGGTCAAACTGGTCCAGGATTAGGACTTGCGGTATATTGTTTGGTCGTTGTTGGACTAACTGACAATTTATTACGATTTACACTCCTTAAAAAATTAGAAAATATCCATCCTCTTAACACCGTTTTCGGAATTATTGCGGGGATGAATATCTTTGGATTTTTAGGTTTGATTTTTGGTCCTATTCTAGTGTCGGTTACGGTTTTGTTGATTCAGGTGTATCGCGACGAATTCTCAGACGACAATGATGATGGTCCAAAAGATATTGTGATGCCTAACAATGGTGAACTCGAACAAAAAATAGATATAATCATATAATGACGCCAGAAATTCTGCAAGAGCTTTGCAAAGTAAAAATGCCTTATGGTAAATACAAAGACCAATGGATTATTGACCTTCCAATCTCTTATTTGGAATGGTTTAACCGCAAAGGTTTTCCTCAGAATAAATTAGGTTCGCAACTGGCAACAATATATGAAGTTAAATTAAATGGTCTAGATCATATTTTTGCTGCTATTCGTGAGCACAAAAAGCCTGAAGCACCTACTAAACCTCGGGTTTACAAATTGTAGTTTTCTTTCCTAAAATCTTTTTTAGCATTAAAATCTTTGTTTTTGTATTTTTAGAAGATGGAAGCTTATCCTTATTCTAAAGTTAAACGACTTGGGTTTTGTATTATTTTATTTTTTCTATTGGCTAATTTTAGTTTAGCTCAAAATAGAAAGGATGAAATCAATACGCTGATTACTAAAGCGCAACAATATAAATTCAAAGATTGGACAAAAGCGGAAAGTCTTCTAAGTGAAGCACAGAAACAAGCAAAGACACAAGAAGAACTTGGCGATTTTTATATAGAAGCTTCTAAAATATATTCTGAAACCAACCGTTTTGACATCGCACTGGATTATTCTAGGAAAGCTTACAATATTTTTTATAAAACATCACCACAGAAAATTGCTGAGATTGATGATATGTTCGCTTTTGTGTACACGCAACTTAACGACACGCCAAAGGCGATAGAGTATTACAAAAAACTATTAGCAGAGCACATTAAGAATGCAAATACTTACGAGGAAATAAAAACCTACAACAATCTTGGTAATGCTTTTTTCGTGCTAAAAAAGCTAGACTCTTCTAATTATTATTTTTCTAAAGCTTTAACAAGGCTTGATGCTTTTAACAAACCAGAACTCAAAGTTTATGTTCTTGCGAATTTGGGAAAAGTAGCCTCTTTTCAGGGAGAGAAGAAAAAGGCTCTCGATTATTTGGAACAAGCAGAAGCTATTCTTAATACTGATAAAATTGAAAATCCAAAGGCTTTTTCTTTAGTATATTTCTACTTGATTAATTATTACAATAGTGTTGGTCTACATGATAAAGCGCTTGGTTATGTTAAAAAAATGGATCAATATACCAATAAGGCCAATCCTAATTTCGTGTATCGCGATTTGTTATGGGCAACTTATAACACCTATTTGGATCAAAAAGATTATAAAAATGCTGCCTATAGTTTTAAAACTTATGATTCTATTCGGGAACAATTAAATATTGAGGAAAAAGCGGTAAGTGTGGAACGAACAAAGCTAAAACACGATTACGAATCTCAAAAAAAGATTGATGAATTAATTCAAGATAAAAGGCAAAGTTACTACATCGCTGGTGCAATCTTTCTCTTGTTGTGTATTGTGATTTCGGTTTTGGCTGTTATTAATTATAGAAATAAAGTATCTAAGCTAGAGCTCGAAAAACTTCTACAAGTTGCTAGAACCAACAAATTAGAAATTGAAAACCACATGAAAGAAAAGCAACTCGTCTATAAATCGATTGAACAATCCAAAATCGAGGAGATTTTCAAATCTATAATGGAGCAAATCGATCATCTTAAATTAAAAGTTCAGAATCAAAAAATAGTAGACGAAATTTCTCATATTATTTTGGAAATCAAGACCAATATGAAAACCAATTCTTGGGAAGAGTTTGAACATCATTTTGTGAACATTCATGAATCTTTCTATAAAAACCTTGAAGCAAAACATCCAGATTTAACAACCTATGATCGACGACTTGCTGCCATGATTTTGTTAAAGTTAAGTACCAAAGAAATTTCGAATCTTCTAAATGTAACTCCAAAAACCATTGAGAATTCTAGAACCAGACTTCGAAAAAAATTAAATCTTACCAATACACAATCAGATATTTATCAATATCTTAATTCTTTTACAAATTATTGATAATCAATATAAAACAAATTGACGTTGTAGTAAGTGTGTGTTGTAAAATGGCTAGTGTGTGCTAAGTGTGTGGTGCTTTTTTAGGTCAAAATTATTTTAATCAATTGCTTTGTACCAACAAATCAAAATATTATGAAAAAAATAATTTTATCACTTAGCCTTATCATTGGAAGTTGTATTAGTGCACAATGGACAAATGATACCAATGAAAATACGCTGCTTGTTGCAAACAATAATGGCGCATCTTTTTCAGTAGCAACAGCAGATGGTCATATTTACCTTGGTTATTGGAAAAAAGTTGCAGCACCAACTAACTACGAACTTCGAATTCAGTATTTGGATAAGAATGGCAACAAACTTTGGGGTGAAGAAGGAAAGTTGATTAGCAACCAAATTCCGATGTCTACGTACACAATGGTAGAGCAAACAGTCTTGGACAAGGACGGAAATCTTTTTATTGGTGTAACAGGAACAACGGGTGGTTATCCCGCATTTGCATATAAAGTAACACCAAATGGAGACTTACCTTGGGGAACTAATGGTATTGCTTTAGGCGAAGGCTATGTACCAACCATTTTGCCACTGAAATCTGGCGATATTATAATCAGTTATTGGCCAACAAGTAAAGTGCAAGCGCGCTTACAAAAATTTACAAGTGCAGGTGTCCCAATTTGGTCTGAGCCAACAATAATCTATGCTGATGATACAACTAAAAAAACGGTTCCCGCAGATCTTTTCGAGCTAAGCAATGGCAACGTAGAAATTGTTTTTAATAAAGTGTTGACTGGCGCTTATACCAATCTTTTTGCGCAAACTTACGATCCAGATGGAAAACCTGTTTGGAACGCACCAGTTTTGTTATCACCAAATAGTTCTACTTGGAGCAAGAAAAATAGTACATTTTTTGAAAATGATAAAGTCTATTATGCCTTTACTAGCGGGCAAGGAGGACGTACAGATTCTTACTTAATAAAGATAAATCCTGATGGTTCTCTGCCTTGGGGCGTTGGTGGTGTTGACTTTAGTACCAACAATGCCAATTTCGAAAAAGATGTTCAGATTGCCTCAAAAGCAGGAACGGATCATATTTGGGGAATTTCGACTTTTAGTACTGCAGGATCTCAAAATTATTATGGTGAGTATGTACAAAAATTTGACAAAGAAACTGGTGCTCGATTATTTTCTGATAATGCTAAAGAAGTTTTTCCTTTATCACTAAATGATGCCAAAGCCCATGTTGGTACATTATTTTTGGATGACGATAAGCCTGTGTTTGCCTACAACAATATTAAAGAATTTAATGTGCAACTTTTCACAACACATTTGACAAGATTAAATAGTAAAGGTGAATTTGACTGGAAAGAAAAGTCCATCGATTTGATTACCAGAGAGTCCTTTACATCGCATAATAATTTGTTGAAAATGCCGGACAATCAAATAGTTTTTAAATACAATGAAACTCGAGATGGTGGCATCAATTCCGTCTATGCACAAAATGCCATGATGCCAGAGTCTTATTTAGCAACGAACGAAATTAATAATTCTAACTTGAGTGTGTATCCGAATCCAGCTTCTTCGATACTCAATTTTTCGAAAAATCTTGAAAATGCAAGTGTTAAGATTTACAATTTCTCTGGTCAATTGCTACGATCCGAAACCATCAAAGGCAGCAAGATTTCTGTAGAGAATTTACCAAAGTCAAACTACATCATTGAAATAAATAATAAAGGCAAAGTCTTCAGTACGAAGTTTATAAAGAATTAAAATACGAAAAGAAAAAAGTTCCAAAATGGAGCTTTTTTTATGCTTTCAAGGCTGCGATTTCGTCACGCAATTTGGCTGCTGCAATAAAGTCTAATTTCTTAGCAGCATCTTCCATTTCTTTTTGTTTTTGCTCAATTAATTTCTGAATATCTTCATTCGCATAAGTGGCTTTGACTTCTGCAACTTCTTGTAATATAGATTTTTGAGTGTATTTGTCGTCAGGGAAATCTTTGCTTCGACCAACAAGATTTTCACTAATTTTTTTGTTTAGAGCAGTTGGTACAAGACCATTTATTTCGTTGTAACGGATTTGTTTTTCGCGTCGATAGAAAGTTTCATCAATTGTAGCTTGCATCGATTTTGTCATTTTGTCGGCATACATGATGGCTTTACCATTAATATTTCTTGCAGCACGACCAACAGTTTGTATCATCGATCGACGGCTTCTCAACATGCCTTCTTTATCAGCGTCAAGAATAGCAACCAACGATACTTCTGGTAAATCCAAACCTTCTCTTAGTAGGTTAACACCAATCAAAACGTCGAAAAGTCCCAAACGCAAATCTTGCATAATCTGGATACGTTCAAGTGTTTCTACATCAGAGTGGATGTAACGTGTTCTTATTCCGAACTTTGTGAAATATTTGGTAAGTTCTTCTGCCATTTTTTTTGTTAAAGTTGTTACCAAAGTTCGTTCGTCAACTTCTGACCTTTTCTGGATTTCTTCAATTAAGTCATCAATCTGATTGAGACTAGGTCTTACTTCAATTATAGGATCCAAAAGTCCAGTAGGACGGATGATTTGCTCAATATATTCGCCACCCGTTTTTTCCAATTCGTAATCTGCAGGAGTTGCTGACACATAAATAACCTGATTTTGCATATGTTCAAACTCAGGAAATTTTAAAGGCCGGTTATCCATTGCGGCTGGCAGGCGGAATCCGAATTCCACTAAAGATTCTTTACGACTTCGGTCACCGCCGTACATCGCGTGAACTTGAGGAATTGTTACGTGACTCTCATCAATAACCATCAAAAAGTCTTTTGGAAAATAGTCTAAAAGACAGAAAGGTCGAGATCCTGGCGTTCTGCCATCCATATATCGAGAGTAGTTTTCGATACCTGAGCAGTAACCTAGTTCTTTTATCATTTCTAAATCCAGTTCTGTACGCTCTTGCAAACGTTTTGCTTCCAAAGGTTTTTCAACAGAATTAAAAAAGTCAACTTGCTTTACCAAATCATCCTGTATCTCTCGAATGGCACCTTGCATGGTTTCTGGCGAAGTAACAAACAGGTTAGCAGGATAGATATTAATTTGGTCAAAATTCGCTTCTACATTTCCACTTACAGGGTCAAAACTTTGGATTTTTTCAATTTCGTCTCCGAAAAACTGAATCCTAACGGCATTGTCCGCATAGGCAGGAAAAATGTCAACAACATCACCTTTAACACGGAAAGTTCCTCTTTGGAAATCATTTAATGCACGAGAATACAATGCATTCACCAAAGAATGAAGAAGTTTCGTTCTTGATATTTTTTCGTTTTTCTCAATGCTAATCAAAGACTTATGGAATTCGGTTGGATTTCCGATACCATAGATACACGACACCGAAGCGACAATCAAAACATCGCGACGTCCCGAAAGTAGGGAAGCGGTGGCTGAAAGTCTCAACTTTTCAACTTCTTCGTTAATGCTGAGGTCTTTTTCGATATAAGTTCCTGTTGATGCGATATAAGCTTCAGGTTGATAGTAGTCGTAATAACTGACAAAATACTCGACAGCATTATCTGGAAAAAATTCCTTAAACTCCATAAATAGCTGTGCCGCCAAAGTTTTGTTATGTGCCAAAACAATGGTTGGTCGCTGGATTTGGTTAACGACATTGGCAATCGTAAAGGTTTTACCAGAACCAGTTACGCCTAATAAGGTTTGATATTTTTCGCCAATTTGTAGACCTTCTACCAATTTTTCGATAGCTTGAGGCTGATCACCAGTCGGTTGATATTCAGATTGAAGTTTAAAATTCATACATCAAAATTACGAAAAGCAATTTTTGTTTGGACATTATTTAGAAATAAGTTTTTTGAAAGCTTTTAATTGGATTTTGTCGCGCTTTAGTTGATTTCTGTATTTAGATTTTTAAGTACAATATTAGATGCTTGTTTATTTAATTCTATTTTTTACTTTTTTATCATTTGTTAAATTTTTAATAAAGAGATTGTTTTATTATTGCAACTGCTTTTTATTATGTTAAATGTTAAAGTATTGATTTTTTTTATTACTATTTGCAATATATTATACCTTTGATTAAAACAAAATTTATTTATGAAAAAACTTTATTTACGAAATTTAAAACTTTCGATGATAGGCTTCACATTAATGGGAGGTTTATCCAGTGCACAAGTGTTTGAAATTCCAAGAGCTAATACTGGTCCAGTAACCTATGCCTCTAAGGTAAATAATGATGGTCTTGTTCTATTAAAAACGGAAAAAGCCAACTACACTTGGACAGAGCAAGCTGGTCTAGTATCGATAAATGATATTACAAATAACACTTTAGTACCTGGAAATCCATCCTTATCAGCAGACGGATCAGTGTTCACACTTTTTGCAACTAATCCACAAACTGGAAGTGGAGAAGCTGCTTTGTACAAACCAAGTACCAATCAGTGGAAATTTGTTGGTAGTATGGGAAAAGTGGTAGATGGTAATACAACATCACCATACGCTATGTCTCAAGATGGAAAGTATATTGTTGGAGGAGGCTGGACTACTAATATCGATTATCATGCCTTTGTATGGAGTGAAGCTGGTGGATTAAAAGATCTGGGAACTGCAGTTCCTGATAGAAATACCCGTGCAAACGATATTAGTGCTGATGGCAGTATTATAGTTGGATTTCAGGAAAGTGAATTTGGTGATTGGAATGCTGTCTATTGGAAAAATGGTCAAGAAGTATTCTTAAAAGATCAAAACGGCGAAAATATTCCTGACGCAGAAGGTATTTCTTCTGATGGAAAATGGATCATTGGAGGGAAGTATAATAATAATGCATGGAAATGGAGTGCAGAGACTGGCCTTGTTGTTATCCCTCATCCTGAAGCTCAAGATGGTTATGTTGGTTTCGCAAACGCCATTAACCATGATGGTAGTGTAATTGTTGGTAGCCAACAAGCTATACAAAATGTTGGCCTGCCTAATGAAGGTTTTATCTGGACACAAACTTCAGGAAGGGTTCCGTTAAATACTTATGTCGATAATTTGGGCTTAGACCGAAAAGGACTGAATCTTCTTTTCCCAACAGGAATTTCTAACGATGGTAAAATGATTAGTGGTAATGCTTATAATGCCAACCACGAATATGTTCCGTTTTTGGTTAAGTTACCAACTTCGCTTTCTTGTGCCGATCAAAAAGTGACCGATAGCAACTTTGGAGGATCTGCGGAGTTTGGAGGAACTAAATCAGCTTTCGATATTCCAGTTGGAAATGTAGGTTTTACAGCTTACGGCGTTAATATTAATGTTTATAAAACTGATGATGTTGCTCCAGTATTTACTGTTAAACTATATAGCAATGCAGGAAATAATGTTCCTGGTACGGAGTTAAAATCTTTAACAGCTTCCATCAAAGGAAAAACATTGGTAGGAAATGCTGATGGAAAAGACGTATACAATTATGTTTTAGGCTTTGATACTCCGATGGCTTTAGATGCCAACAAAACTTACTGGATGTCTGTAGATTCTAATACAGGTGGTTGGCAGGTTACAGGACCTAAAAATCTTGGAGCTAATATGGCGATTAGTCCTGCTCCTGGTATGTGGATTACAATTCCACAAGAGTTGGTATATGGTATCGAATGTTCAGTTTTGGCAACTTCTGAGGTTAAAACAGATCGATTAACTTTCTATCCAAATCCAGTTAAGGATGTTGTTAATTTTAATACTAAAAAAGAGATCAAGCAAGTTGTAGTGTATAATGCTGCTGGTCAAATCGTATCTTCTAAATCTCAGCTTAAAGATAATAAACTGAATGTGTCGCAATTAGCGCCAGGAACCTATCTTCTGAAAGTTGATCTAGGAGAAGGACAGGCACAAACACTTAAAGTTATTAAACAATAATAAAAAAATAGTACTTGTACAAATAAAAACAAAATCCTGAGTCTTGGCTCAGGATTTTTTTATGCGATCGGCTCTTTTGACACCATGAAAATCTTTTAGATAAAATGGTTCAAAATAAGCAACATCTTCAAAGTCTTTATTATTAAATTTTTCCACCGCTTTTTTGATTAGATATTGAGCCGATGGATAGATAGTAGCATCAAAACTGGCATTTGGAAGATTGAGAATGTCTTGTGCTTTTGTTGCTCCATCACCAACAAACAAAACTTTCTCATCTTTTAAATTTTGAAATGAGTTTTCATCCAACACCAAAGCTTTGGTTGCAGAAATCTCGTTGCCAGTTTTTCCATCATAAGTTGCCGTGTAAACTTCCATTCTGCGCGCATCAATTAACGGAATTATTTTGTCAAAACCTTGATTAACAAATTTTTCAACCATACTATCTAAAGAATTAATTGCAAGCAAGGGAAGGTTTAATCCAAAACAAAAACCTTTTGCCGAAGCAGCGCCAATTCGTAAACCTGTATATGAGCCAGGACCTTTGCCAAGGCAAACTGCATCGAGGTCTTTTAATTCGATTTCTGCACCTTCCAAAGCCCATTCTACAAAAGTGTGGAGGCTTTCGGATTGTTTGTAATTTTCGGAAACTTCCTCACAAAGACACAATAAATTTTCGCTATCAGAAATAGCAACAGAACAATTTTTGGAAGAGGTTTCGATATGTAAAATTTTCATTTTCTTAAATACTTGATTGTTTAACTAAGCCTTAGAAAGCCGTTGTTTTTAATCTCTTTGTGGATGTCGACAATGTTTTCGGGGATGTTGTTTTGGGTCAGCCAATTGATGTCTAGCCCGTTATATATTGCAGTCGTTATAAAGTGGTCATTGTTGCCAATACCGCTTCCAAGAATTTTCAAATTCTCGCGAAACTCATATTGGTCATCCTCATGTAATTTTACAATGCCCATTAAAATTTTAAAAATTCTTGCCAAAGCTGGAATATAAAACTTTTCGCCTTGTCTTCTTGAGAAATATGCAAATTGTTCTTCCAGATTTGGGACAAGTTTTGTTAACATATAAAGGTTGAGCCAAATATCGCCAAACTTGTCTTTTGTAATTTTGACATGCTCAGTAATCATCCCACTCATATATCGAACATCCATCGAAAGGTAGCTAGGTGATTTAAAATGTTTGATAGCACTTTCAATTTTTTTATCAAGAATCGCTTGTAGTTGATTTCTTTTATCTTCAACAGATTCTTCGCTCAACAATTCGTATTGAAGTCGCTTTGCCAGAATAATATCTTTTTTTAAAAGCCTTAGTATCAATTTATCCTTTTCTTTATCAGGAATATTACTAAGAGCATCTTTAAAGTCTTGTTCGAATGTCATTGTGTAAATTCTTCGTCAAAATTAGTTTTTTAATTCGATACTTTGTCGCGACCACAATTTCCAGTGGCCTGCTTTTTTAATCCAAATTTCTAAAACCGATAAATTCATTGCAAAATCATAACTTTTGTAAGTTCCAACAACATGGATAATTCTACGAATAGAAGCTGTCTTTTTATAAATTTTAAATTCTTTTAAAGCGGTTTGTGTTACCAATTTGTAGTCGACTTTTTTAGAAAGAATATCTTTTTTAAAATCATCAATATTTTGAATCCATCCATTAGAATGTCCAAAACTAACATCTTTTGTAAGCAAATTAAGAATGTTAGGATTATTGGTTTGCATCAAACTGTCTAAAGTTTTGACTTGAGTTTCCAAAGCTTTGTCAAAATTTTGTGACGAAAATAAACTTAAATTAAATATTAAAATAACAAAGCTTAAATATTTGCAAATCATTACTTTTTGTAAATCATTCTTGGTTCGGCTTGCGCTTTTGGATAGATGCAAAGATCAGCAATCGAAACGCGGTCTGGCGCATTAACACAATATGAAATTGCATCAGCAATATCTTCCGCTTTTAGAGCTTCATAACCAGCATAGACTGTTGCTGCTCTATCTTCATCACCTTTGAAACGAACTTTCGAAAAATCAGTTTCCACGGCGCCTGGTTGGATGTTGGTGACTTTAATTCCGAATTCCGTTAATTCGATGCGCATTCCTTCAGAAATAACATCAACGGCTTTTTTGCTTGCACAATAGACAACACCATTGGCATAAGTCTGTCTTGCCGCAACCGACGAAATATTAACAATGTGGCCTGAATTTCGGGCTTTCATCTGTGGAATTACTTGTTTCGAAACATAAAGCAAACCTTTAACATTGCCGTCCATCATCGCATCCCAATCGTCAACAGAGCCTTCTGCCAAGCTTTCTAGTCCATGTGCGTTTCCAGCATTATTGATGAGAATATCAATGTTTTTAAAATCGTCGGGAAGATTTGCAAAAGCAGTTTCAACCTGATTGCGATCGCGAACATCAAATTTTAAAGTCCAAACTTCTGTTTCTTTGGAAAGCTCATTTTTTATGGTTTCCAAAACTTCTTCATTGCGTCCACAAAGGATAAGTCTATGATTTTGTTGTGCTAATAGGTAAGCAGTCGCTTTTCCAATTCCTGATGTTGCGCCTGTTATAAGTGTCGTTTTCATTTAGAATTTTATTTCTACACAAAGCTATTTCATTTTTAAGTTTTAAAATGGCTTTTCGAGGATTAATTTCGGTGCGAATGTTTAATTTTACAGATTCAAGTTTAGAAAAATGACAGATTTACCAGGATTAGCGATTAAAGATTTTTACGAGAAAAAATTAAAATCAAAGCTTTATGTTCATGACCAATTTGGACCAAAAGTAGAAATGCCGATTTCGATGTATTTTCGTGATGAGGTGGAAATGCCAGAATTGGAAGATGTGGCGTTAGATCATTGTGTAGGACGCGTTTTGGATGTTGGTGCTGGTGCTGGTTCTCATGCTTTGGCTTTGCAAGTGAAAGGTCACGAAGTTTCGGCTTTGGAAATTTCGCCAGCGGCGTGCGAAGTCATGGAATCTCGTGGTGTGAAAGATGTGATTTGTGCTGACTTTTTTAAATTTAATTCAGAGGAAAAATACGATACGATTTTACTGTTAATGAATGGTATTGGACTTTGCGGAACAATTGAAAATTTAAAAACATTTTTAAAAAAGGCTGAAGAACTTCTTAATGAGGATGGAAGATTGGTTTTTGATTCCTCTGATACCATCTATATGTACGAGCATGATATTTTGCCAGAACGCTATTATGGTGAAGTGGAATGTGCTTATTCTTATAAAAATCTTAAAACAGATTTCTTCAAATGGTTATACATTGACCAAGATAAATTGCGAGAAGTTACCGAAGAATTGGGTTGGAAGATGAAAGTTCTTTTTGAAGATAATCATTATCAATATTTGGTAGAACTAAAAAAATAAAGCTCGGATAACCGAGCTTTTTATATTATTGGGGAACGTCCATTGATACAGAGTCGAATAATAGTTTGACTCTAACTTTGGATTCAATAGGATTAGAATCGCACGTTGCAGGAATCCATTTTGTATTCAATTTTTTTATCGCTGATTCGAGATCTTGATAAAAATAACGTGTGTTCGGAATACTAGGACCTGGCTGTATCTTGCTAATTTCACCTTGTCGATTGATTGTTAAATCGATGTAGAAATTACCATCTGGAGCATAAGCATCCATATTGAGATATTTATTGATTCTTTTCTTAAGATCAGTTCTAAGCTGCTCTTCGCCTGCTGCATATTTTACAGAAGTGAAAGTATGACCTTGGTCTACGGCGCAAGTTTTATCAGCAATTTGGAAAACGCCACGGATGTCATATACCATCACATTTCGCGCTACTTCCAAGCTTACAGAACTATCTTGTTGCTCTTCTACATCGGCTTGTGCAAAAGCCATCGATGTGAAAAGCGTAAAAATTAAAGCTATTTGTTTCATGTATCTAATTTATAAAACTTCTATTTGATTTTTTAATAAATCTTCAAATTCTTCACGTTTTCTTATCAATGTGGCTTTTCCATCTAAGAACATTACTTCGGCAGGTTTTAATCTAGAATTAAAGTTAGAGCTCATTTCGAAACCATAAGCACCAGCATTTCTAAACACTAAAACATCGCCTTCTCTCACCTCGTGAAGTTTTCTATCCCAAGCGAAAGTGTCTGTCTCACAGATGTTTCCGACAACGGTATAGATTCTTTCTGGTCCGTTTGGATTAGAAAGATTTTCGATTTTATGGTAAGCATCGTAGAACATTGGACGTATCAAATGATTGAAACCAGAGTTAACACCAACAAAAACCGTTGCTGTCGTTTGTTTAATAACATTTGATTTTACCAAAAAATGACCACTTTGACTTACTAAATATTTTCCTGGCTCAAACCAAAGTTGGAATTCTTTTCCTGTTTCTTTGGTATAGTCTTTCATCGCTTTGTCAACTTTTTTTCCTAGAGATTTAACATCCGTTTCTAGATCGCCATCTTGGAAAGGCACTTTGAAACCGCTTCCCATATCGATGTATTTTAGATTTGGGAAATTATCTGCTAAAGTGAACATAATTTCTAGCCCTTGTAGGAACACATCTGGATCTTTAATCTCGCTACCAGTATGCATGTGCAAACCTTCTACATTAATGTTGGTAGACTTTACGATACGTTCGATGTGGCGCATTTGGTGAATTGAAATTCCAAACTTGCTGTCGATATGTCCGGTCGAAATTTTATAATTTCCACCAGCGAAAATGTGCGGATTAATTCTGATAAAAATAGGGTAGCTGCCACCATGTTTGTTACCGAATTGTTCCAAAATCGAAATGTTATCGATATTGATGTGTACGTTAAAGCTCATTGCTTCTTCGATTTCTGTGATGTCCACACAGTTTGGCGTGAAGAGAATTCGGTCGGATGAAAAACCAGCTTTTAACCCAAGTTTGACCTCGTTGATCGAAACACAATCGAGATTAGCACCCTGTTTCTCAACGTATTTCAAGATATTGATATTGGTCAAAGCCTTGGCAGCGTAGAAAAATCGTGTGTTCTTCGAGAAAGAACCAGTCAACTTTTCATACTGCACTTTTATCGATTCTACATCGTACACATACACAGGTGTACCGAACTCATCAGCAATTTTTAATAAATCTTGATTGGTCATTGGATTAAACTAAATTTTTTTGAAAAAATAAACATGCAAATCTCGGTATTTTTTAGATATAAATACTGAAATGTCCTAGAAATCTAATGCTTAGATCTAAAATTATTTTTCGGGTAGCGCCTGAATTTCGAAATCGCCACGTAAAAGTGATAATTGTAACTCATTTTTAAGATAAGGCGACACAGTCGAAACCGGAATTATTAACTTGTTAATTTTGTCCATCGTTTGGATTTGATGGTACAATTCGTAGAAACCAAATCCTTTTAGTTTTCCTTTTTCGAACAATATAAATACGCGTTCGCCAAGTTGTCTGCCTTTCGATGTCCAGATTTCGTTGCGCGATTTGAAATTGATTTTCTTTGTTAAGTTAATCACATCATGCAGCGATTCTTGTTTTTTAATAAAGCTTAAAGCTTTGAGACCTTGCGTATAGCTTTTGAATTTTAAAAAAGGTTTGGGTTCTGTTTCTTTGTTAAATTTTTCGACGCTGTATTTTCCGTTTTTGGAAAACAATCCAAAATTTAGTTTCTGAACCTTACTTAGATTTTTTGTTTTCATAATAAGTTGTGCAATCACTTCATTACCAGTTAATTCGTAGTGAATTTGCTCAACTTCAGTCTGGATAAGCTTTAGTTTTTTTGCATTAGAATTAAAAACCTTTTTAGCTGCTTTGTAAATGTTATCTACAAAGTCATAAAAAATAATTTTGCCTTCTTTGTTTTGGAAATAAATAATGCCACGATCTGCTGGCAAGTCTTCTGTTAACTCTTTTATTTTGTTGACATAATTTTGAGCTTTACTTTCTTCAAACTGTGACTCGATTATTTCGTGGTCTTTGTCTTTGGTAATCAATAATTTAAGTAAGTCTAAAGTTGCTCTTGCGTCACCACTTGCACGGTGTGCTTCTGATAACGGTATGCCAATAGATTTGCAAAGCTTCCCAAGAGAGTAACTCGCCTCACCAGGAATTAATTTTTTAGCTAACGGAATTGTATCTAAAGTGTTGATTTTGAAATCGTAACCAAGCCTTTTGAAAGATTGACGCAACATGCGATAGTCGAACTCAATGTTATGTCCAACCAAAGTCGAATCTTGCGTTATTTCGACAATGCGCTTTGCAATCTCGTGAAACTTCGGCGCCGTTTTCACCATATTCGGTGATATGCCCGTTAGCTTTTGTACAAAGGAAGTTATATCTGCTTCTGGATTTACCAAAGAGATAAACTGGTCAACAATCTCATGTCCGTCGTAACGGTAAATTGCGATTTCAATAATATTTTCTTTGCGGTAAGGACCGCCGTTACTTTCTATGTCTACTACAGAATACATCTACATTTGTGTTCTCTCAAACTTTTTTATCTTTTGCGTCCACCAAGTCCTAACATCCCAAGAATGGCTTTTGCGCCTTCTCGCATTAAGGTATTGGCGAAAGTACGCCCTGCACTCGATTTCATAACAGTTTCGAACATGCCAGGCTCTTCTTTTACAGGTTTTGTTTTTTGTGTTGGTTGTGCTGTTTCTACAGCTTGGTTCATTCTTTGGCTCAAAATTTCGAACGCCGATTCTTTATTGATGCTTTGGTCATATTTAGCGACCATTGCAGATTTGCTCGTCAATTCCGAAACTTCAGCGTCGCTTAATACATCCATTCTCGATTCTGGCGAAATTAAATATGTTTGTACCAACGGCGTCGGAATACCTTTTTCGTCTAAGGCTGTTACAAAAGCCTCGCCAATTCCCAAATTCTGAATCAAATTGGCAGCATTGTAATATTCTGTTGTTGGATAGTTTTCGACAGCTTTTGTAATTTCCTTTTTATCTTTCGCTGTGAAACCTCTTAATGCATGTTGAATTTTTAAACCCAATTGAGACAATACGTTTTCTGGAACATCACCAGGAATTTGTGTGATAAAATAAATCCCAACACCTTTGGAACGGATTAATTTTACCATCGTTTCAATTTGAGATAAAAGCGTCTTGGAAGCTTCATTGAAAATCAAATGCGCTTCGTCAATAAATAAAACCAACTTCGGCCTTCCACTGTCACCCTCTTCTGGGAATGTCATATAGATTTCAGCAAATAGCGAAAGCATAAATGTCGAAAACAACTGTGGCTGATTTTGGATATTTGCAACACGCAAAATATTAACAACGCCTTTTCCGTCTCTCGTTTGCAACAAATCATGAACGTCAAAACTTGGTTCTCCAAAAAATGCAGTTGCACCTTGTTGCTCCAAAGCTACAATAGAACGCAAGATTGCTCCTAAAGAAGCTGGCGCAATCGATCCGTAGCTTGCTGCCAATTCTGCTTTGCCATCTTTGTTGTCGGTTACATATTGCAGAACTTTTTTAAGATCATCTAGATCAATTAATGGTAAACCTTTATCATCGCAGTATTTGAAAACGATGGACATAATACTTTGCTGCGTATCATTTAATCCTAAAATTTTACTTAGCAAAACAGGTCCAAACTCGGTTACGGTTGCACGAAGTTTAACCCCTTTTTCTCCAGAAATTGTCATCAATTCTACAGGAAAAGCTTGCGGTTCGTAAGGCAATTGTGTCTTACTATAGCGCTCGTCGATAATGGCATTTCGCGTTCCAGCTTCAGCAATTCCTGAGAAGTCGCCTTTAATATCGAGTACCAAAGACGGAACACCAGCATGTGATAATTGTTCAGCAAAAACTTGAAGCGTTTTTGTTTTTCCAGTTCCTGTTGCACCAGCAATTAGACCATGTCTATTGATGGTTTTCAATGGGATAGTCACATTAACTTCAGGTATTACTTCACCATCCAACATGGCTTTTCCCAAAATAATGTGTTCGCCTTTTGGGCTATATCTGGAGTTTAGTTCTTCAATAAATTTTGCTTTGTCCACCATTTTTTTGATTTTAAATAAAAAGATAAAGGTAAATAATTTCTTAGAAAAGTGACAAGTTAAGTGATTATTGTCCAATAAAGCAAATGATAAGTTTTTGATTGCAATTTTTAGTAAATTTGTTAAATACCAAAAGAATTAGATATGAACAGAATAGCAGTAATGGATGCCATTATCGATGAGCAACAAAAAGTGATTGATAATTTAAAATATTCCGTAAACCGTTACGAGACTGCTTCCGACTTGGAAGAGGACAGTACAATTGACCCAGACGATTTATCCCAACAAGTTCAGGCAAAAGATATGCAACTTCGCTTTGAGCAACTTCTAAATAAAGCCCAAGATGAAATGAGTTTTTTGGTGGTCGAAAGAGATTTGTCACACACCGAAATTGAGAAAGGAAGCCTAGTCGTTTTGGACAATGTTATTGTGTTTGTCGGACTTTCTGTCCCGAAATTTGAATTTGACAAGCAATCTGTCATTAGTTTTTCAACAGATGCGCCAGCTTATAAAAATATCGAAGACAAGAAAATTGGAGATAAGGTAGAGCTTGGTAATCAATCTTATACGATAAAGGAGATTCTTTAGAAGCGTTCTTTTAATTTCAAATAGACAACATCAATTGTTGCAATTCCTGATTTTTAACATTTTTAAAGTTTAAAGAACGATTTTTGCAGCACGACGATTAGAAATTTTACAACTGAAAATATGAAGGTAGAACAAATTTATACCGGTTGCTTAGCACAAGGCGCTTATTATATTGTTTCGGAAAACGAAGCCGCAATTATTGATCCTCTTCGTGAGGTGTCGCCTTATATAGCACGACTAGAAAAAGATGATGTTAAACTAAAATATATTTTTGAGACCCATTTCCACGCAGATTTTGTGTCTGGACATTTGGATTTGAGTCAAAAAACGGGTGCGCCAATCGTTTATGGACCAACCGCAAAACCAGAGTTTGAAGCTATTATTGCAACGGATGGACAAATATTTGAAATCGGAAAAGTCAAAATAAAAGCACTTCACACGCCAGGCCACACCATGGAAAGTACAACCTATCTTTTGATTGATGAAAATGGAAAGGAAACGGCAATTTTCTCTGGAGATACTTTGTTTTTGGGAGATGTTGGTCGTCCAGATTTGGCTCAAAAAGCTGCAAGTATGACGCAAGAAGAGTTGGCTGGTTTGTTATATGACAGTTTGCAAACGAAGATTATGCCGCTTGCAGATGATATCACAGTTTATCCAGCACATGGTGCAGGTTCGGCTTGTGGAAAGAATATGCAAAAGGAAACCGTTGACACTTTAGGCAATCAAAAAAGAAGTAATTATGCACTTAATCAACCAGATAAAGAAAGTTTTATAACTGAAGTTTTGGATGGACTTTCGGCACCACCAAAATATTTTGGGATGAACGTCGCGATGAATAAAAGCGGTTATGCATCTTTTGACGATGTTATGAAAAAAGGGAAGAATCCACTGTCTGTTGAAGATTTCGAAACGATTGCCGAAAACACGGATGCTTTGATTTTGGATACTCGTGGTGCAGCGGATTTCCATAAAGGTTTTATTCCAAACTCAATTAATATTGGTGTGAAAGGTGATTTTGCTCCTTGGGTAGGTGCAATGATTGTGGATGTAAAACAGCCTATTATTTTGGTAAGCGATGCAGGCACAGAAGAAGAGGTTATTACGAGATTGAGTCGCGTTGGATTTGACAATGTTTTGGGTTATCTGGATGGAAGTTTCGAAGCTTGGAAAAATGCAGGTAAAGAAATTGATGAGGTTAAAAGAATTTCGCCACAAGAATTTGCTGATACTTTTAAAGTAGGAGATAAAGTCATTGACGTTAGAAAAATAGGAGAGTATTCTGCTGAACATATTAACGATGCCTACCACAGACCACTTGCAGAAATCAGCGAATGGGTAGATGCTATTAATGATACCGAACATTTCTTTTTGCATTGTGCTGGCGGTTATAGAAGTATGATTGCAGCAAGTATTTTCAATGCGCGAGGTATCAGAAACTTTACTGAAGTTGAAGGCGGTTTTAATGGAATTAAAAAAACAGAAAAAGTAGAGACAACAGATTTTGTTTGTCAGTCGAAAACACTTTAGGATGAAGAATAAAATGATGATGTTGATGCTGGTTGGTTTTGGTTTAACATCTTGCCATTCAGTGTCTAATGCAAATGTGTCGCAACAACAAGTTGATATGAGATCGGTGGTTAATTCGCCCGAAGTTACATTAATCGATGTTAGAGTTCCAGAGCAATATGCAGAAGGAAGTGCAGATAATACGGTTAATATTCCTTTAAAAGATTTGGAATCTCAGGTTGAGAATTTAAAATCTAAAGATAAAATTGTTGTTTTCTGTAATACTGGGAAACAAGCAGCCTCTGCAAAAGAACTTCTTAACAAGCGCGGAATTAAAAATGTATATTCTGGGACGAGTTGGAAGAATGTTAAAGCGATTCAAGAAGAAAGTAAATCTAAATAATTTATTAACAATTAATTAAAAATAAAATGTCTCAAAAATTTCAAGAAATTATTGATTCTGAAAGACCTGTTCTTATCGATTTTTTTGCGACTTGGTGTCAACCTTGTAAAGTTCAATCTTCGGTGTTGACAACAGTAAAAGAAAATATTGGTGAAGGTGCCAGAATTATAAAAGTTGACGTGGATCAATATCCAGCTTTGGCTAATCAATATGGTGTTCGTGGTGTGCCGACTTTAGCAATTTTCAAAAAAGGAGAAATGCTATACAAGGAAAGTGGCGTCCACGATGTTAACAGATTAACGGCACTTCTAAAGCAGTTTCAATAAAGATAAAATCCGGATAATGTTTCCGGATTTTTTTATTTGGTAAGGATTTTATGATGCTCTATTGATTTTTGTTCAATAATGTCGTCTCATACTATTACTCAGTTTTATAAACCTTTATTTCGTTGTAAAGAAAGTATCTATCATAGAATTTTAATGGGACTGTTTTTATGATTTTTTTCTTGTATTCGTTTGGCGAAATATAAAAAACTACTTTTTCTCCGCTGGAATTCAGATTATAATATCTTGATTTATCTTCAGAGAAATCTATTGGAGAAAAATCAAATTTGGGAAATTCATATAAATGAAACCAAATATTCGTATTTCCTTTTCCAATTGTTTCATAATCTTTGTATGTCCCAGTTATTTTTACATATCCAAATTTTTTAATTTCACTTAAGTCGTCAAGGTTTTTTTGTTTAGTACATTCTTGTGTAAAAGTAAATAAGTAAATTCCAATACCTCCAAGAATTACAGGTATTATAAGACTTTTATAATCGAAAGAATCTACGTAGAATTTTGAATAATGTTCTTTACAAAAATTTATGATGAGATCATAATTGGGATCTTCATCTTTATATAAAATTATTCTATTTCGCGGAAATTTGATTTCTAGCTTTAATGTTTGTTTATCTTTATTAAAATAAGATTTTTCTCTGATGAAATATGTTTCTGAATAAAAAATTTTATCGTTTGGAATTATAGATTTTTTGCCGAATACATTTGTGTATTCTGTTGTGTTTCCAATAAATTGTATTTTGTAAATATTCCAAATTGCAAAGTAAACTAGGCTTCCACAGAAAAAGGTTACCAGTGAAATGTAGGTCAAATCTAAAAAGCCATGTCGGAAAAGGACTACGGGAATCATAACAAGGGCTAAAAATAGGAGACTGAAGCCGCTGTTTAGAATTCCTTTTTTATACTCAAAACTTGGTGTACTATTGTTCATGTTTGTATGCTGCTAATATTCAAATTAGTGATAGTTTACTATTTTAATTCAAATTTATCAGCATCTTTTAAGAACGGGAATCTGTCACGGAATTTTTGTAATTCATCCAAATCAAATTCGGCGCTAACTAGATTATTTTGTCTTGTCGAAATCTCGGTTCCATCAGCAAACAAAGCCAAAGTACTTTCCTCGTAATTAAGATTGTTGCCATCCGTTCCGATTCTATTTAAACCAAAAACAAAAGCTTGATTTTCGATAGCACGTGCTTTTAACAAAGTTTTCCATGCTTCGACGCGAGTGTTTGGCCAGTTTGCAACATTTAAAATTATATCATAATCGCCCAGATTTCTTTGGAAAACAGGGAATCTCAAATCATAACAAACTTGCAAAAGAATTTTAAAACCTTTGTATTCAATAACTTTTCGTTGATTACCTGAAGTATAAATTTTGTCTTCTCCAGAATAAGAAAATAAATGTTTTTTGTCGTAAAACTCAAAACTTCCGTCAGGTTTTACAAAGTAAAAACGGTTGTGGAATTTTTCATTTTCACTTATAGAAACACTTCCAGCAACGACTGTATTGCGTTGTTTTGCAAAGTTTTGCATCCAAGAAAGTGTTTCGTTGTTGCGGTCTGCGATTTCTTCAGCGTCCATACAAAAACCTGTCGAAAACATTTCGGGTAAAAGAAAAATATCTGCTTCAATGTTAGCTAAAGCTGCTTCAATATTCTTGTAATTTTCGGGTTTATTTTTCCAAACGATGTCGAGGTTAAGACCGACAATTTTAAGTTTTGACATAAAAAAATTCTTGCTTAAAGTTAAGGATTTTGTTTAAAATAAACGAAGTTGCTGTGTTCGGCTACCTGTAAAATTTTCGGTTGAAAGTATGGCACGTTCCTTACCTGCAAAGAATTTCTTTTTGCCAATTTCAAAAGTTTTATGAATCATTTCGGCGATGTTGCCTTCGCCTTTGTAGCGTTCAAAATATCGTTTTTCTCCAAGTTTTCCACCACGCATATTTCTGATGAGGTTGAGGACTTTGTCTTTTCGGTCAGGGAAATGTGCAGCTAGCCAATCCACAAAAACAGGCTCAACCGTATCATTTAACCTAACCAAAGTGTAGCCAAAACTGTTGGCGCCAGCATGTGACACGGATTTTAGAATAGATAAAGTCTCATCACTTGTCAAAGCTGGAATAACAGGTGCAACCATAACATTGACAGGAATTCCGTTTTGGGAAAGTATTTCGATGGCTTTTAACTTATTTTTTGAAGATGAGGTTCGTGGTTCCATAACGCGACGCAATTCTTCATTAAGCGTTGTGATGCTCAACGACACCGAAACCAAATTTTTCTCCGCCATCTCTTTTAGAATGTCTAAATCGCGAAGCACCAAAGCATTTTTTGTGATGATGCCAACAGGATGACGATAATCGCGACAGACCTCCAAAAGTTTTCTTGTGATTTCGAACTGGCGTTCAATCGGCTGATAACAATCTGTGTTTCCAGAAAGCATTATCGGTTTTGGAATGTAGTTTTTCTTCTGAAAGGTTTTTTCCAGAAGTTCGGGTGCATTTTTTTTAACCATGATTTTTCGTTCAAAATCAATTCCTGCGCTGTATCCCCAAAATTCGTGGGTTGGTCGAGCAAAGCAATAAGAACAGCCGTGCTCGCAACCTTGATAAGGATTCATAGAGTAATCCATTCTTAAGTCAGGACTTTTGACTTCGTTGAGAATTGTTTTTGGAAATACTTCGATGATTTGCGTTTTCATTAATTCCAAATCTTCCTCTTCCGGCTCGTAGGTGTAACGGTCGAATCTGTTGTTGACATTGCGTTGTGCCGCTTGGCCTTTGGGAGCTTGGGATGACATTTTTGTTGAAGCAGCGTTTTATAATTAATGAAAATTCATTTTTTTTGGAAGTAGAACTTTTGTAAAATTATTAGACATTTGTGACATAATAATAGGTTTTAACTTAAAGTTTTCCACAAAAAAAGCCAGCTTTTTGGAAGCTGGCTATATCTATATATGCTGAAATATTTTACATTAAAGCGTTAATCTCGATGCCATCTCCGTGTTCTACAAATTGATTTTTATTCTTTTTCGAGAAAAGTCTATGCGTGTCGGTATAATCCGAAGAATATGATTTGTCTTTTAAAACCTTTCTCACAGCCAATGCGCCAACAATTGCAAACAGTCCCAAAGCGCTTGCTAGTAATACTTCTACATTTTTGTTCATAAGATGTTATTTGAAGGTTAAGATACAAATTTTATTCCTTTCTCGGTCTAAAATTAACTAACGACTGTTAATCTTTATTAAAACTAGAAAACGATTCGGTGACCTAAATTGACAATTCGGTAAGTTTTTTTTAGAATTTATAAAAGCTTCCTATAAATTTGTTGTATAAATCAAGATAATGAACCTCAAAAGCTTTAAAACTTATATTTCAATTTCCTTTTTTGCAGGGTTGTTTTTCTACATCTTTTTTTCTGGGGAGAAAAGTTTGCATTCTTTTTTGTTGAGTATGAGTATTTCGGTGATGTATACTTTCTTGATGGGTATGCCAAATGGTCTGCTTAATGATATTCTTAACAAAAAGTATTCTTGGGTTGACCAGACCAGAACGCGTACGATAATAGGTGT
Organism: Soonwooa sp.; assembly: GCF_030151385.1. Lineage (GTDB taxonomy): Bacteria > Bacteroidota > Bacteroidia > Flavobacteriales > Weeksellaceae > Soonwooa. The sequence continues at coordinate 132,379 of NZ_JASLDS010000053.1, forward strand.
TGTTGCGACTATTTTGCTTAATGTCTTTTTGACTTACTTATGTAACGGGATTAATTTTGTCATCATCCAAAAAACAGCAACTTGGGCTGACATTTTTTCTTCTAAATATACTTTTGCGAATTGGTTTATGATCAATTTTGCCTTGATGATTTCGGCATTTCTTCATGCAAAAAGCTTTATGGATGTTCTCAAAAGAACAACACGCAAGGAAGTTGTCGAGCAAAAGATAATTGCAAAATCTGCCAACGCTCAATTTGAAAGTCTTAAAAATCAATTGGATCCGCATTTTTTGTTTAATTCTCTTAATGTACTAAGTGCTTTAATTGATGAAAACCAAGAGCAGGCGCAGAAATTTACCTTGTCGATGTCGAAAATTTATCGCTATGTTTTAGACCAAAAAGACAAAGAACTGGTAAGCGTTGAAGACGAATTAAGTTTTGCAAAAACATATGCCGAGCTGTTGGAAACAAGATTCGAAGATAGTGTAGAGTTTCAATTCAATGTTCCGAAAGAAGATTATCAATTAAAAGTGGTGCCGCTGTCTTTGCAATTACTTTTAGAAAACTGTATCAAACATAATTTCGCGACTTCGTCAAAACCTTTGATTATGAAAATCTATACCGAAAATGGGTTTTTGTGTATCGAAAATAATTTGCAAACCAGAGAGCTTCCAAAAGATCGAGACGGCATCGGATTGTCTAATATTGTCCAGCGTTATTCGCTTTTAACAAAAGAAAATGTGTTTATAGAAAAATCTGAAGACTACTTTAAAGTCAAAATACCAATGTTAACCGAACCTCAAAATATTAATACAATGTATAAAACAAGCACAAATAACGAAGGCCTTGCTTATGAAAAAGCAGCCAAAAGAGTAAAAGAATTAAAGGGATTCTACGGAAATCTAATTTCTTACTGTATTGTAATTCCTTTTCTAGTCATCATCAATCTATTGACAAGTCCTAAAGAACTTTGGTTCTATTGGCCGATGTTGGGCTGGGGAATTGGCTTACTTGCTCATGCAATGAACGTTTTTGCGATCGGAAAAAACTGGGAAGATCGCAAGATTAAAGAATTTATGGAAAAAGAAAATCGAAATTAGAATAGTCATGGAAAATATTAAAGAAAAAGTAGCATTCGAAATTGCTGCAGAACGCGTTAAAGACATAAAAAAATTCTACACAAGTCTAGCTATTTTTATAGTGGTGTCAATGGCCATTGTTTTTTGGCATTTTCAAAAAACTGGAAATTTTGAAATTAACCTTGGTAAATCGTTTATCATTGTTGTTTGGGCAATTATTATAGCGGTTCGCGCTATTAAATTATTTCTTCTAAACGCCGATTGGGAAAAAGACATGTTAAAAAAAGAACTTAAAAAAGAAAATCATGGATACTAATGATAAACAAAGTATTCAGTATCAAGTTGCTGCAAAACGCGTTAGAGCGCTGAAAGGTTTTTATACACATCTTTGTGTGTACATCGCAGTCAATATTTTTTTGTTTGTGATGAATTATAGAGAGCTTCCAGCTGGTGCCAGCATTTGGTCTTGGCAACTTTGGGCGACACCAGTATTTTGGGGATTGGGCATCATTGCCCATGCGATGTCAGTTTTTGTACCAAGTTTTATGTTTTCTAGAAACTGGGAAGAACGCAAAATTCGTGAATTAATGGATAAAGAAAAATCTAAATTTTAAAAACTAAAACAATGGGAATCTTTAATATTTGCTTCTACGTCTTGATGTTGGCTTGGTTGCTAACAGAAATATATTACGCGATAAGCTTGCGATCAGGAAAGCAAGATAAAAAAGGAAAAGATGGCTATTCATTTTTGATTTTGTGGGTTGTTATCCCAATTTCGATTTGGTTGTCCATAACACTTTCGTATTATATAAGTTGTCCAATTGTGTCTGGTATTTGGTTATCATGGATTGGGATTTTGTTCCTCACAATTGGTATTGTTATGCGCGTTATCATTATTAAAAACTTAGGGAAATACTTCACAGTGGATGTTAGTATTGTCGCTAATCACAAGATAAAATCAGATGGATTTTATACTTATGTAAGACATCCATCTTATGCATTTTCGATGTTGACTTTTTTGGGTTTAGGATTGGCGCTTAATAATTGGGTGTCGTTGGCGATTGCTTTTATTCCGCCTTTTATCGCTTTTTCTTATCGTATTTTTGTTGAAGAAAAAGCTTTGGTAGAGCAATTTGGAAAAGCTTATGAAGATTATCGTTCGCATACCAAGAAGATGATTCCGTTTATTTACTAAATAAAATTATGAGTATTAAAACCATTATTATTGAAGACGAAAAACCAGCAGCAAGAAAGTTGGAAAGAATGTTAGCTAACTATTCTGATTTAGAATTGGTTGCAACGCTCAACTCTGTGGAAGAAGCTGTGGCTTGGTTTAACGAAAATGAACATCCACAATTGATATTTTCTGATATTGTTTTGGGAGATGGATTGTCATTTGATATTTTCGAAAAAGTAGCGACCAAAGCCTTTATCATTTATACAACGGCTTTTGACCAATATACACTTAAAGCTTTTAAATTAAATAGTATAGATTATCTTCTAAAGCCAATTATGGAAGAAGATTTGACGAAAGCTGTTGAGAAATTTAAGTCATTTCTGCCAGAAGATGGTTTTGTTAATTCGCAGGAAATCAAACAGATATTAAAGAAAGACAAATCTACGCTTTCTCGGATTTTGGTTAAAATTGGTTACAATCTCAAGATTGTCCAGACTAACGAAATCAGCTGTTTTTTTAGCGAAAACAAAATCGTGTACTTACAAACTTCCGAACGAAGTTTCCCTACCGATTTTACTTTAGACGAGTTAGAAAATGTTTTGGACGAAAAGGATTTTTTCCGCGTTAATCGCCAGTATATTATTCATTCAAAATTTATAAAAAACATTCACACATCGCCAACCTACAAAGTCGAATTAGATTATCAGCCAGACGAAGAGATTACGGTAAGTCGCGACCGTGTCAAAGATTTTAAAGACTGGTTATCGAGCTAAGGTTTTTTATATTTATTTTAAATGAGTACAATGGCAAAAGTTTTTGCTCTCTTTGTGCTAAAAAAATTATGATAAGAGGATTATGCACTTAATTATAAAAAAAGCTTTCTCATTATCCGAGAAAGCTTTTCTATTTTATGTTTAAAACAATTTCTTAATCTAAGAAATCACGCCACTTCCAATTAATTCATCTTCCAAATACCAAGCAGCAAATTGACCTTCTGCAATTGCAGATTGAGGCTTGTCAAACTCGACATAGAAAGCATCTTCAAACTGAAAAATTGTCGCTTCCTGCAAATCTTGTCGGTATCTGTATCTTGCCAAAACGCGCATGCTTTCGCCAGCTTTCAAACGAAGATCTTCACGAACCCAATGCACTTCGGCATTGTCAATTTTCAAAGCTTTTTTATGCAATCCCGGAAAGCTGTGACTTTCACCAACGAAAATGATGTTGTGTTCCATATCGCGAGAAATCACAAAACAACTTTCTTTGTGACCACCAATGCCAAGACCTTTGCTTTGTCCAGTCGTGTAGAATTGAGCACCTTGATGCTTGCCAATTACTTTTCCGTCAGCTTTTTCGTATTTTATATTGCGCGAAAGGTATTTTAATTGCTCTTCTTTGTTTTCAAAATTTGGTGCTTCCTCAGCAAAACCAGGGAAGTCTCTAAAGATTTCCACAATTTCGCCTTCTTTTGGCACCAACTGTTGTTGCAAGAAAGTAGGAAGACTTACTTTTCCGATAAAACATAGACCTTGCGAATCCTTTTTATCAGCGGTAACCAAGCCAATTTCTTTGGCAATTTCTCTAACTTCTGGCTTTGTCAATTCCCCAATTGGGAAAAGCGCTTTTGACAGCTGATCTTGACTCAACTGACATAAGAAATATGACTGATCTTTATTGTTATCTTTTCCTGCCAACAGATGGAAAACCTCCTTTCCGTTTTCATCAATTGTAGAATCCACACGTGCATAATGTCCAGTCGCAACTTTGTCTGCGCCCAAAGACATTGCTGTTTTCATAAACACGTCGAACTTTACTTCGCGGTTACAAAGCACATCAGGATTTGGCGTACGACCTTTCTGATACTCATCAAACATATAATCGACGATGCGTTCCTTATATAGTTCGCTCATATCAATCACCTGAAACGGAATTCCCAATTTTTGCGCCACCATCAGCGCGTCATTACTATCTTCAACCCATGGACATTCGTCCTCCAAAGTCACCGAAGCATCATTCCAATTACGCATAAATAGGGCGATAACCTCGTGTCCTTGCTGTTGCAAAAGATACGCCGTCACGCTCGAATCTACGCCTCCGGACAAACCAACTACTACTTTCATAATGTTTTTTAATTTTAGGAGCAGGACGATTTTCTCTTCGTTAGGAAAATCCTCGCCCGCTGTCCGCTATATCTTTTTTTGGTAGCTTCGGCTCCGCTCAGCCACCAAAAAAAGGATGCCGCTTCCATCGGGGCTATGTTGAAGTTTACTAATAATAAGACAATCAACATACTGCTTTGACGCTCGCTTCGCTCGCGCCCAATTTCACGATGCAAAAATACAACGAATATAATCGCTAAAAAAGCTTTAATTTTAGACATTGAAAAAATCGATAGTATGAAAAAAATTATTAGTTTTTGTTTAGTCTTCACAAGTATGTTTGCATTTTCGCAGATTGGTGTTTCGCAAACAGGAAGTTCTAATCGTTGGACTTTTGGAGGAGGTCTGGGTGTAGGATTTGGCAGTAACAGCTCTTTTAATATTGGTGTTTCGCCGAGAGTTGGTTATCGTTTAACCGAAGATTTCGAAGCTGGACTTATGGGAAATTTCACTTACCAAACCAGCGATTATTACAATTCTACGATGTTTGGTATTGGACCATTTGCTAACTATTATTTTGCACGTAACTTTTATTTAGGTGGTATATTTCAAGAATATTTTGTGAACTACAACATAAAACAAGACAACGGCTACAAATTTAATAAAGACGAATCTGCTTTATATCTTGGTGGTGGTTATATGACCCAAATCGGAAATGGCGCCTACTTTCAAGTTGGATTAATGTACAATGTTCTTTGGAAAGAAAACCAAAGTATCTTTTCTAGTGGTTTGATGCCAAGTATTGGCTTTGTTGTAGGACTTTAAGAATCTAAAAGTTTCAAAAACAAAAAATCCCAATTCTTACTCAGAATTGGGATTTTTTTATTGAAAAATTTAAGTTGAATTTTTAGACTTATGCTTTACCAAAAATCTTTTCAAGGATTCTTAAAGTAATAAGATAAGTTGGTTTTACACCTGTCAGTCCAAGACCTCCAGAAGATAATGTGCTACCTGTTTCTAACGGATTATCCGATGCATAATAAGCATAACATACAAATAGGTCTTCACTGATATGGTGACGAATTTTGCTAGCAACTTGGATGGCTTTTTGATAATGCGCACCTTCCATTTCTAGACCAATTGCCTTCCAAGAAGTATTCATAAAGTAGGATAGGATATCTTTATTTTGAAGAGATGTCCCCAAAACGGTAATCATTGGTCCTTCAAAAGCTTTTAATTCATCATCCGCAAAATCTTCAAGATTCAAAGCATTTGTGAAAGGATAGTTATCCGCCGTTCCTTCAAAGATATGAGATGTAGGAATCATGATGTCGCCTTTTTGACCAGCAAGAATCCCTGCTTTACCCATAATAGAAATGGATTTAACCTTCATTGTGTAGATTTCTTTGTTAACCTCGTAAGGTCTCAACAATTCGTCCATTACCTCGTAAGCTTGTTCACCAAAAGCATAGTCAAATACCAAAATCACTTCATCACCTTTCGGTGTAGAATCTGCGAAAGCAGTGTTTTTAAGATTTGTTTTAGCAGCATCAATTATTTGTACATCGATGTTACTTCCACTATGGTCTTTAATATAGATAAGACCTTGCTCTTGCGATGTATGAAGAATCTTGTCTTGTAAAGCTTTCTTGTTAGATATTTCTTCGAAAAGTTTGTAATCGATTTCTTTTTTAGCCTTTTTGCCTAAAGCATCGTTGGCGTACAACATATTCTTTACACTGTGCATGTTCGCACTAATGATGTGCAAAGGACGCATATGTAGGTTGTTTTCGTAAAGTACTTTTTTGATGTTGTTTGCCCATTTTTCGCCAAAAAAGTGGTGGCCAACACGCTCCTGAAGAATCGCTGAAAAATAAATTTCACGTTGTCTTACCTCTTTCCAATCGTCAAGGCTAACTTGTCCCATCCAATAGATAATCTTGAATAATCTATCTGGATTGTTGTCATCTCCGAAATTGTTGTATGCATCAAGGGTTTCGTCAAAAGTTCTGCCTAGTAAAGATGAAAGATGAATTAATGCTACTTCTTTTTCTTTGCGGCTGTATTTTTTATGACCCAAAGCTACTTCTTCGATAATCTTCCATACACGACGAGGGCGACCACCATCTTCCATATCGAAACCGATATTTCTAATTTTGTCTGCCTCCAAGTATAGGAAAGTCAAGTGCGTTAGGATGTCGTAGATTTCGGAACGACCAAGAAGAACCTCGATGTTCATTTGGTGTTCGTCAATTCTATAACAGTTTCTACGACGTTTTTTAGGAACGATTATTTCAAAGCTTCCTTTTTCGAAACCTTCATCAGAAGTAAGGTGGATAAAAGAGCACTCTTCAATACCTTCTGGCAAACGGTCTAATACATAAAGAAGACCGTTGAGTTCTATCTTATTTGGGTTCCCCATACTTCCATAGATTTCTGGTTGGATAACCATCAATAACTTTCGTAATGACTCACCAGAAACGCCTGCAGGTTTGAAAAATCCTCTATAAAATAAGTGTCTCATAGAAACGTATAATCTTTCGATTGCTTCTGTGGTCTCTCTTGCTCTAGAATTTACCATAATATTTTTTGATTTTAGAAAAGTGGGCAAAGTTACGAAATTATATTCAATAAAGCTAATTTAGGGCTGCTTTCGCTTTTGTCTGCTTTTTTAGGACACGGAAATTAGTCATATTTTTTGCCAATTTCAGTTTCGAAAAGATTAATTATTTCTAAATTAATTTTAAAGTCTGCTTTTTAATGTTGTTAGTGGTTTTTTATAGGGGCTGTTTGTTCGAAAATGTAATTTTTAAAAATTTAACATTAAAATTTTAGGGGTGTTCGATTTTGTTTTTAGTTTTTTATTAAATTTGCCCTATCAAAATATAAGCTGATGTCAACATTAAGATTTAAAGCCTTAGCAGAACTTCCATTCAGAAATTACAGAAAAGATAATTTCGTGGATGTTCCGGTAAAACTTTCCGAATTATTCTGTAACAATGTGTTTTCAGAATATACGATGAGAGAGTATTTAACAAAAGAAGCGTTCAACTCGATTATGGATGCGATTAAAAAAGGAACTCAAATCCAAAGACATATTGCAGATCAAGTTGCAGTTGCCATGAAGGATTGGGCGATGTCCAAAGGTGTAACACACTACACGCACTGGTTTCAACCTTTAACAGGAACAACTGCAGAGAAGCACGATTCATTCTTCACACCGATCGAGGGTGATAGAGCCATTGAACGTTTCAACGGTGGAATGCTAATTCAGCAAGAGCCAGATGCTTCTTCTTTCCCAAATGGTGGAATCAGAAACACCTTTGAAGCAAGAGGATATACTGCTTGGGATCCAACGTCGCCAGCATTTATCATGGGAACAACACTTTGTATTCCATCGATTTTTATCTCTTACACAGGCGAAACTTTAGATTACAAAACACCTTTACTACGTGCACTTAACGCAGTTGATGAAGCAGCGACAGACGTTTGTAAAGCTTATTTCGATAAAAACGTTACCAAAGTAACACCAACTTTAGGTTGGGAGCAAGAATATTTCTTGGTAGATTCAGCATTATATATGTCGCGTCCAGATTTGGTATTAACAGGCAAAACTTTGCTGGGACATTCTCCAGCAAAAGGGCAACAGTTAGATGACCATTATTTCGGGTCAATTCCTACAAGGGTGATGAACTTTATGAAGGAGTTGGAAATCGAATGTATGAAGTTGGGAATTCCAGTTACAACGCGTCACAACGAGGTTGCGCCTAACCAGTTTGAGTTGGCACCAATGTTCGAAGAATGTAACGTTGCTGTTGACCATAACTCTTTGTTGATGGATGTTATGGCGAGAGTTGCGCACAAACACCATTTCCATATTTTATTCCACGAGAAACCTTTCGCGGGCGTTAACGGAAGTGGAAAACACAACAACTGGAGTTTGGCAACAGATACAGGCGAAAATCTTTTAAGTCCTGGAAAAAACCCTAAAAAGAATCTTCAGTTCTTGACATTCTTCGTGAATTCTCTTAAAGCCGTTCACGATTATGCAGATTTGTTGAGAGCGAGCATTGCTTCAGCAAGCAACGACCATCGTTTGGGAGCTAATGAAGCGCCACCAGCGATTATTTCCGCATTTATCGGAAGCCAATTGTTTAGCGTTTTGGAAGAGCTTGAAAAAGTAACGGACGGAAAATTATCACCTGAAGAAAAAACAGAATTAAAACTAAACGTTGTTGGTAAAATCCCTGAAATCCTTTTGGATAACACCGACAGAAACAGAACTTCGCCTTTCGCTTTTACAGGAAATAAATTCGAGATTCGTGCGGTTGGTTCTTCTGCAAACTGTGCGGAAGTAATGACGGTGATGAATGCTATTGCTGCAAAACAACTTCGAGTTTTCAAAACAGAAGTTGATGCATTAATCGAGGGTGGACTTAAGAAAGACGAAGCAATTTTTAATGTATTGAGAGAGTACATCAAGCAATCAAAAACAATTTTGTTCGAAGGTGATGGATATTCTGATGATTGGGCAAAAGAAGCTAAGAAAAGAGGATTGAACAATCACAAAACAACACCAGAAGCTTTAAAGCAAGAATTAAATCCGAAGTTTTCAGAGCTTTTTGAAGAATTAAAAATCTATTCTCACAGAGAATTCGAAGCGAGAAACGAAATTAAATTCGAAAAATACTCAACAGTTATCGACATCGAAGCTAGAGTTTTGGCTGATATCGCAAGAAACCATATTATTCCAGCGGCTCTTAATTATCAAAACAGATTAATTGAGAACGTAAAAGGTCTTAAAGAAATCTTTGGTGATAAAGAATTTAAGGTTTTAGGAAAAGAGCAAATCAGTTTGATTACTCAGATTTCCGAAAACGTTTCTAAAATCAAATTAGGCGTTGACGAACTTCTTAAAGAAAAGGAAACTGCGAAAAATACCACTGACACTCACAAACAAGCTAACGCTTACTGTAACAAAGTAAAGCCTTTGTTTGATGTGATTCGCGAAGGTTCAGACGCATTAGAAATGATGGTAGACGACGAGCTTTGGCCAATGACCAAATACAGAGAACTTTTGTTCACAAGATAAAATCAGAAGACCTACAATCGTAGGTCTTTTTTTTGGAGCTTTTTCCCGCTATCCACTATATCTTTTGTAGTGTCGCTCGGACGACTCCGCTGCGCTCCGTCGCTCGCTCCACCACAAAAGGATGCCGTTTCTATCGGGGCTAATGACTACTAACAGGTTATTGTAGATACATAATAATAATTTGAGTAGCGAAAAGCATCGAGAACTTAGATAGAAATTTTAGGTTTCCGAAATAATTTCATTTAATTCAAAAACTTATACCTTATATATATGTACAACATCGAAATAAAGAAAACAGATTCTACAGATACAGATTTCCAATCACTTGTAAAACTGTTGGATGCTGACTTAGCCATTCGTGATGGTGACGATCACGACTTTTATCATCA
>NZ_JASLDS010000016.1 GCF_030151385.1 Soonwooa sp.
GACAACAACACAACGCCTATCGATGGATCTTCCGAAGCATCAAAAAAAGCATCATACAATTCTGAAGTTGTTTTGGGACGAAAAGCATTTCTAACTTCTGGTCTATTAAAGGCGATTCTCGCAACGCCACCACATTTTTTGTAGGTGATATCGTCGTATTCTTTAACTGTTTTCCAGTCTATCATTTTAATAAAATTTGGCGTAAAGATAAGGCTATAATGACAATTATTAAAATCTTAAAATTATTAATTCTAGAAAACAATTTTATTTCTATTTTTAGAAGTTAAAATCAGGATTGCAAAGAATTTATTATTCAAAACAAACTCACACTGGCACGAATACCACGCTAATTTAATTAATATAATCAAAACAGGTAAAACACCCACAAAGGCCAATTACTAACAAAACGTCAAAAGTTTATCCTTGATAAACTAACATGAAAATATTAAACGTTACTCCATCTTTATACCAAGCACTCCTTGCCGCAAAACTTATGAAACTTCTACCATAAATATGTAAAATCAGCTAAAAACAATACATAAACCTTGTTGGAAACTCTTGAAACTTTCATGATTACAAGCTAAAACAAAATACTGAAGTGAAATTTTAATTATAAAATTCAAAAATCGTTTAAATGTATCATATTGATTTTAAAATACTTATAAAACAAAGTTTAATTATCAAGTGATACTTTCTCACAAATAGCAATTAAAAATTTTGCTAAAACACTGTTAATCAAAGGTTAGCGAATTATGTGGAAAACTTTTTAAAACATTAACCCAGTTTTAGGCATTATCGGACATTTGAATTTTCTTTTTAAAATTTCTATTTCTATTTTTGTAATACATATTGGTGAAAAGAAACCATGTTGATGAAAGAAAGATTCTAGGCACCAGACTAGATGAGGAATAGATGTTCTTTGCTAGAAATAAAAAAAGTTCCTGAGGTACGAACTCAAGAACTTTCATATTTGTCTAACCATATTTTTTAAAAACCGGTATTTGTACAATGGAGTTTAAAACTGAAAATGGGAAGACTTACATGAGAATTTGCAGAAAATGTATTACCCGCAAAGGTAAAAGAATCTGTAAGACTCGTGGAGTTTATTCTTTTTGGGTGGAAGTGAAGTAAAGTAGCTTTGCCAACAATACACAATCCATCTGCTGGTGCAGGTGGATTTTTCATTACGTATGTACTTAGGTTGAACATGATGATTGCGGCTAACGTAAAAGTATTGGCGCAGTGCGGGCTAATATGAACAAAACGTTCAGATCTGACCAAACCAAGCCGATGCTTTTTCATGCAACTAAATTATAAAAAAAAACAATATGAAAAGCAGCGGCGGTTAATTATTGTTATATTTAACATTCTGTCAATACATCATTTTGCCAATACAATGTTATCCAAAGCCTTTTATAGGCCATTATCGTGCGAGCGTCTCGTTCGCATATCTAGTTGGCAGAAGCTTATATCTTTTTATTCCGCGAGCGTCATACTTATAATCTTGTTAAAGATTTGAAATAAGCATATTTAAATGTAAAAAAAAATATGAACATATTTAGAAAGGGAGCACAAAAAAATAAGCGCCTTCAACAGATGTCGAAAGGCGCTTTACAATATAATAATTGTGATTGGTCGGTGTTGATTATTTCACGACTTTAATAGCACTTGCTAAAAAGCGTGTTTCTGTTTTTGGATCTTTAATAGCGTCAATTTCTTCTTGAGATTTTTTCGCGTCTTCTGCATAATGTTTTAGCTCGTTTACAGAACTTGTTTTGCTTTCAGCATTTCCTTCTAGCACAACAGTTTTACCAACCAAGGCCATCGGAACGAAGAATCCATAATCTTTCATTTTAACAAAGAAATCTTTGCCATCATCAGATTTTAGTTTTACCCAACATCCTTTTTTAGGACAAACTTCAGTAACAGTGCCTTTTACAGCAACATTTTCAACTTTAGCTTCTTTGGATAATTTCTTATTAAGATCTTTAACGCTAATCGCTTTTTTTGCCGTTGCTGCGTTAACATCTTTGCCGTAATACTCTCCTACTTTTGCGTCACCAGCTGGTGGACCCGATTGTGCGAAAGTCATAACGCCTATCCCTAAACCTAATAAAAATAACAAGTTTTTCATCCTTATGTTAAATTTTTGTAAATGTAATAAAAATTATTTTGAAACAACCTTATTCAGCTTTTTATTTTTTAACCAATACGAGGTGGCTTCGTAGGTTGCAATGGTTTCATCTTTCAACTTCTCATCGATTTTTGTTCTCGGAATCTCATCAAAATAAGGATTATAGATTTCAGGAATTGTATTTTTTTGAGCTTTTAGATCATATTGTTTCACTTTCTTTGTCGGAGAAATAATCGTCAAAACATTATCTTTTATTAAACCTAAATCCTGATAAGTCGCAATAAAAGCGCGCGGTTGATAATTTGATTTAAAAATATCTTGCCCCAAAAACTGACTTTCGTAATTGAAATTCATTAAGCCAAACAAAGTCGGCATCAGGTCAATCTGAGACATCAAAGTGCTCACCTCTTTTGGTTGCACAAGACCTTCCGAGAAAATAAGTGCAGGAATCCTGTATTTATCCATCGGCAATTCTGTTTTACCAGCAGACGACGCACAATGGTCAGACACGATTACAAAAATTGTATTCTTGTACCAATCTTGTTTTTTTGCCATTTCGAAAAACTTCTTAATCGAATAATCAGTGTATTTAACACCACCTTCGCGTGATTTTGCACTTCCCGAAATGTCGATTCGTCCATCTGGATAGGTGAAAGGTCGGTGGTTACTAACCGTCATCCAATGGTTAAAGAAAGGCTTGCCAGACTTGGCTTCGGCATTCATCGTTTGGATTGCTTTTTTCGCCATATCCTCATCACTAACGCCCCAAATATTCGCAAATGTAATTTCTTCTGGTTTAAAGGCTGCTCTATCAACAATATCGTAACCATTTCCGCCAAAGAAATCTTTCATATTATCAAAGTAAGAATCGCCACCATACAAGTATTTAACTTGATAACCTTTCGATTGGAAAACCGACCCTGTCGTAAATTTATTCTTGTTATCCTCACGTTTTACAACACTTTCTCCAGCAGTTGGCGGAATACAAAGCGTTAATGCTTCCAAACCACGAACTGTACGATTTCCTGTTGCATAAAGATTGGTAAACATCATACTTTTAGTTGCCAAACTGTCCAAAAACGGTGTGATATTTTGCTCGTTGCCATAATGTTTTAGGAAATCTGCAGAAAGACTTTCAATCGAAATTAAAACCACATTTTTATGAATTTCCGCCGAATCACCAACAACTGGGCGACGTAATTCTGGTGGTTCATATTGACTTAAAAACAATTTTTCTGCTTGTTCTATTCCTAAGCTTGGATAGAATTTAACAAAGTCCAATTCTTTAGTATTAAATGCCGTATAGAATTTCTCCAAACCATTGCTTTTAATTTCTTCCGAAAAAGTATTTTGATAATGTATTTTTTTAAGCTGACCAATCGCGAAAAGACTCACTCCAAACAATACAACATAAGTCACAACAAAGAGCATTTTTTGCACAAAATTTGGGAGTATTATCAGCTCCGATTTTGTTTTTTTATAAATGAAAATCGTAACACCTATGGCAATCGCAATAATCACCGAAAACAACGGAACCACAGGATAAGACTCCATTATATTACCAATAACTTCGTTGGTATAGATTAAATAATCGACCGCGATAAAGTTGTAACGAACCCCAAATTCATTCCAGAAAAAGTATTCGCTAACCGCATTTTGAATGATTAAAAACACATACAAAAACAAAGTAATGAAATACAGAATATTTCGGAACCTTTGTCTTTGATTTGGAACAAACAACAACAAGCCAAACAAAATCGTTTTTAAACCAACAAAAATTAAAGCTATCTCTGCAACAGAGCCTCCATATTGGTTGAAAATATTATTTGGGACAAAGGCAATGTACAATACAAAAGCGACCAAAAGTCCAAAAATAATGTAGCCCCAAGGTTTATTGTATTTAGAATTGGATAAAAATAAAAAGTAAATCACCAAAAATACTGACGCAATACTAAATACAAAAATATCGCTAATCGCACCGACTAACAGAATGCCTAGACTCTCGAAAAAGCCAAAGCTGCTAGTGGTTATTGGATGAAAAAAGAAGACCAATCTCAGCAAAAATGAAATTAGCAGATAAAAGCCTCCTAAGTAAAAAAACGCTTTTAATTTTTTGATGTCCATAGTTTGTTTTCTTGTTGTTTTTCGACTTTCAAAGTTATGATTTTATAAATTATTTTAAATTTTTAAAATTAAATGTAACAAAACGGCATTTCGAGTTGTCTAACTAAATATAACAACAAAAATATCTCACTATGAAAACAAATAAAATCTGCGCTATCTTATTAGGTCTTAGCCTTAGTCTAAGCGCTTGTAGCTACTCAAAGTCGAACGGCGAATCTTCTTTCACCGTTGGTGGTATTAACTTCGGAAGTAATGAAGGCAAAGGTGCTTTGACTGACAAAACTTATACTTTCGATTTTGATGAAATTAAATCTTCTAATTCTTTGTCTGTTGAAGTTGTAAAATCTAACACAGAAAAAATCGTGGTTAACGCACCATCTGACATTATTGACCAAATTGAAGTTGTGCAAGAAGGTTCAGCTGCAGTTATTCGTATTGCAAAAGGTGTAAGAAATCTTTCTACCAATCGTGTTAAAGTGAAAGTTTATGCCAAAGATTTCAGCAAAATTTCGGCTTCTTCTAGTTCTTCTATTAAAGTAGTAGACAGCTTCAAGTCAGACAGAATGGACATTGCCGTTTCTAGTTCAGGAAGTATTGGCGGAAGTTTTGACGCATCTAGCGTTAGCATCCAAGCTGGCAGCAGCGGAAGTTACTCTGGTCAAGTTATAGCGAAAAGTGTAGATGCCCAAGTATCATCATCAGGAACGATTAGCATAAAAGGACGTTCGGAAAGTCTTAATGCACAAGCATCGTCATCAGGAGATTTGGAAGCTGCAGAATTTACGACAGACAGTGCTATGTTACAAGCTTCTTCGTCGGCTGGTATCAAAGTTGGCGTTCGTAATTCTGTAACAGGAAGTGCATCATCTAGCGCTGATATTGTTGTCCTAAAACGTGGCGACTTACAAACCAAAAATGTTAAAGAAAGCAGCTCTGGCTCTGTGACAATTAAATAAAACTAATTTTTTGTCCTATTTCTGAGGTTTGGCATACAATTGTATGTTTAGATTTTAACTTCTAAAATATAGAAGCATCTAAAAATATACGAACTAGAAAAGAATAAAATGAAAAAATTATTAGAAAAGACAACATTGGTGGGGATTTCATTATTCACTTTTGGGATGTCTTTTGCGCAAAAAATTGACCAAAAATCTCAAAGCATTTTGGATGCTGTAACCTCGAATTATAAAAGTAAAAAGAATACCTACTTCAAATTTACTTATGGTTCGGGATCTGGTACAGTAACCAAAGCAGAGACAGGAATCTTCTATTCTAGCGATGATAAGTATAAGTTAAAAATCATGGGTATAGAACAGATTTTTGACGGTAGCAAAGTCTACAACATCAACGATTCTGACAAAGAAGTTACCATTGCAAAACCTAATGACAGTGATGTGATGTTTTCGCCGCTTAGTTATTTAGAATCTTATAAAAAAGATTACGATGTAACCTATGGTGGCAAAAAAAGTATTGGCGGACAATCTGTCGATTACATCAAAATGACGCCTGTTAAAGATAATGGTCTTAAGCAAGTTAATCTCTATGTTAATACAGTGCAGAAAAAATTGGTTAAGCTAGAACAAATCGCAACCAACAACCAATTGGCAACAATTAGCATCAGCGATTATAAAGAAAATCAAACCTTGTCGTCAAGCCTTTTCAGCTTCGACAAATCCAAATATGCTAAATATTTAATCACAGAACTTTAATTCTGTGTTAAAGTTTAGAGCTTGTTTTAATTTTAATGCTAAAATTATTAAATAGGCGCTTAATTATAAAAAGTCATAATGTCTTTCGCATTATGACTTTTTTGCTGTATTTTTGACGTCAAATTAGATTATTTTTCCATTTGAAAAAGCTAGACAAATATATCATCAACACCTTTTTCGGGCCATTTCTTTTTATTTTTAGTGTCCTGTTTTTCATCTTCATTGTCAATATTATTTGGGTGCAGATGTCGCAATTCACAGGCAAAGGATTGACCTATTGGGAAATTATCAAATTCCTATTCTACATGAGTGCCAGCGTTGTGCAAATGGTTTTGCCTCTCACAATCCTGCTCTCTTCCATTATGACTTTTGGAGATTTTGGTGAGCGTTACGAACTTGCTGCGATGAAGGCTGCCGGAATTAGCTTAACACGTGTAATGATGCCACTTTTCATTACGGTGTCCATGTTATCATTTGTCTTATTTATCTTTTCTAATAATGTTATTCCCGACTTTCAGAGGAAGGCGAAGAATATGTTGTTTAACATCGTTTCTAGTAAGCCAGCTCTCAACTTTACGCCAGGCGTTTTTATTGATCAAATGTCAGGTTTTTCGGTTAAATTTGATAAGATTACCGGCGAAAACAAACAAAATCTAGAAGGTGTTTTTCTTCATAAAAATGCCAACTCTTACGAAAATCAGCAAACAATCATTGCCAAAAGCGGTCGTTTTGCAAAAGCGCCAGATCCTAATTATTTGAAGCTTGTCCTTTATAACGGTTATATCTACGAAGATGATATCGCCAACAAAGCGTATAACGATAGACTTAACCAACCGAATCAGTCGATTAAATTTGACTCTTTAGCTTTTCATATTGACATTAGTGATATTATCAACAAAGCGATTGAAAGTGAAAAAATCACGGACGATTATCGTTTTCAAAACTATTTCGAAGTTAACGAAACCTTGAAAAAGTCTGATGAAAGCAACAAAATAAGCGTGACCAGTATCGCGAATCAATCGATGATGAATGTCAACTCTTATGTTCAGTATCTTGACAATCCCAATAATAAAGTTAAAGTCAATCCCGAACCTAACTTTACAGGAGATAAGCTTGGACCAGAAAAAAGACTCGAAGTTTATTATAACGCTTACAGCAAATTGAATAATCTCCGAGACAATAACAAAATGTCTCAAGAACAAGTTTTGGAAATGAAAAAATTCCGAAACAAAGTCGTCATTTATCAACAAAGAATATTCTCGTATTCTGTGACTTGTATTATATTCTTTATGATTGGTGCGAGTCTTGGTTCAATTATCCGAAAAGGAGGAATGGGACTTCCAGTTGTTATTGCGATTATAATTTTCATTATTTTCTATGTTATCAATTTGAGTGTCGAAAACCTTTCTTGGAAGGGACAATTGGATCCTTATTTGGCAACATGGTTCCCGAATATGGTTTTGTTCCCATTTGGGGTTTGGTTGACCTACAAAGCTTTGACCGATTCGCAATTATTTGACATCGAAAAATACCGAACTTTGTTTAAGCCTATTACAAAAAGATTTTCAAAAAATAAAGAACACAAACGCTATCAATAATTATGAAATTCTCACTGCAACCACGATTAGAAAATGACATTGTAATTTTGGAACCACTCCAAAAGGAGGATTTCGAAGCTTTGTATAAAGTAGCGTCCGAAAAGGAAATTTGGGCACAACATCCCAATCCTGATCGTTACAAAAGAGAAGTTTTCCAGAACTTTTTCGAAGGGGCAATCCAAAGTGGCGGCGCGTTCAAAATCTATGATAAAAAGTCGGGCGAACTAGCAGGAAGTTCGCGCTTTTACGATTATAACGAAAACGAAAAAAGCATCTTAATTGGTTATACTTTTTATGGAACAAAGTTTTGGGGAACTGGACTTAATCATGTTGCAAAAAAAGTGATGATGGATTATATTTTTCAATTTGTTGATACTGTAATTTTCCATATTGGTGCCGAAAATTTGCGTTCTCAAATTTCTTTAACAAGACTTGGCGCAGAAAAAATCGACGAACAATTGGTCGAATATTTTGGTGAAAGTCCAAAACTTAACTTCATTTATCAGATTAAAAAGGAGAATTATCAAAAATAATTTTCATTTTTAAAGCGCTCATTTTCAAATATTTAAAAATAATTTTAAAAATATTTAAAATTTTGATGTAACAAGAATCCGTTTCTGCTTGTCATAACTATAAAATTAGTGTTATGAAAAAAGCAAGCATCTTGTTAGTCAATTTAATCGGAATTTTAACTTTTGGTCAAAAGATCGAAGGCAAATTAACCGACAATAACAATACAAGTCTTTCTTTTGTAGAAATAGTAGCTTCACAAAAAGATAAAAAATATTCGAGCATCAGCTCAGAAAATGGACAATTTGCGCTTCAACTTCCAGAAAATGGAACTTACAAATTAGAAATCTTTAAAGATCAAAAAAGTATCTTCAGCGAAGATGTTCAGGTACAAGGGACGATTCATAAAAATATCCAAATGCCATCTCAACCAGCGTCGGAAAAACAAATTGAAGGTGTGACCGTTGTAGCAACTGGCAAAAAGTTGATAGAGCGAAAAGTTGACCGTTTGGTTTTTAATGTCGAAAATTCTGTTGCTTCACAAGGTGTTGACGCTGTCGAAGCACTTTCCAAAACGCCAATGATTCGTACAACGGACGACGCCATCAGCATTGCTGGGAAAAGCAGCGTTGCCGTAATGGTCAATGATCGACTTCTTAATCTGTCTGGTCAAGAGTTAATTAATTACCTAAAAAACCTCCGTTCTGACGACATTGCCAAAATCGAAGTGATTACAACACCACCTTCAAAATATGCTGCAGAAGGCAAAAGTGGACTTATCAATATTGTACTTAAAAAAAATACAAGCATTGGTTGGAATGCGTCTCTACAGACTTCTGGAAGTGTGAGCAAAGTTGCCAATTGGAGAGATGGCGCAACATTTAATTATCAAGGCAAAAAACTTTCGGTGTCGACATCTGGAAGTATGGGCGAAAATATTTGGACACAAAAAAGTCATAATTATAGTGTTGGAGAAGATCAATACTGGAATTCTGACGGAAGTTATTGGGGAAATTACCGCTACAAAAACGCCAACATTAAAACGGAATACAAATTAAATGACAAAAACCTAATTGGTTTTAATTATAACTATTCGTTTTCAAATCCTTACAACATCAGCGAAAATCATGTTCGTACCTTACAAAATGGCGTTTCATCGGAATTTATCTCAAACAACCTAAACCATAATAACAACAATAATCATTATGCAACGGCTTTTTATGATGTCAAATTGGATAGTCTTGGCAGCAAATTGAGCTTTTCTGGGAATTTATTATCAAATAAAACGGCTTTAATTAACAATGTAAAAACTTTCCAAAACACCGAAAAAGAAGCCAATAACTATAATGATAATATGTACAATGTTTACTCTGGTCAAGTTGATTTAGAAAAGAATTTTTCGAAGTTAAAAACGGAAGCTGGTATTAAATATACCAACATTAAAAACGATTCAGACAACCAATTTTTTGATATCGACAATGGACAAGAGCAATATAATCCGTTGCGCAGTAATGCCTTTCTTTATCATGAAAAAAATTATGCTGCTTATTTTTCTACAAGTTTTAAAATCGCTGAAAAATGGGACGGAAAATTTGGACTTCGTTATGAGTATACAAAACTGGATGGCACATCCAAAGCGGACAATGCCAGCGTAGAAAGTTCTTACGGAAAATTCTTCCCAACAGCTTATGTTAGCTACAAAGCGGACGATAACAACACCATGTCACTTAATTATTCGCGAAGAATACGACGTCCATATTTTGGAAATCTTAATCCGTCCAAAACTTACACTTCGGATTACGAATATTATGTAGGAAATCAATATCTGAAGCCCTCTTTTTCGGATAATGTAGAGTTGAGTTATGTTTTTAAAAACAATTTTACGACAACACTTTACTTCACACATACAGCGGATTCTTGGGACAGAATTCAGAAAATTGAAAACGGAAACAAATTCACGACCACAGAGAATTTCTACAACGAAAATCAAACGGGAATGAGCGTGAATTATAACTTTAATAAATTCCGTTGGTTAGAGTCCAATATGTTCCTAACAGGTTTTTATAACCAAGCGACAACGACAAGAACTGACGTTAGCCTTTTCCCAGCAAGCTTTGGCGCCAACCTTAATATCAACAATAGTTTTTATTTGAGAAAAGACAAAAATTTCGCATTGACATTAGGTTATTGGATGGACTTGCCAAGCAAACAAGGCAACTCGGATATTAATTTCAGTAATAATCTTTATGCTGGACTCAAGCTTAATCTTCTACAAAAGAATTTGATGATCAACATGAATATCAATGATATTTTTAACACGCAAGCTTATCGAGGTCGAGAGGTCTACTCTAACTTTACATCGAATTTTAAGTACAAAGGTTTGTCACAAAATGTTAACCTTTCTGTGACTTACAAATTCGGAAACAACAATATAAAAGGTGCAACCAAACAAACCAAATTTGAAGAACAAAGTCGCGTTGGTGGCGGTTCTTAACAATACACTACATTTGATATTTACGAAAAAATCGGCAGTCTCATTAGGAGCTGCCGATTTTGTTTATTTTAAAAACATCTAATATTTAAATATTTCTTTCAAGTCAGATTCGATATTTTCAATTGGTTCAGAAACATCATCATATCTGTGTAGAATTAAACCATTTTTATCGATTAAGATCTGAACAGGTATATATGGTATAGCATACAAATCACTAATTGTGTTGTTGATATCGTTTGTATGGAAAAATATTTCTGTTTGATCTTTTTCTATTGCTTTTCGCCATTGTTCGTCAGTTTTCGCATCTAGCGCAATCCCTATAATTATAAGATCTTCTTTTTTATACTTGTTGAAAATTTGGATAAGTTTAGGATTATTTTCACGACAAGGCTTACACCAACTTGCCCAAAAATCAAGCAACACATATTTTCCACGAAAATCTGAAAGCGACAAATTATTTCCATGCACATCAAGCGTTGAAAAATTAATAGCATTTTTTCCAACTATTGAATTTTCTAATTTCGATTTATATTCTAATAAATATTTTCCATATTCACTATTTTTTAAATCGGCACTTAAGTTTTCATAAAAATTATTTAATTCATTGTATGAAAAATTATCGATGTTTTGTTTGATAAGATACAAACCAACATAAGAATTAAAATTCTGATTGATATAGTTTTTTGTTACATCAATTGAATCACTATTGCCTTTTAGTTTTTTGTATTCATAATACTGGCTATTTGATTTTGAACCATTAATTTTTGCTGTATGAAAATCTAAGGGATTATCAATATTAATTTTGATTGTTGAATTGGGGTCGATGAAAATTCTCTCTGTAATTTTCGGATCATTGAGGTCACTGACTCTATCTTTTTTAAGAATGGTTATAAAAGCATTTTTACTTTCTGTAATACATCCAGAAAAGCGAAACTCATTGTTTTTAACTCGAATACTATCCCACTTTCTTTTGTTACCAACACCATCATAACTAAAGTAAATATACTTGGCATTTAATCCCTTTGTTTTTCCTAAAACCTGAAAATTAGAAGAAGCTTGACAACAGGCGAAATGGTAAATCAGCACCAGCAAAAAAGTAAAATAATATTTAGATTTCATTTGCAAAATATAAAAATAAACTACACAATCTATTTTCTATAACTTTTTAAGTCTTTTTTAAAACTTTAACCAAAGTCTGCCCCAAACTTATCAACAAAACCATAACACTTCCGACAATAATCCCAAGTCCTGCTTCGTTAACGATATCTGGAATATGAGGAAGATAATCATGAAGATGATCTATATTATGCATAAAAATCCCACCAGACACCAGCAACAAAGCAATCGTACCGACAACGCCCAAAACTTTAATGATAATGGGAAGAAGCCTTACCAAGAAATGTCCAATTTTTGAAAAAATTCCGCGATTGTGCGACTTATCAATCAACACAAAGCCGGCGTCGTCCATTCTGACAATCAAAGCAACAATACCATAAACACCAATTGTCGCCAAAAAAGAAACAATACAAACTGTAATAATTTGTACATCCAAAGGCTGCTTGAGGACGGTTCCCAAAGCAATAATCACAATCTCAATTGACAAAATAAAGTCCGTTCTAATCGCAGCTTTTACTTTTGCCCTTTCCTCTTGCTCAGGCAGTTTCTGTTCTAAAACCTGAGTAATATTAGTGGTTTCTTGCTCGACTTCTTTTTTATGGAATAAAAAATGAAAAATCTTTTCCATGCCCTCAAATGCGAGATAACAACCACCAGCAATCAAAACATATTTGATGACCACAGGAAAAAAAGCATTTAGTAAAAGCGCGACTGGCACAATCATTAACTTGTTAAGGAACGAACCTTTGGTGATCGCCCACAAAACTGGAATCTCACGCGAAGACTGAAATCCCGTCGCTTTTTCAGCATTTACGGCTAAATCATCTCCCAAAATACCAGCCGTTTTCTGAGTTGCAACTTTACTTGCCACCGCAACATCGTCTATTAAGGCTGCCAAATCATCCAAAATTGCAAAAAAGCCTGATGCCATATTTTATAAAATTCTAATGTTCAAAATTATCAAAGGCGGAGAAAATATTAAGTTTTGATTCTCTTTTTTTAATCTATTTCAAATTTTGGATAGCGGTAACAAACTCTTCAATGGCTTCATCAGGCGTTGCCCAAGAACAAATTAAACGTATTGCAGCGAAGTTATCATCAATTTCTTTCCAAACATAAAAATCAAATTTGGATTGTAAAACTTCAATATTTCCTTTTTTAAGAATCGGGAAAATCTGATTGCTTGAAGATTCGGTCAAAAACTTAACACCTTTTTCGACGAAAGCATTTTTAATTTTCTGTGTTTGCTGATTCGCATGTTCTCCGAGTTTTAAATACAAATCGTCTTTTAACAATTCTAAAAACTGAATGCCCAACAATCTTCCTTTCGCCAACATCGCGCCTTTTTGTTTGATGAAATAAGGAAAATCTTCACACAATTTTTCGTTGTTAAAAATAATAGCTTCACCGATTAACGCGCCATTTTTTGTTCCACCAAAGTAAAACACATCACAATTTTTAGCAATAACTTCTAAACTTAAATTCGCTTCTGGAATCGCAATCGCTTGGGATAATCTTGCTCCATCGATAAAAAACAAAAGATCTTTTGACTGACAAAATTGGTACAAATCTTCCAACTCAGATTTAGTATAATGTGACCCGACTTCTGTTGTATTCGAGATATAAACCAACTTTGGACGAACTTGATGCGGAATATTGAGATGCGTATCGAGTATTTTTTGGATGCCCTCCGTTGTTATTTTTCCGTTATCTGTTGGAATCAAATTAATCTTATGACCAACTGCTTCGATAGCACCAGTTTCGTTGGATTCAATATGTCCAGTTTGTGCTGCAATAACGCTTTCAAAAGGTTTTAACATAGAAGAAATCACCAACAGATTGGCTTGCGTTCCGCCACTTACAAAAAAAACGCCCGCATTCTCATTTTTAATTTTTGAACGAAAAATAACAGCAGCTTGATTGCAATAATCGTCGTGTCCATAACCCAATTGCTGCACCGAATTGGTATCCACCAAAGCTTTCAAAATATTAGGATGACAAGCTTCGGTGTAATCGTTTTTAAAAGAATATTTCATTTAGAATCAATCAATTATAATTTATTTCGAGACCATTCGCTCCAAGAACCAACATACAAATTTGGAATTTCGTAACCGGCTTCGCTCATCGCCAACAAGGTGTGACAAGCTGTTACACCAGAACCACAGTGCACAACAATTTGATTTTTAGAATGTTTATCAAAAATATCTTTGTATTTTTCATG
Source organism: Soonwooa sp. (assembly GCF_030151385.1). Classification (GTDB taxonomy): domain Bacteria; phylum Bacteroidota; class Bacteroidia; order Flavobacteriales; family Weeksellaceae; genus Soonwooa. Next base: position 13,907 of record NZ_JASLDS010000016.1, read on the forward strand.
AAGTTCTTCCGACGTTTTGAAGTTTCCATTATCGTCAAGATTCTCAGCAAACGGAATATTAATCGCATTCGGGATATGACCAGCAATCAAATCTATCGGTTCTGTAATGCCAGCATATCTTTGGTTTTCACGAACATCAATAATCACAAAATCTTTGTCTTGTGTTGCCTTTTCGACATCGTCAATTTTTATCGTTGGCAAATTCCAATTAGAGCTTGGATAATGCGTTTTTTCATATTTAAAATCGCCTGATTCTATTTCAATATTGTTGGCCTTTGCATGTTGAAGTCCGCCATCCAAAACTTGCACTTTCTCGTGACCAAGCGCTTTTAACATCCACCAAAATCTCGCCGCAGCATTGCCTCCATTTTTATCATCATAAATCACAACATGTGAATTAGGATTTATTCCTAAATTCCCTAAAGTTTCGGCAAACTTTTCAGCACTTGGCAATGGATGTCTGCCACCAATTTTGAAATCGCCAATCTCTGCTAAATCCTTATCCAAACTAACATAAGCAGCATTTTTGACATGTTCACTTTTGTAGTTCTCAACGGCGTTTGGTCCAGTTCTTACATCATAAATTCGGATCTCGGGATTGTCTTTTATTTTAATAAAATCTTGAAGTCTCAGAATAGGTTTCATTTCTTAAATTTTAATGAAACTAAGGTACTTAATAATTCTTGGGAATCGAAAATTTATCATCATAAAATTGTGGACAATTTCAATTAAAAATTTCGGTGAGCAGTTATTTTTATTTAGTTTTGCATAACATAAAAAGTAATTATGAGTAGCCATACAGAACGCATTCTTGTGACTGGTGCTTTGGGACAAATCGGCACCGAATTAACATTAAAATTAGTTGAACTTTACGGTAAAGAAAATGTGTTTGCATCTGGTCTTGACAAATGGAAAGAAGGCATTACAGAAGCTGGACATTACGAAAGATTGGACGTTAGCAACTTTGACGCGATGACCAACTTTATCAAAGAACATAAAATTACAACAGTTTACCACTTAGCTTCCCTACTTTCTGGGACGTCAGAAAAGCAACCACTTTTCGCGTGGAAACTTAATCTAGAGCCACTTCTTCACCTTTGCGAACTTGCAAAACAAGGTCTTATCAGCAAAATATTTTGGCCAAGTTCTATCGCCGTTTTTGGTAAAGGTCTTCCGAAAGAAAACGTTGGACAAGAAGTTGTACTTAACCCATCAACAGTTTATGGAATTTCCAAAATGGCTGGTGAAAAATGGTGTGAGTATTATTTTGATAAATATGGTGTTGATGTGAGAAGTATCCGTTATCCAGGTTTAATATCTTGGAAAGCACCTGCTGGTGGTGGAACAACAGATTATGCAGTAGAAATTTTTTACGAAGCTGTGGAAAATGGAACCTATACAAGCTTCATCAAAGAAGATACTAAAATGCCAATGTTGTACATGGATGACGCCATTAATGCTACGATTAAATTGATGACTGTACCAAAAGAAGATGTGAAAGTTAGAACGTCTTACAATCTTGGAGGCATGAGTTTTAATCCTAAAGAATTGGCTGAAGAAATTACAAAAATCATCCCTGATTTCACGATTAAATATGAGCCTGATTTCCGTCAAGCGATTGCAGATTCGTGGCCAGCAAGCATCGACGATTCTGTTGCAAAAAAAGATTGGGGACTTAGTTATGATTTTGACATCAAAAAAATGTCGGAAGACATGATTAAAAATCTAAAAGTAAAATTGGCCAAATAAGTCAAATAATATGTTCTAAAGATGCTGTTGCTAAGTTTCAATCTTACAATTCCTTTTGGAGAAGATCGCGCCAATCCAAAGCTGGACGACGAAAGCTTGATAGCATCTTTGGAACACAATCTCGAAAGCTTTCTTAGCGACATTGAGATTTATTCTATTTTGGTGACTTTTTTTGTTGAAGTCAGAATTGCTGAACGACTGAGCAAAACACTAAAAAAGTTAACCGCCGCAGGACACGAAGTTGCGCTTTACAACATTGTTTCATCGGTTGCAGAAATCGAAATTGTTAAAAATAATCTCGAAGATCAACTTCAAAAAAGTGTGCGAGGACTTCGCCAAAAACTTCTTCGACTTCCCGAAAAAGACATTAGAGCTTTAGGCTTTTCCTATGTTTCTAATATCGAACATTCTAACATTGGTTTTGTCTTTAGACGTTTAAAAAAGGAAAAAACACAATTGTATTACGAAAATTCTTTGGCAATTGTTCCAGAATCTTTGTCGCCCTATTCTCAACTTCCTTTTAATGATTATGTTTTCCAGATGACACCTCTTAAGTTTTATGAAAATATGATTTTGGAAACTTTGCAAAATGAAGATTATGTCCAAGTCTATATGAATGCTTGGCAACTTTATGAAAAGGAAAATCTTCCCTATAAATTTCCATTTTATAAAAAATTTAATCTCGGAAAAAAATTCGAAGACAAACTGCTTTCTTTTTTAGAATTTATCGACGAAAACGAAATCGCAACTTCGAGAATGAAGGATTATTTGTTTTAAACTTTTAACAACATACTAAAAAATAAAAGCCTTTCAGAATTTTAAACTCTGGAAGGCTTTACTTTATTTTAGAAAAAATTTAACTTAACTCAAACAAGGTAATTTCTGGTAAAATCCCTACTCTTCCCGAATATCCGATTACACCAAAACCTCGGTTAACATAGAGATAGCGACCATTACTTTCATACAGATCCATCCATTTTTTGTATTTGTATTCGACTGGCGACCATTTAACATTTTTGAGATCCACACCAAACTGCATTCCGTGTGTATGACCAGACAATGTTAAATGCACAAAATTAGGATGGTTTTTAACGGCAAAATCGAAATGTGTTGGATCGTGAGACATCAAAATTTTAACAGAATCTTCTGGCACATCTTGCAAAGCTTTGTCTAAATCTCCATATTGAGGAAAAGGTTTTTCGCCCCAGTTTTCGACACCAAGAAGATAGATTTTATCACCATTTTTTTCGATGCTAAGATTTTCGTTTTGTAGCATTTTAAAGCCAGCTTCCTTTTGATATTGTATTAAATTAGGAACATTTTGACGCTCTTCTTCTTTAGAATTAAATTTTCCATAACCACCATAATCGTGATTGCCAAGCACCGAAAACTTACCATCTTTCGCCTGAATAGTTTTAAACAAATTAATAAAAGGTTTGAACTCGTCAGCATAATTATTAACCATATCTCCTGTGAACAAAACCAAATCTGGCTTTTGTTGATTGATCAAATCAATGGCATGTTGCAATTTTGCAGGTTCTTGAAAAGTACCGCTGTGAACATCCGAAATCTGAACAATCTTGTAACCTTTAAAGCTTTCTGGAAGACCTTTTAATTTTAATTTCACTTTTCTAACACGATGACGGTATTTTCCGAAAATCATCCCATCCAAAAAAGCATACGACAAAAGTCCTGCCGTTCCAAGGCCCAGAATACTTACAAACTTCCTACGACTCGGCATATGCGCAGCATCGCGTCCAGAAGAAACCGCTTCGAAGCCATATCGACAAAGCCTAATAATATCTTCGAAAAGTAAAAAAACAAAGGTTAAAAGTTTGGGCAGGACAAAGACCAAAATCAATCCCATAATAATATTGATCTGCAAAGGATTTCGACTTGCTCGATCAAACTGCGTTACCAAATAGATAATAATCGCGTAGACAGCAACGGTAACAATCCAATAGGCATTTCTTGCCCAAGTTTGGCTTACAACTGTGCGAACCGCTTGGTAAATATAAAATTCGATGAGAATAAAAAAAACAATTATTCCCAAAATATTTTTCATCATCTTTAAATCATTCTTTAAAAAAGTTCTAAAAAGAAAAAGCACAAAGTAAACCAAATTGTTACTTTGTGCCTTTTTGACTTATTTTTATTTAAATAAATTAAATTTTATCTGCTGGAAAACGGTAGATTACGCAATTAATATTCATCCCAGCACCAACTGAAGTGAAAATAATATTGCTACCTGGTTTGAAGCTTTGACCTTCCATTTTACCTTTTCTAATCAAATCAAACATTGTCGGAACTGTTGCCACAGAAGAGTTTCCGAACTTCTGAATTGTCATCGGCGAAATCGCATGATCATAATCTTTAATCCCATAAAGCTTGAACAATCTCGAAATCATCGCATAATCCATTTTTGCATTAGCTTGATGAATCAAAACTTTATCAATATCCGAAATATCCAAATTAGCTTTTTCGATGGTTGCTTTAATAGCGTCAGGAACGTTTTTCAAAGCATATTCGTAGATTTTACGGCCACGCATTCTGATGTATAAGCGAGATTCTGGATCGTCTAAATTTAATGAAGGACCATTTTCTAGATAACATAGTTCTTCACCATTATCACAAATTGTGGAATCAGCAATTATCCCAACATTTTCTTCATCCGTAGTTGTTACTACGACTGCACCAGCGCCATCTGCAAAGATTAATTTGTTTCTGTCAAACTTATCGGTAACGCGACTCAAAGTTTCGCCACCCACAACAAGTATATTTTTTGCACGACCAGATTTTAACAAAACATCAGCTAAAATAAGCGCCTCTACCCAACCTGGACAACCGAAAATCATATCATAATTAATACATTTTCTGTTTTTGATGCCCAATTTATTTTTCAATCTAGCAGCTAATGAAGGCATAAAATTCGGTATTCCTCTTTCATCAACTTCACCAAAATTAGTTGCATAGATAATATAATCAATTTCTTCTTTATCAATACCAGCATCATCTATCGCTTGCGTAGCAGCACGAAATCCTAGATCCGAATTATATTCTCCTGCACTGATGTAACGTCTCTCTTCAATTTCTGTAATATCAACAAACTTTTGAATGATTTCGTCATTTGGTTTATCAATTTTTTCGTTGTTTTCATCAAAAAAAACTGAGTCCATGAAGTGAGAACCGGTAATAACATTCTCTGGTATATAACATCCAGAGCCAATAATAACTGTATTTGGCATTGAAGATTTTTGAAAAATTAAAGAAACAAAATTACGTATTTTTTTCAATTTTAAAAGATGATTTCACAGAAATGCTATGCACATCCATTCGACAGTCAAAATCTGCATCAAGAAAGCGAAATTTATCATCTATTTTTCTTACAAATTATTACTAAATTTGCACATTGTCTTTTTGAGAACTAATCAACAGGATTAAAATTAATAATGTTAAAAAATAACCCATCGCTAAAGGGATTTTTGTTTGCTTTATTGGCAGCAATTATGGCTTTTGCAATCTATTTTATATTCTTGGCAAAACCAAATTATTATTTGGTGGACAATCCAACACCCGAGACTTATTACTTTAGTATCAACAATGGCGATCAAAAAATATTGTCATCTGGTCAATATTTAAAAGTTGATCTTAATAAAGGCGAAAAAAATAACATCAAAGTTTTTGACCAAAACAAAAAGATGTTGTACGATTCTGCTTTTCAAGTTCAGAATCAAAGGGGATTAATCAATATTACGCATAAAGATTATTACATTTTCAAACAATTTTATGGCTATTTCCAAGACAAAGATTCTTTGATCCTTGCGCAAGGAAGCACGATGATTGATGGCAAACCTTTCCTTGGTAACATCAAAAAAACTAACAAACTATACAACGAAGATTTCTATTTTAATATTGATGAAGATTATAACAAAGTCATCAAAAATATCGACAAGGTAGAAAGCCGCACCAAAATCTTTAGAAAACAAGATTTTATTAATTATTACAAAGAAAACTATAAGTTTTAATCAATTTTTACGTTTAATTATATATTTTAATTTTGGATCATAATAAAGTAACACCATATAACAGCGATAACAGCAAAAAAAGTCAAGTCGAAGACATGTTCGACAATATTGCACCAAAATATGATCTTCTTAATCATGTTTTGTCAATGAAGATTGATGTGCTTTGGCGAAATACTTTGGTTAAATGGTTAAATAAAGACCAACCAAAAAGTGTTTTGGATGTTGCAACAGGAACAGGAGATCTTGCAATTGCAGTGCAAAAAGGTACGCAATCCCAAGTAACAGGGCTCGATCTTTCTCAACAAATGTTGAATGTTGGTATCGAAAAGGTTAAAAAACAAAACCTATCGGATAAGATTACAATGATAAAAGGTGATGCAGAACATTTACCTTTTGAAGACAATCATTTTGACGCTGTAACAGTAGCTTTTGGTGTTCGTAATTTTGAAAATCTTGAAAAAGGTTTAACAGAATTAAAAAGAGTTGTGAAAAATAACAAAAGTGTTTATATATTAGAGTTCTCAAAAGTTGAAGGATTTATGGGTCCATTTTATATGTTTTATTTTAAAAACATTTTACCTGCAATTGGCAAGTTGGTGTCCAAAGATAATAGAGCTTACACTTATCTTCCAGACTCTGTAAATGCTTTTCCTTTTGGAGAAAAAATGAAAAATATATTATTGCAAACAGGTTTTACAAAAGTAGAATACAAAAAGTTAAGCCTAGGAATTGCAACTATTTATAAAGCCACAAAATAGTAAGATGATAAAACTGAAACTAAAACATCTTGTAGCGTTAGGACTTCTGGCAAGCTTCACAGCTAATGCGCAGTTAACGGACATTTTCAGAAAAAGCGATAAAATTGACAATCTTGAGGATTTTGATACACAAAAATTCAGTTGGGGATTTTATCTTGCGGCCAATAATTTTGACTCCAAACTTGTTTTGGATCCTCATTATGGGATGAATGGTCAGCAAAATCTTATCACTTCAAAACCAGGTTTTAGTTTTGGTGCAGGACTTATTGGTAAAATGCGTCTTAACGATTATCTTGATCTTCGCGTTGAACCAGGATTGCACTTTACTGAAAGAGAATATACTTTTAATACGCAGTCGAATGATCAATATGCTGGCGGAACATCACAATTTCCGGCATTTGATACCCACCCCCTTACAGACATTGAAAAAGTAAAAAATGTGAAGTCAACTTATCTTGATGTTCCGATTTTGTTAGAAGTGCATGGTGACAGATGGTACAATACAAGACCTTACGCCGCTGCGGGTGTCAATTATTTGATGAATTTACAATCAAACGAAAAAAGTGTGGAAGATAACTCGAATAACATTTTTCGTTCGACCACACATAATTTTGGATGGACAGCAGAATTGGGAATACAACTTTACTTTAGCAGATTTAAGCTTACACCTGCAATCCGTGGAACTTTCTTTATGAATAACGAAATTGTAGCAGATAACCCAGAAACTGCACCTTATTGGGCTGCTGGTATTTCGACAATGCAAACACATGCTTTCATGTTCGTTCTTAAATTTGAATAATAATTTTTACAAATAATATTGTTTTATTAAAAAACATTTATACATTTGCCTCATGAATTTATCATTAAACAAAAACTGGTGGTGGTCTTCAAAATCTTGGTCAAGGTCTTGAAGCCATTCGGCTTTTTGTATAGTGTAGAAATAAAATATTAAATCACAAAGACTTTGACGAATCCGTTAAAGTCTTTTTTGTGGGATTTTGCGGCTTGGTCAAAACAAAAACAATCATAAGATGAACATCAAACGCAATATCCAAATCAAAACAGCTGTTAAATCTCAATTAGCTGATCTCTTCACACCAATCGGAATTTACCTTAGACTTCGCGATCAGTTCCGTGATACAATTCTATTAGAAAGTGCTGGAAATCAAAACGATGACAAAAACTATTCTTTCATTTGTATTAATGCAATCGCCGGCATCGAAATCCGAAATCACAACGAAGCAGAACTAAAATTTCCTTTAGAAAATCCTTTTAAAGTCCAATTAGAGAATCAAAAACTAACCGAGATTCTTCAAGACTTTTCCAAAAGTTTCATTTGCGAAAAATCAAGTTTAGAAATTGGAAAACAAGCTCAAGGACTTTTTGGATATACAAGTTATGATGCCATTCCTTTCTTTGAGAATATTAAATTTAAAGAAAAAGGCGACGAAACCAAAATCCCACTTCTTCGTTACAGATTATATCAATATGTTATTGCAATCAACCATCACAACGACGAAATGTACATCATCGAAAACAAAATCGATGCTCTAAAATCCGAAATTTCTTTGGTCGAAAACATTATCAATCAAAAAAATGCACCAATTTTTCCTTTCGAAAAAATCGGAGAAGAAACTTCCAATCTAACTGATCAAGACTATTTAGATTTGGTGGAGCTTGCTAAAAAACATTGTTTCCGTGGAGACGTTTTCCAATTGGTTTTAAGCAGAAGATTCGAACAACAATTCCGTGGTGACGAATTCAATGTTTACCGTGCTTTGCGAAATATAAATCCGTCGCCTTATTTGTTTTTCTTCGATTATGGCGATTACAAATTAATGGGATCCAGTCCCGAAAGTCAATTGATTATCAAAGATGGAAAAGCCATAATTCATCCTATTGCAGGAACTTTCAAACGAACAGGAAATATAGAAATCGATTTACAATCAGCTGAAGAACTCAAAAAAGACCCGAAAGAAAATGCAGAGCATACCATGTTGGTCGATTTAGCACGCAATGATTTGAGTATTCATGGGAAAAATACGATGGTTTCAAAACTCAAAGAAATCCATTTTTTCTCACATGTCATCCACATGGTTTCGGAAGTTATCGCAGATGTTTCAGAGAATCAAAATCCATACGAAATGATTGCAACAACCTTTCCACAAGGCACTTTGAGTGGTGCGCCAAAATATCGCGCTATGCAATTAATTGACGACTACGAAAAGACCTCACGAAGTTTTTATGCTGGTTGCATTGGATTTGTTGGCTTCGACGGCAGTTGTAATCAAGCGATTATGATTCGAACCTTTTTGAGCAAGGACAATCGTTTGTATTACCAAGCTGGCGCAGGTTTGGTGGCAAAATCGATTCCAGAAAATGAACTCCAAGAAGTCAATAATAAACTCGGAGCGCTCAAAAAAGCAATTTCAAAAGCCGAAAAAATGCATTAATTTTTGGGCAGCATTTCCGCCTTCCGCTCCCACTCTTTTTACCAAAGCTTTTGCCTTAAAAAAAAGGAGTTCCGCTCAAGTCGGGCTGCAATTAATGAATAATAAATTATCAAAAAACCAAGGAGTCCCAAAGGGACGACTTAACAAAGAATAGGATAAAATCCTATTTGAAATAATTGATTTGAAAATTCAAAAATAAAAACATGAAAAACCAAATTCTCGTCTTCGACAACTACGACAGTTTTACATACAACCTTGTGCAGATGATAGAACAAATCACAGGTCACGAGATAGACGTTTTCAGAAACGATGAAATTCCATTAGAAAACATTGCCCAATATGACAAAATTATTTTGTCGCCTGGTCCGGGAATTCCATCAGAAGCAGGAATACTTTTAGAAGTCATCAAAACTTATGCGCCAACCAAATCCATTTTTGGAGTTTGTCTTGGTCAACAAGCAATTGCCGAAGCTTTTGGAGGAAGTTTAATCAACCTTTCCGAGATTTATCATGGCGTTGCTACAACAGCAAAACAAACTAAAGAACATTCGCTTTTCAAGAATTTACCAGAAAATTTAGAAGTCGGACGTTATCATTCTTGGGCGGTTAATCCACAAGGCTTTCCCGAAGAATTAGAAATAACATCAGTCGATGATAAAGGCATGATTATGAGCTTAAAACACAAAACGTATGACGTTCACGCTGTGCAATATCATCCCGAAAGTATTTTAACACCGCAAGGAAAACAAATTTTAGAAAACTTTTTAAAATAGTTTTTGGTACTAAGTATTTAGTTTTTAGCAATAATTAATTCTAAAAACCATAAACAAAACGCTAAAAACCACCACAGATTATGAAACAAATTTTAGAATATCTTTTCAATCATCAGACGCTCTCAAAATCCGAAGCCAAAGCTATTTTAACAGAAATTTCGATGAACAAATTCAATGATAGCGAAGTCACAGCATTCATCACGGTTTTCATGATGCGCAGCATTACTTTGGACGAGTTTGATGGATTTCGTGAGGCTTTATTGCAACTGTGTACGAAAGTTGACCTTGGCACGGACGATGTAGTCGATATCGTTGGGACAGGAGGCGACGGAAAAGACACGTTCAACATATCTACTTTGGCGAGTTTTGTGGTTGCTGGCGCAGGTCAAAAAGTAGCAAAACATGGCAATTATGCAGCATCTTCGGTAAGCGGCTCGTCAAATGTTTTAGAAGAATTGGGTTATAAATTCAAGTCAAATGATGCAGATTTACAGCAAGATTTAGAAAAAGCCAACATTTGTTTTTTGCATGCGCCTTTGTTTCATCCTGCATTAAAAACTGTGGCGCCGCTTCGTAAACAATTGGGTTTGAAGACATTTTTCAACTTGATGGGACCTTTAGTGAATCCTGCGCAGCCAAAATACTCGATAATTGGTGTTGCAAACTTAGAAATCGCACGCATTTATCAATATTTACTTCAAAAAGAAAATAAAAACTTCATGTTGGTTAATGCCCTGGATGGCTATGATGAAATTTCGTTAACAGCTGATTCCAAAGTATTTACACAACAAGGTGAAAAGATATTTTCGGCGCAAGATTTAGGTTTTAACAATCTAAAACCAAGAGATATTTTCGGTGGAAAAACCAAAGCTGAGGCAGCTAAAATCTTCATGTCAGTTTTACAAGGCGATGCGACGGAAGCTCAAAATAAAGTCGTGTGCGTTAATGCTGCAATGGCTTTACTAAACACAGAAAAATATGGTAATTACGAAGATTGCTTGGCCTTAGCAAGCGAAAGTTTAACATCAAAAAAAGCACTTAAAGCCTTTCAAAATTTACTTTAATATTTGTGCGTCTTTTCCGCCGAAGTTTATACTGCGGAAAGTCGAAGTATTCCCACTTTTTTTGTAAAAGCTTTTTGCCAAACAAAAAAAAAGGAGTTCCAATCAAATCGAGGAACAAGATTCATCGATTCAAATAACAAACTGAAGAAATGAGATAAGTAGGGACACAGATTCTAAAACAATAGAAAATTAAGTAACAGAATGACAATTTTAGACAAAATCATACAACGCAAAAAGCAAGAACTTGAAGTTTCAAAAACGAAAGTCAGCCTGCAACAATTAAAAGACTCCGAGTTTTTTAACAGAGAAACTTTTTCACTAAAAGACACGTTAAAAAGCAAATCAGGTATTATTGCAGAGTTCAAAAGACAATCCCCAAGCAAAGGCTTTATTAACAACCAATTTTCGTCTTTGGAAGTTGTTACAGCTTACGAAAAATTTGGAGCAAGTGCAGTTTCTATTTTGACAGATTCGGATTTTTTTGGAGGAAATTTTGAAGATATTATTTCTGTTCGAAATCACATTAACATCCCAATTTTGCGTAAAGATTTTATGCTAGATGAGTATCAGTTTTACGAAGCAAAAGCAATTGGCGCTGATATTATTTTATTGATTGCTGCTTGTCTTTCTCCTGCTCAAGTTTCAGAATTTACAGATTTAGCGCACCAACTTAATCTTGAAGTTTTACTAGAAATTCATTCAGAAGAAGAGTTAAAACATATTGATAAAAATGTTGATTTTATTGGCATCAACAACCGAAATCTCAAAGATTTTAAGGTCGATTTACAACATTCAGTTATGCTTAAAAATCAACTTCCTAAAGATATTTTATCCATTGCTGAAAGCGGAATTTACGATGAGGAAGACTTCATTTTTTTAAAAGAGAAAGGATTTGATGGATTTTTGATGGGCGAATATTTTATGAAATCTGAAAATCCAAGAAACAAATTCGAAGAATTTGTAACTAATGTATCAAAATAGAAATTTACCATTCGAAAATGCAATCTAAAATCTCAAATCTAGAATCTCAAATCCAATTGAAAGTCTGCGGATTGACAAAGCTTGACCAAATCCAAGAATTGGTTGCAATGGATGTTGACTTTTTAGGATTTATCTTTTACGAAAAGTCTCCAAGATTTGTGTTAAATCATTTAAGTTTAGAACAAATTTCAGAAATCAATAGTCAGGGAAAAGTCGGCGTATTTGTAAATGGAACAATAGAAAACATTCTAGAAGCAACCGAAAAAGTAAAACTCAATTACATTCAATTGCATGGTGATGAAGACGAAAATTTTGTTTTAGAATTAAGGCAAAAACTTTCAAACAAAATAAAAATTATCAAAGTTATTCGAGTTGGAAATGATATTTTGGAAATCAAAAAAAAATTAGCGAAAATCTCAAATCTCAAATCTCAAATCTCAAATCTACTATTCGATACCGATTCCAAAGCTTTTGGCGGGACAGGAAAATCCTTTGATTGGTCAATATTAAACGAATTAGAAATTCCATTGCCTTATTTTTTGAGTGGTGGAATTTCAGAAGAGAACATCCAACAATTAACAAGTTTAAAACAAAAACCTATTGCCTTGGACATCAATTCAAAATTCGAAATTGAAGCAGGTAATAAGGATATTGAAAAAATCAAAAGTTTCAAATATAAAATGAATTCTAACTTAAAATACATCATCAAAAAAGCGTCCGAAATAAGCGATGAAGACATCAAAACAATTCTAAATCTCTGGGAAATTGAAGCTTGGAAAAATATGAGTTCGCAAGATTTTAAAACTTACTTCCAAGACACCGAATTTCAATTTTTACTAAACGAACAAAATGAAATTTTAGCTTTGCTAAGACTCAATCCAAATTTTGTTTTAGAGATTGACCATGAAAAATTTCAGTTCACTGAAATGGTTGGCTTAGTCGCAGCTGTCAAAGGACAATCTTACGGAAGCGTGCTCTTACAACGATTTGCTCAAAATGCTAAAGAAAACAATCGTCAAATTATAAGTTTCTGTGAAGCGCCTTTAAGAAATTTCTACCGAAGAAATAACATCGAAATTCTGAAAAACAAAGCGAAATTTATCCAAGAATTTGATGATGGAACTTGGCAAACTTCAGAAGATGATGATATTTTAATTATTAACTTAAATCCTGAAAACAAAAATAGTCTCGCACAACTCAATGAAAATAATATTGCAAGTTTCTATTCGTAAATAAAATAATTTAGAAAGTCCCAAAGAGACGATTTAAATAAGAATCGGATAAAATCCGATTTATAGAATTCAATTTTTGGAAAAATAAAACGCAAATCATGTCACAGTCATTAGTCAAAAATTATGTTCACATTATTTTCAGCACAAAAAATCGTGTTGATTTTATTGATGAAACGATAGAAAATGAATTGTTTTCGTACATCGCTTGCCTTTGTAAAGATTTCGAAAGCCAGGCAATACAAATTGGAGGCACAGACAACCATATTCATATTTTGTGTTTGTTATCAAGAAAAATTGCTTTAATGAAACTTGTACAAGAAATAAAAGCACATTCTTCAAAATGGATAAAAACAAAAGCCGAAAAATATGAAAATTTCTTTTGGCAAGATGGTTACGGCGCATTTTCGGTAAGTCCAACTAATGTCAATACGGTCATTAATTATATTAAAAACCAACGAGAACATCATAAAGAATTTGGTTTCAGGACCGAAATCCTTGAATACTATAAAAAATATCAAATTGAATACGACGAAAAATATCTTTGGGATTAGTACAATTAAAACCATATAACGATAGGAATAACTTCCTATCCTTTGTTAAATCGTTCCTTGGGAACTCTTTTAAATAAAAAAATAAAACTAAAAATATATACTGATAGGAATAGCTTCCTATCAAATATTTTAAAAAAAACAATACCATATAACGATAGGAATAAATTCCTATCCTTTGTTAAATCGTTCCTTAGGAACTCTTTTTAAATAGAAAAACAAAAAAAATGAACTACAAAAATCCAGATAATAACGGTTATTACGGCGAATTCGGAGGCGCATTTATCCCCGAAATGCTGTACCCGAATGTCAAAGAATTACAAGAACAATATTTAAAAATCATAGAATCCGAAGATTTCCAAAATGAATATCAGGAGCTTCTTAAAAACTACGTTGGTCGTGCCACACCACTCTATTTTTCGAAAAATTTGAGCGAGAAATATCAAGCCAAGATTTTTCTAAAACGCGAAGACCTCAACCATACCGGAGCGCATAAAATTAATAATGCGCTTGGTCAAGCTTTACTAGCAAAAAAACTCGGCAAACAACGCATTATTGCAGAAACTGGCGCGGGACAACATGGCGTTGCAACCGCGACAGCTTGCGCGCTTCTCGGTCTCGAATGTATCGTGTACATGGGCGAAATCGACATCCAACGTCAAGCGCCTAATGTCGCTAGAATGAAAATGCTCGGTGCCAAAGTTGTTCCCGCAACTTCGGGTTCCAAAACCCTCAAAGACGCTGTCAACGAGGCTTTGCGCGACTGGATTAACAATCCAACAACCACGCATTACATCATTGGTAGTGTTGTCGGGCCGCATCCTTTTCCCGATTTGGTGGCGCGATTTCAAAGTGTGATTTCAAAAGAAATTAAGGAGCAACTTCACGAACAAATCGGTCGCGAAAATCCCGATTACGTTATCGCTTGCGTTGGCGGCGGAAGCAATGCAGCAGGGACTTTTTACCATTTTGTAAATGAGCCAGAAGTCAAAATTATTGCAGCCGAAGCTGGCGGTTTGGGCGTCCATTCGGGGAAGTCGGCGGCAACAACTTTTCTTGGAACTTTGGGCGTCTTGCATGGCAGCCAAAGTCTTGTTATGCAAACCGAAGATGGTCAAGTTATTGAGCCACACTCGATTTCGGCGGGTTTGGATTATCCCGGAATTGGACCAATGCACGCCAATCTTTTCAAAGAAAAACGTGCGGAGTTTTTCAGTATCAACGATGACGAAGCCTTAAAGTCAGCTTTCGATTTGACCAAGCTCGACGGCATTATTCCAGCGCTCGAAAGTGCCCATGCTTTGGCGGTTTTGGACAAAAAGAAGTTCCAAAAAGACGATGTAGTTGTGATTTGCCTGTCTGGACGTGGTGACAAAGACATGGAAACTTATCTATCTGTAATCGGTACTATGTAAAACGTACAAAGTATTCTAACTCTAAAATAATTTAGCACAATGTACTTTGTACTTTGTACTTTATACTTTTTACAATAAAAATAATGAAACAACTCAAAATAACAAAAGAAGAAATCCTCAACATCTTCGAATGGATTTCAGTACTTCTAGTTGCGGCATACATGATTATTTATGGTGTCGCAAAGCCTATGCAATTTGGAGATATCTCTAGTTATACAAAACCGATTAACAAGTTAGACCCTATGTCATTGATGTGGGCGTTCTATTCTTATTCAAAACCTTATGTTATAATAATTGGATTCTTCGAAGTTATAGGAGCAATTCTTTTGGTTATTCAGAAAACCCGAATAATTGGAGGTTTGGTATTGACGACTATTTTGACAAACATCATTCTGCAGGATTATTTTTTCGGCGTAATCCAAGGTGCTTTAGCCAACGCCATTTTTTATCAACTGGTTATTTTCTTTGTTTTTTACAGACATAGACACAGAATCTTCAGGGCTTTCAAAGCGCTGGAAGGTCAATTTACATTCAAAATTAGATGGATTTATATTCCCATTGCAATAATTGTCGCACTGAGTTATGAAGTCATTATGTACGCAATTAATCAATTTTTAACACTTATTTTACAATGAAAAAATTAAACATATACTTTACAGCAGGCGTTCCAAATCTTGATGACACAGGCAAAGTTGCCCAACTTATCCAAGATTCTGGAGCAGATATGATGGAAATCGGTATTCCATATTCGGATCCTGTTGCAGATGGACCTGTGATCCAAGATGCTCATATTTTAGCTTTAAAAAACGGAATGACCATCGCAAAATTATTCGAGCAACTTGCTGCAATTAAAGATTCTGTCACAATTCCAAAAGTATTGATGGGTTACATTAACCCTGTTTTGCAATTTGGATTCGAGAATTTTTGCAAAAAATGTCAAGAAGTTGGCGTTTCAGGATTAATTATTCCAGATCTCCCTGCTTATGAGTTTGAAAAACAATATGGCGCCATACTGAAAAAGTATCAAATCAATTTTAGTTTTTTGGTAACGCCCGAAACTTCGGAAGAGCGTATCAAATATTTGGATTCTTTGAGTTCTAGATTTTTGTATGCTGTAAGTTCGTCTTCGACAACAGGGAATGCCAACGCAACTTTGAAGAACGACGCTTACCTCGACCGTTTGGCTTCACTTAATCTTAAAAATCCTGTCTTCATTGGTTTTGGAATTAAAAACAAGCAAGATTTTCAATCAGTGACCGAAAAAGCACAAGGCGGCATCATCGGAACGGCTTTTGTAAAAATCCTCCTCGAAAATAAAAATTGGGAATCTGAAGCTAAAGATTTTATTTGTTCAATCATTTAATTCAATTAAATGTTATATTAGCGCAATTAAAATCATCAAAACATGAAAAAAATTCTATTATTTTTAATTTGCGTTACAGCAAGTACCCAATTTGTTTCGGCTCAAGACAATGATGAATACGAGCTAAAAGGCAATGAAAAATTTGGCTACATTATCGACAAGAGTGGAAAAAAAATCAATGGCTTAGTAAAACTTGCTGGAGATGACAATCATCCTTGGCAAAATCAAAAGAAAGTTAAATTTGTCGCAGAAAGCGATATTGACAAATCTAGAAAAAGACAAAAATTCAAAGTTCTCGATGATGACGACATTCAAGAATATGTTGCTTATGATGGCGATGTAGAAAGGAAATTCCAAACTATAAGATACACGAATGTAAAGGAAGGTATATCTTCTAATATGGGAACGATTAGTGCTGGTGTCAAAGCATTTAATAATCTTACAAAAACGAATCAACTTGTGGAATTGGTAAATGATGGTAAATTAAAAATCTATAAAATCTATGGCTACCCAACAACTATTGCAGCTGGGAACAGACAAGTACAATTGATGGATGAGGAAATTACCAGACTCAAAAATAATCCCACCTATATCTATTCTAAAAATGGAAGTAAATTAAAAGATCTTAATTATGATGATATTAGATCCTTGATTAATGATTGCCCTTTTGTAAAAGATAAATTAAGTAAAGGTGAATATGCGTCGTTAAAAGCGGATGAAGGTAAGAAACGAACTGGGCTGGGCAAATTAATTAAAGACCAATATTCCAATTCAGTCCATGATATTAGAAGTACTGTTGCGGAAGTAATTTCTGATTACAATAACAATTGCAACTAAAGTTATTATAAACTACAAAACACCTCGATTAATAATTGAGGTGTTTTTTTAGCCCTGATTGACACGGCATCCTTTTGGGTTGGAGTGAGGCGGCGGAGCGTAGCGGAGCCGTCCAAGCGATAACGCAAAAGATATAGTGGAAAGCAGGTTCCTGGCTCCTAAGAATTATCAGCGCTTTTATTAGGCATGGGAGAAAGCAATTGCTTAACTTTGCAAATTAAATTTTAACCGAATGAATGCATTTATTGAAGAACTAAAATGGCGCGGGCTTTTTGCCGATATGTCGCCTGGGACTGAGGAACAACTTGAAAAAGAGATGACCACAGCCTACATTGGTTTTGACCCAACTGCAGATTCGTTACACATCGGAAGTTTGATTCCAATTAAAATTTTGGCTCATTTTCAACGTCATGGACACAAACCAGTTGCTTTGGTTGGTGGTGCGACGGGGATGATTGGTGACCCATCTGGAAAATCCGCAGAACGAAATCTGTTAGATGAGGCTACCCTATTGTATTACGTGGATTGTATTAAAGGTCAATTATCACGATTCCTGAACTTTGATGGTAACGAAGCTAACAAAGCAGAATTGGTGAACAACTACGACTGGATGAAGAATGTTACGTTTTTGGATTTTGCGAAGAATATCGGAAAGCACATCACCGTGAATTATATGATGGCGAAGGATTCTGTGAAAAAACGTTTCTCGGGCGAAGATGGCGCGGATGGAATGAGCTTTACAGAGTTTACTTACCAATTGCTACAAGGTTACGATTACCTACACTTGTACCAAGATATGGGTATTAAGTTACAAATGGGTGGATCTGACCAATGGGGAAATATTACGACTGGAACGGAGTTAATCCGTCGTAAAGCCCAAGGTGAAGCTTTTGCCTTGACAACTAAATTGATTACTAAAGCGGACGGATCAAAATTCGGGAAGTCTGAAAGTGGTGAAAACTACTGGCTGGACGCGAAAAGAACTTCTCCTTACCAATTTTACCAATTTTGGTTAAATGCTACGGATGACGATGCTGAGCGCTTTATTAAATATTACACCTTTATCGACAAACCAGAAATCGAGGCTTTGATTGAGGAACACAAAACGGCGCCGCACGAGCGTAAACTTCAGAAGCGTTTAGCAGAAGATGTAACGATTTGGGTTCATGGAAAAGAAGAGTTTGAAAAAGCTTTGAAAGCAACGGAAATTCTTTTTGGACGTTCGACTGCGGAGGATTTGCAAAGTCTTGATGAGGATTTGTTTTTACAGATTTTTGACGGCGTTCCGCAAAAGGAAATCGCAAAATCTGAGGTTATCGCGACCAACATCGTGGATTTGGTTTCGGAGAAATCTGGTTTTTTAAAATCAAAATCTGAAGCAACGCGCGAACTGAAAGGAAATGCTATTTCTGTAAACAAAGAGAAAGTAAATGATACTTTTGCTGCTTCGGAAAGTGACCTTATCGATGGTAAATTCTTACTCCTACAAAAAGGTAAAAAATCTTACTTTATCGTAAAAGCTGTTTAAGTTTTTATTTGAAACTATATAAACTAAGCTTCCTCAAATTGGGGAAGCTTTTTTTGGTATATTTGGGAGTGAATCGATTTGTTGATTTATATATCTATTTTTAATTGTTAGCTGACATTTTATAAAAATGAGTTACCCAAAAATAATACTATCGTTTTTTCTAAGTTTTAGTGTAAGTTTTTTTTCTTCACAAACTAATAATAATCCACGAGTAGAACCTACTGAACTGAAATACAAAGATTGTGACTTGCAAGCTAATAATAAAGAATGGTTAAAGTTAATTAGGTCTGAAAATCAAATTTCAAAAAAAATAGAATTAATAAAAAGAAAAATAGAGTTCGATACAATTTACAAAAAATATAATCCTGTAGTTAAAATTCATGGAGGTTCGATAAATCTTGAAAATGTTAATTCAAGTGGGAATTTATGTGGCTTAAAAATTCTCTTCGTTTTAGAATATAGTAGAAAAAAAAGCGTTCCGCTTGACTTAAATGAAAATCCAAATGCAAGATTAATTTTAGACAAAATTAATGAGAAAAATATTTCAATTTGGATTCTTAACCAACAACAAGGATCTGCAATTTACGGAATGAGGGGAAGTTCTGGAGTAATTTATCTTAAAACGAAAAATAAAGAATTGAGGAAAATTGTGAAAAGAACACATAGTAAAAACGTCGGCTAACATTCTATTCAAAATCAAATAAAGTCACAAAAAATCAGTCTTCTTAAAAAGCTTTCTCAATTTGAAGAAGCTTTTTTCGTTATATTTGGGAGTGAATCTGTTTTATATATACCTCAATTTCATAGTTTATGGCAAGCTTAGGATTGACCCTTTTAACAAAGTAAAATTGGTCTTTAAAACAAAGTAAATTACTATATGAAATTGTACCTTTATATCAACAAAAAATAGAAAAATTATGTTAGACCACGTTATTATTCCAGTAAGCGATTTAGAACAATCAGTTGAATTCTATGCCAAAGCCTTAAAACCGCTTAATATCTCATTGGCAATGGATTTCAAAGGTGAAAATGGACATCCAGATTTAAAAGGTTTTGGCGATGGTCAAACTGTATTTTTTTGGTTGAAAACAGGAAATCCAACCAAAGGCGTTCACATTGGTTTGGTAGCGAAAAACCACGAAGAGATTGAGGCATTCTACAAATCGGCTGTAGAGGCAGGCGCTGAAACAATGTATGCGCCAAGAGTTTTTCCAGAATATTATCCTGGCTATTTTGCAACCTGGATAATTGATCCCGATGGTTATGAAATCGAAGTTGTACACAAAAGCTAAGCTAAAAAATTAATTTATAACGAGGTGTTTTTTTAAACACCTCATTTTTTTTGTAAATTTAGATTTTCAATCTTATGTCCGGAATACAACAAAGTGAATATGCCGAAATCCTATTATCGTGCATCGAAGAAAAATATTACAAAGATGAAGTTGCTTTGGAACACCATTCATTTGCAAGAATAGTTTCAGGCGAAATGAAAGTAATACAGGCGGACAGAACATATCATTTTAAAGCAGGCGATACATTGTTATTTCCTCGCAACCAAGTTTCTACGCTCATCAAAAATCCGAAAGACGGACAACCGTATAAAGCAATAGTAATATTCTTTTCGCCGCAAAGATTAAAAGATTTTTACAGTAATAATCCAATTCAACACACAAAGACGCATACCCATAAAATAAAGACTTTTGAAAAACATCCGTTATTGGAAAGTTTCTTCGCCTCGCTTATTCCATATTTTGATCTAGAAAATGAATTGCCAAAAAAAATGATATCCATAAAAATAGAAGAAGCGTTAACCATTCTTCGTTCTATTGACACAGACATAGATAATCTCTTGGCAGATTTTTCTGAACCTCATAAAATTAATCTTACGGATTTTATGGAAAAAAATTACATGCATAATTTAACGATGGAACAATTTGGACAAATGACAGGCAGAAGTTTGACCACTTTCAAACGAGATTTCAAAAAGGCATACAACATCACACCACAAAAATGGATCATTCAAAAAAGATTGGAACTCGCACATTACCAATTATCAGAAAAAAAACGGAAGCCAATTGAGGTATATCTTGAAACTGGATTTGAAAATCTTTCACATTTTTCCTTTGCCTTCAAAAAGTATTTTGGTTATACACCAACGGATTTAAGAAACTAACAATCAAGCCACTTAGATTCTATTTTCAAAATGCAAGGTAATTATCAAACATGTAGATTTAACTTTCCCTTTAGCAGGAATTTTAAAAACTAAAAATAATAAAAATGAACAAAATAATAAAAATCGCTTTAATACTCATATTTTCATACACTTTTCTAAGTTGTCAATCTCAAAAAACAGAATCGTTTAGTCCAAAAGTGTTGTACAAATCTGAGGATTTAATTATTACTCAGGTTTCAAAAAACACCTTCGAACACACCTCATATAAGCAAACTGATGAGTGGGGAAAAGTTCCTTGTAACGGATTAATTGTCCAAAATAATGGAGAAGTCATCGTTTTTGACACACCTACAAATGACGCCACTTCAGTTGAATTAATTAACTGGATTGAGACCAAACTTCACAGTAAAATTGATGCAATTGTTCCTACGCATTTTCACGATGATTGTTTGGGAGGTCTAAAGGCGTTTCACGATCGTAAAATCCCTTCCTATGCCTATTCCAAAACGATAGAACTTGCAAAAGAAAACAATTTTGAAGTTCCAATTAATAGCATAAAAGATTCAATGACACTTAAAGTTGGGAATGAAGTTGCTTTGGTCAAATTTTTCGGAGAAGGACATACCAGAGACAATGTTGTTGGATATTTCCCAAGTGACAATGTTTTGTTTGGCGGATGTTTGATAAAAGAACTAAATGCTAGTAAAGGTTATCTTGGCGATGCCAACACAGAAGCTTGGTCGACGACAGTTGAGAAGGTAAAAAAACAATATCCAAACGTAAAAGTTGTTATCCCAGGCCACGGCGACTTTGGAGACCAAAAGCTACTTGATTATACAATCGGACTATTTAAAATACAATAGGAGTTTGTGCTAACATTATGTTTGCAAAACCAGAGCTTCAACGAAGCCATTTTTTGAAAAAGCTTTTCCAATTTGGAGAAGCTTTTTTTGTTATATTTGGATTAATTAAATTTATATCTTTAGACATCTTTGTCTATAAAGTCACAAAGGATAATCTAGATTCGTTCACTAAAAATAAATTATGACTATTAAATTCACGAAAATTACAAATTTGGGAAAGAACTACTTTTTACTACTAATCTTAATTTTTACAAGCTTTCCGCTTTTCGGGCAATCTGGAAAAAGCATTAATAAAGACTCATTAAATCAGATAAGTTTATACAACGAGTATAAAACTGAGTTTAATAACTACGAAAAAAAATATGGTAATTATATCCAAACCAACAACGTAAACATGCATTATTTGGAATGGGGAAATCCTAAAAACCCTACGCTTATTTGGATTCATGGGACATATAGCAATGCTTATGAGTTGTATAAAATTATTGATGAACTAGTTAAAATGAATCTACATGTAATTGCCATCGATTACTATGGACACGGATACACCGAAATTCCTAAAAAAGATGTAAGCATCTATGACGTTGTAGATGACATAAAATTCTTAATGGATAAAAAGAATATTAAGCAAGCCATTATCGGAGGTTGGTCTCGTGGCGGAACAATTAGTACCGCATTTTATAACACCTATCCTACCGCTGTACAAGCATTAATTTTGGAAGATGGTGGTTCTGTTGCTTGGGATATTGGCGAACAAGAATCTAATATTATCAAAAGTATTGAGGAAACTAAGCAGTATTACGCAAATAAAAAACCCTTAATTTTCAATACCGAATTTGAGGCATATTGGTATATTTATAACAATTGGGGTGCAAAAGGGAAGCAAGATAAAAGGCTTAAAAAAGAAATTTTTACTTCGTATGCGAGAATTAAAAAGAATAAGCAAAATAAATTCGAAATAAATCCTGGCGCAGAAGAACTTACAGGAGAAAATTCAGCGGAAGAAAATTTGGCTATTATCTACACTCCTTTCACAGCTAAAACGGCTTTTGGAGCGTCCACACATCAATTGAATCCAAAAATAATTTATAGAAATTTGGATAAACCAATGCTCATTTTTGACCCAATAAGCGATAACGACTGGTTTGATTTTAAAGTTGAGAACGAAAAACTAGCCAAAGCACATCCTAGTTTTATTACGCATAAGGTTTATAACAAAACCTCGCATGGCGTAAAAGACGAAAGACCCAACGAAGTTTTGAATGATATAAAATCTTTTTTGCAATCTAACAAAATAATTAAGTGATATTGAAAAACATGAAATGGTTTACCAAAATCATTCCTTATAGAAAAGCTTCCTCAAATGGGGAAGCTTTTTCGTTAAATTTGGGATTAAGCTAATTTGATATTATATTCCGATATTTCGAACTTAAGAAAACTAAAAAAAATACACATGAATGAAAGTGAAACAATAAAAAATGAAGTTTTGATTTTTTTAGAATCTTTTGATGTCAATATTGGTCGAAACTTAAATTTCCGCGAATCAATCTGTACAAACAAAGAAAGTTTTGATAGACACTTCACTACTTTTTCAAGCACCGAATTTATATTGACAAATTTTGGAGCCAGAATTAGTGGTTCTCGAATTATGTTTAATGGTCAAAAACTTAATTACGAAATCAGTTTAGACAGAATAACAAAATTTGAAAAAAAAGAAAATCAAACCATAATTTTTGAAACTTACTCCGAAAATGTAATTCGAAGAACAATTATTGAAATCTTGTAACGAAAGTAATAAATTATGAACCTAAAGTTTATTTTTATTAGAACAAAAAAAGAAAACATAGACTAAGCTTCCTCTAATTTTGGGAAGCTTTTATTATATCAAAATCTTTATATTCGTCACAAATACAATCGATGTATCCATTTCAGGTCACCTTTGACGTTAGCGACAATATCTTCATTAAGATTCTTACGATTCTAGCAGCTTTATTTATTGCTGGGACTTGGTTTTATAACCAAAATCAGCGGTCAATTTTCCAGCGTGTTTTGGGTGGTATTATTGGTGGCGTTGCTTCTTATTTTGTCGTTTTGATGTTTTTTGGTATTCTGGTAAGTTTTTATATCACAATCAAAGATGCACTAAATCCAAATGTACAAATTGCTACCATTGTTAAATATGACCAGTTTACAAGTACTTCACAAGACTCCAGCCGAAGAACGATTGGCACAAGGACACGCAGCAATACCTACTACAAACCGACGCTAGAATATCGTGACAAAAACGGAAACACAAAGCAAGTCAAAGGCGATGTTTCATATAGCGACAATAATAAAAAGCCGATTGGAAGCCTTACAAAAGTTATTGTTGAAGACCACAAAGTTCGGATGAGAGAAACACCAATCAAAACATTTACTTTCGTCATGAATATTATCGTTTTGGCTTTCATGATTATGTTTTACTACGTGTTTTACACCTTTGCAAAAACAGGAGGCTTCGAAGATGCTGGCGATTTTATGCTTTTAGTTTTTTCCTACGTTGTTTTCCCGATAGCATTTTTTGTTTTAATATACCTTTTTCTAAATATTGGCTACGATTATTTTATCCTTGGTAAAAGATACACGAGCTTCGGTGGTGCTGCCATTTGTACAGGTTTAGGTTTTTTTCTCATTTTATGCATTTATGGTTTTATTAAATATAAAATTGAAGCTGCAGCTAAGAAAAAGAAAAAAGCGCTAAAAAAACTCGAAAAAGAATCCAAAAAACCTACAGATAAAAGCATAAATTATTAAGAGCCTGTTTAAAAATTTTACCGAAATATTTGTTTTTAAACCAGTCAGATCTTCTTTGCTAATTTTAATGCTCTTTTAAGTCAATTTTTTGTTTCTCATTTTTAATTTAGCCCGCTAAATCTTCAAATGTAAAATAAAAAATTCATCTCAAAATAGCTATGAAAATTTCATCAATAAAATTTAAACAGGCTCTAATCAAATTATCATAGTTTTTTCTTTTAGCTTAAAATTTTTCTTATTTTTATTTCACTAAAATAAAAGACATGAAAAAAATCCTAAGCTTACTTTCTCTAACAATAATCTCAATATCTGCAACAGCACAATATGTAGAACCCGAAAAAGCGGATAAAATAGCTGCGCAACGAAAAGCAACAGAAATTGTAACCATGCCCACTTTGAAGTTTGATTCTATACAAGCCAAAAATATGTTGGCACTTGGGAAAGGAAAAATTGTTGGTGAAGCTTTTACACGTCAAAAGAACGGTTATGGCATGAAGATTCTCGACAAAGTAAAAGCTAATAAAATAATGGTGACTCTATTTCCTGTAACACCTTATTTCGAAGAATACTACAAACTTTGGAAAGATAAAAGCAAAAACAATCCTAAGAAAAATAAGTTCGTTTACATGGATCGCGCTGCAATGCGTTACCGTATTGAAGCAATTACCAATAGTGATGGCGAATTTACATTTCCAGACATGAAACCTGGCAAGTATTATCTTTATGGAAGCATGGATTATTCTCTCAACTATAATTATAATAAATATTCTGGAAGTGGTTATGACAATTATGGCAGAATAGATTATTACACACCAAGCTCCTATACAAAAGACTTTAACGAGTTTTTAGAAACTTTTGTTGAAGTAAAATCAGATGGCGAAATTGTAAAAGTTAAACTTAAATAATTACACTCAATACAGCTTGTTAAAATTTTATTGATAAAGTAGTTTAGATTTTATTGCTAAATTTTTTGTAGCTGTTTTGAGATAAATTTCATGTAAAGTTTTTATCAATAACAAAATAGATTTTGGAAATATCTGCGACGAGATATATCTTTGCTTTATGGATTTAAAATACCTCCTTAGAGAACCCGAAAATATAATATCTTCTACACCACTTTTGGTGCTACTTCATGGTTATGGTAGTAACGAAGAAGATCTTTTTAGTTTTGTACCAACACTTCCAAAAGATTGGTTGGTTGTTAGCTTTCGAGCACCCAAAGACACGCCTTATGGTGGCTATGCTTGGTACGACATAGACTTTACAAATAAAGATAAATTTGTAGACGTTCCGCAAGCCGAAGAAGCCATTTCTGGCATTATGCAGGCGATTATGCAAATCAGCAACAACTACGGTTTGGTAGATAATCCGACGCATCTTTGTGGCTTTAGCCAGGGTGGTGTGCTTAGTTATGCATTGGCACTTCGCTTTCCGCAATTGTACAACAAAATTGCTTGCCTTAGCAGCTACCCAGAAGAAAAGCTTTTAACAGACATTGTTAAAGACAAAAAAAAGCTAGAGCATTTAAGATTTTTTATTTCCCACGGAACAGACGATGCTATTATTCCGATTGATTGGGGAAGAAAAGCAGCAGAATTATTGTATGATTTAAGTTGCTACTTTAGCTTTAGAGAATACATGAGTGGACATGGCGTTAACCAAAAAAACTATATGGATTTGATGACCTACTTCGAATCTTAGAAATAAATATTATTTGTGTGGCACAGCATTTGTAAAGATTAAACAGAACACAAATAATGGAGAACAATTAATAGAAAAAGCTACTCATATCGAGTAGCTTTTCTATTATAAAACAATATTGTTAAATTATTTATAATTCACCTTTCCGCCGATAACTTTTTTATCGTTTCTATTTTCAGGATTTCCATACACATTGATAACGCCACCAGCTCTCGTCGTTGCCGTTACATCTTGACTTGCATAGACATTTGCTTCGCCACCAGCATTAACAGTTACAGAAGTGTTTTCAGTTTTAAATCCTGCTGCATCATATTTTCCACCAGCGTTAACAACAACATCTTGTGTTGTACTCTCTCCCGAAATTTTTATTAAACCTCCAGTATTTACTTTAGTATTAAGAGCAGACGTTTCGGCAACAATATCAATCACGGAACCTTCGTTAGAAATTAAACTAAGATTAGATAC
The DNA here is from genome assembly GCF_030151385.1 of Soonwooa sp. Taxonomy (GTDB): domain Bacteria; phylum Bacteroidota; class Bacteroidia; order Flavobacteriales; family Weeksellaceae; genus Soonwooa. The sequence continues at coordinate 40,628 of NZ_JASLDS010000016.1, forward strand.
ATGAACAGGCGAAGTTGAAGAAACAACCGAACCTTGACTCGCTTGGATGCTTCCAAGGTTTTTGTAGTACAAGATAATTTTGGTTGCATCACCTTGCATAACTTTAGAAGTCACCATTCTGACTTTTAACTCATTGCCACTATTTACAAACTCCACATTTCCAGCATTCTTTCCAGAAATATCAGCTTTATATTCGTCTCCAGGGACAAGTTCTACATTAATTTGGTCAAAAACTTTAAGCTTTGTAAAACTTCCGACATTTTTCATTTGCGCAAATACAAGTGTGCTACTTGCGGCGATCATCATTGTGGTCAAAATTTGTTTAATCATAATTTTGGTACTTATTATAGCTTTTTTAACAACGTCAAAATCGATACCATTGTATGTTGTCACGAAAATTTAATTTTAATTATTCCTTATTCATAAATACTTTTTCGCAAGATTTCAATAAAAATGCTACATTTGAATTCTGAAAGTAGAACGCTATGTCAAGACTTTATTTGTTCGTTTTTTGTTTCTTGATACTAGGCTGTCAATCTGTAAAAAAAGCCAATGCAGACTTTGAAAAAAAAGTTCCTGTAGAAGCGCTTCAACAAGATATTGACCAAGCCTATACTGCTTTGAAGCGTTTTCATCCAGAATTGTTTTGGTACATCTCCGAGCAGGATTTAACAAAAAAATTAGACAGTCTTAAATTCAGCATCGACCAACCGCTTAATCGCCAAGAGTTTTATTTTAAACTAGCACCTGTTATTGCACAAATCAGAGAAGGACATCTTCGCCTAAGAATGCCTCAAAAGCAATATACAAAAGCAGAAACTAAAGCATTTGAAAAGAAAACGCCTTTGTTTGGACAGTACACTTATCGCATATCTGCTGATAAAATTATCGTTAATCGTGCAACTATAGATTCAGAAAAAAAATTAAACCCAGGCACCGAAATTTTAGAAATAAATGGCGTTAAAACAAAAGACCTCATTAGCAAATATCGTAGTCTGATAACCTCGGATGGCTATAATCAAACTTATTACAAATATGCTATGAGTGAGGCTTTCTTTAGTTATTACACCGCCGAATATGGTCTTTTGAACGAAGCGAATCTGAAAATAAATTTCAACAACCAGATTAGCAATTTCACCTTAAAAAGAATTGATAAAGAAGAAGCCAAGAAGCAGAAATATGAACCTAGTAAAGAGGCAAAAAAAATCTACGACTTCGATGCCAGAACTAATTCTTTCAATAGAAGTATGCGTTTTGCAACGCCAGATAGTACAGTTGCTTACATTAAAATAAAAACTTTCTCTGACACGGGCTCTTCCAAATTTTATAAAAAAACCTTTAAAAAAATAAAAGAAGCCAAATCAAAATATTTAATTCTTGATATTAGAAATAATCTTGGTGGTTCTTTGGACGAAATCAACAATCTATATTCTTATCTAACCAACGAGAATTATACTTTGGTTAAAATGCCAGAAATGACATTTAAAAATGCGGCAACACATCGCAATTATTTTTTCAATCTGTCAGCGACTAGCAAAATTATCTCGGCACCTGCTTACCCATTTTTTTTAGCAGGGAACAAATTTTTATCAGGTGTCAATAGCAATGGAACGGCTATTTTTAAAGAATCTGCTGCCAAGGAAAGTAAGTCTAACAAAGATGCTTTCAAAGGCAAAATATATGTATTGATTAATGGTGCAAGCTTTTCAGCGTCATCGGTTCTGTCTGCAAAGTTAAAGTTTGACAAGCGCGCAACGATTGTTGGCGAAGAAACAGGCGGCGCTAACGACGGAACGGTAGCTGGTTTTAACAATAGCATTCAGCTCAAAAATTCTAAAATCGATTTACCAATCGGACTTTTATTTATTCAACCAAATATAAATCCAGTAGGTCAAAAACGTGGTGTAATGCCCGATGTCGAAGTAGATAGCGACTTCTACAACATCCATCAAGACAAAGACCTACAACTACAATGGATTCTTAGTGATATCAAAAAAAAATCGGACTAAATGTCTAAAATTTCGTTTTGGCAGTTTCTTTGTGTAATCTGATAAAGAAATACCTAACGATATGGAAGATAACAAAGATATACACGAAGAAAACGAACAATTCACAAATCAAGAACACGCAAATTCGGAAGAGAACACTACTGACAATGTGACAGCAGAGAAGACATCTGAGGAATTATTGGCAGAAGAAAAAGACCGTTACCTTCGTCTTTATGCAGAATTCGAAAACTACAAGAGAAGAACTGCAAAAGAAAAGAACGAATTCTTTATGTATGCTAACCAAGACATCATGATTTCGATGTTGGCTGTTTTGGACGACTTCGAAAGAGCACTTAAAGAACTTGCAAAAACTGGAAGCGAAGAAGACATTAAAGGTGTAGAATTGATTTATCAAAAATTCAAATCTAAATTAATGGAAAAAGGTCTTAAACCAATTGAAGTTAATCCTGGCGACGACTTCAACGTAGACTTCCACGAAGCGATTACGCAAATCCCAGCACCAACACCAGAATTAAAAGGAAAAATTGTTGATGTCATCGAAAAAGGTTACCTACTTCATGACAAAGTTATTCGTTTCACAAAAGTAGTAACAGGAGCTTAAAATCGCTTATCATAAAGCATTTTAGAATTTAAGACAATGACAAAGAGAGACTATTACGAGATATTAGAAGTTACGAAAACAGCAACTTCCGAAGAGATTAAGAAAGCTTATCGTAAACAAGCTATCAAATATCATCCTGACAAAAACCCTGGCAACGCAGAAGCTGAGGAAAAATTCAAAGAAGCTGCAGAAGCTTATGAAGTCCTAAGCGATGACAACAAACGTGCGCGATATGACCAATATGGTCACGCAGGTGTTAGTGGCGCTGCAGGAGGAGGATTTGGCGGTGGCTTCGGAGGCGGAATGAACATGGAAGATATTTTCAGCCAATTTGGGGATATTTTTGGTGGACATTTTGGCGGCGGCTTCGGTGGTGGTCGTCAACAACAAGCTAGAGGAACTAACCTTAGAATCCGTATCAAACTTAACCTTGAAGAAATGGTGAATGGTACGCAGAAAACGGTTAAGGTTAAAAAAATGAAGTTGGCAGAAGGTGTAACTTCCAAAACTTGTCCTACTTGTCAAGGTTCTGGTGTCCAAATCAAAGTAATGAACACCATGTTCGGACAGATGCAAACGCAAGCTAATTGTAGCACTTGTAACGGTATCGGAAAAGTTGCTGACAAAATTCCTGCTGGCGCAAATGCTGAAGGTTTGGTTAAAACCGAGGAAGAAATCACAATCAATATCCCTGCTGGAGCAAGAGATGGTATCCAACTTAATGTAAGAGGAAAAGGTAATGATGCGCCTTTCGGAGGTACTTCTGGTGATCTTTATGTTGTGGTTGAGGAGGAAGTGGACAAATTAATCAAACGAGAAGGCGATAATCTTCACCAAGAATTGTTTATTTCTTTTGCTGAAGCAGCTTTAGGAACATCTAAAGAAATTAATGTTGTTGGCGGAAAAGTAAAAATCAAAATTGAAGAAGGTACGCAATCTGGAAAAATTTTGAGACTTGCAGGCAAAGGTCTTCCAAATATTGAAGGCTACGGTGGTAAAGGTGATATGTTTGTACATATCAACGTTTGGACGCCTCAAAAGCTTACCAAAGAACAAAAAGCTTTTTTCCAAAGTCAAATCGACAACAACGAAATGGCAGCAGAACCAACTGGAAAAGAAAAATCTTTCTTTGAAAAAGTGAAGGATTTATTTGATTAAATATATGCAAAATAATAAAATAGCTTCCTCAATTGAGAAAGCTATTTTTATTTTACTAAAAGCTTTTCGCAAACCAACTTGCTAAAAACCTCTTGTTTATTATCAATTTCGATGAGCATTGATTGATCAAAATTTTCAATGCCGATAACTTTCATTTCGGTTCCTAGCTGGATGTTTCGTTTGTTCAGATAATTAAGAAAATCATCAGAAGAAGTTGTTACTGATGCAAAAACAACCTTTTCATTTTCCTTACATTGACTCAACTTTTTAAGTTCTGGCTGAATAACGACACCATCTTTATCCGGAATTGGCTCGCCGTGAGGATCAACTTTTGGATGATTGAGGATTTCGTCCATTTTATCAAAAAAAGCATCAGAATGTATGTGTTCTAGCTGCTCTGCAATTTCGTGGACATTTTCCCAACCAAATCCCATTTTCTCTACCAAAAACATTTCCGTTAGACGATGTTTCCTCACAATGAGTGCTGCCTCTTTCCTACCCGATTCGGTCACACGGATTGGTTTGTAAGATTCATAGATGACCCAATTTTTTTCAGCAAATTTTTTAATCATGCTGTTAACGGATGGCATTTTAATTTGCAAACGTTTGCTTAGATCATTCACAGAAACCTCGTGTTCATCATTCATTAGATGATATAAGGCTTTCAAATAATTTTCTTCTGTATAGGAATTCATACTTCAAAGATACAAAATGTTAGATGATTTTTCTCAACCAACTAACAAGTTAAACAAATTTGCATTTTTATTGAATTGAATTCTACAAAAGCCGCTTTATTATTCGTATTTTTGAAAGGAAAATCAGATTTAATATTTAAAATTAAAACTTGTTATGACCACTAAATACGACAGAATTCCAAATTCCCTATTCATTAAAAATAGAAAGAAATTTGTGGCACAAATGAAACCAAATTCGTTAGCCATTTTTAATTCTAATGACATCTACCCGATCAGCGCCGATTCTACCTTGGCTTTTCAACAACACCGCGATATTTTCTACCTTTCTGGCGTTGACCAAGAAGAAAGTATTTTGCTAATATTTCCGAATGCTTATAAAGAAGAATTCCGTGAAATTTTATTTGTTAGAGAAACCAATGATCATATTGCGGTTTGGGAAGGCGAAAAGCTAAGCAAAGAAGACGCTACAGAAGTTTCTGGAATTAAAACTGTAATGTGGTTGTCCCAGTTCGAAAAAGTATTTTACGATTTGATGGCGGAAGCAGAAAATATTTATTTAAATAAAAATGAACATTATCGCGCTGCTGTTGAGACACAGACGCGTGAAGATCGCTTCATCGAATTTGTAAAAAAACAATATCCGCTTCACACAATCTTACGCAGCAATCCAATTTTGCAACGTTTAAGAAGTATTAAAGAACCTGAAGAAATTGCATTAATTCAACATGCTTGCGACATTACCGAAAAAGGAATCCGAAGACTTCTTGGCTTTGTAAAACCCGGTATCTGGGAATATGAAATAGAAGCCGAATTGGCGCACGAATTTATCAGAAACAAAAGCCGTGGATTTGCCTACACACCAATCATTGCGAGCGGAAATAACGCCAACGTGTTACATTATATTTCCAACAATATGCAACTGAAAGATGGTGATCTTATTTTGTTAGATGTTGGTGCAGAATATGCAAATTATTCATCGGATTTGACACGTACTATTCCTGCCAACGGAAAATATACACCTCGTCAAAAACAAATCTACAACGCGGTTCTTAATTGTAAAAAAGAGGCTGAAACAAGATTGGTTGCTGGCAACAATTGGCATAAATTCCATAAAGAAATGGGCGAAGTCTATACTTCCGCTTTATTGGATTTAGGATTAATAGATAAAGCTGATGTCCAAAACGAAGATCCAAAATGGCCAGCTTACAAAAAATATATCATGCACGGAACGTCGCACCACATGGGACTTGACACGCACGACTACGGACTTTTATCCGATGATTTTGCAGCAGGAATGGTATTTACCAACGAGCCTGGATTCTACATTCCAGAAGAAGGTTTTGGTGTGAGACTTGAAGACGATTACGAAATCCAAGCATCTGGAAATCCAAAAAACCTAATGAAGAATATTCCTATTGAAGCCGATGAAATCGAATCTTTAATGAATTCTTAAAATATAAAAAACACCATAAAAAAGGCTGTCAAATTTGACAGCCTTTTGTTTTATTCAAAAATGCGTTGTGGCTTTTTGCTTTCGTCTATCGCTACCAAAGTAAAATCTCCCGAGACTGCTTTTTCTCTAGTTTCGGCATACATTTCTTCGATAAAGATTTCGACATTAACCTTCAAACTGGAGTTTCCGACGTATTTTACTTTGCCAATAAGCTCCACCAAAGTATCTGCTGGTATTGGTTTTTTAAAATCGATTCGGTCGCAACTAACAGTTACAAAAGATTTTCTTGCAAATCTAGTTGCTGTCATAAAGGCAACTTCGTCCATCATTTCCATTACTTTTCCACCGAACATGGTGTTGTGATGATTGGTTGTGTTTGGGAAAACCACTTTAAAAACGTGGGTTTCGGAAGCCAAAATTTTGTCTTCGTAATTCATTTCTTTTTTTAGAATTAAAAGTTTAACAATTGAAATGAATAAAAATCGCTAAGATTCTTACTTCAAATCGCGAAAGTTTTCGGGGATCCGGCTTTGCCGAAGCATTACGGTTGCGCGACAGCTCGTGATTCTCACACGATTCACCCTTGCGAGTGCAAAGATAATTTTTTTAACCGATTACACATATTTAAAACAAAAAAATTCCCTTTCAAAAAAAGAAAGGGAACAAATATGTTGTGTTGTGTAAGACAAACTAATCCTTGATAACTTTAAATGATTTATCATTATTTAATTTAACAAGGTAAGTTCCAGACTTCAACTTCGACATATCAACATTCAAGCTTTTTGAACTTTGATTGTTGAGCTCATAGACTAATTTCCCTGACAAATCAAAAATCTGAACCGTTGTTATATTCATTTGATTCTGAATATTTAAAACATTTTTTACAGGATTTGGTCCAAAAGAACGCTTCGACAAATCTTTATCGGATGTAGACAATTTTGCTGCTTTAAAATGAATTACTTCAAATGTCGGAGAGCCAATTGTTAGTGTTTTCTCACCTCCATTATCTTGGATATAATAGTTATAATTATCTCCTGCTTTAAAAAAACTACATAACAATCCAAAAAACTGATTGACTTGTCCATTATCACCTTGATAATCTCCGACCGTACAACTTTTGCTATTTACAGTAAAAATATTCTGTCCACTAAAAGTCACATCAGCCGTAACTCCATTAAAAAAAGATAAAACGATTTGCTGTGGATTCGTGTTAACTTGTGTGTTATTTTGACCACTCATAGCAGGTGGAAATTGCACGGGCATTGTTTCTTTTACATACTTTGTTATTTCCCAATTGGTATTTAACAAGTCTTGATTTTGCCCAAAAGAAAATGCACCAATCATTAGTGCAATCGGAAAAAGTAATTTTGTTTTCATAATAATTTGTTTATTGCTAAAGTTAATAAAAAAACTGATACACAACAGATTATAGTTTTATTTGTTTTGTATTTTCAATTTTGAATATCTTTAAAACCAATTTTGAATTTCAAATCTCAAATTTCAAATTAAATAATGACATTTCAAGAACAAATAAAACAAGGAATTCCTACGGAACTTCCTCAGGTAAAAACTTACGAACCCAATATTAATCACGCTCCGAAGCGTAAAGAAATCTTAACCGACGAGGAAAAGAAATTGGCTTTACAAAATGCGTTGCGTTATTTCGAGCCTCAATTTCATGCGACTTTAATCCCTGAATTCAAGAAAGAATTAGAGGATTTTGGAAGAATTTATATGTATCGTTTTCGTCCAGATTACGAGATGAAAGCCCGTCCGATTACCGATTATCCTGCGAAATCTCAACAAGCTGCGGCGATTATGTTGATGATTCAGAATAATTTGGATTATGCTGTAGCACAACATCCTCACGAATTGATTACCTACGGTGGAAACGGTGCGGTTTTTTCAAACTGGGCGCAATATCTTTTGACGATGCAGTATTTGTCGGAAATGACAGATGAGCAAACTTTGGTAATGTATTCTGGACATCCGATGGGACTTTTTCCATCTCACAAAGATGCGCCGAGAGTTGTAGTAACCAACGGAATGATGATTCCAAATTATTCAAAACCTGATGATTGGGAGAAATTCAATGCTTTGGGTGTTACGCAGTACGGACAAATGACGGCGGGAAGTTATATGTACATTGGACCGCAAGGAATTGTGCACGGAACAACAATTACAGTTCTGAATGCTTTTAGAAAAATAAATAAATCACCAAAAGGAGGTCTTTTTGTGACTTCTGGATTGGGTGGAATGTCGGGAGCACAGCCAAAAGCCGGAAATATTGCAGGTTGTGTAACGGTTTGTGCTGAGGTAAATCCAAAAATCACCAAAATTCGTCACGACCAAAAATGGGTCAACGAAATCCATGAAAATATGGATGAATTGATTGAAAGAGTGAGAAAAGCTCAAGAAAATCAAGAAACCGTTTCTTTGGCTTACCTTGGAAATATTGTTGATGTTTGGGAGAAATTTGCGGATGCAGGTTTGAAAATCGATATCGGTTCCGACCAAACGTCTTTACACAATCCTTGGGCAGGTGGTTATTATCCGGCTGGAATTTCTTTTGAAGAATCGAACAAAATGATGGCAGAAAATCCAGAATTGTTCAAAGAAAAAGTTCAAGAAACTTTGAGAAGACATGCTGCAGCAATTAATAAACACACCGAAAAAGGAACCTATTTCTTTGACTACGGAAATGCCTTTTTATTGGAAGCTTCGCGTGCTGGAGCGGATGTGATGTCTGCAACGCCAAGTTTGGGAAGAGAATTCAAATATCCAAGCTATGTTCAAGATATTATGGGACCTATGTGTTTCGATTATGGTTTTGGACCGTTCCGTTGGGTTTGTACAAGCGGAAAACCTGAAGATTTACAAAAAACAGATGACATTGCTTGTGTGGTTTTAGAAGAGATGATTCAGAATTCTCCAATTGAAATTCAGCAACAAATGAAAGACAATATTCAATGGATAAAAGGTGCTCAAGAAAATAAATTGGTAGTTGGTTCTCAAGCCAGAATTTTATATGCCGATGCGGAAGGAAGAATGAAAATTGCGGAAGCTTTCAACAAAGCCATCAAAAATGGTGAAATTGGAGCAGTAGTTTTGGGAAGAGATCATCACGATGTTTCGGGAACGGATTCTCCGTATCGTGAGACTTCTAATATTTATGATGGTTCGAGATTTACTGCAGATATGGCGATTCATAATGTGATTGGCGATAGTTTCCGAGGAGCAACTTGGGTTTCTATCCACAACGGCGGTGGCGTTGGTTGGGGCGAAGTGATCAACGGTGGTTTCGGAATGTTATTGGATGGAAGCGATGATGCAGATAGAAGATTGAAATCAATGCTTTTTTGGGATGTTAACAACGGAATTTCCAGAAGAAGTTGGGCAAGAAACGAAGGTGCTATTTTTGCTATCAAACGCGCCATGGAAGCGGAACCAAATTTAAAAGTGACACTACCGAATTTGGTAGATGAAAGTTTGCTTTAAAATCCGCTTAATGAAAACCTTCAAAACAAAGAGCAATTTTAATTCAGTAAAAGTATTTAATCAAAAGGAAGAGCTTATTGGAGAAATTATAACTCCTTTCATAATTAGCGGATTATTTGAAAAAATAAAAACCAACAATGCTATTTTCAAAATAAAAGGAGCTGGATTTTTATGGAATGACATTAAAATCTATGACAATGATAATTACTTGATATGTAAATCAGATAATTTTAAAAAGAGAATTATTTATTTCGGAGAGGCTATCGAATATTGATAGCCTTTTTTTATTCTGTTTATTTTTTTTCTCTGGATTAATTATTGTCTTTTGTAAGTCATAATTCGTTCTCCATCAGAATTTTCGCTAACCACAAGATCAGTTGCAGTAAGTTTGTCTATTTTATAAGTATTAATATTACCATCACTTTCAAAAACTTTCAATTCTGTGAAAGTTGAATTTACAGAATATGTACCCGTCTGCGTACCAGAACACGCACCAACTTGCTCATAAGTGAGATTAGAGCTAAATGTTGCTACAATTTGCCAATTGCAACTTGGTGAACCTAGCATTGGACCACAATAAGTTGAAACAGTTTGACCTTCTGGTATACAAGATTCGCATACACCACACCAATAAGTACTAACATGTTTCCAAGAGCCTAATAATAAATTTTGTTCTTTAACAATACTTATTGGAAGAGAGCCAGAAAAAGTATTGTAATCATCTTTATAAGTATAATTAAGATTGGTTGTGACATTTTTTATTTTCTCGTTCACAATTTTTGCCTTAAGCTTAATCTTTCCATTACTTAAAAAAGAAACATTGCTTAACACAGCATTTGGATCAGTTATAGAAAACTTATATCTATTAAAATATGTATTGTTGAGCAAAACAGTAGAGTTGCTAGAACTCTGTGGAACGACCTCCAATGATGATATTGTGAAACTTGAAAATGGTATATGATCATTAAGCCATTTTGCAATGTTGTTAACCGATGTTATTAATGTATTAAGTTCTCCCATACATTTAAAAAATACAGAAAAATTTTCAAGAGTATTATTGCTATCATTAGCAATTAAGCTTCTTCTTTGTGTACTAAAATTCAAATTTTTATCAACATCATCAGTCAAGTTAATTGGTCCAGTTTTTTCGGAAAAGTCAGAATTGACGATAAGCATCTTCTCATCAATAAATTTCTTACCAAAATTATAAGCTTTTTTCATCGTTACCAAAACACCTAAAAAAGCGCCAGCTTTAATAAAAGGATCGGGAGCCAAAACCATTAATAAGTTACAAGCTGCAAAGGCAGCGACTGCCATTTTTTTCTTATTAAGGTTTGCGTTAGCCTCAAAGTCTTCATCATAATCGAATCCCTTTGTAAAATTATTTCCAAAATTATTTGTTAAAACATTATCATAGAAATTTTTGTTCGCTAGGTAAAATAAAGCCATATTCTTTTTATTCTCTTCAGATGCATTTTGGAATATTTTTTTTATGTTTTGAAGATTATTTTTCAATGCGATACTATTCGAAGAATCATCTAAGGTTTGTGAAAAACTATCTGATAATGCAAAGAGCATCCCCATGGTTTCTGTTGCACTTTTTACTAATTGTGTGTCTTTGATATTAAGATTTATTTTAAAACTAAGATTAATGATGCTAAAATCGTTATTACCTAACATCGCATCTGCAGGTATTATAAAAGTTACTTTACCCATTTCACCCGAAATCACATCAATATCCTTTGAATTTAATTTTCCAGAATAGGTCTGTCCTGTTATTGCTCCTTTTGCATCAATAGTCACTGCTTGGAGTCTCTGCGCTTCAATACTGCTTACAGAATCGGTTATAGGTTTATCATCCCTATTATCTTTACAAGAGATAGGAAGTAAAAAAAATAGACTAAAAATAAATTGAATGTAAAAGAGTTTTGTTTTCATAGCGTTTGATTTTACACTCAAAATTACTTGGCTTTTATAAAAAAAATATACCTAGTACTAGGTATATTTGATATTTTATTTTAATTTTAAAAAAGAATCTATTTAATTCTCTATCAGGATATGCGTATTTTTTTATCAGGAGGACCAATACTTGAGCCAATGATTGGGATGTTTTGTGCGACTCTTTCTTGCATTGGCATATTAATTTACATTATCTACAAGTACTTTAAAAGTGAGCATTATCAACAAGCAAAATTGTGGGACATTTCTAAAAAAATGCTCTATGCTGTAGTTGCACTCGCTATTATCTTGACTGCCTTATTTTTCATTTGGTATCTTTTGTTTTTTATTTTTACGGGGATTGCTTTTTCTGCGATTAAGTAGTTAAAAAAAGCATTAATCATAGAAAACATTGTGGCTAAAATCAGGCTTTCGATTTAACTTTTAAAAAGAATAAAACTCTAAGTTTTAAATACTAAGTTATGAAAATCTCCATTCCTAAACCATGTCATGAAAACTGGGATCAAATGACACCAGCCGAAAAGGGAAAATTTTGTGGCATTTGTAGTAAAAATGTCACTGATCTAACCGCAATGTCTGATGATCAAATCCTAAATGAATTACAATCCAATTCTAACATCTGTGTTATTGCGAACGATTCTCAGCTGAACAGAAATTTGGAGTACTCTTTTATAAACTCTTTATTTTCAAAGTTTGCGCTTGGGGTAATGTTGACATCTGCAGGAATTGTAAGTATCAACGCACAACAAAAAGGAAATCAACAAAGTACGAAGGGAGAAGTGACACATATTAGCTCTAGCAACGACACTAACAATGTTCGTGTAATGGGAAAAATAGCTATGCCGCCTAAAAAAGATACGGTTAAAATGCCTATTCGTCTGGGAACAATGGCTGTAAATCCAGACAAAACAAAAGCCAATCCTATCTACGTTCTGGACGGAATTATTGTTGACGAGAAAAAAATTAAAGACTTAAAACCCGCTAATATTAAAAAAGTTGAAGTTCTGAAAAAAAATAAAGCCACTGACCTTTATGGCGAAAAAGCCAAAGATGGTGTTATTATTATAACTTCAAAAAAGAAGAAGCAAAAATTTTTATAAATAAAGGAAAAGGCTATTTCTAATCAGAGATAGCCTTTATTACTTTTGTTTAATATTCTGTATCTGCAGATGGTCCATAACTTGGTGGAAGTGCGATATCATTTAATCGATAATAAACGCCAAGCTGAGCTCTGTGATGTGTTGCCTGATTCAATGCATGTCGGATGGCACCGTACTTTGTCCATTCCATCATTATTTCACCATTATTTTTGATCGCCCAGTTCGGTTCTAGTTGATCTTCTGTTGCAGCTTCTAGACTTGCAATTCCTGCATTGTAATCGTCCTCCAACTTCTGTTGAAGTTCTGCTTTGGTCGAAACCTGAGCGGGTTGATAATCTCCTTTTCCAAAATCCAATTCTGATGTATTAAGAATAAATTTTGGCCAAGCAAATACTTCTGCAATATGAGATGCCAACGGCATTAGCTTCATACTTTTTTCATGTGGAGCATAATCGTTTTTACCTTCTGGAAAACGTTCAAAAAAAGCTTTTGTTGTTTCGTACTCGTTTTTTAATTCCTCTTTTAGTTGTGATAAAGTATCCATATTTTCTGTGATTTTGAATTATAAAATTAGCGACTTTAATTTCAAAAATATGTTAATGCGTTATTAAATGATTTATAAAATAAGCGAACTGACATTTAATCCAAATAAAATAGCAAAACCAAATAAAAAACCACTTATAAAGAATAGCATAACAAATATCATATATAGGATGTAAGGAACATAATTTGCATTGTAATTTGTACACAAAAACAAATACAATGAGTCAAAATTACACAAACCCGTACAAGTACTGGTATCTTCCTCTTATTACTGGTATTATCTTTATTATTAGTGGATTTTACATTTTTAAAACACCACTAGCCTCGTACTTAACTTTAGCAATGATTTTTGCAGCAATCTTCTTTGTTACAGGTATCATTGAGATTGTAAATGCCTTTAGCAATAGACATTATCCTAACTGGGGTTGGTCTCTAGCTGGTGGTATTGTAGATTTAATCTTGGGAATTATGTTAATATCTTCGCCAGCACTCAGCGCAACTATGTTACCTCTTTATGTTGGAATTACGATTTTGTTCCGCTCGATTACAGGAATTGGAGCTTCCTTAGCTTTAAAGAAAGTTGGTGGTAAATCTTGGGGAGGTATTATGATTTTCAGTATCTTTGGATTATTGTTTGCAATTTTAATGATTGCGAATCCAGTTTTCGGTGGTCTAACAATCGTGTATTACACCGCCTTTTCTTTTATTATGATTGGTATTTTCCAAATTATGTTTGCTTTCGGTTTGAAAAAATTGAAGTAAATAAAATCATATTTAAACCAAAACAGTCTCAAAATTTTGAGACTGTTTTTTTTATTTCTTAATTGCTTTTAAAGCTAAATCATAATTGGGTTCGTTACTAATGTCGGCAACTTGTTCTTCATAAACAATTTTACCAGTGGGATCAATAACCACAACCGCACGACTTAACAAGCCTCGGGAAGGACCATCTACCATTTCTACACCATAACGTTTTCCAAAATCTGATCTAAAATCTGATAACATAACAACATTATTAATCCCTTCTGCACCACAAAAACGTTTTTGAGCAAAAGGCAAATCTTTAGAAATACAGAGAATAGTGGTATTTGGCATTTCGGAAGCCATCTGATTAAAAGTTCTCACAGACATCGAGCACACACTCGTATCAACACTTGGGAAGATATTTAACACAATGTATTTGCCTTTGTAGTCATTAAGACTTTTGGACTGCATTTGGTCATTTGTTAATTCAAAATCGGGAGCAGCAATGCCAACAGTGGGAAGTTTTGCAAAGGTCTTAACTTCTTTACCACGCATCAATACTGTGCCTTGTTGCGCATGAGCCACTCCAAATGCCAATAATAATCCGAAACTAAATATTTTTAATGCTTTCATATTTTTAAAATTTAGATCAAATTTAAAACAAAAAAACTTCCTTTCGGAAGCTTTAATCTATTTTAACGCAGATACATTAATCTCGTCCATAATTGGTTTTAGTTGATCAACAGTATAACCATCGGCTTCAATTTTGATAACATAACGATCTTTCAAAAGATAGGTAATTTTTGATTCTAACAAGTCACCATTTTTATGCTCCGAAATAATAGCTCTTGTATTGTTAAAGTTGGTTGTCTTTTCGTAACCTTGTTCATTATTTTTTTCGGACTCAGCTTTTAGGCCCATCATAATCATTGTTACCACCGCACTTCCCGATTCTCCAGCACCATCCATAATGTTTAGTCTAACATTTTTTTCGGTACCATCAGAATATTTTGCATCAGCGGTAATAAGCCCTACCATCATATTATCACCAGCGTTGTACTCAGTTCTTTTAAGACCAATTACATTTTCTGGAAGTGCTGCCTTAATTTCGTCGTTAGAAAGTGGTTTTACAGTTTTAAGCTTATCAGCGCTTTTCTGGATATCATCCATTGACGCAGAAAGATTGCTAAGAGTCTTTGCTCCATTTACAACATCGCCAATTGACGTTGAAGATTCGTCAGTTTTTGGTTCTTCATTTTTTTTACAAGCTACTAAACTCGCGACAGCTAGTATTAAAAGTGATTTTTTCATATTTTTTATTTTCAGTAAATACAAATCTAATATTTTAAAAATAAACTTATTAATTTTTAAAATCAATACTTAAAAAAATAGTATTATTTTTTTGTAACATTTCCGAAATTCTAGCACTAACCTAGTGAGAACTAAAATTAATGACGACTCTAGAATCTGAGTTTTTACAAAAAATCGAAAAGCATAAAGGTATCATTTTCAAAATTTCGAAAATGTATATGGGCAATCGGGAGGATCAGGAAGATCTTTTCCAAGAGATTACATTTCAGGTTTGGAAGGCTTTTTCTAGTTTCAAAGGCGAAAGCGAATTTTCGACTTGGCTCTACCGTGTCGCTCTTAATACTGCCATCGTATTTTTAAAATCAGAGAAAAAAAGAAGTTTTATAGACAATGCCGAAGTTTCTAATTTTAAAATCGAACAAGAGGATTACAACCACGAAAAGGAAGAAAAACTCCAAAAAATGTACGAAGCCATCCAACAGCTAAATCCCATCGACAAAGCTTTTATCTTTTATTATCTCGAAGATTTCTCGGGAAGAGATATCGCACAACAGATGGGAATCTCCGAAGGCAACGTCCGTGTAAAAATGAATCGTGCAAAAAATAAACTAAAAGACATTTTATCTAATCCATAAATTACAAAGCAATGAATATAGATGATCTAAAAAATATTTGGGATAATGACGATCCCAAAAACACGCCAGAAATCAGCCTAGAACATAGAAAAAGCATTAATCTTCCGCTGGAAAAAATCCGCAGCAATATGCGTTGGGAATTTTGGTCAACTTTAGTATTATTAATTTTTGTACTTGCCGCAATTTGGTTCATAAAACTGCCATTTAGATTTCAATTGTATCTTGAGATTTTGGTGGCAGCAATGACGATGGTGACTTTCTTTTTTTATGCTAAATTTTTCAAACTTTATAAAGAAATCAGCAATCCCGAACTGGAAACTTTAGCGTCATTAAAAGACTTGTTAACGCAATTCAACCTAAACAAGCAATATTACTTATCATTCTACATCAGCTTTGTACCGTTTTTAGTTGGCGAAATGATTGTGGTAATCGAGTCTATTCCGCCATCGAGAGCTTTGGGCGATTTGCAATTAACAATGTATTTTATTGGATCAATATTAGCTGGACTAATATTTTTATGGCTTCTAGGGAAATTTTGGTTTCAATATTATTACGGAAAGTATATCGATAAAGTCGAAAAGCTTGTTAAAGAACTTCAAGATTAGTTTTAAAAATAAAATACAAAGCTGTTGTAAAGTAAAAGCGCGATGTCCAAGGACATCGCGCTTTTGTTAAATTTTCGATTAAGCCTCTGTATAACTTTGGAAAGCCTGTTCGAGACTTTCATATTTTCCTTTGAATTCGGAAATTGGTGAATCTTGAATGATATTCCCTTTATGAATCAAAATCACACGCGAGCAAAGCGCTTCTACTTCTTGCATAATGTGTGTGGACAAAATCACGGTTTTTTCTTTTCCAATTTCCTTTATCACATTTCGGATTTCGACAATTTGGTTAGGATCTAGTCCGTTGGTTGGCTCATCCAAAATCAATAAATCTGGTTGATGAAGAATGGCTTGCGCAAGACCAACACGCTGTTTGTAACCTTTAGACAACTGGCTTATTTTCTTAGATTTTTCAGGTGTTATACCTACCAATTCGATCACTTCTTCTACTCTATCTTTTTTGACACCGTGGATATTCGCCACAAACTGAAGATATTCTTTGACGAACATTTCTTGATAAAGCGGATTGTTTTCGGGGAGAAAACCAATTTTCTTTTTGCTTTCGATATCGTGCGTTGTAATGTCTTTTTGATCCAATAAAATTTGACCCTCATCAATTTTCAATGCGCCAACAACAGACTTCATCAATGTTGATTTTCCTGCACCATTTGGACCAAGAAGTCCAATAATTTCGTTTTTGTTGATAGTAACATTCACGTTATTAAGCGCGACTTGGTCACCAAATTTCTTCGTCAGATTAATAATATCTAAAGCCATTATTTACAAATATCTAGGGACAAAAATACTAAATCTAATTCTGAAATTCATTTCTCTTTTAAAACAATTTTCAAAGCCTAAAATTTTTCGTAAATTTGCAAACCTATGGGACAAATCCTTGCAATTGACTACGGAAAAGTAAGAACAGGACTCGCTGCAACCGATGATGCCAAAATCATCGCAAGTGCATTGACGACTGTCGAAACGCCAAAGTTAATCGATTTCCTAAAGGACTATTTCAGCAAGAATAATGTAGAAGCAGTTGTCGTTGGCTTGCCAACAGACCTCAAAGGACAACTTTCTGAAATAGAAACGGACATTCAGCAATTTTTAAAAGTTTTTGAAACTGAATTTCCTGATAAGAAAGTACATCGTTTGGATGAGCGTTTTACTTCCAAAATGGCTTCATTTTTTATAAGTCAAAGTGGAAAGAATAAAAAACAAAGACAAGAAAAAGGTCTTATTGACCGCGTAAGTGCAACCATAATTTTGCAAAATTTTTTAGATCAACAATGATTTTACCAATACGCGCCTTTGGCGATTCAATATTAAGAAAAATGGCTCACGATATCGACAAAGATTATCCTGAGTTACAGACTTTGATAGACAATATGTTCGAAACCATGAATGGTGCTAACGGCATTGGGCTTGCTGCGCCGCAAATTGGTTTGGACATTCGTCTTTTTGTTGTGGACATTACACCACTTGCAGACGATGAAGATTACGAAGATATCTCGGAAGAGCTTAAGACTTTCAAAAAAGTATTTATCAATGCACAAATCCTTGAAGAAAGCGGTGAAGAGTGGAAATTCAACGAAGGTTGTCTTTCGATTCCAGAAGTCCGAGAAGATGTAAAACGCAAAGAAACTATCAAAATTGAATATTTTGATGAAAATTTTGTGAAACATATCGATACTTTTTCGGATATTCGTGCGCGCGTTATTCAGCATGAGTATGACCACATTGATGGTATTCTTTTCACAGATCACCTTAGTGCTCTAAAAAAGAAGCTAGTAAAAGGAAAACTACAAAAAATCGCTAACGGCGATGTAGGTGTTAGCTACAAAATGCGCTTTCCAAAATAATTTAAAATAAATAAGAAAAAAATAAACAACGACTAAACATTGAAACAATGCAGTTAGAAAAAATAATTTCAATCTCAGGAAAACCAGGACTTTTCAAATTAGTTTCTCAATTAAGAAACGGATTTATTGTAGAAGATATCACATCTAAAAAGAAAGTTAGCATCTCTAACTCTAGCCAAGTTAGCTTGCTAGATAACATCGCGATGTTCACTTTTGATAAAGAAGTTCCGTTGTTTGAAGTATTTGAAAATATTGCTAAAAAATACGATTTCAAACAAACGATTAACCACAAATCTAGTGGTGAGGAGTTGAAAGCTTTCATGGAAGAATCTCTTCCTAATTACGATACAGAAAGAGTATACGAGTCTGATATCAAAAAGTTAGCACAATGGTATAACCTTTTGCAAAAAGCTGGTTACATTACACCAGATAGTTTTGTAAAAGTGGAAGAAGTTGTTGAGGAAGCACCAGCAGCTGAGGAAAAACCAGCTAAAAAGACAACTAAAAAAGCAGCTGACAAAACTGAAGATGCTGAAGAAAAGCCAGCTAAAAAACCAGCAGCTAAGAAAACAACTAAAAAAGAAGATTAATTATATGTCGTCAATTAATGTAAAATTCGTAGAGAGTTTTACATACTAAATTGTCACAATTTTAATTAAAACAATAAAAACTCCATCAAAAAGATTATTTTTGGTGGAGTTTCTTTTTAATATGCAGTTATGAAAATTGTTTCCTTGGTACCATCGTTGACAGAGATTTTGTTTGATTTTGGATTGACTTCCGAAGAAGTTGTTGGCAGAACAAAGTTTTGCGTTCATCCTAAAAACAAGCTTAAAGATGTTACGATAATTGGTGGAACCAAAAACATAAATATTGAAAAGATAAAATCCCTAAATCCCGACATTATCCTCGCAAACAAAGAGGAAAACATTAAAGAGCAAGTTGAAGAATTGATGCAAACGCACAAAGTGGTTGTCACACATGTCGAAACTTTAGAAGACAATTATTACTTACTCAAAAACCTCGGAAATTTACTTAACAAAAAGGAAGTCGCGCAACAATTCAATCTTAAAATTCAGGAGCAATTTAATTTTGAAAAACCCAAAACAAAACTAAAAATCGCCTATCTCATTTGGAAAGAACCTTACATGAGCATTGGTCGCGACACTTTTATTCATCATGTTTTACAAGAAATCGGTTTCGAAAACTTTTTTGCCAATCAAAAACGTTACCCAAGTTTTGAACTAAAAGATTTGGCTGATGCTGATGTTATTTTTTTGTCTTCAGAACCTTATCCTTTCAAAGAAAAACACGTTGAAGAAATTCGGAAAATCTACCCTAACAAAATCATTAAAATCGTAGACGGTGAGGCTTTCTCGTGGTATGGCACTCGAATTGCGCACATCGGCGATTATTACCAAAACTTGATTGCGGAAATTTTATAAATTATGTTTATTTAAAAGACTCTAATGATCCTATAACGACATCTGCATTATCTTTATTTATCGAACCAAAAATCCGCTGAACGACAGCTTTTTTATCCAAAATAAAAGTCAAAGGATATTTCCGAATACCGTAGTTTTCCAAATCTTTGTAATTACACGCCAATTTATCAAAGTTAAATTGATGCGTCAAAAGGAATTTTTCAATTTTTTCTTTCGAATCAAAAGTCAAAGCTAAAAACTTATACTTGTCTCCATATTTTGTTTTCAGATTATTTAAAATCGGTATTTCTTCGAGACAAGGTTCGCAAGTCGTAAACCAAATATTAAGTAGAATTGGTTTGTCCAAACTTTTAAAATTAATATTTTTTCCATCCAAATCTGTAACATTTTGCACCGAAAATTCTTTATCCAAAAGTTTACTCAAAAATGGATCTGCCGACCGCGAATCAAATTTTTGAGCATAAAAAACTAAGCTTATACAAAAAGTAAAAAGAGCAAACACTTTAGTTTTCATACTTCGGGATTTATGATTTACTACTATAGAAGAACACTACTTTTTATACTCTAGATAAATACCATCCCACATTTTGGCAATTTCTTTGGATAGTTTTTCGAAGGATTTGTTTTCGGATTCGATTCGCAGATTATCTACATCTTGGTTTTCTTTCCAGATATTGGATTTTTTCTCAACCTCATCCGTTGCCTCTGCTAAACCATACAAATATTCCGTTTGCACATCAAACAAAGCAGCAGAAGAAGTCGTTCTCACTTTTACTTCTTTATTTTTAAGATAGCCCAAAGCAAAAACATTTTGAGGTCCATAGTTCTTGGCGTCGACCGAAAATTCAGTATCAAAAGTGTAGACCAACAACATTTGTGCTTTCATTTTTGCAGCTGCCAAACGTAAATCTTTTATTGTTTTATAATTATAAGGAAGCAACAATCTGTTGAATGGCGAAATCTGTTGGATACCTTTAAGTTTTCCTAATTCTTGAATTTGCTTTTCCTCAGTCGCATCTCTTGTTAATATCATCGTAAAATTTCCGTTGTTGGTTTGATCAATATTTCGAGAATAACGAAAATTAGAATACTTCGGCGCTTGGATTCTCGCAACGGCAATCGTTACAGGAAATTCTGCAGTTGGTTTATTGGCTAAAACTTTAGAAATATCTTCGTCCGCTAATTCCGATATTTTGACATCGCCGCCTGGCGTCACATATTTGGTTGAACAAGAGCCTAAAACAAGTGATACGAAAATAGGTAAAAAGAGTTGAGTTTTTAGTTTCATAATAATTAATTTGAGTGTTTTGGATATTAATAATACAACGGAGAAATAACATCTCTTATTACGAAGCAAAATACTTAAAATTTGTGCAAAAATAGAGTAAATGAAAAATCGAAAATAAAACAAAAGTTAAGCTAAGTTTCACAATTCCTTTAAATAACACGTATATAAAGCTCAAAAACTGAAAATCATTTAATAAAGTCTTAAACCTAGCTTTCAAAATAGTTTATATACCAAGCCTACTTTTGACAAGCTAAAATTTTATTAATGAAAAAAATTCTATTTGTGCTTGTCTTGTTATGTTACAAGATAAGTTTGGGACAAGAACTGTTCCCCTATTTGCAAGCGCCAGCAACAACCTCTATGACAGTAAGCTGGAAAACGGAATCTAATCCAGAATCTATCGTTGAATTTGGAAGTTCAAAAGACGCATTAACAAGAACAGCTTCTGCTGATGCTGTCATATTTTCGGATACTGGTTATCCAGCAAACTACTATTACCACACTGTAAAAATGGATGGTTTGCAAGCCAATACAAAGTACTATTACCGTATCAAAACTGGCACAAGAAACTCTCAGATCCATTCTTTCCGAACGCTTCCCCTTCCTGGGCAACCAGCAACAGCTGATGGACATCTTCGATTCCTTGTGATCGGCGATAACCAAATGCGTGATCTACCAAGATTTGATTCGATTGTTTCGGCGGCGTATCGTAAAATTGCAAAAACGTGGGGTTATGACAAAGAACCAAGTGACAACATTACTATGACCGTTATGGTTGGTGATCAAGTAGATGTGGGAACTTTGGATCATTACGAAAATGTTCATTTCAAAAAAAATAGAAAAATATCTGGTCTACTACCCACACAAACTCTTGTCGGAAATCACGAAACCTATGGAACACTTGGCATGAAAGCCTATTACGACCATTTCGTTTTGGATGATTTGACGTACAAAGGTATTTCTTCTGGCTCCGAAGCTTATTATGCAAGACAAGTAGGAAATGTTTTATTCTTAAGTTTTGATACGGAACATCCTGGCAACGATCAAATAGCTTGGTTAAATAAAGTTTTGCCAGCTGCCAATCAAGATCCAACCGTACAATGGATTGTTTCTTTAGGACATAGACCTTATCAAGCGGAGCAATATGTTGGTGATATTTCGACTTGGATCAGAAACACCGTTATGCCAATACTAAACACGTCTAACAAGCACATTTTACATATTGGCGCACACCATCATCTTTACCACAGAGGTCAATTAAAGAACTTCCCAACTTATCAGATTATTTCTGGTGGTGTTGCATGGGATCAATATTGGGGAATGGCAACAGAGCAGGATTTTGACGATGTTCAAAAAACTATTTCCAATTGGATGTATCAGATTATCGATGTGGATACCAACAACGGAACTTTTAACGTAGAATCTTATTCTATCGGAAGTATCTATGAGTGGAAAGACAATGTTAAAATGGATGAATTTCATTTCGCTAAAAACAAAGTTGCACCTAACAAACCTAGTATTCTAAACGATTTCAAAGGTCAAAATTTAGAATTGCCAATAACGATTGAGAGTTCTGCTTATTCAACAACATCGGACGAACTTCTAAATTCTACAGAATTTGTTCTTTCAAAAACGCCTGATTTTAGCATCGTCGAAAAAGATGTCTATAGAGATTACGAAAATCTTTATGGTAAAAAAGGAAATCGCGTTGACGAATCCAAAGACCTTAATGAAGGCGTTGATATTACCAAAGCAACGCTTGCGGCTGGCGCTTTAACAAACGGAACTTATTATACCAAAGTGAGACACCGCGATAGAAGTTTGAGATGGTCAGATTGGAGCGCAGTAAAAAGTTTTAACATCATTAATAGTTCAATTGTTAACACAAAAATTGAAATTGATACGATAGCTTACAAACCTAATGCTCCTATCAAAGTAAGTTTTACAGATACACCTGGAAATTCTACCGATTGGGTTGGACTTTACAAAAAATCACAAACGCCAAGTTCTTCTTCGCCATCACAAAAATGGGCTTATACCAATGGACAAGTTAGCGGCACAATTAATTTCCCAACTGGACTTGCAAATCCTGGAATGTATTATGCGACAATTATGTCAAACGGCGGTTATACCGAAATTGCAGATAGAAAGTATTTCTATGTTGGTCCCTTTACACATCTAGAAACTGACAAAAATGTATACGAGGTTAGCAAACCAATTACAATCTCCTTCAAAGATGCGCCAGCACTTAGCAAAGACTGGATTGGTATTTACAAAGTTGGACAAAAGCCAGGCGTTGCAACTTCCACCGATTGGAAATACGTCAATGGTGCAACCAACGGCACATTTACTTTTAACGGGCTTCCAAAAGGATATTATTTCGCACAATACCTTTTGCAAGATGGTTACGATGAAGTTGGTAACAAAATCTTCTTTCAAGTTGGGGATGACATTACACAATTAATGATTAACAAAACCATGTACAACCTTAACGAAAACATTGTTGCAACTTGGACGGATGCACCAGGTATTGTTAAAGACTGGATTGGTATCTACCATAAAGGCGACGATCCTAATATCGATCCTTTGGTTAGTTACACTTACTACAACGGAAAAGCAAGTGGAAGTATCCAAATCCCAAGCGAAAATATGCCTAAAACAGCAGGAGATTATTTTATCGTAATTTTTACAAACGACTCTTATAGTGAGGTTTCTAACCGCGTACAATTCGAAATGGTTGACAGTACTTTGGGAACTACAGGTTCTGAAACAAGAAATGAGTTGCAGGTATATCCAAATCCTGTCAATCAGGGTGAAAAAACTTTCTTAAAGTCAAAATATCCAATCGATCAAATTGACATTTATGATATGACGGGAAGCTTGTTTTATACTTCAAAAAACATTCAATCTCTTAACTATTCTATTATTAACCAAAGTCTTCCAAAGGGAACTTACATTTTGAAAGTTCATACCAACAAGCTTTACACGGTTAAAATGATTATTAAATAACATATGTTTTAAAGCAAAACACATCTCTAAAAACAAAAGGCTAACTTTCCAGGTTAGCCTTTTTATATTTTATTAAAACTTGAGAGTTTTAAACTTTTATTTTTTATAAAATTGAAATCAATAAAAACTTAGTACAGCTTTCATTTCTTCGATAATGTTGTCATTGTTAAGATATTCTGCTTCACCAAAATTTAGTTTAAAATCAAATTCCTTGGAAAGATTTTCTAGAATCTGAGGTGAAGATTTTATTTCCCCTTCAAACCAATTGGACCAAGCCATTAAAATTTCTTTTTTATCTTTTTTAAACTGATAAAAATCGAAATCAATGCCTTTATCAAAAATGATTTGACTGTATTCTGAACACAACCTCCAAGAACTTTTTTGCAAATGTTCTACAATTGCAAAAAACTTAGAAGTTTCAATATTGATGGCAATCTGCGTTTCCACCATTAAAAGTTTGAATTACAAAATCTCAGCAACTTTCTCGCAAATCCACTGCAAAAGCTCTTCATCAGCCTTTGTGAAAGGATCTATCTTATGACTGTCGATATCGATTTGACCGATGTTTTTTCCATCTTTAAAGATCGGAACAACGATTTCGGACTTAGTATCAATCGAACATGACAGATAATTGTCTTGCGCATGCACATCAGGAACCACGAAAGTCTCGCCAGAAACGGCAACTTGTCCGCAAATCCCTTTTCCAAACGGAATCACGTTGTGATCGGTTTCAGCACCAACATAAGGACCTAAAATCAATTCTTCTTTATCTCCATTTCTAAAATAGAAACCTGTCCAATTGTAATACTCAATTTCTTGATCAAGAAGTTGACAGATTTTTAATAATTTAGAATTTGTATCTGCATCTGGTGCGTCCAAAATTAGACCCGCACGTTTTTTTAATTCGTTCATATTTAATAATATTAATCGATAAGACTCACCTCTTTGTAACCAAACATCCCTCTATCTTTAATGATTTCGGCAACACCTTTTGGCAACATTTCTTCCCATCCACATTCGTGACAGTTAATTTTTTTAAGAACATCGCGAGAATAGATTTCCAAGAATAAAGGATTGTAATCTTTGATATCGACAATTCTCTTATTTAGTTTAAAATATTTGTAAAGTTCTTTTAGGTTAGAATGAACTTTCAAGTTTTCTGAAGTCAATAATTCGCCAGTTTCTGCATCTTTGTATGGATATAGATACACGCGCATATCTTTTTTGAAAAACTTACCAAAAGCTTCCAAAATTCCACCTGATAAATTTTTATAATACTCTTCATCAAAAACATCCAAAAGATTATTAACGCCCATTGCAACGCCAATATTATGATTGGTATAGCCTGAGAAATAATCTACCATTCTGTAATATTCTGAGAAGTTAGAAATCATAATTGTATAACCTAACTTAGCCAAAACATCTACTCTATCTAGGAAATCTCTTTCGTCAATATCGCCATCAGCACGCAAGTTAGAAATTGTAATCTCAAAAAGGACTTGGGTATCTTCATTGGTACAACCAACATCTTTCAAAAACATCTCGAGACCATTGACAAACATATCGATATTAACCTTTGTTACAGGTCTAAAACTGCCTCGTACTGCGAAAATATTTTTCTTGTAAAGTATATCTGCTGGCAGCATATTGTTACCTTCGGAATTAAAAATAACCGCGTCGGTCATTCCTCTTTTCACCAATTGCAAACTCATCAAACGGTTGTCCACATACGCGAAAGATGGTCCGCTAAAGTCGATCATATCAATCTCTACACGATCTGTTGATAGCTCGTCATAAAGCGAATCGATTAATCTTCTGGGATTGTCTGCATAGTAAAATGCGCCGTAGATAAGGTTAACGCCCAAAGCACCTAAAGTCTCTTGCTGCAAAGTCGCATCGTTATCATTAAATTTGACATGGATTACGATTTCGTTGTAGTCTTCGTTTTCCGTCATTTGATAACGAATACCAACCCAACCATGACCTTTCATGGTTTTATCAAAATTGATGGTTGTTACGGTATTTGCGTAAGAAAAGAATTTCTTCCCTGGATTATTATCTCGAGAAATACGCTCTTCCACCAAGCCTACTTCGTAGCGAAGCATCTTGCGAAGACGATTTTGTGTTACGTAACGATTTTTGGTTTCTTTTCCATAAATAGCATCACTAAAGTCTTTGTCATAAGCAGACATCGCTTTTGCGATTGTTTGTGATGCCGCCCCAGCACGGAAAAAATATCTTACTGTCTCTTGTCCAGCTCCAATTTCGGCAAAAGTTCCGTAAATTGAACTATCTAAATTAATTGCTAAAGCTTTTTGTTTTGGTGTTAATTTTTGATGAATAACAGACATTTAGAATTTTTTGTAAATTTACCAAAATAAATCCAAACTTAACGAATGCGGCTTAAATTTTTAGGCACCGGAACTTCCCAAGGAATCCCTGTTATAGGCAGTCATCATCCTGTCTGTTTATCAACAAATCCGAAAGATAAACGCTTGCGTACTTCTGCCATTATCACACTTGATAATGATAAAAAAATCCTTATCGATTGCGGACCAGATTTTCGTCAACAGATGCTTGTCAATCACGAAGAGCAGGTCGACGCCGTTCTTATTACGCACGAGCATAACGACCATGTTATCGGACTTGATGACTTGCGTCCACTTATTTTTAAAAATAAAATGGAAATGCCAATCTACTGTCAAGAACGTGTTGGCAAGGAAATAAAATTCCGTTTTCCTTATGCTTTTGCTGAAGAAAAATATCCTGGATCGCCTTCTTTTGAAATCGTTAACATCAACGGTGATTTTGATGTTCTTGGCGCTCAAGTTACGCCAATCAATATAATGCATTCTGCTTTACCAATTTTGGCCTACAAAATTAAAAACATAGCATACATCACAGATGCTAGTCAGATTCCAGATTCGGAAATTGAAAAACTAAAAAATCTCGATATCCTTATCATTAACTGTCTGCGCAAAGAACAACCTCATCATTCGCATTTTATCTTACCCGAAGTTTTGGAATTGGTAAAAGATTTAAAACCAAAAATGACTTACCTGACACATATCTCTCATCTTTTAGGATTTCATGACGATTTGGTAGCCGAACTTCCACCTCATATCCAGCCTGCTTATGATGGTTTGGAAATAGAATTTTAAATTTTTGAAATTGATTTTCAAACAAATAGAATTTCTGTATTAAAAAAACATCAAAAACATTTTTACCAAAGCGAAATAGTTGTATATTTGCACCACTTCAAAAGAACGCTCGGATGGCGGAATTGGTAGACGCGCACGACTCAAACTCGTGTTCCTAGGAGTGTGGGTTCGATTCCCACTCCGAGTACTAAAGCAAGCATTTTAATGCTTGCTTTTTTGTTTTCAAGAAATATCGGCTAAATAAAAAATCTCTCCAAGCCAGAGAGATTTTGCAAATAGTTAATTGATTCTATCCAATTTTAGTTATGATGCTTAAGATTGAGTTTTATTTTCTTTAGATCATCCAATTTATGAATAGGCTTTTCGACATCATCGGGAATTGGCATTTTAGAAAAAGTTTGAAAATATAATAAACAGGCATCTTTCCACCAAACAGCATCTTCAGCCTGAATTTTCAACTTCGACTGTACAGACACAAAACGTTCTCCATCAACATAGCTTTCCATCTTATCCCAAAGCTTTTGGTAACCTGTAACATTTTTGACACCTTCTTCATACTTATGTGCTAAATTATCCCAAAGAGAGGCACCATTTTTCATTTTGTAATTCCAAGGTACATGATGAAACCAAAGCAATAAATTTTCTGGTGTTGTATTAATATCATTATAGATCTCACGCAATGGAGAATTATATTGGGAAACAGCATTACTTCCTGAAGTTGTTCTGTCGAAACCTAAACCTTTAGCATCTGCTTTATGGTAATAGACAGGCGTCCAATCAGGCCTTGCGCCTGGATAATCACCCCAAGGTTCTGGTCCGTAATGATGTTCTTTTGCAAAAATATGATGTAATCCCAATGGCATCATATAATCTACAGCAGTCTCACGCGAGGACAACATCATTTTTTTGATAGGATTAACAAAATCAGGATTGCTGGTAAATGTTTGCTTTATCCATTCATCTGCAATTTGTTCTGAACTTAAATCATGATTCCAAGCAAGGCGTCCAAAGGCATACCAATTGGCTTGTGCGAAATGATGTCCTGTCCAATTTGCATCTTCTCCAATATTAGCAACACCAGCTATAGCAGTAATCTTTGTAGGCTTCAGAGTTCCGTCTGTAATTTTTGAAATAGTTGAGTTTTTTCCAAATTCGTAAGTATCACTATCCAACGTCTCTTTAAACAATGGAGCTAAAAATACCAAATGATTCGAAAATCCTAAATACTCCTGCGTAATTTGAAACTCGACCATTTCCGAAGTTTTTTTCATTGCCCCAAACAACGGACTAAAAGCTTCTCTTGGTTGAAAATCAATTGGTCCATTTTTAGTTTGAATAATGACATTGTCACGAAACTGACCATCCAACGGTGTAAATTCTAAATAAGCCTGTTTTGCACGATCTTCTGGTGTAGGACTGTACACGAATGCTCGCCACATTACAAGTCCTCCATAAGGAGACAAAACGTCTGCCAACATATTGGCACCATCAGCATGCGTTCTGCCATAGTCTTGTGGACCAGGCTGCCCCTCCGAATTTGCTTTAACCAAAAAACCTCCAAAGTCTGGAATTAATTTGTAAATCTCCGAAGCTTTACTTTTCCACCATTCTTTTACATTGTCATTCAGTGGATCAGAATTTTCGAGATTTCCTAAAACCTTGGGTGACGAAAAATTAACAGATAAATAGACTCTAATACCATAAGGTCTAAAAATATCAGCTAAAACTTTTACTTTTTCTAAATAGTCTTTTTTAAGAATATTTGGTGAAGCATTAACATTGTTAAGTACCACAGCATTAATTCCGATGGAAGCATTTGCACGTGCATAAGCCTCATAACGCGAGGAAACTTTATTGGGTAAATCGTCCCACTTCCAAAGCGAATGTCCAGCGTAACCACGCTCTATTGTACCATCCAAATTATCCCAATGATTAAGAATTCTAACATCGTAAGAAGGCTTTTCGGTAATGTTGAGATTCTGCAAATTAGCTTTTGTCTCTTGCAACCTTAAAAGATGATAAACGCCATACAACAATCCAATTTCTTTATAGGCTACTATTGTAATTTTCGTTGAATTAGAATTAATTTTAAAACCATCTTTTAGCGACTTCTGACTCAAATCAGTTTTTAATTCAACCATTTGTCCTTGCCAAAAGTTTATTAATTCTTTTTTAGCAAGATCTACTGATGCGTTATTACTTTTTGTAACAATTTGTGATGCTGAAATTCCTTTTTTAACATCGGGAAAACGAAGCCATAATTTACTGCCATCTTCTGCAAAAATCAAACTTGGCAGAAAGCAAAGCATCAGTATTAAACAATGGAATTTATTCAGATTAAAATTCATAACTTTTATTTTTAACGCTGATAAAATCAATTGTCTAAACCATCAATTGTTTTAAAGGTTCCATCATCATTATACTCCAATTCAACAACTTTCATACTACGTAACCAAGTTTTGCCGCCACTAGGTACTGCGTCATGGAAAAATAGAAAAGTTTTTCCTTTATAATCAACAATACTATGATGTGTCGTCCAACCTACAACAGGAGTCAATATAATACCTTGGTAGATAAATGGTCCATAAGGATTATCTCCTATCGCATAACAAAGAAGATGGGTATCTCCTGTCGAATACGAAAAATAGTACTTACCATCATGTTTATGCATCCAAGAAGCTTCGAAGAAGCGGCGCTCATCACCATGAAGAAGAGGTGAACCATTTTCGTCCAAAATTAAAATATCTTTTGGTTCTTCCCCAAATTCTAACATATCATCTCTCAGCAATGCAACTTTTGAAGTCAATGCGGGTTCATTATCTTGAGGAAGTATAGCACTTTCTAAGGCTTTGTTATTACGATAACGTTGTAGTTGACCACCCCAAATACCTCCAAAATACATATAATATTTTCCAGCATCTTCAAAAATACAAGGATCAATACTATAACTTCCCATCATAGGATGTTTTTCTGGAACAAATGGACCATAAGGTTTTTCACTAATTGCAACACCAATTCGGAAAATGTCATTTTGGTCTTTCATTGGAAAATACATATAATACTTTCCGTTTTTGAAAGCAACATCACAATCCCAAAGTTGTCTTCCTGCCCAAGGAACATCCTTTACAGACAACACTACACCATGGTCAGTCACTTCATCATTTTCGATATCATCCATTGAAAACACATGATAATCTGCCATGTCAAAATGGTCGCCATTATCATTCTCTTCAATTCCACTTTCTCGGTCATGCGATGGATAAATATAGATTTTGTCTTCAAAAACATGTACAGATGGATCTGCCATATAATCCTTGGGGAACAAATATTTTGCTTTTTTCATAATCTTCTAAAAATGTATCTAATTTATTTTTTCTCTGCTAGTTGGATTAATTCTTTAACAATCGGTTTTTCTTGGTATTTTCTATCAAACAAAAGTGGATAGTCTGTTCTACCCACAATCGGAAAATCATTTTTCCAAGAGTCGGCATCTGTTACGCCCCAAAATGTCACTCTTTTCATTTTATCTTTATGCTTTAGAAACAAAGTGAAAAAATCGTTATATCGATTTTCCCATTTTTTCTGAACTTCAATTGGTAAAACACCATCAGAATAAGGATTAAGCTCTTTCTGATAAGCTTGAGTATCGGAAATATTTGATGAAATCTTGTGGGGTGATGGCAACGCACTGATTTCGAATTCGGTTACACTAACCTTAACACCAGCATTTGCATAGGCAACTATTGCTTTTTCATATTCTTCGATACTTGGATAATCTAGACCAACATGCGCTTGCATCCCAATCCCATCAATACGAATATTTTGAGCTTTAAAAGAGTTAATTAAACTTATCAAACGCTCCACTTTCCCAGGATGCCATTCGTTATAATCATTATAATATAATTCCGCATCTGGATCAGCCTCATGCGCCCATTGAAAAGCTAAGGGAATAAAATCTTCACCTATAATTTCGTAAAATTTTGATTTTCTATAGGAGCCATCTTCCATAATAGCCTCGTTAACAACATCCCAGCCTTTCACCTTTCCTTTGTATCGAGATACCACTGTCTGGATATGTTTTTTCATGCGTTGCTTAAGAACCTCTGCTGAAACATCCTTACCTTCTTTATCAGTAAAAAACCAATCTGGAGCTTGAGAATGCCATATAAGTGTATGTCCTATGATGAACATTTTGTTTTGTTGTCCAAATGCCACAAACTTATCAGCATCATCAAAAAAGAAGACATTTTCTTCTGGTTGCAAGAACATGCTTTTCATACAATTTTCGGCAACAACTGAAGAAAACTCTTTTTTTACAATATAGACACCTTTCTTATCTTCATTATGAATATGCTTCAGGTTAAGCGCTGTACCAATAAAAAAATCTTGTTGATAAGCTTTCTTCAATGTAGAGTTGGACGAGTTGGCAGTTTTACAAGAAGCTAAGCTTAATAAACTCAATAAAATAATACTGTTTTTCATAACTATTTATTTTCTTTTTTCAGCTAAATCATTTTCAATTTGAATTTCCATTTTTTTATTAATTGAATAGAAAACCAATAATCCACAGGCTGCAAAAAATGGAATTGATGGAAAAACACTTACCAACAACTTAGCGCCTTTAGCAACGCTTTCTGGTTGGACAGCATTAACAGCAACTTCCGAAGAGATATATCCGTATTTGCTAATAACCCAAGCTACCAAAGCACTTCCAATTGATAAACCAACCTTTAGTCCAACCATCATAGCTGAAAAAATAATTGCTGTTGCACGTCGATTATTTTTCCATTCAGAATAGTCAGCGACATCTGCTATCATAGCCCAAAGTAGAGGCGTACTAATACCATAAAAGAATCCATGCAATATCTGAGACAAAAACATTAATGACACTGATTTTGGAGGATAAAAAACAAACGTCAGTATAAATAAGGTTGATACAAACAAAGACGCAATAAACACATCTCTTTTTCCGTACTTATCGGCTAATCTCTTAGAAAATGTAATACCAACAATCATCATAATTATTCCACCAGCATTGAAAAGCCCAAAACCCGCAGACTTAACATCTTCACCAAAAAAATTCATCCCAATAGAGTTAAAAAACTTTGTAACAGGAGATATAAATTCTGCTAAAGCCGCCTCATCAACATAATTATTAAAATAATAAACATAAGAACCACCCTTCATTGCCAAAGTAATAAATACCAAAGTGGTTACCGTTAACATAATAAGCCAAGGTTTATTTTTGAACAAATCACTGAGATCTGATTTCAAATTTGATTTTTGAGCTTCCGTTGGAATAACCCTTTCTTTGGTTGTAAAAAAAGTTATTAACAACATTATCGTTCCTATGATAGCCAGCCATGTCATCACAATCTCAATACCAGCAGCTTTGTCGCCATTACCAACGGAAAGAATTATTGGAAGCATAAAAACCTGAACAAAAAACTGAGCAAACATAACCGCCACAAAACGATACGACGAGATACTATTTCTTTCGCTCATATCTCCAGTTATTACACCACTTAGTGCAGAATACGGCAAATTATTAGCAGCATACAGCAATAACAAGAGGCTATAAGTTGCAGCAGCATATATAAGCTTTCCCTTGTAATCAAAATCTGGCGTACTAAAAGCAAGTAAAGCAGCTATGCCTAACGGAATAGATGTAAACAAAATCCAAGGTCTAAATTTTCCCCAACGAGAAACCGTTCTATCTGCTAAAGCACCAATAAGTGGATTAAACCCAAAACCAGCAACGAGACCAACTACTAAAGTTATTATTGATGCATCCTCAGCTTTCAATCCATAAATGTCGGTATAGAAATATGCCAAGTAGGTCACCAAGGTTTGGAAAACCAAATTGGCAGCCAAGTCACCTAGGCTATAACCAACTTTTTCAACAACAGAGATTTTAGTATTTGTTTGATTCATTTTGTTTAATTTTTATTTTTCAGTTGTAAAAGGCGATGCCGGAAGTCCCTTATTATTTCTAAGATTTGCTGTATCTGGATTATCCGCCCAAGCATATCGGACAGCAACAGGATCCGGAACATTATCCGAAGAAACAACAATTGTTTTTCCTAGGATTTTTGCATTAGCCCAATACCACTTACCTTCTTTATTTTTTATAGAAAAGCCTTTCAAAACATCAACTTTTTCAAAATCATTGGTATCATTTTTAAAACTAATAATTGCCTGATTTCCTTCAAATTTTACTGATTGGTAAATGGGACCATCTGCAGTAATATTGGAAGAATAAGCTAATTTTTCTGCCTGCAGAGCTAATCTTTGACCTACACTTTTCTTATCTAATGGATGGATATCATTCCATTCGCCTAAATCTATTGCTACGGCCAATCCTACATTAGGAACTTCTTGCGCAACTTTTCTTTGTTGATTCCTAAGCTCTGCCCAATTGCTTTCCAATGCTTCTTTTTTCGGCTCCATAAAATTGGCCAATTGAACTACTAAAAACGGCATGTTCTTTTGTTGAAATTTGGAACGCCAATCCGAAATCAGTGTAGTTAACAAATCCTGATATTCTGTTGGTTTTGCTGTGTTGCTTTCGCCTTGATACCAAAGCGCGCCTTTAATACCAAAAGAAATTAATGGATTAATCATAGCATTGTAAAGTCCTGTAGACTTCCAGCGGACAAAAGTCTGTCCAGGCGCCATCTGTTTCATTTTTGCGCCAATTTTGTAAAACCACTTCCCTGTTAGATCAAACCTCTGTCCGTCTACTTCGAGGTAATATGGTTTGTCCGCAACAAATTCGCCCTTTCCACTTCCGTTAATAACACGTACTGTTATAATATTTTTTCCTTCCTTTAAAATAGATTCTGGAATGCTATACCAACGTGGTGGATATTCGTAAGTGATGTTACCAACCTTAACACCATTAATGTAGGTCTCATCTGCATCTTTTATACGTCCAAGATTGAGAAAAGCTGATTTTCCTTCCGCTGATTTTGGAAGTATGATTTCTTTCTTCAACCATACTGAACCATCAAATGCACCTTCTTGGTTTTCCCAAGAGTCTGGCATCACAATTGTTTTCCAATCAGCGTAGTTAACGGAATTATCTACCCAGTTTTGATTAACACCTATATCACTTTGATTAAGCTCTGCATACCAAGCGTCTGATAAGGATTTATCATTAGCTTCAGTAGACTTAATCAGATCATCATTATTCCATTTTTGAGCTTCGGCTACATAGTTGGGATAATTCTTCAGACTTTCCACATCCATCCAAGCTTGTATAGGCGATCCTCCTAAGCTCGCATTAATAATACCAATAGGAATATTGTACTTCGCATTAAGGTCTTTCGCAAAAAAATAAGCGACAGCTGAGAAATTATTAATAGTTTTCGAAGTTGTCGACTCCCAGACACCACCATCCAAGGATGCCTGAGGACTCTTAAAATTATATTTTTGAGGAACAGTAAAAAAGCGAATATTAGGATTATTGGCGTGTTTAATTTCGTCGCCACAGATTGTTCTTAGACGATACATTGGCAATTCCATATTTGATTGACCAGAAGCTAACCAAACATCTCCGATGAGAATATCGTTTAAAACAATATCGTTAATCTGCATCTTATAAGGTCCACCAGCTTTCATTGAAGGCAAATACAAATACCAGTTCCCATTTTGATCGGCTGTAGTTGTATAGTTATGTTTGAGGAAATTCACTTTTATTTTCTCCGAAGCATCAGCAGTTCCCCAAATCTTAATTTTTTGATTGCGTTGTAAGACCATACCATCACCAACCAAAATCGGTAATTTAACTTTTGCCAAAATAGATGTGCTTAATCCACTAAAAAAAAGGATTACCAACAAAATTCCAAAAACAAAATTTCTAGTCATAATTCTAACAGCTTTACTGAAAAAAAACACTTACTACTTTTATAATATTGAATCAGAACAAATATTAAAATTCTTGATTTTCTAAAATAGAATTTTATGTTAACAACGCCAAGACAATTTAGTTTTCGTCAAATGGAAAATAATTTTTTATCAATTAAAAACAACGATAAACACAGACAAAAACAACACACTTATCATACAAAATAAGAAAATAAAAATTAGATTTTAATTCCACTTTATGCTCTCATCAATAAGCTACAAAACAGTTCCTTAAGAACTCTACCGAAAACAAATGAGACTTATCTTATTTTTAGCGATAAGCCACTAATTTTACTTAGGATTTTTAACGCAATTTGAGAACCTCGACTTTAACATATATTTAACATTAAATTCAATTTGAATTCGCTTTTATTAAACTTAAAATCATTGAAATTTCATTTGCAAGTTCCCCAAAAAATGTCTTTAGAATTAGTTTTAGTTATTTTAAAAATAAAAAAGCTCTCATAAATTAAATTTTAACACAAAATTCAAATACAAAATTCGCTATTATTATCAATTTTATTAAATTAAAAACAATTTCATACAGAAAATTTAAAAACAGTTTTCGTCCGATAGATATTATTTGGAGTTAACACTGCCGAAGGAAATTCCATTTGATTAGGTGTATTGGGAAAACATTGTGTTTCAATACAAAAGCCAGTTCTTTTTTTAAGTTTAGCATCTGATTTACATGCAATATCTGATTCTAGAAAATTCCCTGTGTACAGCTGAAATCCAGGTTGATCTGTAAAAATCTGCATTTTGCGTCCTGATTCTCTATGGACAATCTCTCCAAGACTTCGGAAGCCAGAACCATTGATAACTAAAGTATGATCATAACCGCCTCCGTACTTTATTTGTAAATCTTTCGCATTAATATCAGTTCCTATTTTTTTGAAACTTCTAAAATCAAAAACCGTATTTTCAACACTTTCAATTATTCCGTTTGGAATTGCTTCTTCATCAATAGGAATAAAAAAATCCGCATTGAATTGACACTCATGATCAACAACTTCTTTGGTAAAATCTCCTGACAGATTAAAATAAGTATGTTGCGTTAGATTAACAATTGTTTTTTTGTCTGTGGTGGCTTCATAAGAAATATGCAACTCATTGTTATGAGTCAATGTGTAATATACGTTGACCAAAAGGTTTCCAGGAAATCCAGCTTCGCCATCGGGACTCTTGTAGGTTAATTTCAAAGTTTGGAAAACGGTATTTTCAAGAATTTCAACATCCCATATTTTAGTATGAAAACCTTGGCTACCACCATGAAGATTACTCGAAATATGATTAGCTTCCAAACTGTAGATTTCATTATCTAGATTAAATTCCGCATTGGCGATTCGATTTCCGTAACGTCCGATAATTGCACCAAAATAATTAGGATTTCCTGAAATATAATCTGCCGAGCTTGTGTAACCTAAAACAATATCTTGATAATCACCATGTTTGTCGGGAACCATAAGCGAAGTAATAATTCCGCCAAGATTAAGAAGCTTGAGAACCATTCCATTTTGATTGGTTAAGGTATATTCTCTAACTGGAGTTCCATTTGGCATTTCGCCAATTTGCAGTATACTGATTGGTTTTATTGTCATTTTAATTCAGTTCAAAATTACTTTCTGGCGCACCAAGATAAGTTGGCTTTAGCCCACCAGTATTTATTAATATTTTCTCTAGAACAATGCCTGGTTCCAAAACTTTGAAACGCAAACTATATCTACCCGCTTTGTCAATCTTTATTTTAACATTGGATTTAATAATATGCTCGGCTTGCCAATTCGCCAATTCGCCTTTGTAATGTCCATTGAAGTTGACAATTTGCGGATTCTTTCCATCTAAAGAAACCTCATAACGCAAGCCTTTGTTGTGATTAAAATTAAGCGTTGGTGCTAGCAAAAATTCGACATCAAAAACGCCCGTAGTTACAAAATCGACATCATATTCGACATACAAATCGTCATTAGAACTTGGATAAGCCTTTTGCGGAAAAGTCGTTATACCAGATTTGGTTTTTCCAAAATCAGGAATTGTTTTCCATTCAATTCTTGCTGTATTATTTTTTCTTGAAAAATTTTCTGCTTCAATTGAAATATAACCATCAGCTTCTTTAAAAACTTTTGATGTATAGCTATTTGTGACATTCTCCAATTTTGGCATTTCATTTTTTTCTGGCTGTTGCCAAGTGGTGTATCCAATGTGAGTTTGATCCATCATATGTTTCCACTTTCCATGTGATACTTCATTATTATATCTGTTGCTTAATTTGGCATCATATTCAAAATTCTGTTTTGCTAAATCTGCATAGATATTAGCTTCGGGATTATTTTTCGCTGCTAAGTCTTTATTTTTTGCAACATTAAAATACATGTCATAAAGATTACTACTAGCATCAATTGGATATAAAACTAACTGAAAGTAAGTATCTTTATATTCACTCGGAATCTGATTGTACAATCGATTAGCCTCTAAAGCCAAGTTTCGGTACTCATTAACAACACGTTCTAACTCATTATAATTTTGCAGACTGTAGGTTTTGTCATCCAACATTTCTGGTGTCACACGACGGTTGTACTTGGCGTAGGTATTTATCATCCTTGCAATTTCTTTGGCATATTGATTACCAAACTGTTGCTTTGCCCAATTTTCTGTATACTCTACTAAATTATCTTGGTTAAATTGTTTGGGATCC
The DNA here is from genome assembly GCF_030151385.1 of Soonwooa sp. GTDB lineage: Bacteria > Bacteroidota > Bacteroidia > Flavobacteriales > Weeksellaceae > Soonwooa. The sequence goes on from NZ_JASLDS010000016.1 coordinate 78,307, forward strand.
CAAGCCATGTCCATAAAAAAGCTAATCGGAAATTCCATCGGCTTAAGGTCGCCAACATTAACAACCCAAAGTTTTTTAACCTCATGCTCGTAGGTTAAATTCATTTGTTCCCAAATACGTTGAATAGGACTGATGTTAATCCATTTGGAGTTTCTAGGCCCACCGACATAATCAAAATGATAATACATTCCGTAGCCTCCTTTGTGCAAAGGTTTTGTTAAGTCTGGAAGTTTGCGAACATTCCCCCAATTATCATCACAGAATAGCAAAGTTACATCATCCGGAACCTTCATTCCTGCATCATAATAATCTTGAACCTCTTTGTATAAAGCCCAAACTTGAGGGGTTTTGTTAGCTTTTTTCCCAGTTACTTTTTCGATAATAGACCTTTGGTTTTTAACAACATTTTCGAGCAGGCTGATATTAGTGCCCTCCTCCATTGCTTCGTCACCGTCTCCGCGCATTCCGATGGTTACTAATCGCTCCCAACTATTACTTCTTTCGATTCCCTTTGTCCAAAACTCATTTAAGACTTTTGCATTTTTGGTATAATCCCAAATATTTGGCAAATCATTTTTTTTAATATATCGACGCCAATCTTGTTGTGCCAAAGCCATTGGCTCATGATGCGATGTTCCCATCACAATTCCCATTTCGTTAGCCAAAGCACCATTCTGCGGATCATCGTCATAGAAAGCACTTCCCCACATTGCAGGCCACATATAATTGCCTTTTAGTCGTAAAACTAATTCAAAAACTTTTTCATAAAATTTTGAATTAAAGCCACCAAATGTATGTCTTGCCCAACCGCCAAGTGATGGTTCCTCATCATTCAGGAAAATACCGCGAAGTTCTACAGCTGGCTCACCATCGGTATATTTTCCTTTTTTGAAATATAGATTTTCTTTTTTCTCAATTGGTACATCCGCCCAATAATACCAAGGCGAAACGCCCATTTGTTTAGAAAACTCGTACACTCCGTAGATTGCACCACGTTTGTCACTTCCAGCAATTACAATAGCATTTTGATTAGAGTTAAAAGGATTGTTAATATTTTGAACAATGAACTTTTCGCGCTTATTTTTAAGATCGTTAGCATTGATCGACTTCGACTTAATCAAGTTATCAATAATTGCATCCTGTCCAATTACACCAACAATGATTAAAGTTGAATTTCCCTTAACATCCTGATGAATTAAATCTGGAATAAAACCAAAAACTTTCTGTATATCATTTTGCAAATTGCCTACAGCTCGTAGAACACCTTTATCAATAGTATTACTAGTAAAAATCTGCAATCGAGAGTTATTATCATTAAGTGCAAAACTGTCATTGGATTTTTGACATAAAATAAATGGTTCTGCAGCCCAATGTAAATTGATAAACCCTAAATAAATAGTGACAGTAAATAACAACTTTTTAAGTCTTTTCATTTCTAAAATTTTAAAATTTCATAGCATTCCCATTCGTACTGTACAGACCTATTAGTGCTCCAGAAAAGCCTCCTGCAACATCTGTCGACAGAATATCACCTGAGACTACACCGCCAAGATTAGTAAATGTTTTCCCATTTGTAGAATAATTAAACTGATAAGCATCGCCGTCGGCAGCGACTTGTAACTGAATTGATTTTGAATCTATAATTTTTTGGCTTGTTATAATTTTTGAAGATCCTTTTTCGGTTCGTTCCAAAACCAAGAATGTATCATTTCCTTTTTTAGTAACGCCAAATACATAATTAAAATTCTCACTTTGGTAACATATTATACCTGATAATTCTTGTTCATTTTTGGGATTAAAGTCAAGCTTAACTTTAACATCGAAAGAAGCATGTTGTTGACGGTAGAACAATGCAGCAATAGGCGCCTTGTCTTTAACAGTAGTCGTAAAAGCTTTTATTTGAGTACCATTTTTTAAAACTGAAACAAAATTTTCTTTCGGACCGCGCATTGCCACCCACCGAAAATCCAAATCTTTAGCATTCAATCGATCTTCGAACATAAAATTAGCATTTGGCAAAAATCCATTATTACCTATTTGATTTTTAGCTCCTTGAGGCATTTTTATTTTAGACTTTAGAGGTACAAGTCCGTTTTCGAAAACGGGAAATGTCCCAGACCAATCAACCGGAAGTAAAAAAGTCTCTCTACCAGTATTGACACGATCTTTATCATTAGGACGTACTCCCAAAAATACAGCATAATATTTATTATCTGGACCTTCTACCAAGTCGGCATGTCCTGCCCAATCGACTTTATTTTTTCTATCTTTTGGGAAATATCGTTGTGTCAAAATTGGATTGTTTGGTGCAGGAACAAAAGGTCCCTTTGGCGAATCACTCATAAAGATTACTTCACTATGCCAATCGCCCGTTCCTCCCTCTGCGCACATCAAGAAATATTTTCCATTTTTCTTGTAAAGATGTGGACCTTCAATCCAAATTGGTTTTTGTGAAATATCTACACCGCCATCAACGATAATTTTGTCCGAACCTGTAATAACTTGATCTGTCTCCAAATCGAATTCCCAAAGTTTTATTACACGATGTCCAGAGTACAACTCTTTTCCTTTGGGTGGTGCATCATTATGTACAAGGTAAGCTTTTCCATCATCATCAAAAAACAACGAAGGATCAATACCGTCAACATTTATTTTTTTTATTTCACTCCAAGATTTATGAGGATCTTTGGTCTTTACAAGCATATTTCCGATACCATTGGCAATCTGCGTCGTAATCATATAAAACGTATCATTATACGGATTATACTTTATAGCTGGCGCATAGATCCCTTCTGAGAAACCAGCATGCTCTACTTTTAATTGCGATGGTCTATCGAGCACATGACCAATTTGTTTCCAATTAACCAAATCTGTTGAATGAAAAATAGGAACGCCTGGAAAAAGAGCAAATGACGAGTTTACAAGATAATAATCATTTCCCTTTTTTGTAATACTAGGATCTGGATAAAATCCTTGCAAAATTGGCGAATACATTTCATCATTTTTAAGAGGATTTTCGTCATAAATTTTATCTTTTCCTTGATATTTAAAATCCGAAAAAATCTGCGCGGAAAAACTTTCTACAGTTAACAAAGTCAATGCAGAATATACTATAGCTTTAGTTTTAAGATTAAATTCCATACAAAAATTTTTATACTTAATTTTCAGAGTTCGTTGTATTTCTATTCAGATATTTAATAATAATCCAAGCTGATATATAAGAAATCCCAGCAATAAAGAAAATGATATTATAACCACTATTAATGTCTCCCTTCTCTTTGAAATAATCTAAGACAATCCCAATAAATAGTGGAAAGATAATACCAGCAACCGAGCCCATCATTCCGCCAAATCCAATAACCGAACTAACATAGTTATTTGGCAATCTATCACCAACTGTGGTCATAAGATTTGCGCCCCAACCTTGGTGTGCTGCTGTAGCAAAAGCGATAACCACTGTTATTAGCCACATATCATCAAGATATTTGGAAAACATTACAGGAACAACCAATAATGCAAAAATTAACATCGTAAAACTTCTAGCCTTATTGATTTGCCAACCTTTTTTTATTAGTTGTGAAGAAATATAACCACCACCAATACTACCGATAGTTGTACCACCATAGATGAAAATTAACGGTAAAGATGGTTTACTAAGATCCATTTTGAAAACATCAGCAAAATAAGCTGGCAACCAGAACATAAAGAAATACCAAATTGGGTCTGTCAACATTTTGCCAATTGCAAAAGACCATGTTGCTTTCAGTTTTAGAATATCCTTTAGAGGAACGCTAGTCTGTTCATTTTGATTCGTTTCTTGATCACTTTTAATATAAGCCAATTCTTGCTTTGAAATTTTTGTATTTTCTTCAGGCTTTGAGTAAAACTTCCACCAAAGAATTAACCACAATAATCCTGCTGCGCCAATCCAAACGAAAGTCTCCTGCCAACCATAATGTCCTAATATGAAAGGCACTAAAATCGGCGCCAGAATTGCACCAACGGTTGCTCCAGAGTTAAAAATACCAGTCGCCAATGCACGTTCTTTTTTAGGAAACCACTCTGCAACAGATTTTATTGCGGCAGGAAAGTTCCCTGCTTCAGAAATCCCTAAGGCTGTTCTGGCAATTAAAAATCCAAAAGTACTTTTAACAAAGCCATGACCAATAGATGCTAAACTCCAAACCGCCAAAGAAACGGCGTAACCGATTTTGGAACCAACTTTATCTACAAATCTTCCCATCAAAAGATTGCCAAGCGCATAGGATGCGGTGAAAGCCATAACGATGTACGAATAATCTTTTTCTGTCCAACCAAACTCCGCTTCCAAAGTAGGTTTCAGAAGCCCCATCACTTGCCGATCTAGATAATTAATTGTTGTCGCAAGGAAAACCATGAACAACATAAACCATCTAAGATTTTGTTTTTTTGGTGCTTGCATAATTAAGAATTGAGTTGATTAAGTAAAGTTTCGACCTTCGATTTTAGAGTAGTCAAATCAATATTATTTTCGATTAAAGCACTGCCCTGCCCTACAGCAATTGCGCCACTAGAAAGCCAATCTTTAATATCCGAAGCATCAGAGGAAATTCCACCAGTTAACATAAAATCCATATTTGGAAAAATAGGTTTTACTGATTTGATATAATTTTTACCAACAACATCAGCAGGAAAAATTTTGACTAAACTTAATCCATTTTGAAAAGCAATATTGATTTCTGAAGGCGTTAGACAACCTGGAATAATCAAAATATCTTTATGTTTGGCATCCTTTATAAGATCATCATTGTCCAAAGATATCAAATCGCTGGAGGATGGTTTATGACTAAAAATATTGTTACTAAAGTAGAATATGTCAACCAAAAATACAATGGTTATCCATCTAGTAGCATCCTTTACGGCGGTAAGTTCAACGGATTTATTTTGGAAGCTGCCATAGCGTTCTAATTATAATATATTGTTTGTGTTAGAGGGAGAATACCTCGGTGTTCTCTCTCTTTTTTAATCTTTACTCAAAATGAAAAGTCTATACATTTTATCATTTGCTGCTTTCGGTTCTATGATGTTTGGTCAGCAAAGTTTTATTGAAATTAATGGCAAAACCAACATCAATACTTTTAGATGTATCAACGACATTTCTGAAGACGCAAAAGCAATTAATTTTACAAAGGCAACACTTCCCGAACTTGATATTAAGGTTAATGGTTTCGATTGTAAACACAAAGTCATGACCAGCGATTTCAAGAAAACACTTTCGGAGCAGCAATATCCCAATATGTATGTTAAGTTTTTGAACTTTTCTAAAACCGCTAACAATCAATACTTAGCGAATGTTGAAGTCAAAATCATGAACAAAACTCAGAAATATCAGATTAATTTTTCAAATCAAAATGGGAAGCTTAATGGCAAAAGAAATGTAAAGTTCAGTGACTTCCAGATTACACCTCCAAAAAAAATGGGTGGTATGGTGGTTGTCAAAGACGAACTCTCATTACAATTTTGTCTTGATGCTAAAATATAGCAAAACACACTTTTAATAAATTCTACGTTTTTTTTAGGGAGTTGGCGAAAGCTGGCTCTCTTTTTTATTTAGGATTGTAGATTTGTGATTTACGATTTATGATTCATGATTTACTAACTTCTAACTGCCACGGATCAGTCCTAAAACCAGGGGAGGGTTTTGAAAAAAGCATAAATTTGTGATATGCTAAATGAGACAGAATTACTTAAATTATTACTGCCCGAATACCTAATCAATCACTTTGAGATAGTAAAGTTCGAAGAAAAAGAT
>NZ_JASLDS010000042.1 GCF_030151385.1 Soonwooa sp.
TGATTTGTGTTTTGTTTATTTTCTAACTTTGCCATTCTTATGAGCGAAACAATTATTTTAGGAATTGAGTCATCTTGCGACGACACTTCTGCTGCAATTATCAAAGGAAATCAAATTTTATCCAACATTGCTGCCAACCAATCTATTCATAATGAATATGGCGGCGTTGTGCCAGAGTTAGCTTCCAGAGCGCATCAGCAAAACATAATTCCTGTGGTTACAAAGTCTTTTTCAAAAGCAAATATACAACAAAATGATATTTGCGCCATAGGTTTTACACGAGGACCAGGACTTTTAGGTTCACTTTTGGTCGGAACCTCCTTTGCTAAATCTTTGGCAATGAGTCTCAATGTACCTTTAATTGAAGTTAACCACTTACAAGCACACATTTTGGCGCACTTTATCGACGACGCTAATCCTACACCACCGAAGTTTCCTTTTTTGTGTTTAACCGTTAGTGGTGGACATACGATGATTGTTTTGGTGAAGGACTATTTCGATATGGAAATTATCGGAAAAACAATTGACGACGCCGCTGGCGAAGCTTTTGATAAAATCGGAAAAATATTTGACCTCGATTATCCTGCGGGACCAATCATTGATAAACTCGCTAAAGAAGGCAATCCAGACGCTTTTCAGTTTAACAAGCCAAAACTAGACAATTATGATTATTCGTTTAGCGGTATTAAAACTTCTGTTTTGTATTTCATTCAAAAAGAGATTAAGAAAAACCCGAATTTTATCCAAGAGAATCTAAATGATCTTTGTGCATCGATACAAAAAGCGATTATTGAAATCTTGATGAAGAAATTAGAAAAAGCGGCAAAAGATCTTAACATCAAAGAAGTTGCAATTGCTGGCGGTGTTTCAGCTAACTCTGCTTTGCGTCAAGCAATGCAAGCGAATCAGGAGAGATTAGGTTGGAACATCTACATCCCGAAATTTGAATACACAACCGACAACGCTGCGATGATTGCAATGGTTGCAAAGTTAAAATACGAGCGGGGCGAATTCACCGACCTACGTACAACTGCAACTTCAAAGTATGATTTGTAGTCATTTTTCCTAAAAAGATGAAGCCAGAAATAATCTTGCTTTTTATTTTATGCTTTTGCATATCTTGTCAAAAAAGCGACGAGCAAAATATTTGCGACAACATTCTTACACAGGTTATTGATTCTAAATCAATAAATACTTACAACTGCAATAATGAAAAAGATGTTGGTGAAGAAAAAACAATTTTCGTGAATGAAAATTTAGGAAATTACGTTGAAAATGATTTAGAATTTATTCCAAAAAATTACACAACCGACAAAACTAAGTCTCAAAAAATCAGTATTAATCAAAACAATACTAATCTTTTAAAACTAAAAAGCTTAGCAGACATTCCAAAAGTTGAAAACAGAGACCAGTATTTATCGTCGCTCAAAAATTACTATGGAACTTTCAATTTTGGAAATCTATATTTGGATAAAAACCATGAAAATGCAATAATTCCTTTATATTATAGTTGCAATTCGCATAGTACAACTTCCTATTTACTTTATCTAAAAAAAGTAAACAAAAATTGGAAAATCATCCATGTAAAACAACTTTGGATTTCGTAAACATTTGAATTTTAGAAAAGACAACATGAAGATTGAAATACTAAATCGATTAGAAAAAGAAGTTTTTGAAAAAATTGGTTATAAAATTTCTGATTTAGAACAAGATAATGAATGTGAGGAGTATTTGGGATATAATTTTCGAGTTAAAGATTTTAATATAAAATTTCGAAAAGCAAAAGTTACTCCCAAAAAAGTTGGCCAATTTGTAACCCTTTGGAAAAGAAATCCACAAGGCGAAACCGAAGCTTTTAATACTAATGATGATTTTGATTTCTACATCATTGCATCAGAATCTGAAAATCGTTTCGGCATTTTTTTATTTCCAAAATTGGCTTTAGTAAAAAATAAAATTCTTTCCACGGAAAACGCAGAAGGAAAAAGAGGTTTTAGATTATATCCTGTTTGGGATCTTCCGACCAACAAACAAGCGGAAAAAACCAAGCTTTGGCAATCAGAATTCTTTGTTAATTTTGCGGACAGCAAGGATAAGATTTTAAACCAAATAAATAGAATTTTTGATTTTAAGTAATCTCTAAAACATTTCTCAATTGCGCATTTTTAAGTAATTTTGTTCTTCCGAAAATGCTTCTAAATTTAACATCTAATACACCACAATGAAACTTTTCTACGGCGATATATTTCCTGAAATCAAAATTAACGAAGAAGAACAGCAACACATCACCAAAGTGCTTCGCATAAGAGAAGGCGAAGAAATCTATTTGACTGATGGTTTGGGAAATTTGGCTTTTGGAACTTTAAAATTGGAAGGTAAAAAAGCAAGTTTGGACGTTATTGAAATCAAAGAAAAACAAACAGAATTTGCACCAAAACTTCATATTGCGATTGCGCCAACCAAGAACATCGACCGCATCGAATTCTTTATTGAAAAGGCAACAGAAATGGGCATTTCGGAGATTACTTTAATTAACACCGAAAAGACGGAAAGAAAAAACCTTAACATTGACAAACTGAGAAAGCAAAGCATTGCGGCGTCCAAGCAGAGTTTGAGATTTCACTTTCCTGTGTTAAATGATTTGACGAAGTTTTCTGATTTTATAAAAATATTGAATCCAGAAACAAGTTTCGTAGCGCATTGCCATGAAAATTTGGAACGAATGGATTTAAAAACAATTCAAAATTCTAATTTACAAAGCGTTACATTTCTCATTGGACCAGAAGGTGACTTTTCGGAAAAAGAAATCCAAATGCTTGCTGACAAAGGCATCAAAGCAGTCAGTCTTGGACATCAGCGTCTAAGAACCGAAACCGCAGGAATTTTTGTAGCCGCTTGGAATTACAATTTGTCGATAAAATAGTTTTAAGAAAAAACTAAAAACTTAAAAGATAATTTGTAAGGTTTTGATTCTCGTCGATTCCTAATTTTTTACGCAATCTGTGACGTGCAATCGTAATGCTGTTATAGCTTTGTTGCGTGATGGCAGAAATTTCTTTACTAGAAAGATTCATTTTTAGAAAAGCACAAAGTCGAATTTCATTTCGGGTTAAATCTGGATATTTTGCTAATAATTTTTTATAAAAATCTTCATGCGTTTCTTTGAAGAGTTTTTCGAACTCGCCATCATTAAAACGTCCAGGATTATTCTTAAGATCGCCAATAATCTGCGTGATGAGATGTTTGGTTTTAGTACCAGAACTTTCCTTTACCTCTTGCAATCTTTTAGAAGTATTATCCAAAATTTCGCGCGTTTGGATTGCTTTCAGATTCTTTTCGGTAATCTCTCGATTCTTTTCTTCAAGTTGTGTAATTAACAGTTCGTTTTCAGCATTTCGTTTTTTGAGTTTCGTCTGTTGCAATTTGTAAAACAAAACAAAAACCAAGACCAACAAAACCAAAGCGACAAATCCTGCCAGCATCAAAATCGTGTACCGATCTTTTGCCGCAGCCAACTCATTATCCTTAGTTTTTTGACGGTATTTTAACTCCAAAATACTAATTTGATCTTTGGACTGTTGCAACAATTTTTTATCATTAAGATCTTTGGTTATATGCAGATAAAACAAAGCCGATTTTGGATCATTTTCGCTTTCGTAAATTGCCGCCAACTCTTCCGAAGTCGCTTTTTTAATCAAATCAAAACGGTGTTCATTACTTATTTTAAAAGCTTCTAAAAGATAAGTCTTCGCTTTGTTTTGGTCTTTCGCAATATTTCGATAACCATAGCCGATATTGTAATTAATTTGGGCAAGATCATAATAGCTTTTATTTTTCTTCGCGAGATCTTCTGCCAGAAAAGTATTTTTGAGCGCATTGTTAAAATCATCCAATTCGAAATAGACCAAACCAATATTTTGCAATGACATAATTTGACCAACAGTATCCTTTAACGCGACACTACTTTTGTAAGCATCTCTAAAAGTTGTAATGGCTTTATCAAATTGTTTTTCTTTATGTTCAATAACACCCAAATTATTCGAAATCCTAATACTAATTGTGTCAGGTTTGTTGGTATCTAGCTCTTTGAGTGCTTCTTGGTAAAAACTTTTTGCTTTGTCATTTTGCTTAGACAAGTTATAGACATTCCCAATACCTTTTAGTGGAATATAAAGTTTCTTGATGCCATTTTCGCGCATTACATACAATTCTTCGTTGTAATATTTAAGCGCTAAATCGTAGATTTCCTGTGAGAAGTACACTTGACCAGCAGCATCATAAAGGTCAGTAAGAATATTTGGATTTTTAACTTTGTCAGCATTTTGCAATGCATCTTCGATATATAAAATCGATTTTTGCCCATCTTTGTTTTTAAATTCCATAGCTTTTTGCACCAAACCAGAAACAAAAACTTCTTTTTCGTTTTGGTTAAGCTTCTTCTGACCATAAGCCAGAAAGCCTAAAATCAAAAACACAACAGAAATAATTTTTCGCGAAATAAACTGCATTAAAACCTCAAATAGAATACAAAGTTAGCAATAATAATATGTAATAATTTTGAATGAAAACATTTTTAACCAAAATAAAAGTAAACAGCTATAAATCAATCAGTTAACTCAATGTGAAATATTTTGAAATATATAAATTTTAAATTGTAAAGGTTTTATAAGCACCAAAAAATTGATATTAGATTTATAATTAAGTAATCTTGTATCATAATCGAAAATCCTCATTAATATGAAACGTCACTACTTATCTTTTTTATCACTGCTTGTCGGAGCAGCAGCTTTCGGACAAACACTAATCTCTGAAGGTTTTGAAAATGGAATCCCATCATCTTGGAGTATTAAAAGCACTAGCACAACTGAAACTTGGACATCAAAACCAGCAGGAACTTTCCCATACCTAAAAACAGGTTTAGCATATGTTGAAGTTGATCCCAATACTTCTATCAGTGACGAGTGGTTGATTACACCATCTTTTGATCTTTCTACAGCAACTACACCTGCAGTAGAATTTACGATTGCCGCAAATCCATATTTTTGGGTTGAGCAAGATACTTCAGATTTCTTTATTAAAATATCGACTGATAATGGAACAACTTGGACTCAAATTTGGGATAAAATGCAATACCCAAATACAACCAATGGTTTCATACCTCAAAGAATCAGAATTAACCTTGATCAATACATTGGGAAACAAAATGTAAAAATTGCCTTCCAAAACAAAGCGCACGATGTAGCTCCTGGGACGCTTATTACGGCTGTAATGCTGGATAATATTTCTGTAACAGCGAAAAGAGATCCTTACTGTGTCGCTTATTTTCCAGAAAATAAAGTTACACCTATCACCAATGTGACATTTGCAGGAATTAATAATTCAAGTTCTAACACGACTGATGGATCAGATTCTTATCAAAACTTTACCAATATTGTAGGTGAAGCAAACAAAGAACAAACTTATGAAATCCAAGTAAAAGCCAATTATGCAGGTCCTACAGCGGTATACATTACAGCTTTCATCGACTGGAATGGCAATGGAACTTTTGCTGGTCCAGAAAAAATATTCTTAGGAAAAGTACCTAGTGCATCTACACCTTTGGTAGCTAACATCACAATTCCGACGTACGCAAAACCTGGATTAACAAGAATGCGTATCATAAGCTCGAACTCTATTGCAGCATCAACACCGTGCTTTAGTGGTCAAACAACTCCTGCAGGACAAATTGAAGATTATTCACTTTTAATAAAAGGTGCTTCTGTTGACCCTGTAGATGATGGTTGTTCAATCTTCTATCCAGGTTCTTTTGAGGACGGAACACAGATGCAAAAAGGTGTTATCTCTGCTAATGATTTCGTTATCAAAGCGAACAGAACAATGGACATCAAAAAATTAGAAGTTCCAATTTCGAATACTATTAATGTTGCAGATTTAATTTTCTATAAAGATAATAATGGTCAACCAGGAGAAATTGTTAAAAAGTATAGCAATGTAGCACCATCATTACAAATCTACCAAGTTGACTCGAATGGTTCTAAAGTTTACAAAAATACTTTTGACTTACCAGAAACATTAAGCATTACAACTGGCGCAAATGATACCTTGTATTGGCTAGGAATGACAAATCCTCAAGAATCTACAGAATACAATTACTGGAATACCGCAGACGTTAGAACTAATTCTGTTGCTAAAGTATCCACTAACAATGGTGCAAGTTGGATCGCAGTAAATGTTGATGTTGACGGTGCGTTTAACCTATATGGCGATTGTTCCATGATGGGCACAACAGAAGCTAATGCGCAAAAAGCGTCTTACTTCCCGAATCCTGTAACCGATAAATTGTTTATTAAATCTAAAAAAGATATCGCGAACATTAGCATCTACAATTTTGCAGGCCAAGTTGTAAAATCTAACATCAAGCTAAACAATGAAGAGCTTAATCTAACATCATTACAAAAAGGAAATTACCTTGTGACTTTAAGTTTTGCTGATGGAAGCTCTGATAGCTTTAAAATTATCAAACAATAATTTTTCAATATTATTCTAAAAAGGCTGTTTTACATTTTGTGAGACAGCCTTTTTGCTTTATCATGGATTAAATTTAAAAACAATCAAACATACAAATACAATAAACTATGTACTATATCAAGGACAAGTTTAAAAATCGAAAAAAACAAGAAAACTCAGCAATATCCAATTTTCAAAACTCAAGAAAAAATAAGACCTTTGCAGCATGAAAAGGATTTTGTTACTTTCTGATAGCCATTCTTACATCGACGACCGAATTTTGTCCTACGCCAAAGATGTGGACGAAGTTTGGCATGCTGGCGATTTTGGAAGTATGCAAGTCATCGAAGAACTCGAAAAGCTAAAACCGCTTCGTGGTGTCTATGGCAATATCGACGAGGCCAAAATCCGAACAATTTTTCCAGAAGTCAACACTTTTATGTGCGAGGAGGTCAAAGTCCTTATGATTCATATTGGTGGTTATCCTAACAAATACACGCCACTTGCAAAAAAACATATTGCGAAAGAACAACCACAATTATTTATTTCAGGGCACTCGCATATTCTGAAAGCGATGTACGATGATAAGAATAAATTGCTACATCTTAATTCAGGCGCTTGCGGCAAGCAAGGTTGGCACAAAGTCCGCACTATGATGCGCTTCTCGATTGAAGGAAAAGAAATCAAAGATTTAGAAATTATAGAACTCGGACCAAAATGAAAATCGGCGACGCAGTAAGTATTTTAGACGACGATTTTCGTGGACACATAACATCGGTAAAACCCAATGGTTATGATGTCAAAGACGAATTTGGGTTTGTTTATTTCTTTCCAAAAGACAAAGTTTTGCCTTTAGATAAAAGTTTTTACGATGACATCCAAGTTTCTGTAAAAAAGGAAAATCTAAAACCTGTTTCTAAAAAGCATAAGAAGGAAGCATTTCGCATTGATTTACATTTCGAAAGTCTTGTCAAAAATCCGCAAGATTACGAATCTTTTGAACGTTTGATGATTCAGCGAGAAAAATTACAAGAAGCCATAGAATTTTGTAGAAAACACAAGTTAAAACGTATGATAATCATCCACGGAATTGGCGATGGTATTTTACAAAATATGGTATACGACGTCATCAAAGGCTTAGCCAATGTCGAATATGACGACGATGGATTTTTCTACCATCAATCTGGCAGCATCGAACTTATTTTTAAATAATTCAAAAAAATTAATTCATTGTGACATCATCAGGAGAATTTGCGAAAATTAAAAAATCGCCACCAAGATTTTGCATAATATCGCGCCAAAGCCCTTTATCATTAGGGAAAGTGTAATCGAGGTTATAGACATCAACCACTGTCCAATATTTATTTTTGATTTCCGTTTCCAGCTGCATTCCACCCCATCCAGAATAACCAGCAAAAACTTTCATCTGAGAAATCTCCAAATCTCCATCAACAATCGCAGCCACAACTTTTTGGATATCTTCGGTTACATAGAATTCTTCATTAATCTGACTAAAACTTTCTGTAACTGGTTTACCTTTAATGATAAAGAAAATACGGTCACGTTCCACAGGTCCACCATCATAGACTTCAACTTCAAAACCAAAAATCTCATCAAGCTTTTCACTCATCAATTTATTCTTTTTGTTGAGGATAAGTCCGAACGCACCATGCAAGTCGTGCTCTAGCAATAGCACTACAGAACGCGAAAATATATCGCCAGATGCATCAGGCGTTGAGATTAATAGTTTACCTTTGTAAGAGTTATTCATAACTCAAAACTAAGTAAAATATAATTTTTTAGCAATAATTTTTGAATCAATTGCTAATCAAATATTAATAATTCGACTATGGAAGACCTCCATCAACACAGAAAATCTTACGAGAAAGCCGAACTTACAGAAGAGCAAATCCGTGAAAACCCAATAGAACAGTTTAGAGATTGGTATCTAGATGCCGAAGAAAACCCTTTGGTGGTAGAAGCTAATGCAATGGCAATTTCAACTGTTGAAGCCGATGGATGTCCACGTACAAGAATGGTTTTGTTAAAAGCTTATAATGAGAACGGTTTTATTTTTTATACCAATTACGACAGCCGCAAAGGAAAAGCGATAGAAACAACTCACAAAGCATGTTTACATTTCTTTTGGCCAAGTCTGGAACGTCAAATTATTATTAAAGCGAATCTCGAAAAAATTGCGTCCAATCTTAGTGACGGCTACTTTCATTCGCGTCCTAGAGGAAGTCAAATCGGTGCGTTGGTTTCGCCACAGAGTCAAGAAATTCCGAACCGCGAGTTTTTAGAAAACAGACTTCACAATCTAGAAAAAGAACTCGAGGGTCAAGAAATCCCAAGACCAGAAAATTGGGGTGGTTATCTTGCGAAACCTTATGAAATCGAATTTTGGCAAGGTCGTCCAAACCGACTTCACGATAGGATTATCTACAAATTAGAAAACGAACTGGACTGGATTGTAAAAAGATTAGCGCCCTAACCGCCAAAGGATGGTGGCCAGAAAACATCGCGAAATAGCAATACAGCAAGTCCCATCAATAATACAAAATATAACATCATAAGATAACCAGCAGAATTGTCTGTTTTTATTTTCGATGTTAAAAATTTATGCGCTACAGCGACAAATAAGATGATGGATGCACCAAAATAACCCATTCCAAATACAGCAACGTAACCCCAAGGCATTCCGAGTGGCATGCCTCGGTATGCAAGATATCCCATTGCAGTAATCCCAAAAGCAATTGGAAATGCAAAGAATGAAAACCATTTCAGCGCGGTTTTATTTTTAATAATCGTCTCAAAAGGCATTTGTACAAATTCTAAAATTTTATCAGAAGCAAGGTTTTGTGGTTTGCCTGTCATAACAAACCAACATCTTTGCATTTCAAAAATTAGAAATAATGCACCAAGGAGAATGCAAAAATTGATAGTAAGTTGTGTTAGATAGTATTCTCTCATTGGTCGTTTGGTAAAATCCCGATAAAGCCCAGTCTTGTAAAATTCGTTAGTTCTCGTGATTCCACAAAATAAAATATTAAAAATTTACATCGCGAATGCATTTTTAATAAAATTTAAAAAATGGATAACAGGTTAAAGATGTTTTTTTTTCAATATACCTTTAATGATGCTAGAAGCCGTCTTTTCACATAGTTTAACAATTTTTACAAGAAGTTAACAAGCCATTTCGAATTCTAATCTGCATATTTGTTTTTAAATAAATTAATATGAGAAAACTTTTTACATTGGCAATCGCGACCATTCTTTTGGTAAGCATGTCATTTTCAGGAATTAGCAAGAAAATCATCGTTATTGATGCAGGACATGGTGGAACTGACAATGGCGCAACACACGAAGACCTTCAAGAAAAAGCAATTGTCCTCAATATTGCGAAAAAAATTAAAGAACTTAACAAAGACGAAAACATCGAAATTCTTCTGACACGCGATTCCGACAGTTATCCAAGTCTATCTGAGCGTTCTGCTTATGCTAACGATGTAAAACCAGATTTGTTAATCTCGCTCCACATGAACAAAGCCTTAAAAAACACAGATAGAAAAGGCACAGAAATCTATTATCAAAACAACGAAAATTCTAAAAATATTGCCAGTAAATTGGCTTCATCTTTTGATAATTGCTTGACCAAACATCTTAACCTTCATATACTAAGAGAAACAGCATCTCCTGCAATTTTAGTAGAACTTGGTTTCATTTCCAATGCGGATGATAGAAATTTCTATAGCAGCGAAAAAGGTCAAACCGAAACTGCTGAAAAACTTCTAAAATTCATTTCTCAAAATTAAATCTGTTTGAAAATATTATGATTATCCGTAATTGTGCTTAAGTTATTTTTTTTAACAAAGCTTGTCATTCCGACGTAGGAGGAATCTCTGAGAATGAAATGTTTGAGATTCTTCGCTCCGCTCTGAATGACATTGTTTTCTTAATTTGGGTAATTAAGCCAACAATCAAAAAAATACAAAACAGTCTTTAAAACGAGATGATTTTAAAATAAACAAAAATGCTTCCGAATAATCAGAAGCATTTTTGTATCATTAAATTTAGAAAATTTAAAATGCATAACCAAAGGCAAAACCTAAAGCAGGATAGACTTTATTAAGTTTGTTATCCAAATCCGCTGCATTACCAACGCCACCATAATATCTAAAGATAATATGAGAACCAATTGGTAATTGCTGTCCAAATTGCAACTCATTTAACCAAGATTTACCAACCGCTTCAATTTTAGTTCCGCTAAAAAGATATTTGCTTTGGAACGCCACAAATGTCCCAGCATTGTTCTTTAAAGAATGTCCTTTTTCTTCTCGACGCTCTCTCGAAATATAATAACGCAACTGACCTCTAGCAAACATACTATTGCTATTATTGGTCCATTCGTAAGAAATTCCGTTGCTCCAGAAGTCTATAATACCGCCGTAACCAATATTAACATCTACTAAGAATTTATTTGAAATAGGAATTTCCGAACCGACAGAAATACCTTGTAGTCCAAGCTCAACTTTGTAAATCTGATCCAATTTTGTTTGTGCTGAAAAGAGCTGAGAAAGGAAAATAATTCCCGAAAAAAGTAAAGTTTTCTTCATATTTGTTTTTAAGCTTTGTTAAAATTTAGGTTTGCAAAAAAAAAAAAACTGCGACTTTTAAAATTAAAATATAATTAAAAAAGTCGCAGTTTAAAATATGTTCCTAAATCCTTTCTAGAAACTCGCTTTCCAAGCTTCTAGCATTTCTGTAAATCTTGTGGATTCAAAAGTTTTATTTCTAATTTTCGAAACGGTATAAATTCCTTTTTCATCTGAAATTCGGATAATCTCATCCGATTTTTGAGACTCGAATGCGATAACTTCCGCTTCTTCAATTTCCGCCAATTTATTTTTATGAACGAAAGTCACAAAATTCTCCATCAGTGGCGAAATATAAGCACCTTCCGTTTGCTTCGGAACTTTAATCGTGTTGCCTTGCAAAAACAAAAGATTGCCATAGATACTTCTCGCAATACGTTTGTTGGGATTTAATAAAATCAAATCGTCCAAATCATTGTCCTTTGCGTAGATGCTTGCATAGATATTCTCAGGAGAATGCACGCGGATGTTGCTCAACAAATTTGCGTTGACATTAATCTCTTTAATCATATCCAACTCAATTGATGATTGGACAGACAAAGGATCTGCCATTGTAGCAACCTCAAAATAGAAAGATGTTGTCGCCTTAGGAAGATCAACATTATCTTGCTGACGATAGACCATTAGATTAATAATACCATTCTGAACGCCTTTTTCCAAAACTTCAGTTCTAAACAAGTCTTGAAAAAACTCCAAAGTGTAAGACAACGGAATGTTGAAACGCATTTTTCGCATCGACGCCATCAAAAAGAAATAAGATTCTTCTGACATAATCAAGGTCGAATTTCGAACAAAAAACGACACCCAAACCGCATCACCAAAAAGGAAAGCGCGGTTAACGGTCTGTAGATTGTTTTCTATGTACTCTAACTTTTGCATAATAATAAAAAAACAATGAACGATAAAAATCGTCCATTATAAATTAGTTTGTTTAGGCTGCACCTAATTTTATTTTAAGGTTTTCCACGAGGTTTTCCCAGTATAGACGATTCTCTTCCTCGTCGCCCTCGTCGCAGAAATCTGTAATATTAAGTGACAAATCTTCTGTCAGCTCGTCGATAACAATAGTCAACTCGAAGAAATATTTTGTCCCTTCGTCTTCTTCCCAACGAAAACGCACAAAACTCTCCGGCTTGTAACGGATTAATGTTGCTTTTTCTGCAGGTCCTCCACCCCAACTAAAGAAAAAATCATCTCCTCGCTCAACCACTTCATCGGCAAACCATTCTGACAGACCTTCCGCACTTGCTAAATACTCGTACAATATCTCTGATAGACAGTGCATATTATATTCGTAATGAACTTTCGTTTTTGCCATAAATCGTATTTATAATCAGGGCGCAATATATAAATTAATTTCTTATTTGCAAATGCTTTATGTTGCCGAAAGATAAAAAAAATGACAAAAAAATATGTTTTTTGTCATCTATTCTTTAATTCTGTAAATCTGTGATTTAATAGTTTTTATCTAATTGAAGAACCTCATCAATTGCTTCTAAAATTATGGCGCATCCTTTGGATATTTCTTCGTTCGAAATCGTCAACGGTGGCGAAATTCTTAAAAACTCATTGCGGTAAAGTTGCCAAAAAACAATCAAACCTTTTTCCATACAACGTTTGGCTACTGCAAGGGTAAATTCTGGTGTTCCCAAATCAACCGCCAGCATCAATCCTTTGCCATTTACTTTTTTAATCTGTGGATGAACAAGTAATTTTCTATAAAGTTGCTCCTTTTCGTCTGTCAAGGTCATCAAACCACTTTCTAAAACTTCCTCTAAAGTTGCCAAACTTGCTGCCGCAATTAATGGATTTCCGCCAAAAGTCGTGATATGTCCTAACTTTGGTGAGTGTGATAAACTTTCCATAATCTCGCGAGAACTCATAAACGCACCAACAGGAACGCCACCGCCCATACCTTTCCCCATCACCAAAATATCGGGAACAATGCCATAATGCTCGAATGCGAATAATTTCCCCGTTCTACCAAAGCCTGGCTGAATTTCATCTAATATTAAAAGAGCACCAACTTCTTCGCAACGCTTTTTTAAGTTGATGAAATAATTTTCGGATGGTGTGATAAATCCTGCAGCTCCTTGGATGGTTTCGACAATGACACAAGCCGTTTTTTCTGTTATCTTTTCTAAATCTGCTTGGTTATCATATTCGATGAAGTCTATCATTGGCAACAACGGACGGAATTCTCTTTTGTGAACTTCGTTTCCCGCCACACTCAAAGCACCATGTGTATTTCCGTGATATGCATTTTTGAAAGCGATAATTTCTTCCCGTCCCGTATACCTTTTCGCCAATTTTAATGCGCCGTCAATGGCTTCCGCGCCACTGTTAACCAAATAAGTTACTTCTAAAGGTTCTGGTGTTGCTTCTGCCAAAAGCTGACAAAGCTTAACAGGTGCTTCTTGTGCATATTCGCCATAGACCATCACATGAAGATATTTGTCAGCTTGGTCTTTAATTGCTTTTACAACTTTGGGATGAGAATGCCCCAATGTATTTGCCGAAACGCCTGCCACGAAATCTAAATATGCTCTTCCGTCTTTTCCGTATATGTAACTTCCTTCTGCTCTTTCTACTTCGAATCCTGCTGCATAAGGCGTTGTCTGTGCCTGATATTTAAAAAAATTGTCTTTGATATCCATAGTCTTAATCATAAGTCTTTCGGCTACAAATTTACGACCTAGTTTTTGAATTGACCGAAATTTTGGTTTTAATTGTCTTAAACTACTATTAGATTTTTTTAACCACAAAAGCTTCTAAAGGAAATGCGAAACGTAGACATTGCTTCAAGCGCAAAAAAGGATAATATAAAATATACTTTTGAAAGACATTAGGGTGCTCCGTAGGAGCACAATGTTAATAGTAGTTTTGCGGGAATCAAGTGAGCTCCGTAGGAGCGACCTTATAAATAATTAGTTCGCTCCTACAGAGCTCGCTCGAAAATTAATCCGTTTTTCTATTAACAGGAAATTCCTATGGAATTTTTGAAGCAATGGGTTTCAAATTATGTTGTTCTAACTTAGTTTGCTTTTTCATAAAGAACGGAAATTAGCTTCTGTTTTTTACCACAAAAGAT
This sequence comes from Soonwooa sp., assembly GCF_030151385.1. Lineage (GTDB taxonomy): Bacteria > Bacteroidota > Bacteroidia > Flavobacteriales > Weeksellaceae > Soonwooa. Next base: position 14,254 of record NZ_JASLDS010000042.1, read on the forward strand.
GATAAAATAAAATGCAGAATTTAGGTTTCATATTAAGTTCAAAAAAGGATAATGAAATTATACTTTTGAAAGGCATTGGGGTGCTCCGTAGGAGCACAATGTTAATAGCAGTTTTGCGGGAATCATGTGAGCTCCGTAGGAGCGAGCTGTTAAATTATTAGTTCGCTCCTACGGAGCTCGCTAGAAAATTAATTCGCCTTTCTATTAACAGGCAATTCCTACGGAATTTTCTATTTGCAAAATTTCATGATGCTTTGAGCTTTGTTTATCTCTTTTCAAGTTTCAAGTTTTTTAACCATAAAAGAGACAAAAGAAGTTATGCAATTTGAGAATTGAATATAAGATCAAAAAAGGCTAAAACTTATTGTTTGGTTAAATAAAAATTTGATTTTTAGAAATGGATTTTCGGTTTGGAATTAAATCTTAAAATGGAACGCGAATATGCGCCCCGACGTAGGCGGAACTCCTTTTGCATATGGTAGCTGAGCATAGCCGAAGCGCCATATGCAAAAGAGTGGGAGCCGAAGACGGAAATGGCGCCCAAATAAAAATTCGCAAAAATAAAAAAGCCTGAAAGCATTTTGAAAACTTTCAGGCTTGGATTTTTATGTTTCCAAAACTTATCGCTTCTCGCGAACTGGCGTTTTGGGTTTGTTTTTTTCCTCTTGTTTGAGTCGTTCGGCTTCCGCTTTTTCATACAAGCTGTTATCCGATTCGTAGACTGTCTCGGGATAGTTAGGTGTATCCTCGAAGATGTCTTGATACTTCTGCGGCCTATCTTTTGTGTTCCAATTAAAGTCTGGGAAAAAGCGTTTTTCCTTGGACATAAAACTCATCGGATAGATATCGGATTGCGCACCAACACGGCAAGTCACCGTCTCTAGGCGTTTTTCGATAAAGTCAGCAGCAATCTCGCCACACACCGACACCGCAACACCGATTCTGGTAATTTCTTGTGTTGTTTCGTTTTTATCATCTGCGTAAGCGATAGATTGGGCATTTTGCACAGCGACAGCTTTTTTAATTTGTCCTTTGTCAAAATAAATTCCCATCCATTTACTTTTGATTTGATGAAACTCGTCTTTCATGTTGAGAGAATCCACCTTGCTAATCGCAAAAGCATTACCTATAACCTTGATAGAGTCGATATCTTGCGTCGTGGTATTCATATAAACCATGACTTCGTCGCCTGTCACCTGCTTGGTTCCCGTCCACAAAATTGGTTTCTTCATAAGATGCAAAATTCCGTCCGTTTCATTATAGGACAAGGAATCTGCACGCGCTTGCATATTGGTTTTGAAGATTCGTACTTTTTGATAAGCTCGTAAGAAGCTCTTTTTTTGCTTGGTAGAATCCGCTTTTTGAAAACTCAAAAACTTCTCTGCTGCAATGTACATCGAGTCTTTCTCGAAAATCTTTACCGCATACGGCTTATTGGTTATCATCGCCGAATCTTTAAGCTCGTAGATTTCTCCATAACCACCTTTTATAAAACGTTTTTCTTTGGGATCGTCAAGCTTGATGTTTCCTGTCCCTTTTCCAAAACCTGTATTTCGGTTGTAGATAAGGTCATCGCCTGTCAGAATTTTGTCGTTATAATAAATCCTAGAATTTTTTTTGAGGTGAGAAATTCCTGTTTTACCATCGTAATCTCCCAATTCTGTATAAACATAATTTCGAGGATTTGCTTTACTACGAATGGTAGTCGCCGCTAAAAACCTTGAAATCTGGGTCGCTTGATTGGTTTTGATGTTATCACTTTCGATGGTGTAGTCTTTAGCATCAATTGTAGAATGCCCTACAAAGTCAATATCCTTAGTCGTCACATAATAAGTCGCTGACTTTGTGTACATGATATTTTGACCATCGGTGATTGTTCCACCAGTATTAAAATAGGCGGTATTAGGAACACGATCGTAATAAAGTGTTTCCGTTTTGATGGTTTGCTTTGGATCTGTTAACACCACATTTTTGCGGGCTATTCCACGCTGGGTGTTTCCATCATACTCCATCTCTTCCGCTGTAATCTGCGTTCCATCAGCATTTAACAAAGTTACATTTCCAATTGCTTTTAGGAAGTTTTCTTTTTGATAGAGAACGACCTTGTCAGCAGTAAGAATAGAACCTTGATGCTCGAATTTGACATGCCCCGAAAACACCAAATTTCCTTCATATTGATCAGGCTTTACACCAGACTCATCGGAATGGATATGTTGTACTTTGGAAGCTTGCTCTTGCTGAGATTTTGGCGCAAAAAATGGGTCTCTCGGATCGCTTGTAGCAGGCGTTGTCTGCGCACCTATCCGAAGAAATCCCAAAAGGACAACTAGTAAAGTTAAAAGAAAAGTTTTGTTCATTCCTTATGACTTCTTCTGGCCATAAAAATAAAGTGAATGTGTATCTATTTTTACCCCAAAAGCTTGTTCGATAGATTCTTTAATACCTTGAATTCTTGGGTCGCAAAACTCAATAATCTCTTCAATCTCCTTGTCAGAACCTTCTTTGTAAATCACCAAATGGTCATGTTGCTTGTCAAAGTATGATTTTTCATACGATGATGAGCTTAATGTTTTTTCACCAAACTGATGCTTTCTGATTAGACCTGCGTCCAAGAAAATTTCGATAGTATTGTATATCGTCGCTTTACTAACATGATACTTCTTCTGCATCATGATTAGGTACAAGTCATCAACATTGAAGTGATGATCCAAATTGTATATTTCTTCTAATATTGTATAACGTTCAGGGGTATTTCTAAAACCTTTTTCTAAAAGGTATTGTCTTAATACATCCTTGATTGTTGTTACGTTTAGGTCTTTTTGTGTTGTTTCCATAATCGATTCGATAGACAAAATTACGATTAATTTTTGTAATGTTTGCCTTAACTCAATTTCTAGACTTTTTTGATTTTGTCATGTACATAACCTTGCTCCAATAATGGTGCCGACTCTACAACCACGTTGTGCGAGGCTACACCGTATGCTTGGAAGTCACTACTTCCCATTTTTCTAACGAAATTATAAACATTCATGATCATTTTGTCACGGATATTTAATAAATAATCGTTGATATAGAGGTTATCAATAATAACATATTTGAGGTCAGGTGGTATGTTATGCGCTCGCAAAGACGGATAACTGCTCTTCGACGGAATCATACCATCATCCATCATATCATCCAAGACTTGCCCAAAGTAATCGCTAATTTTTCTATCAATTTTAAATCCTAACTGGAAGTTAATTTTATAAATCGTACCAGGCAGAATTTCTTCAAGATGATATTTGAAAGTATAAGGTTCTTCTTGATTAATAACACTTAGGATAAAATAATGGTCGGCGCGTTTTGGCTGCGACTTAATAATTGAATAAATAATCTTCGACTCTACTTCATCATCTTTTTGTGCACGACTAAAGAATGCAAGATTGGTAGCATATTTCGGAATAGTGTCATCCAACTTCATATCCATAATAGTCGACACATAATTTTTGAGCTTCACAAACTTTACAAATTGTGTTTTTATCTTTCTACCATTATACCAACCATACATGCAAATTCCGATAAAGCCTGCCAGTAATACTGAAATCCAACCACCTTCGAAGAATTTGATAATGTTAGCACTAAAGAATCCTAATTCTATAATTAAGTAAGTTAAACCAAATAAAGCAATCCAAATTTTTGGTGTTCTGGTTTTGAAGAACCAAAATATCAACAAAATAGTTGTCATCAACATTGTCACCGTAATCGAAAGTCCATAAGCAGCTTCCATTCTACCTGATTCTTTGAAGAAAATCACGATAAGCGCACACATAATGAAAATCCCCCAGTTGATTCTAGGGATGTACATTTGCCCTTTAACCCCAGATGGATAATCAATTTTTTGATTTGGCCAAAGATTAATAGACATTGCTTCCGAGAACATGGTAAAGGCTCCTGTAATAACCGACTGACTGGCAATAATCGCTGCAGACGTCGCAATAATAACCCCTGGTAAAATAAACCAATCTGGCATAATCCCAAAGAAAGGATTTTTACCATTAAATACTTCATGATAATTATTTAAAAGCCAAGCACCTTGCCCCAAATAATTAAGAATTAGCATCGCTTTTACAAAAATCCAAGACACACGGATATTGCTTTTTCCGCAGTGTCCAAGGTCAGAGTACAAAGCTTCTGCACCCGTGGTACAAAGGAAAACCGCGCCTAGAATAACGATTGCCGACGGCGAATTGTATATCAGTTTTATCGCATAGATTGGGTTAAAAGCTTTCAAAATATATGGCGCATCCAACAAATGGTAAACCCCTAAAGCTCCCAATGTCAAAAACCAAATTACCATTACTGGACCGAAAAACTTACCAATAAAACTTGTTCCAAATTGTTGAACAATGAAAATCACAAACAAAATAGCAAGCGTAATAGGCACTACTGGCGGTTTGTGCACCACAAGCTCTAGACCTTCAATAGCTGACATCACGGTAAGCGATGGTGTAATAATACTATCTGCCACCAGCGCAGAAGCACCAATAATAGCGATAACATATAGCCATTTTTTACGAATACGTTTTACCAAAGAATAAAGAGAAAGTATTCCACCTTCTCCTTTGTTGTCCGCTCGAAGCGCAATAACGACATATTTAATCGTTGTTTGTAAAGTAATTGTCCAGATAATACAAGACAACGCTCCTTCGATATATTCCTCAGAAATAAATCCTCCAGCTTTACCAGCATTAATAATGGCTTTCATCACGTACAAAGGCGATGTACCGATATCACCGAATACAATACCCAGCGAAACAATAACGCCTAGAAAAGAAAGCTTTTTGATGTCAATATGACTACTTGAAGATTGTGACATTGTTTTAAAAAAATAAAGTGCAAATTTAGATTATTTTAGATATGAAAATCGATATACCTCTTGTTTTTATTCATTAAAAATAAGCCTCATTTCATATATTTAAAAAAAGACCAAAACTTTCTGTTTTTCAAATAGTTAAAATCAAATTCATTCTCATAAGCTTCTCTCTCAAAAGAAATTGACCGATAGGCTTGATACGAATTTTTTAAATAAATAAAGCGCAAAATGTATTCTGTAACATATAAAAAATAAAAAGGAAGGATTAATAATTCTAATTGTTGACGGAGATGTATCTTCTCATGATTAACTAAAACTGGGTTATCACGATCTTCTTTTCTTTGCAGAATAATAAAAGGAAACAACGTAATCCCTGAAATTTTCATACTTTTGAGAAAAGTTCTTAATACAACTATCATATATCAAAGATATATTTTTTGAAAACAATTTAACCTATGTCCAAAATTGAAATCAAAGAAAATGAAGACTTTTATTATAACGAGCAAGGTTACAAAGTTTTTACAGCAAAATTTCATTTAAAAAGAGGTTACTGTTGCAAAAACGGATGCAGACATTGTCCTTATGGTTATGATAAAAAAACGGACACATTTTCTAAAGTTAAAAAAAACAGCGACCAACAATGAAAAAATATCTTTTTATTTTAGGCTTAGCAGTAGCAGGATTGGTAACCTCTTGTAGCCCTTTTCAGGTAAGATCAGATTATTCTGCAACCGCAAATTTTACGGATTACAAAACTTATTTGTTCCGTACAGATGATTTGAAACTAAACGACCTTGACAAAGATCGTGTACTAAACGAATTGGCAAAGCAGGTACAAAGCAAAGGTCTAACAGCATCGCAGACGCCAGACATCATTATCAATGTTAAGGCATCACACAAAAAAGTCCAAGATATCCAATCGTCATCACCTTATGGAATGTATGGTTACTATGGCGGACCTTATGGTTGGGGTGTTGGGATGAACAGAACTTGGACCAGCAATTACAACAGTGGAACTATCGTTGTGGATATGGTAGATGCAAAAACCAATAAATTGGTTTGGCAAGGTGTCGGAAGTGGCATTTCGGTAGATTCTCCAAAATCTAAACAAAAACAAATCCCAGAAGTGGTTGCCGAAATCATGGCCAACTACCCTCCTCAAAAAGGAAAATAAAATTTTAGAATATAATTCTATAAAGCATTATAAAGCTTCGAGTTGTTTCGAAGCTTTTTTTATTTAAGAAAATATTTCGTCAACCTACTTAGACTTCGTGTTTATTTTAACATGAACTAAAATTTAAATTACTTTCATAAAGCTTTTTTTATTAGCTTTGCGATAAGCAATATACTTCGTAAGGAGTTAGATTAAAAATCTCAACAAGACTACAAAGGATATTGCCAAAACTAAAAACAAAAACTAACCATTAAAATTTCAAATTATGAGAAATCTACATTTCCTTGTGGGATTGTTGATGCTATTCAGCATGTCCACATTCGCAAAACAAATCGACGAAAGCACAGCAAAACAAGTTGGCGAATCTTTTTTTGTTAATTCTAAAAAGCTTTCAAAATCCAAGGTTAACCTAAATCTTGTTTACAAATCAAAAGCTAGTGCAGGGAAAAGCCAATCCAATTTTTTCTATGTTTTTAACAACTCAACAGACGGCTTTGTTATTGTAGCAGCAGACGATAATGTTACACCTATTTTGGGATATTCAACAGAAGGAAAATTTAATGTAAACGACATTCCTATTAATACAAAAGAGTGGTTTGATAATTATAAGCTTCAAATTCAATATGTGATTGACCACAACATTCCTGCTTCACAAAAGATTAAAACAGAATGGGCTAACTATATTAACAATATTGCTATTGATAATAAAACAACGAGTGTCAATCCATTACTTACAACAAAATGGAATCAATCTCCTTATTATAACGATGCTTGTCCTTATGATACCGATTTGGCACAGAAGTCTGTCACTGGCTGTGCTGCGACCGCAATGTCACAGATTATGAAATTTTGGAATTATCCTGCAAAAGGCACTGGATTTTACGCCTACAATCATCTGAAATTTGGGACAATTTCTTCTAATTTTAGCGAGCATTCTTATGACTGGAACAGCATGCCTAATGTTGTAACGAGTGCCAATCCTGCTGTTGCTCAACTTAATTATGATGCCGGTGTTAGCCTCAGTATGGATTATAGCCCAGTTGAAAGTGGTGCACATATCCGAAGTGTACAGGATCCTAATATGTTTAGTTTTGATTATGTACTTAAAAACTATTTTGGCTACAAAAATACTTTAGCTACTAAGGAACGAAAAAACTACAACAGCGCAACATGGCTTAATTTGTTAAAAACAGAGTTAGATGCAGGTCGACCAATTCTCTATATTGGTGTTGGTAATAATGGCGGGCATGCATTTGTATGTGATGGTTACGATAATAATAATTTATTACATTTTAACTGGGGATGGGGTGGACAAGCTGATGGCTATTTTGTTGTAGATCAACTCAATCCTGGAAGATACAACTTCTCCGACTTTCAACTTGCAGTTATTGGTGTAGAGCCCAAACCAACGCCTGCTACAGACTACAAGTTAGAAATATTTAGCCACACCCCAACTTTATCAAGCACAGAAATCCCTTTTGGAGATAACTTTTCGATAACAACAGACATGGTAAACTATGGAACAGCTAGTTTCGATGGAAGTTATGGTGCAGCTATTTATGACAGCAACAACAACTTCATTGACTTTTTAGAGGTCAAAACAGCAACTACTTTAATGCCTTTTTATTATCAAACAGGAATAAAATTCAATAAAACGTCATCTACCACATTAATGCCTGGCGACTATTTTGCTAGTATTTTGAGCAGAGCAAATAACGATGGCTGGAAATTTATAGAGCCTCGTAGTTACAGCAACAAGGTTCCTTTCAAAATTAAACATAGTGCTGATATAGAAACAAATTCTGCATTTAGTATCACCAATAACAACGGAAAATTATTGCGCGGAGAACCGGTAAGTATTAATGTTGATATCACAAACAAAGGCAATAGTACATATTACGGCAAATACCAGTTACAATTACTTAACAAAAACGACGGATCTATTGCACAAGTTATCCAAACTGTAGACGAAACCAGCGGCTTACCAAGCAACCAACATTATACTGGTGGAAAAAACTTCGCTGGAACTATTACCGCTCAAAATGGAAGCTATCTATTGAACATTGTATATCAACCTGAAAACTCTAACACTTGGACTCTAGCTGGTAGCACGAGTTTTAAAAACCCAATCGAAGTCATAGTGCAGAAAAAGCCTTTAGCTCCAGATCAATATGAAGTCAATGATAAAGTGGAACAAGCAACTAATTTACCCGTAGTATTTAATAACAATCAGGCTATTATTGCTACAACTAATTCCAATTTTCACAATGATGAGGACGAAGATTATTATAAAGTCAATTTAGATCCTGGTTATAAATACACAATTACTCCAAGTCTTCAAGACATTTCCTTTAGTAAAGATGCTACCGTATATACTGCTTCGGTAATATATGCTTACTCTACAAATGGTGGTGGAGACTGGTCAAAAATTACTACATCCGAAGAAGCCTCTCCCGAAATCATACTTAACAATGGCGGAACTTTAATTTTTGCTGTAAATCAAATGCTCCCAGGTCTAGACGGGACATATTTATTTGATATAGCCATTAACAGAGAAGCAACATTGGCAACCAATAATTCTGTTAGCAATATGGATAACATAAAGCTATATCCAAATCCAGCTAAAGATTTTGTGAATGTTGATTTGTCAAGTATTAAAGAAAAAGTTATTGGATTTAGCATTATTAATAATGCTGGACAAGTTGTAAAAAACATTCCATCAACCAATGATAAAATCACCAAAATATCTTTACAAGGTCTTGTTAAAGGACTTTATTACATCCAAATAGAAACTGAAAAAGACAAAATATCAAAAAAGATCATTGTCCAATAACACCAAATAATTAATATCAATAAGCTTCGAGTTGTCTCGAAGCTTTTTTTATTTAAGAAAATATTTCGTCAACCAGATGATGTATTCAATTAGTTCAATTTCAGCATTAATAAGTAAAAAAACATAAGATTAAAAAAATCAAGAAAATAAACTATAGTAATAAACACTTTTTAAGATTACTACCAACAAGCCAAAACAAATCATTAAAAACAACAAACCAAAAGAATAAAATTAATATCAAATAAATTACATAAAATATTTATTATTAAATTTATAATAAATATCACTGCTTTTAATTACGGATACACCACTTCAATTGCATAACTTTAGGATATTTAAAATCTTTAATTTAAACCCTAAGATTATGAGCAAAAAACTAAGCATTAAAGCAATTTTAGCATTGTCAATTTTGGCAACTTCTAGTTTAACATCTTATCTAGATGCTTGCACAAGATTGGTTTACAAAGGTCCCGAAAATACAGTTATCACCGCAAGATCAATGGACTGGAAAGATGAAATAGATGCCAATATTTGGGCTTTCCCTAGAGGTATCGAACGTAATGGAAATGTTGGAAAAAATTCAGTGAAATGGACTTCGAAATACGGAAGCCTTATCACAAGTGCGTGGGATATTGCAACGACTGACGGCATCAACGAAAAAGGATTGGTGGCTAATGTACTTTGGCTGGTTGAAAGCCAGTATCCGAAATTTAATCCAGAAGGCAAAGACAAAGGCATCACTATTTCTGCTTGGGCGCAATATGTTTTGGATAATTTTGAATCAGTTAAGGAGGCCGTAAATGAACTTAAAAAAGAAGAATTCGTGATTGTCTCAGATTATATCCCAGGAACAACGAAGTTCACAACGCTTCATCTTTCTTTATCGGACGCTTCTGGCGACAATGCGATTTTCGAATATGTGAATGGAAAACTCATGATTCACCATGATGCTTCCTACACTGTAATGACCAACTCGCCGACCTTTGACGAGCAACTTGCTATCAACAAATATTGGTCAAACATTCCTGGGACTATTGTCTTGCCTGGCACCAACAAAGCTGCTGACCGATTTGCTAGAGCAGCTTACTATATCAAAGCTATTCCTCAAACCAGCGATGTTCGTAACTCGATAGCTAGCGTATTTAGTGTTATTAGAAACTGCTCGGTACCTTATGGCATTTCATCAGAAACAGAACCCAATATTTCTTCAACAAGATGGCGCTCAGTAGCGGATCAAAAAAATCTGGTTTACTATTTCGAAACCATAAAAACGCCAAATACATTTTGGGTAGACCTTAAGAAACTTGACTTCAGCAAAAACGCACCTGTCAAACGTCTAAGTCTCAGCAAAAATGAAACTTACGCAGGCGAAACATCCAAAATATTCGTACCTGCAAAAGCCTTTACTTTCATAGGAATTTAATTGTTTTAACTTTATGAGAGCCTGTTTAATATAAATTGTATCACCACAGAAATGAGCATCACCAGTTTGATATACGTAATTAAAAAATATCATCAACTGGAATCTGCCTAGCTATTTTAATTATATTTCTGAAGTTTTAGAATACTTAATTCAAGTAGAAAAGCAAACAACAAATCGCTTTCTGAGACATAACTTAAACAGGCTCTTTAACTTGACCTTAGCTTTAAAAATCTATTTCATCTGATAAGTATAGACATTGTAAGGAAGCAACTTCCCTGCAAAATACCTTGAAATAATACTAGCCATCAAAATCGGAAAAAACAAAACATAGGCATTTGGCGCAAGATTACATACCAAAAACAAAGCTGTAAATGGTGCATAGATAGAAGCAGACAAGGTTGCCGCAGCACCTACCAACATAAAATTGAGATAGATTAAGGAAGTTCCGAAATAATTATTGCAAACATAAGCAAACAAAAATCCCAAAAATGCGCCAACAACAATACTTGGTGCAAATACTCCACCGTCGCCACCAGCTCCCAAAGTTAACGCGGAAGCCAAAGGCTTCAATAACACCAAAGATAATAAAAATACTACTGAAAAATCTTTTGGATGCTCTAACAAAGGCGAAAGCGCATGATAGCTATCACCATACAAAAAAGGAAATGATAACAGCATTAATCCCACCGCAACAGCGCCTAGATTAACTCTTACAAAATTATTATTAATGCCAGAGAAAAAGCTTTTTAGTCGTGTCACCAATAATGTAAAATAAACAGACAAGCAACCACTTAACAAACTTAAAATAACAAAAAATGGAAGTGCCGACCATTTCCATTCGGTAATTTTAAAATTAAGAAAAACCTCAGGTTTTATCATCAACAAGAAAACCCACGATACCAATGCAGCTGTTGTACAACTTATAAAAATACTCTTTGACAACTTTTTCGCGATAACTTCAACAGCAAAAAGCCAGCCTACAATCGGGCTTCCAAAAAGTATCGAAACGCCCGCAACCACACCTGCGCAAATCAACTCCAATTTGTATAGATTGGGCGAAAATCGTTTTTGATACATATTATTTCCAATCGTTGCACTTGCAACTACCGTCGAAACCTCAATACCAGTCGACCCTCCAAATATCACAGTCAAAAAACCATTAACAAAATGCGAAGGTATTTTAAACAGTGGCAAATGATCTTTCCTATGATCAACAGTTTTATAGATTTCGGAAATCCCTTTGTTCTTTCTATTTTTAAACAAATACTTCCTTAAAAAATAAATACTGGTTATTCCAATTGTGGGAAAAATAACAAACAATACCTTTTTCTCGTAAGCCAAATCATACAAAAACTCCTGACAATGGACAGTAATATATTTTAGCAACCAAGCCATACTTGCAGCCAAAACACCAACAACCAAACTCATTACAATTAACCTAAAATAAAAATGCTGCTTTACTTTTTGTCTATCCATACCCAAATTTCTAATTACAAAAGTAAGAGATAGCTAGAATTTTCAGGGTGTTTATTCTAAAAAATTGACATAGACAAGTTCAAGTTTTATAATTGTTTTTGCAGAATTTGATTTAAATAGAATTTACTTAAATAAAAAAGGAGACCGCTCTTACGAGACAGCCTCCAAAACAATTACTTTTAAAGAAAATACTATTTTTTGATAACTTTTTGAGAGTCTACATTTCCATTAACATCAATAGTTTTCACAATATACATACCAGTTGGAAGATTACTAAGATTAAGCTCCACTTTAGACTGACTAGCCTCTTTTTGTACTACTTTCGCACCTGCAACATTATAGATTTCAATACTTCTAATTGCAATTGGTGAACTAATTGTCAAAGTATTAACAAATGGCACTGGATACAACTTTGTCTTTTCTTGCTTTGTTGTATTTTGTGTACCTAACACCGAACAATCCGTCAATAGCTTATACACCATTTCGTTGTCAAGTTTTACCCACATCAAACCTAGATATCCAATATAAGTCGGCGAACCTACAAATGCATAGACATCATTTGTTGTCGTAAATCCAGTGTAATCTGAAGCGACCTCCAGCCAATACTTAGGCGATTGTGCACCATCTAGAAGTAACGATTGATTAAATTTGACATTAACTTTCCATCTTGTATAAACTAAATCGACAGTAGGATCTGGCAAAAATTCTTCCAACTTTTCTCTAGTCGATGTCATCGCTATTTTTTCTGATATAATATCGCCAGGCTCTTGTGTTTCGGCATTATGTTTTCTAAGGTTAAATTCTAACATTCTTGGATTGTTAACCTCAGCTACTGTACTAGCCTCCCATAAATCTAATACAATACCATTAACACCTAGATTTTCATTTGGATTAACCTCCACATCAATAGCAGCAGTCATCATATCTGGAATGAATGGCCCCATTTCGGATGTCATCATATTATCTGTAGGATCATCAGTAGAAACAACAACCTGTGTACACATATCTTGTCTACAATCAGCTTCTAATTGATACACCAATTCATTACGATCGGCAATCTGCCAAGAACCTGTTACATTGTTCTTAACAGTGATGTTTTCGCCAATTTTCAGACTTGGATTAACTTCAACATAGGCAGCATCGCTAAGAAGTTTTAACCATTTTTTTGCACCCAAAGCCCCGTCGGTAAGAATAGGTTTGTCAAATTTAATTTTGTAGGTATATATATTCTTTCCATCTTGGGTAAAGGCAAGTGTTTTGCTTTCGATAGTTCCCTGTATGTTTGACAACACCGTACCCGGCAGTCCGTTGGAATTAGTATTTAATTCTTCAAAATTAATAAAGGTCGCATCCGCCATATTAACTGTAATGCCCTTTATAGTTGAAAACTTACCTACGAACATTGGAATATCAATTGCCAATTCCTGCGCCTTGGCACCACCATTTTCCATAGTGAAAAAACCGCTCATGTTTGGCACTCCAACATTACAAGCATCTCTAATAGAGTTGGTTATCAGACTTGAGGTAATCTCCTCAGAAAAAATAGAATTATCTGCAGAACAATTGCTCTCGTCAGCATGTGTATACCATCTTAACACGCCCGTAAAGTCAGATGTCCACGAAAATTGAGAAGCATCCGAAGTTCTGGCTGTTGTAGCATCTGGTCTCTTTAATGTTGAAAAGACAGTTTCTTTACCAAGTTTGAAATCATAACTTGCACCAGCTATTACAAATATATCGGTGTAAGCTCCCGTTTTTGCAGTGTTTGTAATCAATTCTGATTGTCCATTATTTTTAGGAACAAACATCGCAGTTAGATTTGCACCATTTACCGCAGTATCACAACCTTGAGGTGTAAAAATATTAACGCTATAGTCTTCTACCTGTCCATAGGTATTTCCTAAATTACAACCATCGGTAGCATATACAATCGGGACAAGAGTTGTTTGTCTTTTCATAACTCTCATCCTTGTAGATCCAGGAATTGCATTGCCAGGAATTGTAATATTCGCAACTAATTCTTTCCCATCATTTCCATTAGAGTTGCGTATATAGCCAAGTTCAAAACGTTCTTTTTTCCCTTCTTCATCTTTATAATCAACTGGCCCCAAAATCCCATCTTGGTTAAAGTCGATATACACTGTAAAACTCGCATAATAGTCACCTTCTGTGTTGGCTTGTAATTTAATCTGATAGGTGCGATACTGTCCAACATTGGTACTCAGGTTAGTAAAATCTTCGTAGCCAACATTGGTACTAGAAGCAGTACGATTATTAATTGCGCCAAAAGATACCAGTGTCAAAGCTTCGGGATCACTAACATTGGGGATACAGTAACTAGCTGTTTTTTTCGATTTTGAAATTGGCTTTACTTTTAGTGGCGTTTTTTCAGCAAACATAAAAGCTGATAAAACAACCAACATCATCATAAAATATTTTTTCATAATATTAGAGGAAATTAGTTTTTGATAATTTTCTTAGTTACAACTTCAGCTTTCGTGTAGAATTTGACTACAAAGACTCCTTTTGGCAAATTAGATGTATCAACACTTCTTTTTTGCTGTGAAGCGTCTAATAATTGTGTTGAAACAAGACGACCAGACGTATCGAAAATTTCTGCTTTTGTAACCTCATCTTTTGCCATAATGTAAACAACATCTTTAGTTGGATTAGGGAAAATACTTAGAGCATTACTTGTATTTTCAATAGTTCCAAGAGTTTTACAAGCAGGTGGCAGGTCAAAAGCTTCTGTACCATCCATTCGAGAATCAGACGTCCCTTGTATTGCGCTAAAACCCAATCCTCTCTTGGCGAAAGCTTCCCAAATCATACACTTGTTATCACCATTAAACATCGCCTGATCAGCTTGCAAAATTGCATCACGACCTTCAACAAAACCAGGATTAGGAACCTGAAGTTTTTGACCTTGTAAGACAAGATCCAAAGCCATATTGTTACCACCTTGGTTAGATTTATGATCAGGATTGAAGCCATACTTGTTAACAAACTTCCAATGCATTTCCCACAACATAACTGCCCATAAGTAACCTGTTGGATGTTGCAAATTTGGACCAGGTCCAATCACTTTAAGATAATCGTAAGTATCAGGGTTAACACTCATATCAGTCGTATAGGGTCTTGGACGCAAACCTCCTCCTCCGAAAGCATAACTTCCCATGTTGATTAAATCGGTATCAACTTGACTTGCTTGTTGTGTAAGATTAAGCGCAACATAATCGCTCCAACCTTCATTCATACCTTCTTCACCATTCATTGCGCTATTTGTAATTCTACCAGAAACTGCATGCGTGTATTCATGCAAAATTACTTGGCTATCAAATCCACTGTCTCTTTTTGTAATCGCATAAGTTGTAGACGGAACCGTCACATCAGAAGCTGTATTATTTAGTAGAGATTGTTTTAATTTTGCTCCAATATTTTGTTCAATCCCAACTATTGGAAAATTCAAATTACTGTTATCACCATCGCCTTCAGCAGACAAAAGACCAGTAAATGCAGTGCTAGAATTATTAATAATCATAATAGCTTTGGGATGATATGGCGCAACTTTATGTATTTTATCTGAAAAATTACAAGTTCCTCTATTTACCAAAACGACTTTATCTTGCAATTGACTTCCGTTGACAGGTTCTTCACAAGCATCATGGCTATCTACACCCGAAGCATCATCAACCAAAATCATATCTCCTGTAACACGAGGATCCACGCCATATTTGTAAGCTTTATTGTTGCCGACTATACCAGGATAGATTCCTTTATCATCACCTGTATTAACGTCTATGACACCTGCACCTTCTTTTAAAGTTTCAAAAGTAAAAAAGCAAGTAATCGGATCTCTAAATATACCCGAACTGTAAATCATAAATGCGTTATTAACTGTTCTCGTCTTGCCAAGGCCAGCAACAGTAATGCCCGTTGTAAGTCTTCCCTCACCACTATTAGCCTGAAAACTGCCCGCCTTCGGATTAAAGCCATGATAATACATAATATCATGAATCGAATTAATGGAATAAAACATTTGTGTCGTTGACGCATCGTGATAAGCCACTGGATTATAATCGGTAGAAGAACCTGGATTAGGAAAATCAAATATGAGGTTCTCACCACCATAGGCCTCTTCCTTTAGATACAGAACTCCTAAGCCAGCTAAGAGTCCTCCACTATCAATAATTAGATCACTTGCCGCACCACTTAGATCCGAGCTAACACGTGCATTATTGCCGACTGTATGGTATTTTGTTAGAGGCGTTTCCGCGTTAGGATCTCTTGGAACATTTATTAACTTGTGCCAACCTTCTTTGGAAGCATTCGGATCTGCAACATTTGACATCATTGTAAAAGCATGTTGCGACGGGCTTTGAAAGTTAGCAGGAATAACATTATAAGTACCTGATGTTGCGTCTGCTTTTTTCGACTTGCTGAATTCATCATAAATCCAATCAAAGTCTTTTGAATCATTTTTAAAAACAGATTTACTGGTCGCATGGCTATCCACAAAACATTCATTAACGACAGGCGTTTTTGTTAATAATTGCCCAGAATTAGCATCAATAACCACTTCATACATTGGCAAAAGATCCTTCTCATTAGAAGCTGTTCGAAAAGATGCCAACATCACCCAAGCCAGTTTCAGACCTTTATCCGTTTGATAATAGTTAAGCATCTGATTTTTATCAGAATACAAAACACTACTATCTAAAGCATTAGAATCCTTTAATTGTTGAGGCTTATCTTCCAAATCATGAAGAAGAACAAGCTTTTTAGAATTTTTTGAAGCAAATTTTTGGATTGCTTCTTCAGCTGTTAGACTTGCTTTGGTCGTTTGCGGTGCTTCTATTCTGAAGTTATTATTAAAAGTTAAAACCTTTCTGTCCTTAACCTGAAAGGTTCCATAACTTTGATATACAGGAATACCATTTACGGTTTGCTGAATCTTAACATAATCTGCAACATTGTCACCAATCGTATTTTCGTTAATGACTTTGTACTCAAGATTTGAAAAATTGGCGACACTTGCCTTATTAGCACTTGTATCATTCTTCAAATAACGATCTACAACTTCCAAGGAAGTCTGAGCTTGGATACTACCTGCTGTCAAGGCCAAAAGTAGAATGTAATTTCTTTTCATATTAATCTAATAATTACTTTTTCTAAAATTAATATTAATTGAAAATGAAAAAATGCATCAAAAACCGAGTTAAATATTTGTGGACACTTTATATACACATACAAAATATCTAAAAACCATAAAATCAACCAATTAATACGTAGAATACACACACAAAATATATACACTGTGTATGCTATGTATATAAATTTAACATGAAAAATATTAATATATCAGCACAAAACTACATTAATATTTGTTAATTTGTGACAAATATCAAACATTTAGCAATTACACTATCAATTTGACAACAAACACAACTTCTACTAGAATGAAATCTAATTTATTTTTAAGAACATTAGCAATACTACTTTTATGCCTTTGGAGTTCGGCAAAAGCAAGCACTGTTGAAGAAGATGAGTTAATTGTAAAAACTAGGATATTAATTGTTGATGAAAAATATGCAGAGGCTGAGAAAATCTTAACAAACGCACTTGATGAACAAATCACTGACAATGACTTTAAGGTCAAAATATATTCTAATCTTGTAATGCTCTACGTGATTAGCAATAATTTTGACAAGGCTTTTTACTACGGAAATTTATTGAAAAATCTAGCAGACAACAGTAAAGACAAGTTAGATGATGCCTACTCTAATTATTGTTTTGCCAGAATATATCTTGCCAATAAGTTTCCTGAAAAAACAATTTATTTTGCCAATGTAGCTTTAAAAATTTTAGAAAAATACCCCGCCGAAAACTATTTAAAATCCGAATTATATAGGATTATTTCTAGGTCTTATGTTATGCAAGGAGAAAACATCGAATCTTATAGAGATTATATTTTGAAGCAAATTTATTACATTGACAAAACCAATTTAGACTTGGACAAAAACATCTCCTATACAGATGCTGTGGTAATGTATTCTTCAATTTATCAAAATAGTAAAAACCCCGCGGATATAGAAAAAGCTTTTGAATATGCTGAAAAGTCTTTAAATCTAGTTAATGCCAAGGACACAAAATACCAATCAAATCAAGCAAAAGCAAACGCTTACAATAACTTTGCATCACTCATTGGATCTTTTCCTTACAGAGATTACTCTAAGGAACAAAGACACAACATCGCGAAGAATTACCTCGATCAAGCGATGGCGATTGCCAGTGCTAAAAAATTTAGATCCACGGAAATTGTCTGCTATACAACCTACGCAGAATTGTGCTCTGACAATCCTTGTAAAATTGATAACCTTGAAAAAGCTTACAATCTATCTATCGAAGAGAATCCAAAAAAAACTGATAATATCAAACTCTATATTATTAACACATTAAAAGAACTTTACACCGAAAATAAAAACTATGAAAAAGCTTTAAAATATAGCGAAGAAAGCTTGAATCTAACCAACATTTCCAACGATAACCTTAATAACAATCGAAAAAAGCTTGTTGACGCCTATAGCGACCTCGAACAAAAGAAACTCCAAATTAACCAACTGACAACTACCAACAAAACGAATAATATCCAAAAATTCCTTTTCCTTGGAATGTTGATTTTCGCTTTAGTAGGTTTAGTTTTTATGTTTTATACTTTTAGATACAGACAAAAGCTGAGCAAGCAAAACACAAATATTTTACAAGCCGAAATCAAGGAATCGGAACTTATATTGAGACTCGAAAAAGAAGAAAAAAGCCGTCTAAAAGCCGAACAAGACTTATTATCATTACAACAAGAACAATTACAAAAGCAGGCTTTAGCTGTTTCAATACAATTAAACCATAAAAACAGCTTCATCAAAGAGCTAAAAGAGCAACTAAAAAACACAGATGTCAACATTGACAAAATCCTACGTAGTGAACGTATTACCGAAAACGACTTTACCGAGATTAAAGACGTTCTGCAAGAAGTACATCCCAACTTTTTCAAAAAGCTAAATAGTATTTCTAAAACCAAACTTTCTAACCTCGACCAAAAATATGCGGCATACATCTACATCAATATGGATAATCAGAAAATATCGAATCTACTAAATGTCGATCCACACACAGTTCGTGTAACCAAATACCGATTGAAACAAAAACTTGGTTTAGACAAGACACAAGATTTGCAATTGTTTTTACAAAATTTGATTTAGAAAATAAAGATTTAAAGAAACCTAAAATTTTGGGGTAAATTGAGAAATATAGACTTTGCAAATTTCCTGTACTGCTCTTTCCCGTTGTGATGTAAAATAGAAGCCCTACCAATGATACATTGAGATGTCATTTAGTTTTTATGCTTGCCTCTCAAGAATGTAAATTAAAATCCAATAAAATAATCGAGTACTTAGTGAATTTCCATTTTTCAATCCCGCTTCACAAACGAAAACTAATCTCCTATACTACTCTCAGAAAGGCATCAAAAGGTGGTAGTTATTATCGAACTCCCAGCAATCACAGAAAATATCTTTTTACCTCAGTAAAAAAAATACAAACATTGCTTGTTAAATCGACGCCCAAATTAATGAGTACTTATTTTTAATAATTCGGTATAAGGATTACCTTCTAGACCGAGCAGTAAAGCAAATGCAGGTTCAGTTTTGTAGCCTTGTTTTTTAAGTGTAATGATTTGTTGTCGAAATGCTTCACCATACTTTTTTAGTAGATAATCTTCTATAAGCATGTGTTTGTAAGCCGCTTGCTGTATTGAAGGAACTGCTTGTCCGAAGATTTCAATCTCAAAATCATCAATAAAAAAATTGGCGACAATGGCAGGAAGTTCTCTATCATTTAAATGACGAATGCTAAAATCTTTTTCAGCTTGAAAAGCATCTTCTACAGTTCTTACAAAATCCTTTTGATCTTCCACATAGCAAATAATATCAAGATCACTATTCTGAATATCAATAGCAATAGGAATTGTCCCAACTATCGATTATAGATAAGTTTTGATTTACCCGCTCAACAGCTTCATAAAAGCTTACGACTTTTTCTTGCAGGTTTCCTTTTTCATCTTCATATATCGCAACATGATGATTATTTCCAGTACTTACAAAATCTACGGCAATTCTTTTTCCTTGTTCATCTAAAACCTCTTTCCCCAAATGGTCTTTTTTGTAATGTAGAGCTTCAGCATTACTTATTCCCGTAATTGTCACTGTTTTTACAGTAATACCTTTTGATTTATTAAGCCAAATTGGATTCTTTTCTAAATCAGAGAAAGCTTCTTTAGCATTTCCATTATACTCTTTCAATCGTTGAGTGAGTTTCTCTCGGATTCCTATATCAGTTACTTTGTCAATATTCTTAAAATCTTTGAAATTATCTGAATTAACTGCTTTTCTAATGGTATAACCTACTTCGTACCAAGCTAAGACAACACTTTCTGGAACTTGTTCTGTCTTGTCAGAATTGAGATAGATTGGAGATTTTGTAATTGCATTTTTCCCCGAAAAAGCTTTTTTAACATCTCCTCCATTTTCTTGCAATCGTTCTAACAAAGCCGTTCTATACTTTTTATTTTGTACCTTATTGATAGTTTCAATATCAAACTTAGCGGAGATTTTCTCTTCTTTTGTTTTCAGAAACTTTGCACTTCCATAGATGGTTTCCTTGTGTAATTGTCCTCTCGGCGTCAATTCGGTTTTTGAAATTACACCTCCTTTTTTCTTTATTTTGTTGATGTTCTTAGTAACAACTTTATTCTTTGCTTTGTGAGAAATCAATATTTCTTCAAGATGTATTTTTGCTTCTTTTCTAAAGTTCTTCAGAGGTTCAATAAAAATCCTTTCTTTTTTACCATTGCTTTTCTCGATTACTTTTGTTATCAAATTTTCAATATTTGAAATGATTTTATGCTGCTTATGGCTTTCGTCTTTTCTTGCATTTAGATAATTAAGATACTGAATATGATTATGTGTTGTAAAAGCAACCGTAAGTGCGTCCATTGCATGATGACGATGGTCGTTTCTTTTTGTCCAATCTACAATACGTTCTTTCTCTTCACCTTTTGAGTTTTTAATGATTTCTGTTAATCCTAATTTTTTATATTTATCAAGATTTAATTCCTTCATAGTGTTCACAAGATTCCATTCTTCTCTTAGTTTATCTGTAATTTGCCCAGATGTAGAGACTACAGAATTGGTAATTCCAAAAAGAATTTCTTTGGCTTTCTTGGCAATATATTGTGTATCTCGTAAATCTCTTTCGATAAAACCATCTCCAATATCAGCAGCTTTTTTCTGTAATTTTTCAAATTTGGCCTTAGAAATCTCCTTTTTATCGTAAAGTACATTAATGACGT
The DNA here is from genome assembly GCF_030151385.1 of Soonwooa sp. Lineage (GTDB taxonomy): Bacteria > Bacteroidota > Bacteroidia > Flavobacteriales > Weeksellaceae > Soonwooa. The sequence continues at coordinate 35,418 of NZ_JASLDS010000042.1, forward strand.
TTAAGAATTTTTCTAACTGATTTTTTCCTTCATTTTCCAAATAATCGTAAGCCGTTTGATTTCCTTTTTTCAAATTAGCACCTCTCGGAACAAGAACTTTGTTCGAAAAACTATCATCAAAAAAACGCGATTGGGGGACAATATGGTCTATATCATACTTATCCGTGAACAATTCTTCTTTCTTTATCTGATTATCGGTGTACAAATCTTTATAACCATTGTTTGCTAATTCCAAATACAATTTATAACGAATAATATCATTTCGTGATGGTGATTTTATTCCAAATTCATTTTGTAAAACAGATGCATATTTTTGATGAAGAAGAGTTGCTTTATTAATTTCTGATGTCATATCAGCACGTTCCGCAGCATTTTTTTTCAGTTCACGAGCTAATTCTATTCGGATTTCATCAGGTTTTCCGTATTCTTTAGTCACTTCATTTACAAGATTAATCATTTGATTCAGAATCTTTTCTACGACAGGATTTCGAAGTGAATTTTTAGGAAGAATATCCAATTGCTCTTTCAAAACTCTATTTGCTAAATCTTCTTTAGTTAAAGAGTTTTTAGAATGATTATATCCTGCATAAGCGCAAGCCTCACTGTATTTGTGCTCTTTGATGTACGGATAGATTCTTCGCATAGCTTTAGAACTCAAACTTCCATAATCTGGAATAAAACCAATTTCTGCCAACAACTGCGAATGCTCCTTTTTGAAGCCATATTTATCGTGTAAAAGTCTGTACAACGTATCATTTCCAGATGGAGAATCATCACCTTCGTAAGAATACAACAAATGCCAAAGTTGATAAGAGTCTTGTTTTTCGAAATCTTGTCCATCGAGTTGAGCATCAAAATCTAAGATTGTGGTTCTAATTCCAAGTTCTTCAAAGCCTTTCTTTACAAACTCTTTAATCGCAAAAGCGGAGGAAGAAACTTTGGAAACTTTGATATCGTCATCTGCGCTTAATTTAAACTCTTTTGGAAAGTCAAAGCCTTCATTAGCTAAAATCTTTAAGTAAACATCATAAAAGCTTTCGTTTGTTTTATTACCTTCAATATTTTTGAATTTCGATTTCCATTCTTTCCCAGAATATCCAATTAAATCTAAAATCTCTTTTGGAGAAAGATTTCCTTTGATATTTACTTCATTGAAAAGTTCTTCTTTCATTTTTAAATCCAAAGGAAGTTCTTCCTTGGTTTCAATATTTTGAAAGCTTACATTGTTAAGAACCTGCCATATTTTGAACTCTTGAAATAACGGTGACGAGCGTGGTGCAACCTTAGAACCTACGGTTTTCTTTTTTGTTTTTCCATTTTCAGTAACTTCTATTTCACGATTTTCGAATTCGCAAATGCTAATTAATCCTTTCTGTGACCTCAATTTTCTTTGGTAAAAAATAACAATATCACGGATTTCTTCCTTTAAAGCTTTCGTTAATATTGGATGAAACTTAGCTTGAGTTTCCCAAACTCTTTCAAACTCATCCAAATAATCTTGACGGTAAAATACCTGGTTTTTAAGCTTGGTGTGGGGATTTGCTTTTAATTGGTTGTATAAATATTCCCCAACAGTCTGATTATTGAAATATAACTCTTTACTTCTGTCACTGATTGCTCCAAGATAACCGCTGGAATTATTGAGCTTGCTATTGATTTCTTGAAAAACAACAGCAAGCTCTTCTCTATCTAATTGGTTTTTAACCGCTTTCGCTCTCCATTGGTATTTCTCAATTTTCTTCTCTTGTTGAGTCCCAATTTGTTTAACTCCCACTAATGAAAAGGGAATTTCTAAAACTTTCCAAGTTGCATTTCTATTTTTTCCTTGTAACTCTTTATAAAGTTCATTAGTCAAAATTTCTGGGTAGAACTGCTGTTGAAACTTCCATATACTATCAAACTCTGATTGTAAATCGGAACGATAATAATCTGGCAATTGTTTTTTACCTTCTTGCAAAAGTTGATAGGAATATTCTCCTGGTGTTATTTTTTCCTCATAAAGCATCTTAGCAACAGACATTCCATCAATTATCTGTCCTTCATCTTCATTTTTAGCCTTTCGGCTACTTCTATAACCACGCTTCTTGTTGAGTAAAAGCAATACTCGAGCAAACTCGGAAAGTTCTATTTTACCGTTTGCTGACTTCGCACGTAACTGCTGTGTTTGAAAAGTAGAGTTTTTTCCTATTTCAGTAAGTAAATCTCCTTCTTTCAGGATAGAACTTTTCTTTAAAACATCAATTAGGTTTTCTCTCCGTTGCTTGTATCGTTGCAAATTTCTACGAGCACTTCTTGCAAGAGTTCTTCCCGCATTTGTTGTGATAGGTTTTCCTTTTTCAAAGTTTAATTGCTCATCAACAGTGAGTGGATTTACACGTACTCCAAGTTTTATGATTTTATTATTATCAGAGTTCTTATCATCTTCTTGTACCAAAGCCCAGCCAATAGATGAAACTCCCAAATCCAATCCAAGTATATTTTTAGTCATAGTTTTTTTTCTTTTTTAAATCTCCTAAAGATAAATACAAAGTTTTTATAAAAATTACGGTTTTCCATAATGAGCGATAAACAAAAATATTTATCTTTGTACCGAAAGCAATTCACAATAAGGATTATTCCGTTGTGAAAACATTTAGCGCCTCGCCTACCTGCGGGGTATTTTTATTTCCAAATGTTAGCCACCTTGAATCTTCGATTTCATGAATAGTAGACAAAATTGCGAACTAAAACATTCAAAGCGGGGCAACTCGCCTTTTTTTTTTCGCAAAAAAAATCCACCATAAGAGGTGGATTTCAATATTTAGTTTCTTTAATTTATTTTAAAATCAAAAAGTTCCTGCGGATGCACATTTAATCCTTTAGCTAACTCTTGAACTGTAGAGATTCTGAGATCTACTTCGCCTTTTTCTATTTTGCTTATATTGCTATGATCCACATCACACTTTTGAGCTAACTCTCTATAACTCAAATTGAGTTTTTTTCTAAACATCTCAACTCTTTTACCAAAAGCTATTCTAAATTCCAATTTATCCATTACGGTTGACTTTGAATAGACAAAATGATAAGATTCTAATAATTTTTTGTAGTCGAATTAACCTACATTGAAAAAATTATTATATATTTGCTAAATAAGTTACAATAAAGTTAACTTTGCAATACTTCAACAATAATAATCGAAGCTATTGCTTAGATTCTCGACTAGAAAACTGGCACTTTTCACAAAGCAACGGGATGATAAGTAAATTAGCTCACGACCGCGGCGTGGGCTCACTTATCGTTGCTTGGTATGCCAGTACCACTAGTCGGTAAGTTGAGTTCCACGCCCTTTTTATGGGTGCCGGTAAGGATGGGTGTTTTAGAGGAGTTGAGAATTCAGCCTAGGATCAAAGCAGTTTCTTCAAGTAATAATAAGTTTAAAACACACGACTTATGAAAAGAACAAACGCCTTATCTCGCAAACCAACCGATCTTCAGCTGTACGAGCTGCTAAAAAAGGGAGACCCCATTTCCATTAAGCACATCGATGCCCGCTACAGAAGACTTCTCTTCTGGATAGGAAAACAAAAATTAGAGGATGATTTTATCGTCGAAAGCCTTGTCCAAGATGTCTACCTCAAACTATGGCTAAATAGAGATTCTATCGAATCGCCCTTTCATATGCTATGCTTCCTACGCTTTGTCTTGAAAAGAGAATGCATAGGCTACTATAGAGCGCCTAAAAACAAATTCGCACGCCTACAATATTCCATCGAGAGTTTTGAAAACTACCAAGATTACCTTATAGGCTATGATCCGGCACACGATAAAGAAAACTTGCAAAATCAAGAAACCGAACAAGAAAGATTCGACGAAGTAAAGAAAGTACTTGTTCTCTTAGCTCCAAAAAGAAGGCGCCTTATAGAACTTTGCTTAGAATATGGCTTCCAATACAAAGCCATCGCCACAGCTATGGGAAGCAGCGTGACAAGCATAAGCAATGAAGTCACCAAAGCCATCAACGATTTGCAGAAAATAATTAAAGGAAGTTCCAATAACCAAGTTCAAAAAAAAACCGCCACCACTGCAGAACATTCAAAAAAGCTAACAGACCAACAAACAGAAATCATGAAAAGAAGAATGGAGCAAAAAGCATCATTTGCAACAATCGCCAAAGAACTCATCGACCTCTAAACTTTTAGCGTAAAGTAAATTTTTATAATGAGCGTTAAAAAAGTTTACTGTTTGAGTAAGCGATGGATAATAGCGTGGGAACAAGTTTTAAAGTTTTTAGCGAATAATAAAAATTTATAGCATAAAAGTTTAAAGTCTTGATCTTTTGTAACTTTTGTATCAAGACAAATCGACGAAGGAGATTCGCTGATTCCTATAAAATAATAAAAAATACAGAAGCAAAAGTTAGAGAAACAACTTAGCGAAGCGGTTCGCCGATTCTTTAAAAATAATAAATAAGGACATGAAGCAATTTTTCGTTCTTTTTCATCAAGGAAAAAGAACAAAGAACAAATAAAATATTGAGGGTACTTGTATACCCGCAAGGTGAGGTAAAGAACACTCACTAAATACGAAAAACCGTATATACAACGCATGAGTCCTCTTTTTCATCAAGAAAAATCGACAAAAGAGATTCGCTGATTTATGCTAAAAACCAAAAAATGAAAATCAGATAATTTAAACACCAAACAGATATGGAAAAATCAACCCAAATACGAACCCGCAAGATCCAATTACTCATAGACCTTCCCGCTGAGGAAAAAAAAGCAGTTTGGGAAAAACTCTACCGCTATCAAAACTGTTGCTTCAGAGCCGCTAACCTCATTATTTCCAATTTGTATGTTCAAGAAATGATCAAAGACTTCTTCTACCTCACCGAAGAAATCCAATACAAACTAGTGGATGCTAAAAAAGACGAATCTGGAATACTCACTTGGTCACGATCCTATACTACGGCACGAATGGTCTTCGACCGCTTCAAAGGAGAGGTGCCAACCACAATCTTGTCAACATTGAACAATGCCATTCAATCTAATTTTTCTAAATCAAAAAGTGAATATTGGCAAGGCATAAGATCTTTGGAAAATTTCAAAAAAAACATGCCAATTCCTTTTCCTCCAGATTATGTTACCAAAGGGAGATATGATGCGGAAAAGAAAGCCTTTTGCTTTAACATAATGGCTATTCCATTCAAAACATACTTAGGAAAAGACTTTACTGATAAGCGACTCATCTTAGAACGTTTCATTAAGGGAGAAATAAAACTATACACCTCTAGAATCCAACAAAAAGACGGCAAAATATTTTGGTTGGCGGTATTCGAATTTGAGAAAGACCAGCACCACCTAAAGCCCGAAATCATCGCCGAAGCCACCTTATCATTAGAACATCCCATTGTCGTAAAAGCCAATAATAGACGCTTGAACATTGGCTCAAAAGAAGAATTCTTACACCGCAGATTGGCGATACAGGCAAGTCAAAAAAGAATTCAAGACAGCATCACTTATGCCCGTTCAGGAAAGGGCGTTAAAAGAAAACGAAAAGCACTTTACAACATTGAAGATCGAGAAGGCCGTTATGTCAGCAACCGTCTTCATGTTTATAGTAAGCAACTCATCGACTTTTGCATCGAGCAGCAGGCTGGAACCTTGGTGCTCACCAACCAGGAAGACAAGATAGGCATCGCAAAAGAACAAGAGTTCGTCCTCCGCAACTGGAGCTACTATGAACTACAAACCAAAATAAAATACAAAGCCGAAAAAGCCGGCATCGAACTCCTCATTGGCTAAAAACAAAAATTAACGCAACAGAATAGAGGCTAGACTTGAGACCAACAGACACGAGACTAAAAGACATTGATTTATTGTAAAATGTACTATGTAAAATGTATGATGTACTTTAAAGCTATAAACTAGGCTTGAAACCAACCCACATGAGACATTAAACCAGAAACCTGAAACTCTAGAACGACCTAACAACTGTTAAACATTGAAGTTTGAATGGTCTTATTAACAAATAAGAAGTTGAAAAATACCACTATAAAACCCGACCTAGAAATTATTTTCGTTAAGAAAAAACATTAAAAAGACAATGCATTCTACTGCATACTCATTCATCGACCTCTATAAAAAAGCCGTTAAGCGAAAAACTTTGTAGAACGTTAAAACAAAATACTGTTTGAAGCGAAGCAAAACCTAGTGTAACGGTTCGACGACTCAAAAAAAATAATAGATAAAAATGGAGTCAATTTTATTTTGTTTAGTTCGCAAAAGTTTTGAGTAGGCATTTTTTATAAAGTCTTGATCTTTTGTAACTTTTGTATCAAGACAAAAGTTAGAGAAACGACTTAGCGAAGCGGTTCGCCGATTCCTTTAAAAATTATAAATAAGGACATGAGGCAATTTTTCGTTCTTTTTCATCAAGGAAAAAGAACAAGAGATACAAATAAGCGACGAAGATTCGCTGATTCCTCTAAAAAAATAAAAAATACAGAAGCAAAAGTTAAGTTATAAAATAAAAACTCTCGATACACGGCTCAGCGCCATACTCAAACTGACGAACCGTAAAAATGACCTAGGAATAATTTTCATCAAGAAAAGACACTAAAAAGACAACATGTTCAACTGAGCACGCTTCCATCGACATCTATAAAAAAGCCGTTAAGCGAAAAACTTTGTAGAACGTTAAAACAAAATACTGTTTGAAGCGAAGCAAGTTTTATTTTGTTTAGTTCGCAAAAGTTTGAGTAGGCATTTTTTATAAAGTCTTGATCTTTTGTAACTTTTGCATCAAGGCAAAAGCTAGAGAAACAACTTAGCGAAGCGGTTCGCCGATTCCTTAAAAAAAATAAAAAATGCAGAAGCAAAAGTTAAACTAAAGAATAAGAGAACCTCTCGATACACCGCTTATCAGCCACACTCAAGCTGACGCCATTACAATATTGAATACACTTTCATCAACACTTAAAAAAAGCCCCTTCAAGTATAACAACAGTATGGATAAGGCATAGATAAAGTATGAATAAAGTATGAAAACCTAAGACTTAATTCCTAATCGCGCAAAGAAAAGCCTTATAACAATGCTCAGAAACATAACGATTACCACTGTTAGCAACCAATAAAACATACTCGAATTAACATAACTAATCCAGGATGTATCAATAAAAAACTTAGATTCTTGAGGATTATTCTTGCTGTAAAAAACTTCGTAATCACCTTTCTTGATCTGCTTTTTACCCCAATTTTCTAAGGACAGCTGTCTCTGTTCTTGGCTTTTAAAATCGAACATAAAACCATCACGCTCCTCTACCCTTTCATTTTTTTTGTAATAACTCTTAGAATTTACAGAATAGCTATAGTTAACTGCAACATAGGGATGCGCACTTTTACCTCCTACAATACCAGTTGCCAGGCTATCTACAGTGACTTGGCTGGCTTGCATGCTAGGATTCCAAAGTCGGTAATCGTAAATTTTGAGTCTTGGCGAAAAAGACAGTATGCCAATAACAATCATGTAACTGAAGCCTAAAACTAAAGTATAACGCCACCAGTCTGTCCAATTGAATTTTAGATAACCTCCAAATACAAAGATTGTTAATAAAACAGCAATCACTGCTGCATATACCAAATTGCTAATAGGCAAAATAAACAATACTATTCCCCAGATAACGATCATAGGTATTATCCAAATTATCAACATCTGTCCCGCAACCGGAAAATTCTTTATTCCACTCATAAGTCTAAGATAGGTTATTCATTTCTTTTGATGGGCTCTAAATCTTTTAATTCTTCTGGCGTAAAAAGTCGGTAATGAACTTTGAAAGTTTTGCCCAAAGGTGTTTCCAAAGAAAATCCACCCGGACCAAAACCGTCGAGGACATCCAAAGTAAAATGTGAATACTGCCAATACTCGAATAGGTCGCGGTCAATCCAAAATTCGTAGTCTTTGATGTGCCCAATAAGAACATCATTCATTCTAGGGAAAAAGCCGCCTTTCTCAAAGCATTGCGGTTGCGTACCTTCGCAGCAACCTCCTGCTTGATAAAACATCAACGGTCCGTGTTGCGCCTCCAAAGTATTGATAACTTCCATAGCTTTATCTGTTACATCTAATCTCGATATCATCTTTTTAATTTATTTAAAGTTAAATATTATTCTGAAAACAAAAAACCTGACTCTAGTAAAGTCAGGTTAAAAAACACAAATTATTAGACAAATTAAGTTTTAAATTAATACCTATTGAAAAATCAAATTCTTCCTCTTCTTTGTCCGTCTATATCTTTTGTTACCTCATCCGCGTGAGGGCGGAGCACATTGTCGGAGCTCGTTAATCTTGAAGCCAACTTCAATTTCTTTCAGCGACCAAAGTCACAAGGATTAGAATGATGCTTTGGCACACTCAATATCCTTGCTGAAAAGATTAACAGCGACTGTGCGTAGACCGACACTTGGTTGCTTTGACTAAAAAAACACACCAATCACAACTTATTATACTTTATCTAAAGTATGGCAACCAAGTGACACGCCCACAAAAATTGATTTCTAGAAGAAACCTAATTTGTTTTTGTTATATGAGATTAACATATTTTTTGTCTGACGATAGTGGTCTAACATCATTTTGTGGTTTTCGCGTCCGATACCAGACTGCTTGTAACCTCCAAATGGTGCACCTGCTGGATAAGAATGGTATTGGTTAACCCATACTCTACCTGCTTGGATAGCTCTAGGAACTGTATACAGCTGATGTGCATCTCTCGTCCAAACACCTGCTCCCAAACCATAAATCGTATCATTTGCGATAGCAATAGCTTCTGCTTCGTCCTTGAAAGTTGTTACCGCCAACACTGGTCCAAAAATCTCTTCTTGGAAGATTCTCATCTTGTTGTTGCCTTTGAAAAGCGTTGGTTGGATATAGTAGCCATCTTCAATATCACCACCCAAATGGTTAACATCGCCACCAGTTAATACTTCTGCGCCTTCTTCTTTACCCAACTTAATATAAGATACTATTTTATCTTTCTGAATCTTCGAAGCCTGCGCACCCATCATCACCGTCGGATCTAGTGGATTACCAACTTTGATCGCGTTAACTCTTTCAATAACTTTTGCGATAAAGGCATCATAAATATCTTCCTGAATCAACAATCTAGATGGACACGTACAGATCTCGCCTTGGTTAAGGGCAAATAATACTGCACCTTCAATGGCTTTGTCTAGGAACTCATCATCATGGTCCATCACCGAACTAAAGAATACGTTTGGCGATTTACCTCCCAATTCTAAAGTTACGGGAATAATATTTTCGGTTGCATATTGCATTACCAATCTACCAGTCGCTGTAGAACCTGTAAAGGCTGCTTTGGCAACTTTTGGATTGGTTACTAATGGACGACCTAGCTCTGCCCCAAAACCATTAACAATGTTAATAACACCTGCAGGAATCAAATCGCCAATAAGCTCCATAAGAACCATAATAGAAATCGGCGTGCTTTCTGCTGGTTTTAGAACCACGCAGTTACCAGCTGCTAATGCTGGTGCAAGCTTCCAAACCGCCATTAGAATTGGAAAATTCCAAGGGATAATTTGTGCAATAACCCCAAGTGGTTCGTTAACGATTAATGACACTGTATCTTTGTCCAACTCGTTGTGAGAACCTTCTTCTGCACGGATAACACCTGCAAAATATCTAAAGTGGTCAATTGCCAAAGGAATATCTGCCGCAAGGGTTTCACGAACCGCTTTTCCGTTATCCACAGTTTCCACAGAAGCGATGTATTGGAGGTTTTCCTCCATACGATCTGCGATTTTATTCAAAATAATGCTACGTTCTGTAGCCGATGTATTTTTCCAAGTTTCAAAAGCTTTAGAAGCTGTATCAACAGCAAGCTCCAAATCTTCTTTTGTAGAATGAGCCGCTTGGGTAAAGACTTTACCATCAATCGGTGATACAACATCAAAATATTTTCCTAAAACTGGTGCAACAAATTTGCCTCCGATGTAGTTATCATACTTTGCCTTTAATTCTGGTCTTTGTATTGCGTTTATACTCATAATATCTATTGTTTTTAAATTATTTTTAAATGAGATTCACCAATAAGTTAATATTAATCTATAAGATTTTTGTTTTTATTGATGAATCGAAATTAGCTTACTCCATTTCAAAAAAATAGCAGAATCCTACATATTTATAGTAAAATCCTCTTTCTGTTGTCAACTTTATATTTTCGTTAACAAAACATTAGAAGTTTGTTAAAAAATATTTTCTTATTTTTAAGCAATTAGCTTTTTAAAGAAGGACATTATGGCGCTAGGCAAATCATATATTCAGCAACCCGCATTATTAAAGGAAAATCAACTCGGAAGTATTGTAGAAAATAGAACTTCGTACACTTTAAAAAATTGTGAGTTTAATATATATGAGACGCATAGCAATGCTTTTGATGTTAAATTACATTTTAACGATGTTGCTTTTACCGCAATGCTGCGTGGTAAAAAAAGGCTAAAATTGGATGGCAAAACCGACTACTTCGAATATCTTCCTGGCGAGAGCGTTTTGGTTGCACCTGGCGAAACAATGGTCATCGACTTTCCCGAAGCGGACGATGCGCCATCACAATGTTTGTCGCTAAGCCTTAATTCTGAATTCATTGAGAATACGCTTAACCATCTTAACCTTAATGAAGCCAAAGTTGACGAAAGCAGTTCTTGGAAGCTTCAAAATCAGGAATACTATCTTTTTAATACCGCATCGTTAACATCTGCGACCAACAACATCATGCGAATCGCGATGGACGATAACACGCATAAAGATTTGATGGCAGATTTTGCACTGAAAGAACTCCTGATCCGCCTGATGCAAACGCAAGCAAGCACAATGATTCAGTCTCAGCTTTCGAAGAATCAGTCACGTTTGGGATTTGTTGTGGATTATATCAAAAAGAATCTCCACCAAAAACTGAACATCGACCAAATGGCAAAAATGGCTTATGTCAGCAAGTCGAACTTCTTCAAAATGTTTAAAGAAGAATTGGGGATTTCGCCCAATGATTTTATTCTTAAAGAGCGTATTAACCTTGCAAAAGACCTATTAAAAGGACAAAGCAGCATTAAAGAAGTCGCTTTCCAAACGGGTTTTACAGATACCAATTATTTCACAAGAGTTTTTAAACAATATGCTGGCACGACACCAAAATCTTTCCAGAACAACATTTTTGATTTGAGTTGATTTTTTCTTTTTTAAAACAGAGAAAGAGTACTAACATCCTGAAAATCTCGACTACATGCATCAAATTGCTTTAATTTTAAAATTAAATAAGCAATAAAGCATTGTTCAAGTTTTGAGATTTATTCTTATTTTCATTGCTATTAAACACAAGAATGAAAAAAACTATTTTGCTAATCTCAGTTGGAGGAATTATTTTCTTTTTCTTACTTGTGTCAATCATCAATTATTTTGATTCTAAAAAAAGTTTTAAAGAAGCCAATACCCGTCAATATTTAACGGAGATAAAAAAGCAAAACAACTGGACGATTACACGGATAAGCAAAAATAGTTGTGCTTCCCTAGATGAAGATAACACAAAGCCTAATAATTTAGCGCCTGTTTGTTACGATAGTATTACAAAAATTTTCTACGCAGAAACCACCAATCTTAACACACAGTTTGGCGCAAGGATTCCTCGTGAAAATCGAACTTGGATACACTTCACAACGGACGGAAAAATCACCGATTCGGCAAAGTTGGACGAAAAGAATCATCTCATCGGCAAACCTCTCCATACTTTAAATTTGAATGAAAATAAAAATTCTGAATCTAAATTCTACATTTCTAAATACCTCAAATTAAAAGATAACTGGAATCGTGTCAATCCGTTCTACGCTTGGGGAAATCCAAATGGAAATGGTATACAAGTTTTATCGGACGGTATTGCTTTTGTGAATCTAGTGCTAAAAAAAGATACTCTAAAATTCAAAGTCAATGCTAGACAAGATGAATTGAGCACCAGCTCTCAAATTTGGCTTTATGCATCCGACATTACAAAGCTTGAAAATAATGATTTTATTCTCGTAGAAATACTAGGAGATAATGATGAGAATGGATTGTATTTGATTCATCAACAGTTTTAAGAAAGGATAAAAACGCAAGCTTTTGAAGAAAAACGATGCATTCGGTAATGAGAATACAGAAGTATGCTATCAAAAAAGTAGTTTTAAAGCTTACTTACTTTTTTTAGCAAAAAGAAATTTCTTATCCGAAAAATTGTAAAGTGGAACTGTTAAACCTACATTCAGGGTATTTATGGGAAAGTCATCGACTTTATTTAGTCGCATCGAGTAACCAACAAACAATCGAAATGCACTTCCTCCCAATGCAAAGTATGGCATCAATCGAGGTTGAACATTTTTAAAATCAGTATAAAGCAAAAAATCACTACCCAAACAAAGCCCACTTCCAGCAAAAGCAAAACCCAACTTTGGAGCCACATAAAAATGCGAACTATTAAAAATTAACTCCGTACCAAAATTATAATTGTATGACGCAGGATGACGTTGTCTGCCATCATCAAATCTCACCTTCGAATAAGCGAACTCAATATGATGCAATGTTGCAGACTTCACAGCATCACTTGCTTCAAACGAAGCTTGGTAACCAAAAAGCAACACATCATTCTTTGCAAGATTATTTTGACCAAAAACGACAATGCCAGTTGTCATCAAAACTAAGGAGCTTAACTTTCTCATACTTGCTGTGACTTAAGATAATGTTCCAAAATTTCTTGTCCACTTCGGATAGAATTGACGGTCCAGCGGATTTTAGTTTCTAAAAGCTTATCTCCTGTTAATTTGTAATCAATATCAGATTTTATCAATTTTTGTTTGAGGTCGTACATACAAATTGCAGCCGCAACCGATACATTAAAACTTTGTGTAAATCCAAACATTGGAATAGCCAAGGTTTCATCTGCAAAATCCAAAAGCTCGTCTGTTGTACCTTCCCATTCGGTTCCGAAAACCAAAGCCAAAGGCTCGTTGGGTTGATAATCTGGAAGCATCGTCGCATTACGTTCTGGCGATACTGCAACAATCTTGTAACCACGATCACGAACTTTCTGTAATGAAGCAATCTCGCGCGGCATTTTTTCGACATCTACCCAAGTATCAGCGCCTTTTGTCACACGAAGATTGGGATCGAAAACATTCTCTTTTTCTAAAGCAACAACTTTGTGAAATCCGCAAGCTTCAACAGAACGAAGTATTGCCGCAGCATTTCGAAACTGATAGACGTCTTCTACAACTGGCAAAATAAAATCGGAGCTTTCTGGTGCGAAATGTTCAATCTTGCGTAATCGCTCTTCTGTTAAAAATTGTTTGAGATAGTCGTAGGTTGCTTCTAAATTCATGCTGCAAAAGTAGCGTTTTTTTTAATTTTAAAACAGAACACATCAATTCATAAATAGGATAAATAGGAAACAAAACAATCTCGATTTTTAAAACAAAAAAAGCGAAACCTTTCGATTTCGCTTTTAATATGGATAGTTAAGATTATTTCTTATTTTTTCCTTGTTGCTTTTGCTGCTCTTGTGCTTGTTCCATCATCTCTCTCATTCGTTTTTGGAAACGACCTTCAGGTTTTGGCGCTTTTTGTTTGTTCTCTTGGATCTGAGCATGAATTTTCTTTTCATCCAAAATCACATATTTAATCACCAAAATAATAATGATGTTAATCGCGTTTGACACAAAATAATACCAAGAAAGACCAGAGGCAGAAGTATTCAAGAAGAACAAGAATGTTACTGGGAAGATATACATCATCACCTTCATATTCGGCATTCCTTCTTGTTGCGGTTGTTGCATATTACCTGCTGTCATCATCGTATAGATCAAAATAACAACTGTACACGCCAACGCAAAAATACTTAAGTGATCACCTAAAAATGGTATCTTGAAAGGTAATTTAATTAAATCATCATAAGCGGTTAAATCTTCAGCAAACCAGAAACTCTTACCTCTAAGGTCCAACATATTCGGGAAGAAACGGAACAAGGCATAGAATAACGGCACCTGCACCAAGGCTGGAAGACATCCTGCCAATTGGTTGACGCCAGCTTTCCTGTAGACTGCCATCGTCTCTTGTTGCTTCTTCATTGGGTCCGCATCTTTGTACTTTTTGTTAACCTCATCAATCTCTGGACGAATCACCTTCATCATGGCACTCAACTTATGTTGCTTGTACATTACAGGCGAAAGAACAAGTTTAACAATAATCGTCATGATGAAAATTGCCCAACCTGCTGCAATTCCCCAAGATGAAATCAAGTTATACATCGGGATGAAAACATGTCTGTTAAGCGATCCAATGAATGACCATCCTAATGGAAGAATCTCGTCAAAGTTTTTGTTATAAGATTTTAATAAAGGTAAATCCAACGGCAAGAAATACCATGTGAAATCTTGGTTAAACTCGCCACCGTTAAAGGCAACTTGTCCATCATAGTTGAATTTTTTAAGATATTCTCCTGTTTCGATATTTTCTTGGAAACCTTTAGATTGTGTGAAACCATGTTGCGCTTCGATAACCGCTGCGAAGAATTGCTGCTTTACACCAATCCAGTTAAGCGTTTCTTTGGACTCGTCCATGTCAGAACGCGCATCATAATCGTAAGATTTATAATTGTTAAATCCGTAAGTAAACTCTGTATGCGTTTGCTCTTGAGAACGACCTTTTTCGGATTCTCTAACATTGTAATTCCACTTGAAAGTCGCTTTGTTGTCCGAAGTCAAATTCGCTAAACCTTGCGTTCTTACTTTAAAATCTAAAGTATATTTTGGACTTAATGTATAGATAAACTGAATAGTAGCACCACTAAGTTGACTTGTCAAAGTCACAGTATTTCCAGCTACAGTAGGCGTAAACACCAAATCTTTTGTGTTTACAATTTTGCCAGCTTTATCTTTAAACTCAAAACCATATTCAGCATTTTTGTTGCTAAAAAGGTAAAGTGGTTTGTTTTTATTTTTTCCGTCGTAAGCATTAAACTTGTTAAGTCTTACAGAGCTAACTTCACCACCAAGGCTAGAAAATTCTAAGCTAAGTTCATCATTTTTAAGATTAACTGTTTGTATGGCATTCGGCGTAACATTGGTGTTAAGCTCAGTTGCTGGAGTAGCTTTGGCTGCCGTTGTTTGTTCAGTTTTGGCTTTCTTTGCGATATCCTCTTGTTCTGTTGCGGCTTGTCTATTTTGGAAATAGAGCATAAAACCTATCAAAAGTAGAGATAGTACACCGAAGCTAATTAACTGATTTTTGTCCAGTCCGTTGTTCTGTTGCATTCGTAATAATTTGAAAATTCTGAATTCGAAATTCTAAAACTTCTAGCTCTTTTTAATTAAATTTTAAGAGGACAAAAATAAGATTTATTTTTCAGATAACTACTTTTAGCTGACTAATCTTTATCATCCTGATAATAAGACGAATGACCTAAAAAAATACTTTAGGTCATTCGATAATTTTATTTCTTTTTCTTGCTTGCTGCCGTTATCAAAGCTTTGAACAAAGGATGCGGTGTTGCGACCGTCGACTTATATTCTGGATGATATTGGACACCAACATAGAAAGGATGCTCTTTTAACTCGATGGTTTCGGCAAGTCCCGTTTCAGGATTTTGACCAGAAATCATCATCTCTTTATCCTCGAATTCTTTTTTGTAATCAGAATTGAATTCATAACGATGTCTATGTCTTTCCGAAATTGTTTTGGCACCGTAGATTTCTGCTAATCTAGAATTTGGTTTCAGTGCACATTTCCAAGCACCAAGACGCATTGTCCCTCCTTTATCAACAACATTTTTCTGTTCTTCCATAATCGAAATAACAGGATCTGGCGTTGCTGTGTCAAATTCTGTACTGTTAGCTTTTGCATGTCCTAGGACGTTACGAGCAAATTCAACAGTCATAATTTGCATTCCCAAACAAATACCTAAAGTTGGAATATTGTTAACACGTGCATATTCTGCTGCTAAGATTTTTCCTTCGATACCGCGATCGCCAAAACCTGGAGCGATCAACATACCGTCGATATCTTTAAAAGCTTCTTGCAAATTATCTTCTGTCAAATCGCCACTGTAGACCCATTTAACATTAACATCAGTTTCCAAATCTGCGCCAGCGTGGATAAAGGCTTCTGCAATAGATTTGTAAGAATCCTGAAGCGACACATACTTCCCTACCAAAGCGATATTAACATTGCGTTTTGGATTTTTATATTTTTTAAGGAAAGTTTTCCAATCTTTAAGATCGGCTTCTTTATTATAAGGTAAATTTAATTCTTTAAGAACAACCTCATCGAAGTTTTGCTTTTGCAAATCTACAGGCACTTCATAAATCGTGTCCATATCTTTACATTCGATAACGTTTTCTAAAGCCACATTACAGAACTGCGCCAACTTTGCACGTAAGTCTTTCGGGATTTTGTGCTCTGTACGACATACCAAAACATCTGCTTGGATACCGCTTTCCATCAATTGACGAACAGAATGTTGCGACGGTTTTGTTTTTAACTCACCACTTGCAGCCAAATATGGCAACAATGTTAAATGAATCACCATCGAATTATTTTTGCCCAACTCCCACTGTAATTGTCTTACACTTTCGATGTATGGTAAAGACTCGATATCACCTACAGTTCCACCAATTTCGGTGATGATGATGTCGTAATTTTTCTTTGCTAAAATCTTAACTCGACGTTTAATCTCGTTTGTGATATGCGGAATAACTTGCACCGTTTTACCAAGAAACTCGCCGCGACGTTCTTTTTCGATAACTGTTTGATAGATTTTACCAGTTGTTACAGAGTTGTTTTGACTTGTTTGGCTATCAAGAAAACGCTCGTAGTGACCAAGGTCAAGATCGGTTTCGGCACCATCTTCGGTCACATAACATTCGCCATGTTCGTACGGATTAAGCGTTCCAGGATCTATATTAATGTAAGGATCAAGTTTTTGGATAGTAACGTTAAAACCTCTTGATTTCAACAAAAGTCCCAAAGAAGCAGAGACAATTCCTTTACCCAGTGAAGAAGTAACACCGCCTGTTACAAAGATGTACTTCGTTTCTTTTTTACTCATTAGATTAGGTTTGTGCAAAGTTAAAGCATACGGACTAGA
>NZ_JASLDS010000057.1 GCF_030151385.1 Soonwooa sp.
GCAACCTGCAAAACAAGCAAGGTGCTAAAACGATAAGCCAATTTTTGGAAAAAATGTTGAACTATCTTCTGCTGACTTCGCCAAATAACGACGTATGACAACAGAACATAAACCTCGCGAAAGCTTTATCAGCTTAATTCCCTTTTTAGTATTTGTCCTAAGTTTTTTAGGAGCCGGAATTTATCTTAACGACTTTTACGCCTTGCCCTCTCCTATTGCAATGACACTAGGAATTATCACCGCTTTCCTAATTATCAAACTTCCATTTAAAACAAAAATGGACGAATTCTTGAAAGGTTTGGGTGACAAAAATGTGCTAACAATGTGTATTATTTACCTTTTGGCAGGTGCATTTTCGACAGTTTCTAAAGCGTCGGGAAGTGTTGATGCCATCGTGAATTTAGGTTTAGAATATATTCCTGTTAATTATATTGCGCTCGGCATTTTTATTTTAGCCTCGTTTTTATCTTTGGCATCTGGAACTTCGGTTGGTTGTATTGTTGCACTTGGCCCAATCGCTATCGAATTGGCAACAAAAAGTGGCGCCGATGTCAACCTCATCGCTGCGTCCTTATTGACAGGTGCAATGTTTGGTGATAATCTTTCAGTGATTTCGGATACGACAATTGCAGCTTCGCAATCTTTAGGAAGCAAAATGTCAGATAAATTCCGAACCAATCTTTGGATTGCGGCACCAGCGTTTTTAATCACAATTGTTATTCTACTCCTTAATAATTCAGAAGTTACCCAAATACAGGACTTATCGAGACAAAGCAGCAGTTTTTATCTTTTAATTCCATACATTTTGGTCATAGGATTGGCTTTTGCAGGACTCGATGTTTTCTTTGTTTTAATAATTGGTATCGTTGTTTCGGGAATTATTGGACTATCAAACAACAGCATGGATTTGCTAGGTTTTGCAAAAGAAAGTTACGATGGTTTTACCTCTATGACCGAGATTTTCCTTTTGTCCTTATTAACTGGTGGTTTAGCAGGAATAATCGAATATGCAGGTGGCATACAATATCTTTTAAATAAAATTTTGAAAGCAATAAAATCAAGATTTTCCGCAATGTTGGGAATGGGTGTTTTAGTAAGTCTTGTGGATGCCTGTATCGCGAACAATACGATTGCAATCTTAATCACTGGAAAAGTTGCGAAACCAGTCTCCGAACATTATGAGTTTGAACCTCGAAAAATGGCATCTGTACTGGATATTTTTGCTTGCATCATCCAAGGTATTATTCCCTATGGTGCGCAAGTCCTAATCTTGATGAGTTACGGAAAAAATAAGATTGACTACGTCCAACTCATTAGCCAATCTTATTATATTTGGTTGCTTTTGATTTGCGTTTTAGTATTTATTTTCTTGAACAGAAATCAAACTCATAAATTAAATTCCATTAAATAATCGTCCATTACATAGCCGTTTCCAATATCGAAAACCGCTTCGCCATAGACTTTATAGTTTTGAGATTCGTAAAATTGACGCGCAACATTATTTTTGTTCACGGTTAAAATAATACGATTGTCGCCAACAGATTGGGTATGTTCTTTAACGAGATTAAGACCAAATTTTCCTGCGCCTTTTCCTTTAGCTTCTGGCACAAGATAAATGCGATGAAGTTTGGTTGTATTAAATTCAACATGATGTTCGAAACCAACAAAGCCGAGCGGTTCTTCATCGTCCAAAATTATAAAATAATGGTAATTGGGATTTTGAAGATGAAAAATAATTTCGTGCTCCGAATACATTTTTTCCAACATATATTCTAACTGTTCTTTGGAAAGAATATCGGCATAAGCATCTTCCCAAGAACGTCTCGCCAAATCTTGAATAAGGCAAATATCAAACTGTGTGGCAGGTTTTTTCTGTATCATTTTTAAAATAAAAATGGGCCGAAGCCCAATTAATTAAATATTTTTCATTTCAGCTTTAATCTTGTCTTGCAAGCCTTCGGACGCTTTTACCAAAGGTAATCTCAAAGTATTTTTAATAATTCCTTTTTCAGCAAGAATCGTTTTGACACCGCAAGGATTTCCTTCTGCAAAAATTAATCTTGTAATGTCTACCAACTTGTTATGGATGTCATAAGCTTCTCTAATTTTACCATCGAAAGCCAATTGCACCATCGTCGAAAACTCTTTTGGATAAGCTTGACCAATTACCGAGATAACACCATTACCACCAGCTAAAGTTACAGGAAGTGTGTATTCGTCGTCCCCTGAAACCAAATTAAAATTAGCAGGCTTCTTTCTGATAATATCAAAATATTGCAGAATATTTGGAGCTGCTTCTTTAATCATGATAAGATTCGGGAATTCTTTCGCTAATCTTAAAGTCGTATCTGCTTCGATATTTTGTCCCGTTCTCGATGGAACATTGTAAATGATAATATTTTTACCAGTTGCTGCAATCGCCTTATAATGTTGATAAAGTCCTTCCTGATTTGGTTTGTTATAATATGGAGAAACCGAAAGAACCGCATCAAAATCCGACAAATCTGCCTCTTCGATTTGTTTTACAACTTCCATCGTGTTATTACCACCAATCCCAAGAACTAGCGGAACACGTTTATTATTCACCTTTATGATATGATTGATGACCTGTTTCTTTTCTTCAGCAGAAAGTGTTGCAGCCTCAGCCGTTGTACCAAGAACCACAAGATAGTTAGTTCCGTTATCGATATTATAATCTACCAACTTTGTTAGAGAATCGAAATCTACCGATAAATCTTCATTAAAGGGTGTTACCAAAGCAACACCTACACCTTTTAAATTGCTCATATCTTAATTAGAATTTACTTGTAAAGTTAAAGTTTTTGTTTGGTTCTATAATTAAATTTAATCCCAAAAAATTCAAAATTTGTTAGTTATAACCTAATATTTATGAAACAATATGCGTCGCGAAAAATTCTTAGATTTGCTTTTTAAAAGAATCTAGATAGATGAAGCGGTTACAAATCTATATTTTGGGTGTCGGTCTCGCATTATTAAGTGCTTGCAGCTCACAACAAAATATCAGCAATATCCAAACGCACAAGAATATTGTTATTGATAGCAATATTGGTGATGATGCGACATTTGACCAAGTTATTGCACCTTACAAAAGCGAACTTGAAAAACAAATGAACATCAAAATTTCCCATACCTCTGTGGAACTTAACAAAACTGGTGATAACAGCAATTTGGGAAATCTTCTTACAGATTACACTTACGAAGGCGCTTTGGCTTGGGCAAAAACAAACAATATCCCAAGCATCGATGGTGCTGTCATTAATATTGGAGGAATTCGTACGATAATTCCTGCTGGAGATATTACAATAAAACAAATCTTTGAGGTAATGCCTTTCGAAAATGAAGTTGTTATTGTAAAAATTAAAGGAAGTGATCTACAAGGATTGTTTGACTATTACCTTAAGGAAAAGACCAATAATCCTGTTTCTCATATTACGATTTTAACAGAGGGCAATCAGATTAAAACGGCTTTAATTTCTGGTCAAAAAATTGACAAGGACAAAACCTATTATATTGCGACATCCGACTATCTTGCAATGGGAGGCGACAGAATGTACTTTTTCGGGAAAGGTGAAATGATTGGTACAGGCATCAAACTGCGCGAACTTTTCATAGAAAAATTTAAAGAAAACAAAGAAGTTAAAGTCCCTACAGACCTTCGTCTTGACCTAAAATAATGCTATAATGAACAGAAAAGATTTTTTAAAATATGTTGGTGCAGGAACTTTAGGACTAAGCTTGACACCGAATTTGGTTTTGGCAAATAGTTTTACTAAAACCAATCTTTCACAAGATACCAAACTTACAATTCTGCATACCAACGACCAACATAGTCGCATCGAACCTTTTGACGCTTCTTATTCTAAAAACCCTAATCAAGGCGGTTTTGCTAGAAGAGCAAAACTGGTACAACAAATTAGAAATCAAGAAGCTAACGTTTTGCTTTTAGACTCAGGAGACATCTTCCAAGGGACGCCATATTTTAACTTTTTTGGTGGTGAATTGGAGTTCAAACTAATGAGTATGATGAAGTATGATGCGTCTACAATGGGGAACCACGATTTTGATAATGGACTAGAAGGTTTTCTTAAAGTTTTACCAAATGCAAAATTTCCATTTATTTGCTCAAATTATAACTTTAAAAATACTATTTTAGACGGCAAAACAGAATCTTATAAAATATTTGATAAAAACGGAATAAAAGTCGGAATTTTCGGACTCGGTGTTGAGCTCAAAGGTTTGGTTGGAAAGGCTAATTACAAAGAAACGGAATACCTTAACCCAATTGAAATAGCACAACAATACAGCCAATTTCTAAGAAATGAAAAAAAATGTGATTTGGTGATTTGTCTATCACACCTTGGCTACGATTACGAAAAAGAACCTGAAAGAATGTCTGATAAAATTTTGGCAAGCTCAACTTCGGGCATTGATTTAATTTTAGGAGGTCATACTCATACTTTTCTTCCAGAGCCAGAAACTTTTTCTAACAAAGACGGAAAAAAAGTTTTGGTTAATCAAGTAGGTTGGGCAGGACTTTTGTTGGGCCGAATTGATTTTTATTTTAATAAAGATAAAACCGTGAAAAATATTTCTTGGAGAAATCAAGTTATAGATGAAAGCATAATTGCATAATATGAGAAAAGCTTTATTATTAACATCCATGCTGTTTGTTGCAGCACTTAATGCACAAAACACTTCAAAATGGAGTGATTTGTTTTCATACAACAATGTACTAGCCATCAGAGATGATGGTCAAAAACTAATAGCCGCTACAGAAAATGGAATTTTCTTTTATAATCCAACTTCTGGAGAAATAAAAAAGCTTTCAAAAGCTAACGGTCTTCATGAAGTAAAAATAACGGCTTTTGACTACAACCCTGACACGCAAATTGGGCTTGTTGGTTACAAATCTGGCGCAATGGATGTTATTACGCCTAATGGAATTTTCTTGATTATGGACATTCCGATTGCTAATGGATATCTAGGTGACAAAAAAATTAATCACATATCAATCTCTGGTAACAAAGCTGTTATCTCTGTTGGTTATGGTGTTTCGATTTTTAATTTGGATAAGCGAGAATTTGGAGATACTGCTTTTTTCAATACAGGAGGTAATTATAATGCTGCACTTGAAGCTGGTATTTTTAATGACAAAGTAGTAGTTGCAACTAATAATGGATTATTATCCCATGCAATTGATACGACTTTCCCTGTTTACACAAGTTGGACAACACAAACAGCTGGCGCATTTACAAATGTTGCTACTAAGGATATCATCGCTTACTCAACAGCAAATCAAGTAAGATATGGTACTGACATTAGTACTACAAATGTTTTACCACAGAGCTTTAACAGCATAAAAGATGTGGTTATAACATCGCAAAATATTATTGTTGCTGACAGCCAAAAATTATATACCTTTTCGAAAACAGGAACACTTGAGGGCAGTACTGATTTTGCAGAAGAAGTAAATTCTGGTTACTATTTTAATAACCAACTATTTTCAGCAACTAAACTTAATGGAATCCTGGATCAAAACAAATCGAGCTTCAAACCCGATGGTCCATATAGTAATATATCTTCGAGAATTAATTTGCTAAATAACCAAATTGTTATCTCAACGGGAGGCACGATCTCATATAATAATCCAGCGGACAGAAATTTGGGATACTATCACTTTGATGGACAAAAATGGAATTATCCAGAATATTTTAAAACCAGTGGGATAACATTTAATATTACCGATGCTATAATAAATCCTGCGAAACCAACAGAAATATTTTTTAGCAACTATATTTTTAGCAATTTTAAGGGTATCTATCGAATGGAGAATGATACAGTTAAAAATTTTTATACTTTTCCAAATGATCATATTCTTTATAATCGACCTTTAGGCTTAACAATAGATGATAAAAGTAATTTGATTGTTTCAATGTCCACAATGCAAAATAGTACATCTAACGGTTATGCCTATTTTGACCAAAGTTCAAATAGCTTTAAGACTGTTATTTTATCACCAGGAGGTGGAGCTGCTAAACCGAATGCTAAAGATGGTTTACTTTATATCCCAGGACCATTCCCAACAGATGGGGGATTGAGTATAATGGATTATACAAACACTTCTCTAGGATCAAGTAATAATAAAAATATTAAACTTGCAAAAGGAAACAACCTCCCAACTAATGGTGTAGTGTGTGTGGCATTGGATAAAAACGATAATGCTTGGATTGGAACAAGACAAGGTCTTCGTATCTTAAGCAATCCTAAAAGTGCAATGAACGAGCAATCTCCTCAAACAGACCCAATTATTATTGAACAAAATGGTCTAGGAGAAGAATTATTTCGAGATGCTGAAATCCTTCAAATTTTAGTTGATTCTGGAAATCAAAAATGGATATCTGTTGCTGGTGGCGGTGTTTTCTACATAAGTCCTAGTGGTGAACAAACCTATTTACATTTTACAAAAGCCAACTCCCCTTTACCAACAGATACAGTAACCGATATCCAAATCGATGAAAAAACTGGAAAAGTCTATTTCGTAACCTTAGATGGTGTGATGGTTTATCAAGGTGATGTAACGGATGTTAACAGTAATTTTGGTGATGTCTTAGTTTACCCTAATCCTGTTGTGTATGCGAATTATAAAGGAAATGTTCGAATTAGAGGTTTAGCGGAGAAAACAAATATCAGAATCACAGATGCTACAGGTAATGTAATCCACACAGCGGTTGCTCGCGGTGGTTATTACGAATGGAATCTACTAAATCAAAAAGGTTCTCGTGTGGCTTCTGGAATTTACTTTGTGTTAATGACCAACGAAGACGGGACTGATACTAAAACTGCAAAAATCGCGGTCGTTAATTAATGGAAATATATAAGGGCTTTCTTCTCTCCTATGTTAGATATGGCGATAATGATGCTATACTCCACTGTTATACAGAAGAAAGCGCTTATTTAAGTTTCTACATTAGAGGAATCTACACTATAAAAAACAAAAAGAAAGCTTATCTTTTTCCGTTAAATGAAATCGCATTGTCAACCAATAAAGGAAAATTCAATTCCGAATTGTTGATGACTTCTAATATCGAATCGGTTTCTAAAAAGGATTTATACCAAGATATAAAAGCCAACGCGATTATTTTCTTTGTGGCAGATTTACTCAATCAAATTCTTCGACATGAAAACGAAGCGCAGCCAAAGCTTTATGATGCCATTTCTGAATTTTTATCAGAAGTTGAATTATCCAATATGCAAGCGCATTTGGTTTTGATGCTTAAGATTATTAAAATCCAAGGCTGGGCACCTCTTGAGTCTGAGGCAAATTATCTAAATCCAGAAACGGGGAATTTTGTCAATTCCGAAGTTCATTATCTTTTTGATAAAGAAAATTCCATGATTTGGAAAGCTTATCTACACAAAGAAAATCCTTATGATTTAATCTTGAATCGAGACCAAAGACAGAAATTCCTAGACAGCCTTCTGGTGTATTATCATTTCCATTTTGTGGATTTTAAAACACCAAAATCTCTAGAAATCATTCAAGATATTTTTTAATGGTGATAAACATCATCATACTTCACGCCAGCTTTGATGGCAACATCTAATTTGTTTTCATTAGGAATTAAAGGACAACTGTAATCAAATGCGTTGTAAGCACAATAAGGTTGATATGCTTTGTTAAAGTCAATGACAATCATAGTTTTATCCGTTTTTTCTAAATCTATATACCTTCCACCACCATAAGTTTCGTTAGAATTGGTCAAATCTCCAAAAGGTAGAAAAACATGATTTACATATTCGGGATTTGTTTGCAAAGCATCATTAGTATATAAAGTCACAACTTGCACTTTCCCATTTAGCTTAAAATAAGCCTTTCCATATTCTGTAAAAGATTTTGATTTACCAGAAGATGTTGGCATCACTAGTTTTTGGTCAGAAGTTGTCTTTTCAAACCTTGCAATGACACAATACTTTTTATTAATTGGAAAGAATGGATGTTCTTTAAAATTGGTAAAATTATCTCCTCTTAAAGGTGATTCGCCTTCAGTTTTATATTCTCTATTCAATTCTTTTTGAAATTCTAAAACGCTTTGCTTCCAATATTTTGTAGACTGTGCATTAACATTTAAAAATCCCAAAAAAGCAAAAACAAGTAAAAAATATTTCATCAATCAATAATTATATTATAAACATCACTTTTATTCCTTTTGATATTTGGAACAAAAAAACCATTAGCTTCTGGAATTATTTCCGCTAAAGTAAAACTCTTGCAATCGGACGGTAATCCACTAAAGTAAAGAGTAAACAAAAAAGTTTTACCCGGCGGCACATCAGTCCATTCCGGGTAATAACTTATATTTTCACAGTGAATTAACTCACTTAAAAGGCTAGAACTCGCATCGTCATACAAAAAAGTGGACTGCCAAATTCTAATTTTTTCCTCAAAAAAACCAACCGATTGGAATCGACAATGCACAATCACGATTTTATCCATCATGTGCAATTCTTTATTTGCTTCTCTAAGCGAGGCGTCGATAAAAGGCTTGGTTTTAGTGGTGCTCATTTAATAGTTTAACTCCAGTTTGTTTTTACTAAAATCTCTTACTTTTTCAGTAAGGTTTTTGTCTGTTGCCAAAGATACGCCATAACTAGGAATCATCTCCTTAATTTTAGCAATCCATTTTCCACCTTCATGCATTCTGTCAGGGAAACAACGTTCTAATACATCCAACATCGCATAGACAGAAGTACTTGCACCAGGTGAAGCACCAAGTAATGACGCGATTGTTCCGTTTTTGTTAACCACAACTTCAGTCCCGAATTCTAACTTACCACCATCTTTTGCATCCTTTTTAATGACCTGTACACGTTGTCCAGCAACTTTCAGTTCCCAATCTTCTTCTTTTGCATCTTTAATGAAATCACGTAAATGCGCAAGACGCTGAGATTTTGTCATTGCAACCTGCTGAATAAGATATCTCGTTAAAGGTAAATTATGCCACCAAGCGCCAAAAAGAGATTTTATATTTTTAAAATTCACGCTTTCTGGTAAATCTAGGTAACTTCCTTCTTTTAAAAACTTAGTTGAAAAGCCCGCGAAAGGTCCAAACAACAAAGCTTCTTGACCATCAATAATTCTTAAATCCAAATGCGGAACTGACATTGGCGGCGCATCAACAGTTGCTTGTGTATAAGCTTTCACTTTGTGTTGCGCTATTAACTCAGGATTTTTGGTTACCAACCATTGTCCACTAACTGGGAAACCGCCATAACCTTGGCTTTCCTCAATATCAGAACTATCTAAAAGTGGTAAAGCATAACCGCCAGCACCGATGAATACAAACCTTGCATCTACTTCTTGTGTATGAAGATTTTTTCTGTCTTTTACTTTTAATCGCCATTCGCCATCATCTTGAAGACTTACATCTTTAACCTCATGGTATGTGAAAACCTCTACACTACTATCTTCTTGCAAATGGTTAAACAATTTCTTTGTTAAAGCTCCAAAATTAACATCAGTTCCTAAATCCATTTTCGTAGCTGCCAATTTGTCTTGAGCGCTTCTTTTTCTCATAATCAAAGGCACCCATTCTTGCAACTGCGTATGATTATCGGAAAATTTCATTCCCTCAAACAAATGCGACTGCGTCATTGCAGCATGGCGTTTGCGAAGATATTCGACATCATTCTCACCAAAAACAAAACTCATGTGTGGACAAGAGTTAATAAAATCTTTAGGATTGCTGATTAAGCCTTTATCGATAAGATATGACCAAAACTGTTTTGAAATTTCAAATTGTTCGGCAATTTTTTCAGCTTTTTTAATATCGATGCTACCATCTTTTTGCTCTGGTGTATAGTTAAGCTCGCAAAAAGCAGAATGCCCTGTACCTGCGTTATTCCACGCATCAGAGCTTTCTTTAGCAACATCATCTAGACGTTCAAAAATTGCAACTTTAAGATTGGGTTCTAATTGGTGAACGATTGTTCCCAATGTCGCACTCATAATACCACCGCCTATTAGTACAAGGTCGTATTTTGGTTTCGGAGTATCCATTATAAATTTATATTGTTTATTGCTAAAGTTTTAAGAAAATTTCATACCAAAGAGGACAATTTGACCAACTAATTTGCTCATTTTCTTGAAAAATATTTTCGTAAATTTACAGCCAAGTTTAGTCTTTTTTAATGCCTAAACGCCTTAAATAATGAAAGCATTAAAAACTCTAAATCCTTATTTTTGGAAGCATCGTGTACTTCTATTTTGGGGATTTTTATTTATTATACTCAGCAATTTTTTCACAATATATAAAGTACAGTTTGTTGGACAAACCATCAATATTATTGAGGCCAATTACAACACGCTCAAACTTTCGAAACAAGCTGGAATCATCGAAAACGTAAAAGCCAATTGGTCTTATTTCAGAATTATTTTTATTAACTCTGGAATTTTGCTATTGTGTTCTTTACTGTCTGGTTTTTTCACTTTCATGATGCGACAAACTATTATTGTAGCATCTCGCCGAATAGAATATGAATTAAAAAATAAAATCTTCCGCCATTATGAAGATTTATCGCTGACAGATTATAAAAAGACTACTATCGGTGACCTTATGAATCGTCTAAGCGAGGATGTTGTAGCGATAAGAATGTATCTTGGTCCAGGTGTTATGTATGTTGTTAATTTGGCAATCTTACTGATTATCACAAGCACCTATATGTTGATGACGGATGTCGAAATGACGTTTTGGACTTTGGTTCCGCTACCTATATTGTCATTTGTTATTTATAAAGTCAGCAATGTCATCAATCAAAAATCGAAAACAATGCAGAAAAGTCAATCTGCAATTTCAACTTTTGTACAGGACAGTTTTTCGGGTATCCGTGTTGTTAAATATTTTAGCAAAGAAAAATACATCGAAAAAAATTATGGCATCAAAGTTAAAGACTATCAAGATAAAGCACTTGACTTAGCAAAAACTGAAGCTTACTTTTTCACGATAATACTTTTTGTGATTGGACTCCTTAATGTCGCGATTATCTTTATCGGTGGTCAAAAGTATATCGCTGGCAAAATGAGTGTCGGTACTATTGCGGACTTCTTCTTATACATTAATATTCTCATTTGGCCATTTTCAATGGTAGGTTGGGTTACATCTGTCAATCAACGTGCGGAAGCGTCTATGCAGCGTGTTAATGAGTTTCTGGACATGAAGTCGGATATCGCTAATACCAACCATGAAAACTATTCTATAAAAGGCGATATAGAATTCAAGAATGTAAGTTACACTTATCCAAATACGGGCATCAAAGCTTTGGATAATTTAAGCTTTAAAGTTAATGCAGGCGAGACATTAGCCATTATGGGAAAAACGGGAAGTGGAAAATCTACGATTGCACTTCTTCTTGGCCGTTTAATTGATCCAGACGAAGGACAGATTTTAATCGATGGTAAAAACCTAAAAGATCATAATTTGGAAGTTTATCGTCAAAAAATCGGTTACATTCCACAAGAGAGTTATCTGTTTTCTGATACCATTGGATACAATATCGGCTTCGCAATTGACAATCCGGGAGAAGATTTGATTATTAAATATGCTAAAAAAGCAGATGTTCATAAAAATATTATCGAGTTCCGAGATCAATATGAGACTATTGTTGGAGAACGTGGTGTCATGCTTTCTGGTGGACAAAAACAACGAATCTGCATTGCGAGAGCCCTTATTAAAGAGCCACAAATATTGATTTTTGACGATAGCTTGTCCGCTCTAGACACGGAGACGGAGGAAAATATTCTACAAAATATCGAAAACGACCTACAATCTGCAACTTCTATCATTATAACACACAGAGAATCAAGTGCAAAACGTGCAGACAAAATCCTTTACCTAGCATAGAAATACTCTTAATTTATCAAAAAAAAAGAGTTTTTTATTAGTGATTATTATTTTTCTTTATAAATAATTCAAAAAACATTTTGAATTAAGCAGAATTCTATTATATTTGTTTATACAGATTTCAAAAATATCGTACAAATGAGTGAATACAAGGAACGCCACGAAAATGAAATTTTCACAAAGGTATTGAAGGCAGGTAGAAGAACCTATTTCTTTGATGTGCGCGAGACAAAAGCTGGAGATTATTATCTTACG
>NZ_JASLDS010000059.1 GCF_030151385.1 Soonwooa sp.
GACCACGAAGTGGGGGCAGGAAAGACGCTCATCATGTGTACCGCAGCACAGGAAATGAAGCGTTTGGGAATGGCTCATAAACCGATGATTATCGGGCTGAAAGCCAATATTCCCGAAATAGCCGAAGCCTACCGCAAAGCCTATCCTCACGCAAAAATCCTCTATCCGGGCATTGATGATTTTACGCCCGAAAAACGCCTGCGGATTTTCGGCGATATTAAAAACAACGAGTGGGACTGTGTGATATTGACACACGACCAATTCGGAATGATACCCCAATCAGCCGAAATACAAAAGGAAATTCTCCAAGACGAATTAAACAGCGTAGAGGAAAATCTTGACGTTATGCGAAGTCAAGGCGATGACATCACACAATGGATGCTAAAGGGAGCAGAAAAACAAAAGGAAAATCTCGAAGTAAAGCTCAAAACCCTGCAACACGATATTGAAAACCGCAAAGATGATATAGTGGACTTCAAAATGATGGGCATAGACCATTTGTTTGTGGACGAAAGCCACCAATTCAAAAACCTAATGTTCAATACAAGGCATTCGAGGGTGGCGGGATTGGGAAACCAACAGGGAAGCCAAAAGGCACTAAACCTGCTTTTTGCTATCCGTACCATACAAGAACGGAATGATGCGGATATGGGTGCGACCTTTCTTTCGGGAACTACCATTAGTAATTCACTTACCGAACTGTACCTGCTGTTCAAATACCTGCGACCAAGAGCATTGGCAAAACAGGGTATTAACTCGTTTGATGCGTGGGCGGCGATTTACGCCAAGAAAACCACCGATTACGAGTTTTCAGTGGCGAACAATATCGTGGCAAAAGAGCGTTTTCGCTACTTTATAAAAGTGCCGGAATTGGCTCAATTCTACTCGGAAATAACGGACTACCGCACTGCGGAAATGATTGGCATTGACCGCCCCGAAAAGAACGAGATATTTTACAACATACCGCCAACTCCAGACCAGGAAGAATTTATCCAAAAGCTGATGAAGTTTGCCGAAACAGGCAAAGGCGAATTATTAGGTAGAGCACCATTATCACAAAAAGAGGAAAAGGCAAAAATGCTCATCGCTACGGACTACGCCCGTAAGATGTCATTGGATATGCGAATGGTAAGCCCGCATTATGAAGACCACCCTGACAACAAGGCTTCACATTGTGCCAAGAATATCGCCAAGTATTACAATAAGTTCAACGCACAGAAAGGTACACAATTCGTGTTCTCGGATTTGGGAATATACAAGCCCAACGAATGGAATGTATATGCTGAAATCAAACGCAAACTCGTAGAAGACCACGGCATACCTGCACACGAAATCCGCTTTATACAGGAAGCGAAGAACGACAAGCAACGCAAGGCACTTATCAAGGGAATGAATGATGGAACAATCCGTGTGCTGTTCGGTTCTACGAGTATGTTAGGTACAGGTGTTAATGCACAAAAAAGAGCGGTTGCCATACACCATTTGGATACGCCGTGGCGACCGTCCGACCTTGCCCAAAGGGACGGTCGGGCTATAAGAAAAGGAAATGAAATCGCTAAACATTTTAATAACAACAAAGTGGATGTAATTATTTATGCAGTTGAAAAATCGTTGGACAGTTATAAGTTTAATCTGCTGTACAACAAACAGCTATTTATAGACCAACTGAAATCCAATAATCTCGGCAAACGGACGATTGACGAGGGCAGTATGGACGAAAAATCAGGAATGAATTTCTCGGAATATGTGGCTATTCTTATGGGAAATACTGACCTTTTGGATAAAGCCAAAATAGAAAAACAGATTGCCGGATTGGAAAGCGAAAGACAAGCATTTAATCGTTCCAAGTACAGTGCAAAGTACAAATTGGAAGATTATACGGCAGAATTGGACAAAGCCCAATCACGCTTTGACCGTATGAGCCTCGATTGGAACAATCTGCAAAGTCGTATTCAAAAACGCTCGGACGGTACTGTTGCCAATCCTGTTCAGTTGGACGGCTTGTCGCCCAATGCGGACATCAAACAAATCGGTGCAAAGCTCAATCAGCTTGCAGACAAATCCCGTACAGGTGGGGATTATGAAGAAATTGGTAGCTTGTACGGTTTTCAGCTTTTGGTCAAAACGGAAATGTCGCAAAGAGAGGGTATGGATATTCGGGTAAACCGTTTTCTGATACAGGGAGAGGGGAATATTAAATATACCTACAATAACGGTATCATTGCCAAAGATGAAAAACTTGCCTCTATGAATTTCCTCAATGCCTTGGAAAAATTACCAAGCTATATCGAACAGGAACAAAAGAAAATTACCGAAATCCAAAAAGATTTACCTGTTCTACAAGAGGTGCTTAACGGTACGTGGAGCAAAGAGAATCGATTAAACGGACTCAAAACTGAGCTGGCTTCCGTTGAGCGGAAGATCCAACTCTCTATCAATCCCGAAGCACCGGGAAACCAAATTGAAAAAGAGCATGAAGCACCAAAGGTTTCAGAAAGTATTATGCGGACAAAAGTTATCAGTTTTTCACGAGGGATATTATGATCATCTCTCGTCTCGTTCGTCCATTTTCTTTATAAGAGCATTGCACAAACTATCAAGGAATTTCGTTCGGTTTATTTTACGCGCTTTTAATTCCATAAATGTATGATAGAAGTCCCCCAAATCTATATTAAAAGCACTTTCAAAAGTTTTGGCAATAAATTTAATATCTATACTCCCATTGTTAAATACGCCTTGTGCATGGAGCGCATAAATCAATTCTATTAATGCGGTTTTGCTAGCTGTCCAGTTCATCAAGTAGTTGTCGGATATCTTTTTATGGTTGTGATTTAGCTGATTTTCAAGATAGACCTGTATCAAGTCATTTGCTATTATTTTGGCTACTTTGTAGTCGTGGGAGGTACAAAAACGGTGGTCAGCTTCAAAATAAAACGTATCTAACCACAATCTTATATCGTGCTTCCCTCGAATAAAAAAAACCTGGTCAAGGAATGTGTTATTGCTACGGTAATACTTGTAAAAATCAAGATTGTTATCAAAAAACCTTTTGAGTTTATTTAATTCTCTATTCAGATATTTTTTTATCTGTTTTTCTCCGTAAGGCTTTTTGGTTTCGATTTTATAAACGGCGTTATAATAAATCAACTTAGAAACAATGGCTGGCTTTTGATACTTAAAAAATCGAATTTCATCATTAATATTATCAAAACCATATTCAAGGACATAGTTTTTTAAATCAGATAAACAACTCAGAATCGCCCTTATTACGGTTTCAATCCGTTGAATTGAATAATTTGCTTCATCTTCCATGTCGTTGATTGACAATTCCAGTTTGATAAGCGACTCCTTATAAATTTTATCCATAAAATGATTCTTTTGTGAGGCAACCTGAAGCTTACGTGTAATCCTCTATTTTTCGCAATTAGATTTTACATTCTTAGTCTGTACTTTTCATGTGATTCACAGTGTTGATTAATTAGTACATATGGAATTACGGCCTTCTCGCTTATTAAATTTATTTAGTGAGATTGATTTTTACATACCATTACCCATTTGGATTCCCTGATTAGATTCTCCTTGTTTCTGATCATCATTTTTAATACCTCTTTCTTTTTTAGCCCTACCTTTCGTATCCGCCTTTCCAAAATTATAGCTAAAGGTCAGTCCAAAAGAACGGAACGGGAGTTTCATATTATTTGTTTGGGTATAATCAGGAGTAAATACCTCGCTTTTGAAATTGGTATTTTCCCAGAATGGGTTTGTAATATTTAATCCAATACTAGCCGTTTTGTCCCATAATTCTTTTTTCACACCTACGGTCCACATACTCATAGAAGGGGAAGTACCCTGGAATGTACGTCTTGGTGAATTCAACATGACGAATGTCTCCGCTATTAAATCATTGCTTATTTTATAACTCCCGTTTATAAAAACGCGATACATAAAATGCAACTTGCCAACCTGAGTACTCATTTCCTCATTAAAGGAGTTTCCTTTTGCTTCATATGTAAATAGACTGACATTGCTTCTTAGCGTTAAATTTCTAATAGGTGAAAAAGACAAAAACAGATTTGTTCCAAAAGATTCATTGGTGCCGATATTGTCAAAAGTAGTCAATGAAATCTGCTGTCCAGGCGTGCTAAGACTGTCAATCTGGTTCAAGCTTTCGATTACGTCGTTGGTTCTGCGATAAAATATGGAAGCATTAAACACCGTTCCTTTTTTAAATGTTGAATAGCCCAATTCAACGTTGTGGGAAAGCTCAGGCTTAAGCTCTGGATTTCCTTGTCTCTGAACAATTGGGTCTGCCGTATTTCTAAAAGGATTTAAATAAAACAAACTTGGTCTTTGAATACGTTGGTTGTAGCTCAGTTTTAAACTAGACATCCTTCCTAGCTTTTTCGATATTACCGCAGTGGGTAATATATTTGTATAGTCATTTTTAAAGGCTTCGAAACCGCCTATTGCATCACCATTAAGCTTTGTGTGTTCCATTCGAAGACCTGCTTTTACTTCATATTTTTCAGCAAACTCAAAACCATACGATAGATATCCAGCTACTACATCTTGGTTATAGTTAAAGTCATAAGATCGATCATCTGAAATATGAAAACTGCCGTCTTCTCCTTCTTGAATCAAAGATGAGCTTGTAATATCGCGAAGAATGGTTTTAACTCCCATTTCCAATGTTGTACTACCGAGAGGTTGTACATAATCTGCCTGAAGCGTAAATTCATCATTTACTCCTTTATTTTCTCCAATTTCGTCAAGACGACCTCCTGTTTCATAAATCGTTTTGTAATCAGTAATACTGTTGCTTCTGGAAAACTGCCCTGATAGTGTCAATTCCTGTTTTGGATTTGCAAATTTCCTTATGTAATCTGCTGACCAATCAAAGCCGTCAGAGGCAGTCTTTTGATCTCTATTGGATAATAGTGACGAATTACCATTATTTGGCAAGAAGAACGTTGAATTGGTGTTTCCATCCATATTCATTTCAAATCCGTTTACTGAAAACGTGGTAGTAAATAGATCTTTATCGGTCAGGTCATAATCAATACCGATAGACCCCCGAAGTCCAGATCGGGTGGTCTTTTGATCACTGAATTGCTTCAACACCGGATCACCCCCAATTGTAAATTGTTCGAAATCATTGGTAACGGTTTGAGGCCACATATAATTACCTCCTACATTGGCTACAACGCCAAATTTTCCTTTTCTAGCATTAAAGTTTGCATTTCCATTATTATGTCTGGTTCCAAGACCGCCAGAGATAGAGCCGTTTACTCCGCCAATATCTTTCTTTTTGGTAATGATATTAATAATGCCAGAAGTCCCTTCTGCATCATATTTAGCCGAGGGACTAGTAATAACCTCTACACTTTTTATCTGATCGGCAGGAATGGTCTTTAAGGCATCGCCAACATTACCGGCCATTGCACCAGAGGATTTTCCATTGATTAATATTTTTACGTTTTGATCGCCACGCATGGACACATTTCCATCTATGTCTACAGAAAGCATTG
Organism: Soonwooa sp.; assembly: GCF_030151385.1. Taxonomy (GTDB): domain Bacteria; phylum Bacteroidota; class Bacteroidia; order Flavobacteriales; family Weeksellaceae; genus Soonwooa. The sequence continues at coordinate 5,529 of NZ_JASLDS010000059.1, forward strand.
GCACCTTACGCAAAACATCGGTGGCATTTCCGCCCATAGAGGTTACATCTCTTTCGGCATTAAAAACCAATCTGTCGATTTTATTTTCGATAATAGGGCGCTCTCCCTGTATCACTACTTCTTCAAGCAGGTTAGCATCTTGATTGATCATAATGTTGCCCAAATTATTGTCTCCAGGCTTAACAATATAATTGGAGAAGGTTTTTGTACTGTACCCTATAAAGTTGATGGAGATATCGTATTTTCCCGGTCTTAGATTATCGAGTGTGAATTGGCCCTTTTCATCCGCTACAGTTCCGTTCACATTTTTGTCGTCTCCAACTGGATGTAAAGAGATCGTGGCATAGTACACGGCTTCTTGAGTAAGTGAATCGGTTACTTTTCCACTGAGTTTTGCAGTTGGGTTTTGCGCCCAGACACTATTTGCCAGTATTGCAAAAACAAATAATATCATAATTTTCTTAAATTCCATAAAATTGATTTTTTGTTGCGTTGCGTTAATTCTATTTTTTAAGATCATTTTCAAACTTTAATTGCGCTAAGATATAGTCGTATGCAGCGGTCAGGTAATCGTTTTTTGATTTTTGAACGTTATAATCTGCGTTGTAGATTTCACTGACCAAAATAGATGATCCCTCTTTCAGGTTCATGCTGATCAATGTGCCACTCTGTTCGGCTCGTACAAGTCTGGCGTTGGTTGATTTTTTGGATTTTTCCAATTGGGATTTTATTACATCAATGTCTGCGAAAGAGGCTGCGGCATTTTTTCTTGCAGAATTAAGGTTGGCACGGGCCACATCAAGATCTTTTTTCTTTGTTTCCACATTTTGCCAAGTTTCAGCTCCAGTTTCTGCAAGGCGATTGCTTACATCAAGATCTCGTTCTATTTCTGCGAGTTGAATTTCATATTGTTGAATGTTTGAGTAATCCGCTTCAGCTCTTTTCTGTTGCATATCAAGTTGTTTAAGCAGAATATTCTCATCTGCCTTTTCGGATTCCGTATTCAATTCAAAAATGATCTCTCCAACTTCAACATAATCACCTTCTGCTTTGAACAACTGGGTAATGATTCCCCCATATTCTGAAGCGATCTCTACCAATCCCCCTTCGGGTTCTATCTTACCAATTGCCGAAACAACACTGACGCTATCAGGTACCGCAAGTCCTTTTTCTTTGATGTTTTCTGCCCGTTGCTCTGCTTTCTTATTTCCACAAGAATTCAAAAGAAGTAGTGCAAACAAAAGAACAACAGGAGTCAATTTTCCCATTTTTTGCATGATATTAATTGAGTATTTCATTTTTCTACTGTTTATATAGTGTTTCATCTTTCGGAGTATCCGATACATTGCCTTCTTCTACATAGATAATACGGTTCGCATATTGTCTTAGCCGTAGATCATGTGTTACGACGATCACAGCTTTACCACTTTGGGCCAATTCCCTTAGATCATTCATTACAACATTCGCACTTTTGGCATCCAACGAAGCGGTTGGTTCATCACAAAGTAAAATGGGTGCATCGGTAACCAGTGCGCGGGCAATGTCCATATCGAAATGCTCTACATAGGTTTCTTTGTCCGTGCCGTTGGTTACGTAAAAAACCAATGCTGATTTAGGAAAATAAAGCGTTCCGAAATTTGCTGTTATGTCGGTTGCATTGTTCATTTTTCTGTGGTTTTATAGTTATACAATAGGTAAGATAGGTCGTCCAATAACTCAAACAGGCAGTTCTCAAAATCAAGGTTTCCAACCGATATTTTTCTTTCGTCAAAGACTTTGTTAATGGTCGGTTCTTCCATTACTCCGTATTCGTTAAACTCGTTGTTGATACTGTCTTTTATGTTTTCGTACAACCAACCTTTGGTATCTGCGATAAAGGAAATATACTTTTCCATTCCGATAACTTCGTTTTCGCAATCATCGTTATAGGGGTCTTGTTCGGGTATGGGTGCGTTTCGGAAAATACTTGCTGTCGGGTATTCCGTATAAAGGGCAAAGGCATTACAAGCCACGTTCCAACATTCTTTGTCGAATGTATCACGGCTTTTAAAACGGCTTAAACGTTGCTCAAATATCGTTAGATTGATACGGTTGTACAACTTTTGCTCAATCCTGTCGCCAACGGTTTCCGCTTTCCTCAATTCACTTTTATAGCTTTCGGTTTCTTCCGTTTCATCGTCATAATCTACCCAATCTTTGTGCGTTTCATACAGCCAATACAAATAGCTGTCTTCCTGTCTGTAATATGGTATTTGGGCAATATGGTACAGATAACTGCAAACCGAAGTCAGTAAATGTGCGGTGTGTTTCCGCTGTTTGTCGTGCAACATTTCAAAGAGTGGAACAATGGGAATGTAAAACAGCGTTGTACCTGTGTCGTATCTTTCCTCGCTCGTTAAAAAGGTTTTCTTACTGTCCCGTATCAATTTAAAACCGTCCCAATTTCTATGGCTTCGTTTCATTTGGGTATCCATATCCCACATAGCCAATACCATATTGTAGGGATAGCCGTAACCCTGTCGGGTTGGCATTGGCTCAATGCTGTAATGCTCGGCAAGTTTGGAAAGGGATTTATAAAAATCCCTTTCCGTTTTCTGACAAGCCTGTACGGATTGTGCCGTTTTCAGTTTAGGCAGAAACGTACACTTTAGAAAACCATTGGTAGCATTGCTATCGGTACGGATTTCCGTTTGTCTTTCCGCACCTGGTCTGCATCTTTTGGTCTTTGCATCCATTGTGCGAACTCGCCCAACTGTCGGTGCAACTTCCGTTGCCGTTTCTGTTCGGGTATGCTGATTGTTCCCGATATGATTTTGCGTTGCATAGTTCATTGTTTTACGATTTTAAATTATCCTTTAGTACCCATAACGCTTTCAAATCTGTACTCGACCGCATCGTCTTTTATCTTCGGTGCTGATACCTTTGCGGTCGTCAAAATCGGGTACATATTGGCGTAATAATTCATTACGGCTTCCACGCTCCAACGTGCTTCGGGGTCGGTCAGTCTGATGTCCTGTCCTTTATCTTTAAGTATAAAAACTCTCGGTAATACTGTTGCTAATAACATAACTTTTGATTTTGGTGTTAATACTGTTCTGTTTCGTCAATGGGGCAATCTGCCGTAACTTCTTCCGCTTGTGGCGGTTCTTCCGTTGGTTCTTCCATTGCACCGAATAGGCTCGGTGTTGCAAACTTGTCGGACAATGATGTTTTGCGTTTGCGTATCTCGTCCGCCTTTTCGGGAAACTCCGCAATGTCGGGTACTTTTATCCACGCTTCACGGAATTTGCCCTCTTTCTCCAACTCGTCAGCCTTTGCCATACCGTCTTTGTACTTCTTGTCTTTTGCTTCCTTTTCCTTTTTAGCTTTCTCGGCTTTCTGCTTCTCCGCTTCGGATTGCAGTTTGACGATTTCCATTTGCTTCATAAAGGCTTCCATATCTACCATTACGCCCGAAATGGTTTTAATAGGTGCGGTAATCTGCTCAAAAAATCCCTCGTCAAACTCCTGCGGAGTGGCGTTGAATGTCAAAGGGGGAATGAGGTTTTTTGCACTATCTCCGCATTGCTCATTGTTGAGCAATACTGTTACGATTAGGTTGTTTTCCGTGCCTTTGGTTATTGTCAGTTGTAAATTACCTGTAAAATCCAACTGTGCTATCTGATTGAAAAAATTTGTGTTCATTGTCTTAATTTTAATGTGTTGTTACTTGTTTTTTGATTGCTGTAAGTTTCTCGTACATATCCGTCCAATAAGCTTTTTGCCTTTTGTCGAACTCGGAAAAACTTTTGTCTTTGTGCCTGTACTCCTTGTAATCTGCGGTTATTCTGATAGCTTCGTCAAGGTCTGTAACTTCTATTAGGCAACCGTTTAAATCTGTGATATACATTACTATCCGTTTTTAATTTGTTATTTCTGCTATCTTGTCAATCCTGCCATAAATGAAACTTCGTAGGCTTGTTTTGTCGGGTGCGTTGTATTCCTGCCAACTGTCGTACTGCTTCACTACATAGGTTTTTAAAATATCCTCAAACCCAAACCGATAACCCATTAGGGGAATTGCCCTGTTAAAAAATGCGTTTCGGTTTACTGCTTCTGCAATCCAGTTTTTATCGGCTCGGCTCAACTTCTCGCCCTTGTTCAGTTTCTCCCTTAGCTGATACACCTTTGAGTTTTTCAGCGTTTCCAAATTGGGTACTTCGTGGCTGACAAATTTTGTGGCTATTGCTTTCGTTTCCATTGTAACTGCTTTTAAATGTTATGCAATTATTCTGCGGTGTAAACTCCATTTACATAGTAGCCGTGTGACTTTTCCCAAAGGCGTACTAAACCGTCTGTGTCTATATAAAAATGCTCTGTACGATTGCAGTAAATAATAAATACGCTTTCGTCCCTGTGCTTCTTTTCAAGGCTCTTGGCTCTCGCCAGACTTTTCGCTTCCTCTATTGTTGTCGCTTTCATAACTTCTGTTTTTATAGTAGGCTACCACCGATTAAGGCGGTAGCCTCTTGTTATCTAATTAAGGTTTAGGATTTCTGCACCGTCTAAGGCAAAGGCGGTACACAGTTCAAATGCTTTCTGCGATTTGCGTTGTGCAGTTCCGCCCAATACAATATTCTGTAACTTGGCTTCTTCGTTATTGTATTTTTTTACGTTCTGATAGTAGCCTGTAACAGCGTTGTACGCTCCGAACAAAGTGCCTTTGGTCGTGTCCATTAGCTGTGTGTCGCTCATCATTGCATAGCCGAAAGCGTCATCAACTACATTTTTAAACACGGTTGAAACTTCATCTTCCGCACCCTTTTTGAGTAAATCAAGGGTTTCCTTATTCGGGCAAAGTGCCAATTGGATTAGCTTTCTGACCTCACGGTCGGTTACTTTTACCTTTGTCCATTGGTTGAAAATGCCCTCTAACTGAATGCTCAACGTGTTAGCCAATCCCATAATCTTGTGAGCGTTCTCGATACGCTGTTTCGCTCCCGAAGTATGTTTGATACGGACAACATTGGTCATATTCCGCAATGAAGCGTTTAAGGTATTTTGGCAAACGATACGGATAGGTGTAAACGCTGCGGTAATACTTCCGCTACCATCGTGCGAAGTGGTAAGGAAAATGTACTTTTCTGTAACATCATCGCCATTGCCTACACGGATATAGTCGGGCAATTTGGCTGTGATAAAAATGCGCTCTCCCTTGCCCAATGCTCCTGCGGTTTCGTATAAAATACCGTCCCCACCGCCTACGATAGCATCAAAGAAATTAAACGCTTCTCGGTTTTGTACGATATGGTAATCCTTACCGACTACGCCTAATACTGCATTGTTATCGGTACGTATGTTGGCGAAATAGTTAGGTACTTCCAATTCGGTACTGCCTAACTCAATACCTTGTGCCGTTTCGATAAATCCCGAACCTTTGGTAAATAGTGGGGATTTTACGACTTCGTAATCTAAACCTGCGTGTTTGATAGCTTCCGCGCTTGTTGGGTATTGCTCCACGATTTGCCCCAAACCGTGCCACGCTTTTTGCTGTACTGTAAAGAAACTGTACTTTCCTGTTCTCTCGTTGAAATTGATGTTATGTGCCATTTTGATAAAATTTTGATGTTAAAAAATGATTGAATACTCGTTTTAGAATGGTAGGTCATCTTCCGTTCCCTCTGCTGTAAATCCGTTGCTTTCAGATTGTGCAGTAGCTTGTAGGGTTTCGGTTCTTCTACTACCTCCGTGCAGTTTGATTTGTGAGGTATGGAAATTCAGCCCTGCTCTCGCTTCGCCCTCTTTGTTTACCCACGCCCTTGTGCTTACCCGCCCTGTGAGTTCTACCAAAGTGCCTTTTGTCAGTAGCCTTGCCACGTTAGCACTTATCCAATAGGCACAATCGAAATAGGTTGTTTGCTCTACTCGTTCGCCTTGCTTGTTCCGATAGCTGTCGTTTACCGCTACTGAAAAGTTTACTACTTGTTTTTCGTTCGACAATGTGCGTACTTCCGCATTTCTTGTCAGTCTTCCTGTGATGTTCATTTTTGTTGATTTTTAGAGGTTGATATTTGATTTAATTTTTTTTGATTTATTCGGTAATGAGAGGAGGTGCTGTTTCGTTTCATTACCATTTTCAATGCTTATAATTTTCATAACTGACATTTTTTTTATTCGTCCAAAGAGCCGGAGTATGCTATGTTTCGTTTCACGAGCATAAAAGGTTCGTGTTTAGCCGACACAAGGTTTTGAATAAAAAATACTACCCAACGGGTGGAGATTTTTTTTCAAACTTGCGTGACCTTTTGGCGGCGTTAAGAACACGGAAATACCTTTGCTCTTGAAATGGGACAATAGTGCATACAGGCTTCTTTGAATAAAAGAAAATGTGGAAGCCGGGAAAATTGCATTGGAAAATGGTCTGTTGTGAATGGAAATAACACTTCTATTTCCCTGGATTGATAAATGTTTTTTTAATTGTGTGGCTCTTAAAGCCACACCTGACAGGGATTTTAAAAATGCCGGAAGGGCGTTTTTCAAATTTCTGTTTCAGAAATAGCCGAAAGCTCTTTTACAGTCGGGGAAATTGGAAAGGGAGGTAAATGTGCTTTGGGTATAAAAAATTGGGACAAAAAAAACAGAGCTGTCAAGCTCTGTTCTATAAGTTGTGTTGGATTTAATTAAATATCTACCGTTAAAAATGCTTCTTCCATTGCCTTGAATTTCGGTGTTACCAAATCCATATCCTTACTGATTTTCTGGCTGGTAATCTTTGCATAAATCTGTGTGGTAGAAATATTTTTATGCCCCATCATTTTGCTTAAACTTTCAAGCGGTACGCCCTCGGTCAAAAACATTGTTCCGAAAGTATGTCTTGCCGTGTGGAAAGTTACTTTTTGCTCCGTAATAATTTCCGCTTTTTCAATCAGTTTAGTAACGTGTCTATTACAGGTCGTATTGGTCGGAACAGGAAAGATAAATTCATTGCGGGTCGTACCCAAATATTTTTCAATGATGCGTTTGGGTATTTCCATTAACCGAACATTGGAAGCAACATCAGATTTCTTTCTCCTGCTGATAATCCATTGATGACCGTCAAAGAATGACTGAATATTGTTCCTTGTCAGCTTTTTAATATCTGCATAAGCAAGTCCGGTAAAGCAACTGAAAATAAACAGGTCTTTTACTACCTCATACCGTTTGTGCGCAGGTTCGCACATCATTAGCTTTTCGACATCTTCTTTCAGTATGTAACCTCTGTCGGTTTCCTCCATACTGATTTCGTAATCTTCAAACGGATTATCACGTATCAGCCCTTTTTTGATAGCCAGTTCGACAAGGGCTAATACAGGCATCGTGTACACCCAAACCGTATTATGCGACGACTGTAAATCGTACCGTAGGTAAAAATCAAACTCACGGATAAAATCGTTGGTCAATTCCCGAAAAGCCATATCATTACGATGATAGCGTTCCTTTATAAACGTGGTAAGATGATTGTAAACCGTGATATACTTGTTGTAGGTGCTTTGTGAGCGTTCTTCCTTTTCGACCAATTTTTTAAATTCCTCATTTTGGTCGTTGAAAACTTTCAGTATAGCATCGTCCATTACACCCACACCTAAAAAGGAGAGCTTTACTTTTTGGGCGGTAGCAAAACCCTCGTGTTTCAGCATATCTTCATAAATCTTGTCGATACGCCCACGTATGTTATCTAATTTTTGGTTGATGCTTAATGCCTGGGTACTCTTGCCCAAAACTCTCCCGAATTTTAAATCCCAATTATTTGCATTAATTTCTAACTTTGTTCCCAAAGTTTTAGCAACTCCGTCAATGGTAATACGTGCCATAATCGGGGCATTACCGTTCTTTTTCGGTTCGTTCTTTTTCAAATAGAAAAGTAGTTTGAACGTCGATTTTTTTGCCTGTTCCATAACTCCAATGTTTAATGTTTAAAATTAAATTACATTGAGTTACAAGGAAACGTAAAAAAGGGTGCAAAACACTGAAATATAACTTGTTAAGACATACCGTTACCTGTATCAACAGGTAACGAATTAGTAACCTAACCTTGTCAATTTAAGCCTAAAATCATACAGACACGGACTTCCAATTTAAGACTACTATTTTATAAAGCGTTGTATAGCAAAGGGTTTAACCGTTTTGCTTATCTTTGCTTTTTATTAATCTTTTTTAATAAAAATAGTGCGTCTTTGCATGAAAAATAAATAAAAATGTTAGATTTAATCATAGTTGGTGGAGGACCTATTGGTATTGCTTGTGCGATAGAAGCGGAGAAACACCAACTTTCTTATGTTATTTTAGAAAAAGGAACAATCGCCAATAGTCTTTACAATTATCCTTTGTACATGCGGTTTTTCTCAACGGCAGAACGCCTTGAGATCGACGACATTCCTTTTATAACGACAGCACCAAAGCCAGGTCGACAAGACGCCTTGGAATATTACCAAGGGATAACGCGACAACGAAAACTCAATATTCGGTTGTATGAGGAAGTTTTGATGGTTCAGAAAAATGGAAATGAATTTTCGGTAGCGACTTCAAAAGCAGGTTATACAGCCAAGCAAGTCATTATTGCAACTGGATTTTATGACATTCCAAATTTGTTGAATGTTAAAGGAGAGAATCTTCCCAAAGTTCATCATTATTATAAAGAACCTTATCCGTACGCGCAACAAAAAGTTGTCGTGGTTGGTGCGAGTAATTCTTCGGTAGATGCGGCTTTAGAGATTTATCGAAAAGGCGGTGATGTTACGATGATTATTCGCGGTTCCGAAATTGGAAATCGTGTTAAATACTGGGTGAAACCAGATATCGAAAACCGAATTGCCGAAGGAAGTATCAAAGCTTATTTTAATTCCGAGATTACAGAAATCACAAATACGCATGTTTTGTTTAAAACTGAAACAGAATCGCTTTGTATAGAAAATGATTTTGTTTTAGCATTGACTGGTTACTTGCCTGATTTTAAGTTTTTAAAAAATGCTGGAATTATTTTGGAAGGCGATGCCGAAGTTCCGCTTCATAATCCCGAAACAATGGAGACTAATATTAAAGGACTTTATCTAGCGGGAGTCGTTTGTGGTGGTCGCAATACACATTTGTGGTTTATAGAGAATTCTCGGATTCATGCTAAAAAAATTATCAATCATATTACAAATCCTTAATACAAAGAAAAATTTACAAAATTTGGTCTAGTTTTTGAATGTTAAAAATTCGTTAAAAAACACGTTATGAAATTCAATTTTAGTCGAAAACTATGGCTTTTGCTGCCTGTTTTTGTTTTAATTCAATGTAAAAAAGACCAAGAAAGTACTCAGAGTTCTTCAAGTTCGTCAGCATCTATAGACGCTCCAAATTCTGTCGATTCGGTAAAAGTTGATAATACAGAAAGCAGAATTAAGGATTCTCTTGCCAAAATAGAAAACCAAAAAAAGGAGGCTGCAAAAACGGTTATTCCAAATAAAGAATTTCATTACACGGGAATTTCATTAAAAAAGAATGATTCTATAGCCAAAGAGTTTAAGAAGAAATATACTTCTGACGAGATTTACACTATTTGTGCTATTAATAGAGTTGACAAAAGGAACCTTAACCGTCCTGATACTTTGGTTGTGCCAAGTGTTATCGAAAAAGATTTTTTAAAATATTCGCCTTTTCCAGGTAATGTTCCTGTTCTTAAAGATGTTAAGAAGTTTGTGTTTTTCTCATATCCAATTCAGGCTTTTGGTGTTTATGAATATGGAAACCTTGTTAAATGGGGGCCAACATCGATGGGGAAAAAAGCCTCTCAAACGGATAGAGGACTTCATTTTGCCAATTGGAAAAAAGAAGTGTCAATCTCTACAGTTAGTGATGAGTGGAAGCTAAGATGGAATTTTAATATCAGTAACTTCCAAGGTATTGGTTGGCATCAGTACGAGTTGCCAGGTTATCCAGCGTCGCACTCATGCCTCCGAATGTTGGAAGAAGATGCCAAGTGGATGTACAGTTTTGCCGACACTTGGATTCTTAATAAAGGTGGTGCAACAGTTCGTGCCAACGGCACACCAGTCTATGTCTATGGCGATTACAAATGGGGTGGCAGAAGACCTTGGTATAACTTAATGGACGACCCTAAGGCTAATGATATGTCGGTGGATGATATGACAAAAGTAATCCAGCCACAACTCGACAAAATCTTAAAAGAACAAGATAATCGCAATCAAGTTGCAGCACAAGTTTTAATCGAAAGAGCTGAGAAGAAAAGACAAGACTCTCTTAGTATTGGTGGTGTCTAAGGTTTTTGTTGTGTTGGATTTTTCTTAAAGGTCAAAATTGTTTTTTCGAAAATGAGTTTAATTTGTCCCATGTTGAAAGGACTTATATAACCGTACTTTAAGATTTCAGCATAAGTTTTTTTGTCCATAGTCATTAAAGAAAAAGATAAAAATCTGTTGACATCTTGACTTTCGAGACCGAATTCTGCAAAATATTCGTCGGTTAGTTCGCTGTGTAACCATTCGACACAATCGGGAAGCGACCACTTGTTGTCAATAGCTCCAAAACTAATTCCAGGACCAACAGGTTGTACAAAATCTCCAGGTTTTCTTAGTCTTTCAACGTAGAATTCAGATGGTAGTTTTATCGTTTTTCGGATGCCATCATTCACGCGTCTATCTTTTAAACTTCTTCCAAAAGCTTCGCTGTCTTTTGTTAAATCACCTGTTGGTGTTTGAGCGATTACAACTTCTTCAATTTCTTTTGGGATGGGCGTTATGTCATAATCGTAGGAAGTGTTAAGATTCTGAACATGGAAGTTAATATTCTCATAACCAGATCGCGTGATTCTTATTTTGTCACCAGCTTTTGCAGCGATGCTATAAAATCCAAATGCCGTCGATGTTGTGCGTTGTTCGGTTGAGAGATTGATAATTAAAGCACCAGCAACAGGATAATTGTTGAGGCGGATTGTTCCAGAGATGCTTTGAGATTTATAAAAAATGGCGCTTAATAGTAAGCAAAATAGTAGAAGTTTCTTCACGCAATATTTTTTGTTAAAATTAAATCTAAAACTAAAACTTAAGTGATATTTAACCGATATTAACACTTTTATAATTTTTTTATAAAATCAAATTTTTGCTACTTTTTTTCTGAGGAATTATGTCTTAACTTTACACTCAATTAGCGCAAAAATTTCAAATTAATGTACTTAGTTTTCGATACCGAAACCACAGGTTTACCAAAGAATTTTAATGCCCCTTTATCAGACTCGGACAACTGGCCACGTATGGTGCAGATTGCTTGGCAGTTACATGATGAAGAAGGTAATCTTATTGAAAATCAAGACTATATTATAAAGCCAGAAGGTTATGATATTCCGTTTAACGCGACAAGAATTCACGGGATTTCTACCAAAATGGCGCAAGAAGAAGGTCGAGATTTGAAGGAAGTTTTAGAAGAGTTCAAGGCGGTTTTGGAAAGGTCGAAAGTAGGTGCTGGACATAATGTGGAATTCGATTACAATATTGTTGGCGCTGAGTTTTACCGTAAAGAAATTGAAGACAAATTGCAGGCGCTTCCAAAGGCGGATACCATGCATTTGGGAACCGATTTTTGTAAGTTAGGCGGAGGACGTAATGGTCGTTACAAAGCACCAAAACTTGGTGAGCTGTACGAAAAGCTGTACGGTACAAGTTTCGATGAAGCGCATAATGCTGCTGCGGACGTTAATGCAACTGCGCAAGTCTTTTTCGAAATGATGAGAATCGGCATTATTCCTGCAGATTTGCTTAAGATTTCTGAAGACCAACTTCGACTTTATCAAGAATTACATCCTAATCCAATTGCGCCTTTCGACATTGTTATTCGTCGTCAGGTTGCTGGATTTAACAATAAAAACAAGAAAAAAGATTTTGGAAGTCTTGACGAGATTGACCTTGGCAAGTATTTTCATTTTGATAACCACAGTGTTTATTCCACGTTGCAGGCATCGTCAAGTATTAATGATTTGATTAAAAAAGCGGTGGATAACGATTTTCCAGCAGTTGGTATGGTCGATATCGGGAACATGATGGGTGCTTTCAAATTTGTTTCGGCGATGGAAGGCGTTAATGGTGACCGCGAAAAAGCTTACAAATCTTATCTTGAAAAGAAGCAAGAGGCTGAGGAAAAAGGCGAGGAATTTAACGATGCCGAACCTCCAAAAGAACCGCTGATGCCAGTTTTGGGTTGTGAGTTTTTTATCTCTGACCGTTACGAGCAAAAACAATTTACCAAAGATGATCCTGACAAAAGAACGCAAGTTGTTCTTCTAGCAAAGGATTTTGAAGGTTATAAGAATTTAGCAAAATTATCGAGTATTGGTTTTGTTAAGGGTTTTTATTTTGGTGTCCCAAGAATTAGCCGCGAGTTGATTGCGCAATACAAAGAAGGTGTTATCGCTTTAACTTCGGGGATTAATGGCGATATTCCTGATGCGATTCTTAACATTGGTGAACAAAAAGGAGAGGAGCTTTTCAAATGGTGGAAAGATGAGTTTGGTGATGATTTCTATGTTCAGCTTCAGAACCACGAATTGCCAGAAGAAGAGCATCTTAATGAAGTTCTTTTACAATTAGCAGAAAAATATGAGGTTAAAATTTTAGCCCAAAACGAAACCTATTATACCAATAAAGAAGATGCAAATATCCAAGATATTTTGATGTGCATCAAAGATGGCGAAAAGTTGTCAACGCCTGTTGGTAAGGGTTTTGGAAAAAGAAAGGGTCTTAGTACACAAGAATATTATATCAAAAGCAGTGATGATGTCAAAAAGACGTTTATGGCTTATCCTGATGCTTTCGAAGCTTATGAAGATTTCTTAGCCAAGTTCAAACCTTATCGATTGAAGCGTGATGTTTTGCTTCCGAAGTTTGATATTCCTGAGCAGTTTATCCATGCAGAAGATGATGTCGATGGCGGCAAACGTGGTGAGATGGCATATCTAACGCATTTAACTTATGAAGGTGCGAAAAAACGTTATGTCGAAACTGGTATCACCGACGAGATTAAAGAACGTCTAGACTTCGAGTTGGATGTTATCGCAAATACAGGTTATCCTGGTTATTTTTTGATTGTACAAGATTTCTGTAACGAAGCTCGAAATATGGGCGTTTGGGTTGGACCTGGTCGTGGTTCCGCGGCAGGTTCTGCTGTCGCTTATTGTATTGGAATTACGAATGTTGACCCTATTAAATACGATTTGCTTTTTGAGCGTTTCCTAAATCCAGAAAGGGTTTCGATGCCTGATATTGATATTGATTTTGATGATGAAGGTCGGGATAAAATTATCAAATGGGTTGTTGAAAAGTATGGTAAAACGCAGGTTGCACAGATTATCACATATTCTATTTTGGGAGGGAAATCTGCAATTAAAGATGCGGGAAGAGTTTTGGATTTGCCAATACCAGATACCAATAGTATTGCAAAATTAATTCCGTCAACACCTGGGATGAACATTGCAAAAGCCCTCTCTAAATATGATAAACTGAAACCAGAAGAACAACTTTTGGTGGACGAGATGAAGATGGTTTTGGATGATCCTAATGATGATCGTTACCAAGTTTTGGCGAGTGCCAAAAAGATGGAAGGTTGCGTTCGTAACACAGGGATCCATGCTTGTGGTGTGATTATCACGCCAGAGGATGTTAGTAATCTTGTGCCAGTGACCATTGCGGCGAAAGATGCTGATATTTTGGTATCTCAGTTTGACAACTCGGTTGCGGAAAGTGCGGGACTTTTGAAGATGGACTTCTTGGGACTTCGTACTTTGACGATCATTAAAGATGCTCTTAAGTTGGTGAAGCAACGCTATGATATCGATATCGATCCAGATTTGATTCCGTTGGATGATGTCAAAACTTATCAACTCTTTAAAGAAGGTCGTACGATTGGGATTTTCCAATACGAAAGTCCAGGGATGCAAAAATATATGCGCGAGCTGAAACCTACAGTCTTTGCCGATCTTATTGCAATGAACGCCTTGTATCGTCCAGGTCCTATTAAATACATTCCGAACTTTATTAATCGTAAACACGGGATCGAGGAGATTGTCTATGACTTACCAGAAACTGAAGAATATCTAAAGGAAACTTACGGAATTACTGTTTACCAAGAACAGGTAATGTTGTTGTCTCAGAAGTTGGCAAATTTTACCAAAGGTGAAGCCGATACTTTGAGAAAGGCGATGGGTAAAAAGCAAATCGACGTTCTTAACAAGATGTATCCAAAATTTATCGAAGGTGGACGTAAGAATAATCTTGATGAAGGACCTTTGGAAAAAATTTGGAATGACTGGAAAGCCTTTGCCGAATATGCTTTTAACAAATCGCACTCCACTTGTTATGCCTTTATCGCTTATCAAACGGCTTATCTAAAAGCCAATTATCCTGCCGAATATATGGCGAGTGTGATGAGTAATAACATTAACAATACCGAGCAAATTACCATGTTTATGGAAGATTGTAAGGCGATGGGTGTTGATGTTTTAGGACCAGATGTTAACGAATCGCAGTACAAATTTGCAGTAAACGAAAAAGGTCAAATTCGTTTTGGTTTGGGAGCGATTAAAGGAATAGGCGAGGGACCAAGTGAGGCAATCTATGCAACACGTCAAGAAGGAAAATTCAAAAATATATATGACTTTTTCGAGCGTGTACCAGCATCGCAAGTTAACAAAAGAGTGGCGGAAAGTTTGGTAATTGCTGGCGCTTTTGATGGTGTCGATAAGTATCACCGCGGACAATATTTTGATATTGACCAAGCTGGGAAAACTAATCTCGAAAAGTTGTTGCGTTATGGACAAAGCTTCCAAGAAAGTCATAATGAAATGGAAAATTCCTTATTTGCAGATTTTGCAGATGAGGTCAAAATAGAACAACCAAAACTTTTGCCTTGCGCAGAGTGGCCAAATATGCACACGCTTAACAAGGAAAAAGAAAGTATCGGATTCTATCTGTCGGCGCATCCGTTGGACGAATTCAAATATCAGTTTCAGTTTATCCAAGGTGTGTTGTCGAAAAAAGCAGTGTTGGAAAGTCAAAGCGAAGATGTTCCGCAAGAGAATCCTGCTTTGGCTGCGGCAGAAGATGATAAAGATGAGGTGGAGGAAATCGATTTTGAATTCGATATCGAAGACCACGATGGCGAATCCGAATTGGTGGAAGCTTCAACTAAAAATGCTGAGCCCAAAGGAAGTTTTAACTTCTTTAATTTGGATGAGTTGGATTATTTTAAAGACAATGTTTTTCCAAAATTGGCAAAACCAGAACAAGACAAAAAAGATTGGCGCAACCGTGATAAAGATACAGGTAAGGAATATTCTGTTGCAGGATTAATCACCGAATATCGTGTGCAGGATGGTTTTAGAAGTGGTGAGAAGGTTGCGTTTGTAACCTTGGAAGATTACACGGGTTCGTATTCTTTCCGTTTGGGCGACCGCGATTATATGAAGTTAAAAGAAAAGCTGGAAGTACAGCGTTTTGTAATTTTAAAAATAAAATTTGCGCAAGTCAAAGACGGTCGCGTTTTCGTCAATGTCAACGATGTTATCGAATTGAAGGAAGCTTTCGACAAGTTTGCAAAAAGTATGTCTGTGGTTGTGAGTCTCGACAGTCTCCGTCAGACGGATATTGACTTTTTCAAAAATTCGTTTTTGGGACACGATTATGGTGATCAAAAGTTGAGTTTCTGCGTCAAAAATCCAGAAGATAACAGTGTTATAGAATTAGTGTCCATGCAGCATCGCATCAAGATTAACGACGAGTTGCTGAGTATTGTCCACGATGTCAACAATTATGAAGTTTTCCTAAATTAAAAGATAAGTTTAGTGTAAAAATATTTGGGCGTGTCCCTCGTATTTTTCCTTCGCTAAACCTCATAGGTTTCTAAAAACCTATGAGGTTTTTCTTTTGTCAAAATCCTCGGGTCGGGCTCTTTGTTGCAATCTTTAGGTTTGTCGCTCGGACGGCTCCGCTACGCTCCGCCGCCTCGCTCCAACCCCAAAGGATTTTCACGTCGATCCCTCACGCGGGATTCTGCGCCATAGGAAAAAAGCTTTCAGAATTTGAAACTCTGAAAGCATTTTAATAGTTCATATTAATTTGAATAAGAAATTTAGCTACACAAATCCGCGAAAGATGCTTCGGTGACAGATTGTAGATCGTTTGGATTTAAGATGATTTGCAAACCTCGTTTACCGGCGCTAATGATGATGTCATTTTCTAGAGTTGCCATCTCTTCGATGTAAGTTGGAAAAGTTTTTTTCATCCCAATTGGCGAGCAGCCACCTCGGATGTATCCAGTTGTAGCAAGCAAATCTTTAAGGGGAAGCATTTCGCAATTTTTGTTGCCAGAAGCTTTCGCCAATTTTTTGAAATCCAATTGTGCATTACCTGGAATGACAGCAACCAAAAATGGATCTTTTTGACCTTTCAGAATAAGCGTTTTATAAATCTTCTCTGCAGAAATCCCGATAGATTCTGCGACATGTTCTGCGCTGAGATCATTCTCATCGACTTCATATTCTCGAAGTTCGAAAGTGATATTTTGAGATTCTAAAATCCGTACTGCATTTGTTTTCTTGGACATTTTCGAATATTTAAAACTAAGATTTTTGTTCTTTATCTATAAATTAACCACAAAAGATTTTAACTTAATTCAAGCTTACAAAAGACAAGATTCTTTTGTCAACATCATCTTTAATGAATAATGTTTTCCACTTTTGCGGTTTAAAGATTTTTAATAAAAACTAAATTTAAAACTTTTTTGATTTTAAATCCCATTTTACACCAATAAAACTTCGGATACCTTGCATTGGTGCATAACCGTAAGTGGTGTCAAACGTATAATGTTTTGGATTGCTGATAGGATCATCAACATTTTTATCAAAAGGATCATTTGTACGCATAATCGGATCTTTCGGAAGAAAGTTCAATAGATTTTTTACACCAGCATAGACTTCAAAATTTTTGAATTGCTTTCTAATCTGGATATTTGCCAAAGTAAAAAATGGTGAATACTCTGGTCGAAAGTCGTCTTCCAAAATCGGCAAACGCATTGGTCCGTAAAATTGTCCAGTAAAATCTGCAATCCAATTGTTCGGGAAATAATAACTCAAATTATAAACGCCGCTCCATTTTGGCGCATGAAGTTGCTGGATTTTTTCAATGCTATTTTTTTGATAAACATCCATGTAGGTAAGACCCAAATTTATTTTTAATGGCGAAGTCCAAAGCAAATCCATGTTTAACGACAAACCTTTTGAAACCGCATATCCGTCCAAGTTTTTAAAAATAATTTTATCAGGATCGGTATCGAAATCGCCAATAATTTTGTTCGTGAAGTAAGAATAAAAACCAGAGAGATCTACACTTACATTGGCGTCTCCCAAAGGAATTTTGGTAAGATAGTTGGCAAAGGCATTGTAAGATTCTTCAGGTTTTAAAGTTTCGGAAATAACAACATCGCGAGAACCTGTCAATGCAGCATGATCTTCCGTGAAAACATGGACAACACGAAATCCTTTTCCTAAGCTTGCACGAAAAGTATGATGTTCGTTTGGCATAAATTTCCATGCCAATCGCGGCGAATGGATTAAACCGTGTTGGTTATCGTGATCTAAACGATAAGCCAACAGTAGAGCATTTGACTTCGAAATCTGCCATTCGTCTTGTGCGAAAAAGCCATAGAGATTTCGGTTTTGCAAGCTTGCCGTTTGTGTGTAATTTTCTGTTGCAACAGTATTGTCATCATAAGTAGAAAACTTTGCTGTGATACCAGAAGTTAAATGATGTTTGCCAAGTTTTTTTTGCCATTGCATCTGTCCAAAAAATACCTGTTGATCTGCAAGAAAAGAGTTTTCGCCATAATAAGAATCTTGATGATGGTAATTGTACGACCATAAAGTTGTGATATTTTCTAAAGTTGGAAGATCATAAAGCGCGAAAACTTCTACGCGATTGGTGTAGATACTTTCTCCATAGACATCGGAGCTTCCGCGATTTTCTTTTTGCCAGTTCATTTCGCCACCAAAGCGATCTTCATAATAATAACGTAAACCGAAGCTCGCTCTTTTTTGATGCTCTCGCTTGAAATTCCATTTGTTAAAAATCGAGATTCGATGCTGCAAAGGTGTATCGGTAAAATTGTCTTTATTAAGATCGATTCTGTTTCCAAAATAAAAATGATTAAGACTTAACAAACTCGAAATTTTAGAATTTAATCTGAAGCTCGTTGCCATATCAAGATTTAGTTCGGCATTGGAAGATGTTGAATAATCAATACTTAATTTTGGAGAAGTGAGAGGACTTTTGGTGATAATATTGATAATGCCGCCCATTGCTTCGGCTCCATAAGTCGCATCAGCAGGACCTTTTATAACTTCGATGCGGTCAATAAGGTTACTCGGAATTCCACTAAGACCATAGACGGTTGATAACGAACTAACAATTGGCATCCCATCGATCAACATTAACGTGTAAGGACCTTCCATACCGTTGATGTGGATATCGCCAGTATTACAAACGGCACAATTAAGTTGAGGTTTTACACCGTTGATCATCGCTACCGAATCAAAAATGTTATTTGTATTGTTTTTTCTTAAAAAAGCAGACGAATACACTTCTATTGGGATAATACTGTTCGATTTTTTTTGAGGTCGTTGGGTTTTAATGATGCTAACGCCATCAATATTTTTAGTGTGTCGGTTAGGTTTAATAACGACGCTGTCTCGATCAATAGTCAAGCTGTCGGACTCTTGAGAATACAATATTGATGAAAGTAAGAGTCCTAGTAAAGGTAATGTTTTATTCATATATTTATAAAAGTTAGACAAATCTAACAAAATAAATTTAAAAACAAAATTTGATTATTCTTTCGGATTGTTTACTAACTGCTCGAAAATGATTAAATTTGGGAAAAGCGAAAAGTAAAATGAGATACCACAGTTCTGGAAGTATTCCGCAGAAAAGACATACGATTTTTAAGTCGCCAGAAGACAAATTTTATTACGAACAATTGTTTGGTACAGAGGGTTTCCACGGGATTTCCTCATTGTTATATCATATCCACCGTCCAACACAGATTAAAGAAGTTAAGCTTTACAAGGACGCAACACCCAAAATTGCAGTTCCCAAAAACATACAACCAAGGATGTTTAAGGGGAAAGATGTGACTCCCGAAGATGATTTTTTGGAGAGCCGAAAGATTTTGATGTTAAACAATGACCTGAAAATGGGACTTGCTAAACCTAGAAAATCTACCGATTATTTTTATAAAAATGCCCACATGGACGAATTGCTTTTTGTGCATGAGGGAAAAGGTATTCTTAAGACTTTTGTTGGAAATCTAGAATTCGGTGTTGGCGATTATTTGATTATACCGCGTGGAACAATCTATCAAATGGAATTCGAAACCGAGAATAATGTTTTATTTTTCATTGAAAGTAATTCGCCGATCTATACACCAAAGCGTTACAGAAACGAGTTTGGACAATTATTAGAGCATTCGCCTTTCTGTGAGCGCGATATTATTTTGCCAACGCTTGTAGAACCAAAAGACGAAAAAGGTGAGTTTTTAATTAAGGTTAAAAAAGACGATATGATTTGGGACATCACCTATGCAACGCATCCTTTCGATGTTGTGGGCTGGGATGGTTTCTTTTATCCGTTTAAATTTAACATTAAAAATTTCGAGCCTATTACAGGTCGCGTACACCAACCGCCTCCAGTGCACCAAACTTTTGAAGCGCACAATTTTGTAGTTTGTTCTTTTGTAGCGAGACTTTTTGACTACCATCCATTGGCAATTCCTGCACCGTATAACCATTCGAATATTGATTCGGACGAAGTATTGTTTTATACCGAGGGCGATTTTATGAGTCGTAATCATATCGATTTGATGGATTTTACATTACATCCAGGTGGCATTGTGCATGGTCCACATCCAGGTGCGATGGAACGAAGTATCGGTGTTAAAGAAACACATGAATACGCCGTGATGGTTGACCCTTTCCGTCCTTTGTTATTGACAGAGGAAGCAATGAAAGTCGAGGATCCATCATATCTTACATCTTGGTTAGAGCCTTAGAAAAGGTTATTGCAACCGATTGTAAAAAATTATTTTTTAAACCAACATACAAGAGATGCTTCATAATGAGTTAAGCATTTCTGTTCTTGTATAAAATATAGGGATAAACTTTGATGCCTTTGCGCCTCAAGGTTTTGAATTAAATTTAAAATCAATGTTAGAGAGAATTAGATTAGAAAATCTACACAACAAAGTAACCACTGCTGAAGAAGCCGCAAAAATCATCAAAGATGGAATGGTCATTGGCTCTAGTGGTTTTACAAAAGCTGGCGACAGCAAAGCCGTTCTTGCAGCTCTTGCAGAACGTGGAAAAACTGAAAATCTAAAAGTTACATTAATGACAGGTGCTTCTCTAGGTCACGGAACCGATGGGAAACTTGCTGAAGCTAATGTTATTAAGAAAAGGATGCCTTTCCAAGTTGATCCTATTTTGAGGAATAAAATTAATGCCGGAGACATTCTTTTTATCGATCAACATCTTAGCGAAAGTGCCGAACTTCTTCATGCTAAAAATCTTCAACAGTTGGATGTTGCCGTGATAGAAGCGGCTTATATTGAGCGCGACGGAAGTATTGTTCCTACAACTTCTGTCGGAAATTCTGTAACCTTTGCGGCGATGGCAAAAAAGGTGATTATCGAAATTAACACCCAAGTTCCAGAAGATGTTTATGGCATCCACGATATCTATCAAGCGGAAGATTATCCTTTCAGAAATGTTATCCCAATCGTTGCACCTTGGAATAAGATTGGACGTAGAAGTATTCCTGTGGATCCAGAAAAGATTGAAGCGATTGTTTTCACCGACATTAAGGATAGTCCAGCAGATATCGCTGAACCTGATCAAAAGACGATTGCAATTGCAAATCATCTTTTGAATTTCTTCGAAAATGAAGTGGCTTTAGGAAGACTAACGGACCGTTTGCTTCCTATCCAAGCGGGAATCGGAAAAGTAGCCAATGCTGTTCTTACAGGATTTAAGGATAGTAATTTCTATGATTTGACAATGTTCTCGGAAGTGTTGCAAGACAGCACGTTTGACCTAATTGACGCTGGAAAATTAAGCTTTGCGTCTGCTTCATCAATTACTGTTTCTAAAGAATGCTACGACCGTGTTTTTGACAACCTTCAAAAATATAGAGAGAAAATCGTTTTGAGACCTCAAAACATTTCGAATACGCCAGGTCTTATCCGAAGATTAGGAATTATCGCAATTAATACGGCAATTGAGTTTGATATCTACGGTAATGTTAATTCGACGCACATCAGTGGTACTAAAATTATGAACGGAATTGGTGGTTCTGGCGACTTTGCGAGAAATGCTTATCTAAGTATTTTCGTGACGCAAGCTGCTTCTAAAGATAATAAAATTTCGCACGTTTTACCGATGGTGTCGCATACTGATCATACCGAACACGATGTTGATATTTTGGTAACGGATGTTGGATTAGCAGATTTAAGAGGTCTTGCGCCACGCGAACGTGCTCAAAAAATTATTGATAATTGCGTGCATCCAGATTATAAGGAAGAATTGCAATCTTACTTTGATAGAGCTTGCGAAAGAGGTGGACACACGCCTCATTTGCTAGAAGAAGCTTTCAGTTGGCACCTAAGACTTGCCGAAAAAGGAACTATGAAAAAATAGTTAAACGGAAAAGTTTTTGATTTAAACTTTTAAAAATATTTTAAAATCTGTGAAATCGATAAGATTCGTTGGTTTGGTAATTCGCTGACAATCTAAGGTTTTCACAGATTTTTTTTGTTTTCGATTTTATGTGATGAGCTTTTATTCTTGCATTAAAATCAGTTTTAAAAGAGAAACTATTGAACTTAAAAAATGAACTCAGTAAAAATCTTCTTAATCGTGTTTTGTAAAATGTGAGAGGGGAGCGCCGTAGGTGCGACCTGATAATTTTTCTAAATCAAGTTTTTCCGACAATCCAGACTTTGTAATTTTAAAAATAAATTCTTGCTTAAAATTTATACTTACCTAAAAGATTTTGCGTTATCGATTTTGTATTTTAAAAAATACTGACTAGAACTATTAAAAATTAACAAACCTGTGAACAAATCATCTTCAAGCAGAAGCCTTAATCTATTGATAAATAGTATATTTGTTAGAGATGTTTAACACAAATTTTAGCCAATAATGTACCATTACGTAAGTGCGGAAGAAGCAATTTCTATTGTTAAAAGTGGTGATCGAATTTTTTCACACGGAAGTGCCGCAACCCCTAATTTTTTAATCGACGAGTTGGCGAGGCAAGCTTCGAGACTTCAAGATGTCGAATTGGTTTCTATAACATTGCAAGGCAATATCGAAGTTGCAAAACCAGAATACAAAGGGCATTTTGCTATTAACTCGTTTTTTGTTTCGGGACCTGTTCGTGCGGCAGTTAATTCGGATAATGGTGATTTTGTCCCTGTTTTTTTAAGTGAAATTCCACTTTTATTTAAGAAAAATATTTTACCTATTGATGTGGCTTTGGTGATGTTGTCGCCGCCTGATAATCATGGATATTGTACATTAGGAACTTCGGTTGATATTGCAAAATCGGCTGTTGATTGTGCCAAAAAAGTGATTGCGATTATCAATCCCAAAATGCCAAAAACCCAAGGTGATGGAATGATCCATGTGAGCCGAATTGATAAAATGATTTATCATGAATCCGAACTCCCAACCATAGATTATAGTGCCAAAGTTGGTGACGAAGAGTTATTGGTCGGTAGAAATGTTGCTGAAATTATCGATGATCGTGCGACTTTACAAATGGGAATCGGAACTATTCCTGATGCGGTTCTTAAATGTTTGAGCAATCATAAGGATTTAGGCATTCATACAGAAATGTTGAGCGACGGCGTCATTGATTTAATCAAAAATGATGTTATCACCAATAAGTACAAAGGCTATAACGATTTTAAAAACATTACAAGTTTCTGTTTTGGTACACAAAAGCTTTATGATTTTGTAGACGACAATCCTGTTTTTTCGTTCAAAGAAGTGACAGATGTTAACTTTCCGATTAACATTATGAAAAACAAAAAAATGCATGCCATCAATTCGGCGATCGAAATTGACTTAACAGGTCAAGTTTGTGCTGATTCCATTGGAACATTTCAATACAGCGGTATTGGTGGTCAAATGGACTTTATGCGAGGTGCTGCGTTGAGTGATGGAGGCAAACCTATCATGGCGCTAACATCGAGAACCAAAAAAGGAATTCCGAGAATTGTGCCTTTTCTGAAAGAAGGTGCTGGCGTTGTAACCACTAGAGGGCACATTCATTATGTTTGTACGGAATACGGAACTGCTTATCTCTACGGAAAAAACTTGAGACAACGTGCTAAAGCGCTTATTGAAATATCGCATCCCGATGATCGCGAAATGCTAGAAAAAGCCGCTTTTGAAAGGTTTAAATAATATGGTTTAAAACGGAATAAAATAAAAGGCTATCCGATTTTGGATAGCCTTTGCTGTAAGTTTTCTATTACCAGATTTTAATTCTGTCTTCTGGTTTTTTATAAAGTTTGTCACCTTCTTTGATGTCGAAAGCTTTGAAGAATGCATCAACATTAACCAAAGGTCCAACAGCACGATACATTCCTGGTGAATGTGGATCTGTTTTAACCTGATTTGTCAAGAATTTTTCTGTTGCTTTAGTTCTCCAAACGGTTGCCCAGCTCAAGAAGAATCTTTGGTCTTGCGTGTAACCACTTATCAATCCAGGATTTCCTTTGTCTTTAAGATACATTTGCAAAGCATCATAAGCCACGGCAACACCACCAAGATCACCGATGTTTTCTCCCATTGTGAAAGTTCCGTTTACTTTGGTACCAGCAACAGGCTCGTAGCTAGAATATTGTTCGCCTAGTTTTTTTGTAGCCGCTTCAAAGTTCTTGCGATCGTCATCTGTCCACCAATTATTTAGGTTTCCATCACCATCAAATTTAGAACCGCTGTCATCAAAACCATGTCCAATTTCATGACCGATAACAGCACCAATTCCACCAAAATTAACAGCTGGATCTGCTTTAAAGTTAAAGAAAGGCGGCTGAAGAATTCCCGCAGGGAAAACGATTTCGTTGTTAGATGGACTGTAATAAGCGTTAACAGTTTGTGGTGTCATGCCCCATTTTGTTTTGTCAACAGCTTTACCAACTTTTTCTAAATTTTTGGAATAACGCCAAGCCGAAACATTTTTTAAGTTTTCATAAAGCGAAATCTTATTTGGCCCTTCGATTGCCAATTTGGAATAATCTTCCCACTTATCTGGATAAGCTACTTTAACCGTAAATTTCGACAACTTTTCCAAAGCTTTTTCTTTGGTCGTTGGCGACATCCAAGTCAGTTCCGAGATATGTTTGTGGTAACTTTTGATTAGGTATCCAATTAATTCTTGCATTTGCGTTTTAGCTTCTTCTGGGAAGTATTTTTCAACATACAACTTTCCGAAAGCTTCACCCAAAACGCCGTTGATCATTTGTAAACCACGCTTGTTAAGTGCACGTTGTTCTTCTTGACCTTGAAGATATTTGCTGTAGAAATCGAAATTCAATTTGTCCATATTTTGGTTTAGGACACCAGCATTTCCCGAAAGCAATCTTACCTTCATATAATCTTTTAGCAAAGGAAGATTTTTCTCATTAATGAAACTGTCTAGTTTATCATAATAAGCCAATTCTCCGATAATAACGCGATCTGTGTTAACACCAACATTCTTTAAATATTGAGGCAAGTTAACATTCTTAACCATTGCAGAAAGTTCAGCAATTGTCTTCGGGTTGTAACGTTTGTTAGCATCACGACCTTCTTCTAATGTTAAGTAAGTTTTGGCCAAAGATTTTTCAAAGTCAACGATAGATTTTGCAGTTGCAGCACTATTTTTATTACCGATTACATTTAACAAAGCTGTTACATGCTTTTGGTATTCTTCCAAAGTTTTAGCATTAGCTTCATTTTCTTTTTGATAATAATCTTTTCCTAAACCAAGATCCGCAGCACCTAGATAGATGGCGTTGTTTTTAGAATCTTTAAGGTCTGGACCAACACGCCAATCGTAGAATGGATTATCTCCAAATTTGGTTGCTTGGTCAAGATATGTTTGTAAATCTTTTAGATTTTTGATAGCGTCGATTTTCTTAAAATCTGCTTGGATAGGCTTTAATCCATCTGCATCTCTCTTTTTAAGATCCATGTAAGATGCGTAAAGATCTTGGATTTTTTTACCTTCTGTACCAGCAGCAAATTTATCCGTCAAGATGTGATTAAGAATATCTAAAGAAGCTTCGTCTGTTTTTTCGCGAAGCTCGTTGAAAGAACCCCAACTTGCTTTGTCAGCAGGGATTTTTGCGGTTTTAACCCAGTTACCATTAACATAACTAAAGAAGTCATCTTGTGGTCTAACGGATTTATCCATCATAGAAATGTCAATTCCAGCTTCTTGATATTGTTTGGGAGTTGAGGTTGTTGAAGCGGTTGTCGCTCCTTTTGTCTGTGCTATTGCGTGGTTGCTTGCTAACAATCCGCAAAAAGCGATTACACCAATTTTTACTTTCTTCATTTTTTGAAATTAATAGCATTAAAGATAAGTATTTATTCCTTTATAGAAGCCAGTTTTGGGCATAAAAAAACCTCACTTTTAATGGTGAGGTTTTGTATGCTAAAGAATGATTATTTCTTTTTTTCTAGGGCATCTTTTATTTTACAATCTTTGTATTTGTCATCGATTGAGATAAAGATGTTTGGGATTTTTGCTTTTACCCATTTGTCAACAACTTCGCCTTTCTTTTTGTTAAGAGCCATTTCCTTAACTCTTTCGTAATCTGTATTAAGGTCTAAAGCATGTGCGTCGATAATCTCGTTAACACTTACGATAGAAACAGCTTGTTTTCTGTTAAGTGTTTCTTCAAAAGGTTCTGTGATGTCGTCTTTGTTAAGACCTGCAATTTGGTAAGAAATTGTTGGGTCCAGGTGTAGTTTTTCAATTTTGTCACCACCGTCTTGTGACTGCATTACACCAGCATTAAACTTCGTCGCCTTGTCATCAGAATACTTGTAAGCAGCATCTTTGAAGGTTAGTTTTTTGTCCAAAATCTGTTGACGAATATCTTCTAGCTCTTTTTTAGTCGCTGCAATTTCTTCTTTAGTAGGTTCTGCTTTTAACAAAATGTGACGCGCATCATATTTGTTACCAGTTCTTTTGATCAACTGGATTAAATGGAAACCAAATTCTGATTCTACAGGATCTGATATTTCGCCATCTTGCAAGTTAAGTGCTGCTGCTTCGAAAGGCTTCACCATTTGACCTTTGTTGATGTTTTTGTAAAGTCCACCATTGGATGCCGAGCCTTCGTCTTCGGAATAAATCCTCGCTTGGGTTTCAAAAGATTCGCCTGCAAGAATGTCTTTTTTAATCTTGTTAAGTTTATCAATCAATTCTTGTTTGTGAGCTTCTGTTAGCTTAGGATAAATACTGATTTTACCCAAAACAACTTCGTCTTTAACTTGTGGTAATTGGTATTTGAATTGGTTAAAAAAATCCGTTACCTCGTTAGGTGTAACGTCTGTTTTATCCGTAATTCTACTGTATTTTTGTTGTCCGTAGTAATTGTCAGAGTCAATTTTTTCGATCGCGTTACGCATCTCGTACGCTGTACGGAACTTGTACATACCTAACATCGTTTTTTCGTCAGGAAACTGAGATAAGATTTGGTTGTACTTTTGCAGTGCCATATCTTTAATCGCAGCAGAACGATTTTCGATCAAAGTATCTCTTTTTGCTTCGTAGATAATGATTTTGTTATTAACAATACTTGATAAAAACTCACATTTGTCAGCTACTTTAGTTCCTTGTTGTTGTGCGTAGTTGGCTTGGTCTTCGATGTCGGATTCTAGTACAATTTCGTCACCGATAACTGCAGCAATACCATCTAAGAATTGTCCAGGCTTTATCTGAGCATCCATTTTGGAACCGAAAAGCACCAAAGCTAACACTATAAAAACCGATTTTAATTTATCTAACATTATAATTTCTTGTAAAATTTGTTTGCAAAAATAGGATTATAAATGGATTACAGTCAATCTTTTATTATAATTATTTCTTAAAAGTCTTCTGTAAATCTTCCACAAAACCTGGTTGAATTTCAATTTTGGTTTTCTTTTTTTCGTTGGCAATAGCTTCTTGAAGGGCAACTTCTGTCATCGCATCTTTTACCGAATCTTTAGCTTCTTCAAAAGTCATTGTTTCCTCTGGCAAAAGCTCATCCACTGCAACGATAACGTCACGATCTTTAACTTTAGTTTGGAAAACACCTTTTTCGTATGGTACTTTGTATTCTGTGAAAACTTCTGCCGTATTTGGGACTTTTCCTTCTTCGAAGCTTACTAGGATTTTATTTTTATCGCTAAGTTTTTTATCGTATTTAGCTTTTAAAGCATCCCAATTTTTGATGTTTGACATTTCTTTTTTAACATCAGAAACTAGCTTAGGGTCCGAGATAATTGCAACACGACTTTTAGCACTTTTTTCCCACTGGTATTTGTCTTTGTGACTTTCGTAATAAGCTTTTTGCTTCGCAACATCTTTATTGATTTCAGCTTTTAGATAATCATCAAAAATATATTGAGAATACAAGTTTTGGCGAAGTTCGTCAAGTTGAGATTTAATATCTGGACGGTTTTGGAAGTCTTCTACAAATGCTGTGTAAGCAGAGTTTTTAACTTGATAATCCACTAAGCTTGCCCATTCTTTTGGTGTAATTGTATCGAGGTTTTTATAATTTTTGTCGATATAATTTTTGAAATCAGAATAGGTTTCTGTTTTGGTTTTGTATTGGAAAAGCGGCGCTGCATAATTTTTGAAATTTTTATAGTCAGCATAACTTTTCTTAATCACAGCAAGATCCGGAAACTCTTTGTAATCTGGTGCTTGCATAATCATTTTTAACATGTTGTCCGAAACCAATTCAGCATAAGCGCTTGATTTCAGCTCGTTACGGAAGAAATCTTTATTCTTGTCTGTCAACTGATAAGGCTCGATGTGGTAAATATTAAAAATGAAATATTTGTTATCAAGCTTTACAGGCTCCGTTGTGTAGTAACCATTAGTTTTACCTTTGAATTGTGCATAGACTTCATCTGGTAGAATAGGAGAGCCTAGGATAAGTCCAGCATTTTTCCTTTCGTTATCCGTTGATCCTAATTCTTTCGCAACATCTTCGAATTTTTTTCCAGATTTAAGTGCTGCATAGATTTTAGCTTTAGATTCGTCTGTGTTAAAATCATTAGGGTAAGAAATTGTACCCAAAGTGATGTAACCTAGACTTGGTCTTTTCTCTAAAACCTTCGCAAAAACAATGCTACCATTGGCATTAAATAGTTTGGTATAACTGCCAACAGGCGTTTTTTCGATTTCGCCAAAAAGTTCGTTATCCAACATACCAGCTTTTACAAAAGCAGGTGCCACCGGATTTTTGACATAAGTTGCAACAGCATCTTCCATTTTGGTTGTGCCCGCTTTTACGTCTTTATAGATTTGATCGTAGTTGTTGGTGTCTTCAGCATCTTTAATAACATTGAAGACTTCAATTTTGTATTCGTTTTGATTGGCTTTAATGTAATCTGCGATGATAGGATCTAGAATATTACTTGGGATAAGTTTTTCTTCTTTAAGATCTCTGATGCGCATATCCATCGCATTGCGAAATGAGGTTAGCGTGTCTGCTTTCTTTTCTTTTGCCAATTGTTGCAAAAGCATGAATTCTACTGTTGAGTTAACCGTTGCGTCAACGCCAGCTTTTTCTAAACCAACTTTATATTTATCCTTAAAATCTTTAAGCGTAATGCTTTGGTCGCCAACGATTAATTTTTGACCAAATACAGCTTGTGTTGCCAAGGCTGCTAATACAAAAAGAGTCTTCTTCATTATTAAAATTATTATTGATGTCCGAGAACAAACATTCTACATATTAAGTTCGAAAGTTGTTAACTCGCGGAATTGGTTGATACGTCCTTTTAGCTCGTCTTTAGTTACATCTTCTAGACGTACTGTTCCGAATTTTTCTACTGTGAAAGATGCCATCGCACTTCCTACAATAAGAGCGTTTTTAAGATTGTCAAAACTGAAATCTCCAGTTTTTGTAATATAAGCTGCAAGTCCACCTGCGAAAGTGTCACCAGCACCTGTTGGATCGAATACTTCTTCTAATGGTAAAGCTGGGATTGCGAATACTTTTCCATCATGGAATAATAATGCACCATGCTCACCTTTTTTGATAATTACGAATTTTGGACCTAAAGCATGGATTTTTTGAGCTGCTTTTACCAAAGAATATTCACCAGAAAGTTGTCTAGCTTCTTCATCATTGATGGTGATAACATCTGTTTTTGCGATAACATCCATTAACAAATCCCAAGTAAGATCCATCCAGAAATTCATCGTGTCTAGGATAACCATTTTTGGTCTTTGGCTCATTCTTTCCAAAACAGCTAATTGTACTGCTGGATGAAGGTTTCCTAGCATCAACACATCTGCATCAGCAAAGCTTGCGGGGATTTTTGGGTCAAAGTTTTCCAAAACATTAAGCTCTGTAACCAAAGTGTCACGAGAGTTAAGGTCGTTGTGGTATTTGCCACTCCAGAAGAATGTTTTTCCTTCTTTAATGATTTCTACACCATCGATGTTAATGTTTTTTGAAGTTAACATATCCAAATAGCCTTGTGGAAAGTCACCGCCAATCACAGAAACCAAACCAACTTCTGCTTCCAAAGCCGAAGCTGCAAGTCCAATGTATGTTGCTGCACCTCCTAGGATTTTATCAGTTTTTCCGAAAGGTGTTTCGATGGCGTCAAATGCTACAGTCCCTACTGCTAGTAATTTCATATCTAAATGTCTTTTTTTAAGTTATATATTATTTTTTCCACTGGAACGTATCAATCAAGTGGAGCATGTCTTTTTTGATGTAATCAACCGCTGGCGCCAGTGAGTCTGGCTTTGGGCGTGTGTTGAAGTATAAATTTCCTGTTAAAAAATGCTTTGTACTGTCCGTTACATAAAATTGAATATTAGAAGCCGTCTGTCCTTGCAACTCATAAAAATTACCGTAGACTTTCTTCTCTGGATAAGCGAAACTTTTGGTGTCAATAGCTGTCGCTTTTATCGTATGTTCGTAGACCATTCTTTCTGCTTCTTTCAAGTGGCTTTGGAAATCGCCAGTTATCGGAAGATAAGTAATGAAGACTTTTGCCTTCATCCCTTTGTAATTAATGTTGTACCAACAAGGCTTTTTGGAATCTTGTATCACAGCAAAATCCGAATAATCGAACTGAAATGGACAAGCGCTATTAAAGGTCTGATAGCGAGGTTTGGGATATTCCAATCTCAAATCTCCGCTTGGCTTGGGCAATACTTCTTTTCCACAAGAAGCGAGCATTGCCAAAACAGTAAGTCCTAATAGCTTTTTTAACATCTGGCAAAAATAGTGATTAGATTTTAGATACTATACATTATAAAATATAAAAAATTCTTAATTGTTGATGATTTTTGTTGCTTTTGAAGCCTATTCGGAAAAACTGGTCTTCCATGAGTCTTCTAAATCATTGAAAGATTGTAGATTAAACTTAAAATAAATTTTGAAATTAATATTGTGGGATTAATAAAAATTACTAATTTTGCAATCTGTTAACCAACCTCTGACGATAGACGTGAAAGTTGCTTGACTTTGAATTATTTTATTTTATAAATAATGGATTTAATTAAGTACGTACAAGAGAAGTACATTGACAAAAAAGATTTCCCAAGTTTCAAAGCTGGTGATACTATCACTGTTTATTATGAAATTAAGGAAGGTCAAAAAACAAGAACTCAGTTCTTCAAAGGAGTTGTTATCCAATTGAGAGGAACTGGTGCTACTAAGACATTTACAATCAGAAAAATGAGTGGAGATGTTGGTGTAGAGAGAGTTTTCCCAATCAACATGCCTGCACTTCAAAAAATTGAAGTTAACAGAGAAGGTAAAGTTAGAAGAGCTAGAATCTACTACTTCCGTGATCTTAGAGGTAAAAAAGCAAGAATTAAAGATAAGTCTTTCGGAGGTAAATAATCCACAGATTTTATCTAACAATAAAAGCCACGTCGCAAGATGTGGCTTTTTTTGTTTTTCATTAGCTAATAGCTTTTAGCTGATAGCTAATAGCATTTGATCAGTAGTCAATAGTTTAATCCAGAAGCTGATAGCCAGTAGCTAATAGCCTTTAATCAGTAGTCAGTAGTTTTTATCCAGAAGCTAATTGCCAATAGCTAATAGCTGATAGCCAGTAGCTAAAAACAAAAAAAAACTGCCCGAAAGCAGTTTTTAATTTAATATAAAGTTCCAAAATATTACATTGGACCTTGTTGATCATCTCCAGATGCATTGGAGTTAATGTCTTTTTTACGTTTTGGCTGATCTACCTTTTCACCTTGCTTAAAGCGGTATGTTAATGATAGGTTGAACTGTCTAGGTTGCCATTGCATATAAGAATATCTCGTAGCATTCGCTGTGTATGTCGTAGACTCCATTGCTCTTGTATTAAAGATATCTTGGATGTTAAATGCAATTGTTCCGTTTCCGTTCCAAATTGTTTTTGAAGCTCCTAGATTAACAGCATACATATCTTTTCTGTCTTGGTAAGCTGTTTTTTGAGCACCACGATAGAATCCTTGAAGTTGTACACTGAAAGTTTTATCAATCTTAAAAGTAGAATTAAGACGTAATCTTGTTGAGAAACCTTTACCTGTAAAGTCTGCCAATGCAACAGTTGGATCACCATTATTATCTAAGGTGTTGTATTCGATTTGACCTTTTGTGTAGTATTTGTAAACATCCGCACTACCCATAAATTTCAACCATGAAAAAGCATCATAAGTAAAGTTGAAATCCAAACCATAACGATCGTCAACACCTAAGTTGATTGGCTTGGTGTGGAATACAATCGTTTCGTCAGGTGTTCCTACATATTCTTTAACGTTATATACAAGCATTTTAACATCATCACTTTCATGACGATAATAAAGCGTAGGTGTTATTGTGAATTTTTTCTTTGATAAATTATAACCCAATTCGTAAGAGTCGACATAAGCTGGATCTAAGTCTATGTTACCATCAAAAATATTTTGATTATCAGCGTAACTAGGATTTGGAATCAAGAAGAATGAACGTGGTCTATCAATTCTTCGTGAGTAATTTAACAATAACTGATTGTCTTTCGCAATGTCGTAGCTTAAATATACACTTGGGAAAAGATTATTGTAATTTTTCTTAGAGTCAATCGCAGCCTTGTTTGGATTTAAGTTATGATATTTTAAACTGATGTTAGAATATTCATCACGTACACCTAACTGATATCCAAACTTGTCAATTTTACTTTTGAATTGTAAATAAAACGCGTTGAACATCTCCTCGTATTGCGCTTGATAAGTATAGTCCTTTAGGTGTCTTAGTACTGGATCACCCGCAGTGCTTTGTAACACATCATTATCATAATCGTTTCGGTTGATGTCGATTCGGTAACCTGCTTCCAATTTAGATTTTTCGCCAATTGGAAGTTCGTAATCCGCTTTTCCAATAAAGGTTTTATTTACCGTTTTTTGATTAACAACATTGTTTAAAGAAAATACATTGTTTGTCGTTTCCAAAATATTGCTGTCATTGTTAGAGCGGTTTCTTTGCACACTTACAGACAATGAAATATTATGTCCTTTGTCATTAAATTTGTGGTCTAATCCCCAATCTCCTTGGAAAGCAAGATTATTATTGTTTCCTAGACTGCTTCTGTTTTTATAAAAAATTGATCCATTTAGGAAATTGTTATTATAGTCGATATTACCATTGTTATTACTATCAAAAGTTCTAACCGTACCAGATATGTTCATTGATGTTTTGTCCGAAATGTCATAGACAAGTCCTCCAGTTGCGTTGTACATATCGTTTTTACTTTTCGTAAGCGAGTTTTGCCCAGTGAAAAGAATCGCGTTTGGATCAGTTACATTAATGTATGAGTTGGTATTCTTGTTTTTGTTTTCCGACTCACGATAACCGCCGCCGCCATTCAAGAACCAAGAGAATTTACCTTTTCTCCAGCTTAGGTTAGCATTAAGATTTGTCTGAGGCAGATATCCTAAAGAACCAACAACACTACCATTGAAGCCTGTTTTTTTATTCTTTTTAAGAATGATATTCAAAATACCGGCAGTTCCCGAAGCTTCAAACTTTGAAGAAGGGTTGGTGATTACTTCAATTTTTTCGATTTGGTCGGCTGGGATTGATTGCAAAGCATTCGCTCCATCATCAATTCCTAATAGAGAAGAAGGTTTACCATTAATTAAAAACTTAACATTAGAATTTCCTCTCATCGATACCGTTCCATCTGTATCTACAGAAACCGAAGGTACGTTCGTTAAAACATCTTGCAAGCTTCCGCCTTTGCTCACGATATCTTGTGATGGATCGTAAGTTTTTTTGTCGAGCTCAACTTTGTAAGCTTTTGGAGCAGCTGCAGTAATGACAACACCTTGGATTTGCGTTGTTTTGTCAAGATTTGCAACTTCATTTCCTTGGATTACAAAAGCAGGAATAACGCCCGATTTTGTAATTTGAATTGTCTGAATTTTTGTCTTAAAATCAATAGCTTCGATGGTTACCTCGTAACTTCCAGCAGCTAACTCGATTTTAAAATTACCATCTACATTTGCCAAAACGGCGTCACTTAGTTGTGCATTTTGCTTGTTTTTAAACGTTAAAGATGCGTAACCAATACCGCTGCTGGTGTTGTCCTGAACACTACCCGTCATAGAAAATTTCTGTTGGGTTGCGCTTGGTTGCTGCTGTTGCTGTGCAAATGCCAGTGAAGCCGCTCCAAGAACAAACACTAGTCCCAATGTTCTTTTCTGAATAATGTTTCTGATTTCTGTTTTTATCATGCTTTCTTTTTTATCGATTCTCAAAGAGATTCGAGAAGTATTATTTTATCTGTTTTGCATTAAGCCAATCTTGATAAGCTTTTGCATTTTTGGCGTGTTCTACATCGTTATCCGTGAATTTGTGATAGCCAAATCTCGCTGGATCAGCACACATATAGATGTAATTGTTTTTGTCCGCGTTAAGAACGGCATCCAACGTATTTTTGTCAACAATACAGATTGGCCCCGGCGGAATTCCCGCGTTGGCATAGGTGTTGTAAGGTGATGGTGCTTTTAGATCTTTGTAATAGACGCGTTTTATTTGTTTGGTAAAGTTGCTCGCTTTGTTAATCGCGTAGATAACTGTTGGGTCACTTTGCAACTTCATACCTTTTTTGTAGCGGTTAAGATAAAGTCCAGCAATCGTTTTTTGCTCGTCCTTTTTTCCTCCAGATTCTTTGTAAACGATAGATGCCAAAGCATAAATTTGGTCTCTCGACAAGCCAAGTTGCTTTTCTTTAGCAACGCGATCAGCATTCCAAAACTCGTTGTATTCTGTGTTAAATTTATCAAAGAACTCTTTAGGCGTCACCGTCCAAAAGAATTGATAGGTATCATTAAAAAAGAATTTCTTAAGATCTTCGGCATTGTTAAAACCTTTCTCAACGGCAATTGCATTAAGGTCTTTTGCAAAATGTGTAGAATCCGCTTCTGTTTTTCTGCTAACGCGACCAATCATTTGGTACACATCATCAAAATCTTTAATTCTAAAACTATTTGGTGTTTGGTTACCAGCTTTAATCATGTTGACCAAATCGCTGTTGTTCGCACCCATTTTTATTTCGTAGCGTCCAGCTTTAATATTTTGAGCCAAATCTTTGTCGGCTGCAATTGCTTCAAAACTTTCGGCATTGCTAAGATAAGGTCGAATGGAATCCATCACTTGCTTCATCGGAGCATTGTGCGGTATTAAAACAAAACCTTCTTTAGCAACATTGTTACCGTAATTTTTGGAATAAAATCTAAACCCAAAGTAAGCACCAATTGCAAGAATTGCGATGATAATGATTGCTACTATTTTTTTCATATTCGATTTAGATTTCTATTGTTCCTATAAAAACTTGCTTTGCAGGGCCTTCCAACCAAATATTTTTGAAAGCTCCATTTTCTTCTTCAGCATAAATTTTCAAATTGCCACCAAGTACTTTAACAGGCACAGAAGTTAGATGCTTCTTTTGCATAAAAGTTAAAGCCGCAGCTGTAACACCTGTTCCACAACTGAAAGTTTCGTCTTCGACGCCACGTTCGTAGGTTCTTACAAAGAGTTTGTTATCAGGAAGTTCGGTTACAAAATTAACATTGATGCCTTCTTTGTGATAAGTCTCATTATTTCTGATTTTGTTACCATTATGATAAACATCATAGTTTTCGACATCGTCAACATATTTAATATAATGCGGCGAACCTGTGTTTAGCACAAAATCTTTTTCGTCCGCAAAGATTTTTTCGACATCAATCATTTTAAGTTTAACAATACCATTTTTGATTTCGGCTTCGTGTAAACCATCGATCGCGTTGAAAGTTGTTTTATCTTCAAAAATATCTAAGAAATGTGCAAATGCCACAATACATCTTCCGCCATTGCCACACATCGTGCTCTCGTTACCATCGGAATTGTAATACACCATTTTGAAATCTTCGTGCGCATCATTTTCTAACAAAATAAGCCCATCGCCACCAATGCCAAAACGTCTGTCACAAAGACGATTGATAAGCTCGGTATTCTCTTTTGGAAAGTCAAGATTGCGGTTGTCTATTATGACAAAATCGTTTCCTGTTCCTTGATATTTATAAAATTTCATGTTTTGTTTTTTAGTGTTTTTAAAAAGCCTACAAAATTACAAAATACTTAGCTCTATTAAGAATTTGGTTTTCTTAAAAAATATTAAAGTTTTTTTATTAGCCATTATCTACAATAATTCGCAATTTGTCATTCAGAATGAAGCGCAGCGAAATGAAGAATCTCTTTGAAAATGGGGATTGTTCCTCAATTGGAAATCGGTGATTCGGTGTAACCAATGACAAACTTTATTTAAAAAAATGACTTAGGCTTTGTCACGGATAATCAAATAAAGTTCACTTTAATTTTTTGTTTTAAAATGAACTTTAAAAATGAATTTTAACAGAATAAAAAAAGAAATCGGATGCATAAAGCACCCGATTTCACACTAAAAAATACAAACAAAACGGACTTACTTTTCAGTTTTTCGATAAGCATAGTAGAATATCAAAGGAAGAATAGTAAATGATAACAACATACATATAATAAGTCCACCAACAATCATAATAGCAAGAGGTTTTTGGATTTCCGAGCCCATTCCGTGAGAGATTGCGGCTGGAAAAAGTCCCATAGAACCCATCAAAGCAATCATCACGACTGGTCGAATTCGGCTTTCTACACCTTTGGCAATCGCTTCTTTTAGAGACATTCGGTTTTGTAAATTCTCCTTCATAACTCCGATGAGGACAATGCCGTCAATCGTGGCAACACCAAATAAAATAATAAATCCAATTCCCGCGGAAATTCCAAAAATGGTTCCCGTTGTCCAAAGCGAGATAAATCCACCAATAAATGCAAAAGCTAATGTTATCGACGAAATAAGTGTGTCTTTAAGGTTTCCAAAATTGAAATACAACAACATCATAATCAACACCAACGAAATCGGAACGACCATTGCAAGCTGTTTTGCAGCTCTTTCTTTACTTTCGAATTCGCCAGCCCAAACCATTTTGTGATTTTTCGGAAGTTTGACATCTTTAGCCACTTGTTCTTTGGCTTCTGCAATGGTGCTTCCTAGGTCACGTCCTTCGATGTTAAATCCAACACCAATGTAACGGCTGTTTCCTTCACGATAAATAAATGATGGTCCAGTATGATAATCGATGGTCGCAATTTCCTTAAGAGGCACTTTTTTCTCATCCGCAGTTGGAATCAAAATGTTGGCAATTTTCTCTGGCGTATCGCGGTATTGTTTTTCGAAACGCAGCATCACATCAAACATTCTTTCGTTCTCGTAGAATTTTGTAGCAGCTTGTCCACCAATGGTCATTTCAATGACCGCTTGTGCGTCAGCTGTTGAAATCCCGTATTTTGCCATTTTGGAATCGTGCAACTGAATTCTAAGTTCTGGAAGTCCAATGTTTTTAAATACGTTAACATCAGTAATACCATTAACTTTTCCGAGAGAGTTGGCAACTTGGCCAGCATATTCCTCAAGTTCGAAAAGGTCGTTTCCGAAAATTTTGATAACCAAAGGTGCTTTGACACCAGCCACATATTCTTCAACGTTATCTTGTATCGGTTGGCTAAATCCAAAGTTAATTCCCGGATAGCGCTCGAGGTCTTTTCGCATTTCGTCGAGCAATTCGTCTTTAGAAATTTTCTTTTTCCAATCGCTTTCAGGTTTTAGTTGAATATTAAATTCAATATTAAAAAATCCAGTTGGGTCGGTTCCGTCATTTGGTCGTCCCGTTTGCGTCATCACAAATTTTACTTCGTCATACTTTAAGAGAATTTTTTTCATCTCTTTTGTTAAACGAACAGACTCGTCAAGGTTAACGGAATTCGGCAAAGTTGCTCTTACATAGATGGCGCCTTCGTTTAGTTTTGGTAAAAATTCTGAACCGTAGTGAGAAAATTTAAAACCACAAATTCCGAGTAATGCTAAGAATCCAATGAAGAAAGCTTTTTTGTGTCTCATGCTAAGCTCGTAAAGCTTGAACATATTTTGTCTAAAGAATCTCGAAATAAAGTTTTCTTTTTCCTCGATATTTTTCGTTAGTAAAAGTTTGCACATCGCAGGAACGTAAGTCAAACTTAATATCAATGAACCTAAAAGTGCGTAACCTAGCGTAAATGCCAATGGTGAAAACATTTTACCTTCTACTTTTTGGAACGAGAAAATCGGTAACAAAGCAACAATCAAAATAAGCAACGCAAAGAAAATGTAACTCGCTACGCTTCCTGCGCTTCTCTTGATAATGCCCAATTTTGACATTTTGTTAAAACGTCGTAGACCGACTTGCTTGGCTTTGTGTTCTAATGCTACAAAAACATGTTCGACGATGACGAGTGTTCCTTCCAAGAGAAGTCCAAAATCCAGTGCGCCCATCGAAATAAGATTGGCTGGCAAACCTTGGATTCTCAACATTATGATGGCAAACAAAAATGCCAAAGGAATAACCGACGCCACAATAAAGGTTGTCCGCCAATTGTAAAGGAAAATGAAAACAATAATGGAAACTAAAATAATCCCTTCGACAAGGTTTTTGGAAACTGTATTCACTGTTGTATTCACCAATTCTGTACGATCGATGATAGGCACAATTTCGACATCAGCAGGAAGTTCGCCGCCGTTAAGCTCGGCAATTCGTTCCTTTAGTTTTGCAATAACGCCACTTGGATTTTCGCCACGTAACATGATGACAATTCCTTGTACAACGTCGTCTTGCTCGTTGTAACCAACTTGACCCAATCTTGGTTTTGCTGAGATTTTGACTTCTGCAACGTGTTTTACCAAAATAGGCGTCGAACCTTTTACTTCAATCTGAATGTTTTCGATGTCGGCTTTACTTTCCAAAAGTCCAATTCCACGAACTACGTAAGCTTGGTCACCTTTGGATACGACATCGCCACCAACATTAATATTACTTTTAGAAACCGCTTCGAAAACGTCAAGCGGCGAAAGATTATAATTGTGAAGCTCTGTTGGATTGATTTTTATTTCATAGGTTTTTTCTTCCCCACCGAAACTTACCACATCGGCAACGCCAGGAACTGCTAATAGTTCGCGTTCGATCACCCAATCTTGGATGGCAGTCACTTCCTTAAGAGGTAGTTTACTTTTAATAATATATCGGTAGATTTCACCAGTTGCACCTGAAGGTGGTTCGATTTCAAACTCGGCGCCAGCGGGAAGATTAACATTTCCCATTCTGTTGGAACCGTACTGTTGGGCGTAGAAATCGTCAACATGGTCGTCAAAAATAACCGTCACCACCGAAAGTCCAAACAGCGAAATAGAACGCACCGAGGTTTTGTTCGGGATGGTGTTCATTTCTTTGGCAATCGGAAGACTTACAAACTTTTCAATTTCTTCGGCGCTTCGACCTGGCCACTGCGTGATAATCCTAACCCTTGTGTTGGTTACATCTGGGAAAGCTTCAATGGGTGTATGCAGGTAAGAATAAATCCCACCAACCAAAAGCATCACCGTCGCAAAAAGAACTATCAGAGAGTTCTTTAATGAGAAAGAGACAATGTTTTGAACAAATTTTCGCATTATTTTTTCGCTTGCTTAGGATTAGACTTTAGGTTTTCGTAGATAAGAAGTGCGTTGGATGCAATGATTTTTTCGCCTGCTTTTATATTGCCAGAGATGTAGCTTTTCTTGTTGTTGGTGCTAATTTCGTTAACCAATCTTATCTCCATATCACAATCGTTTTTGTAAACGATTAGATAATTTTGATTGTTGTCAAAAATTAAAGCTTCTGTCGGAACTGCAATTGCTGATTGGTCGTTGGTCTTAATCGGTAATTCGATATCGGCTGACATACCTGGACGAAGCTTCATATCGTTATTGTCCATGACGATTTTTGCTTTTAGGACACGTTCGTTTTCATTAAAAACTTGCGAAATCGAACTAATGCTGCCAATAAAACTTTCGTCAGGATAAGCCAAAGTTGTCACTTTCACAGGTTGATTAACATAAACGTGACGCATATTGGTTGCATAAACATTGGCCATTACCCAAACTTTTTCGAGGTTCGAAATGACAAAAAGTTGGTCGCCTCCAGCAGTAACAGGCATTCCTTTAGCAATGTTTTTTGAGATAACATAACCATTGGAAGGTGCTTTGATTTGGAAGTTTGTTTGATTGGCAGAATAAAGCTGCATGTTTTTCTGCGTTTTAGCCATATTCGATTGTATGATGCTAACCTCGGCTTTGGCTTCTTCCAAATCTTTTTGAGACGCGATATCATCTTTGTACATCGATTGTACAGAAGCTAATTTTCTTTTAGCAACCGCTAATTGTGCACTTAGACTTTGCGTATCATCTTGCATCTCGTTGAGTGAGGCACTTTTCACACTTGCCAAAACTTGACCTTGTCGCACATAATCGCCGAGAGAAAAATAGGTTTCTGTAACGATACCAT
Organism: Soonwooa sp.; assembly: GCF_030151385.1. Taxonomy (GTDB): domain Bacteria; phylum Bacteroidota; class Bacteroidia; order Flavobacteriales; family Weeksellaceae; genus Soonwooa. Next base: position 45,785 of record NZ_JASLDS010000059.1, read on the forward strand.
CAACAAGACTTACGAAAGGAACGGTTTTGTCGGAGTTGCTTTCTACCTCACCAGTTAATGTGATGGTCTCTTCGATAAGTTGTGATTGTACTTCTGTGATAAGAACTTCTTTTTTTAATTCTTTAGAAATACAAAAATTCGGGTGTTCTTCCTTTTTATTTTTATCCTCTTTCGAGCAATTTATTAATGTTAAAGCTGAGAAAAATCCAGCTGCGATGATGTATTTTGTTTTCATAATTATAAATCTTGTCCGATGGCGTATTGCAAGTTTTCGAAGTATTGGTTAAGTTCTTTTTTTGTTTCCAGAATGATTAGTTTGTTCTCGATATAGGTTTCTAAAAAGTCCATATATTCAAGCATGCTGATGTTTCTGAGGCGGAAGTTTTTCTCATGACTTATCAAAAGCTTGTCAAGACTTTGCTCGTAATCTGCATCGAATTCTCCAAAAATTTTGTTCGTACGTTGGTAGTTTCTAACAGCAGAGGTAATTTCGTTTTCTGCTTTTAGAACATTCTTTTTGGTTTCTAAATCCGTTTTTTCAATCTGAATTTTAGCTTCTTGAATATTACCCTTGTTGCGGTCAAAAATTGGCAATTCCATCGAAGCGCCAACCCCGACAAAGTCTTTCATAATGCTACCGCCACGGTCATAATTAATCGTGAAACTAATGTCTGGCGTCTTCATGGCATTTTGAAGCTCCAAATTCTTCTTCGCGTATTTTTCTTGGTTAAGGCGAATTTGGATGTCAGGACGATTCTGTGTCGCGATATTAACCCACTTTTGCAGATTGTAATCTTCAATGTCTTTATTTGGAATTTCTAAACTGTCAACAATGTAAACGTTGGCAGCTGCTGGAAGAATCAAAAGACCTTTAATTTCTGTTTGCAGTTCTTCCAAATCTTGATTTAGCGCAATTAGCTTTTTCTTAAAATCCAATTCTTGCGCTTTCAATCGTATGTATTCAGCTTTGCTGATGTTACCTTGGTTGAGTTGGTTTTGGTAAGATTTAGTCAATTTTTCCAAAGACTCAATTTGGCTTTTATAGATTTGCTGATGCTTTTGATTATAGATAATATCGGTGAGCGTGTTGCGAAGTTCCTTTTTCAGTTCGCGCATAATTTCTAACAATTCGAACTCTTCTCCATTCACTTCAATTTGATGTAATTCTACGGTTTTGCGACGCTTGCCAGCAGTTGTAATAACTTGCTCTATCTGCGCAGAAACTTGTGAGGTCGTTCCCCAATTACCAAGAAGTGGAGGCAATTCTTCAACGTCATAGGTTCGCCAAAGATTAACTTCGCTGATGCCGATTGTAGGATTTGGCCAAAACTTCGCTTGCAAAGCACGTGCTTTGGCTTGGGAGATTTCTAAACGTTGCGTGATAAGGTCAAAATTCTTTATTAAAAAAAGATTTTCGGCTTCGTTTCGGGAAAGTTTTATCGTGTCCGATTGTGCAGCGATAAAACCAATGAAATGAATAAAAAATAAGGATAAAGCTAGCTTCTTCAATGTCTTAAAATTAAGACCACAAAGCTATTTTTTTAACATTAAAGCCGATTTTAAGCTTTATTAGAATTAGCTTAGAACAACCTTAAAGGAACCTTAAAATGTGTTTTTTTTAGTTTTGAAATTTTTAATAAAAACAAGTCAAAACCTATAAAACTAATTTGACACTTGTGCCCAAATTTTCTTCGGATTTTATTTCGATTTTAATATGGTGGTGTTCAAAAATTGTTTTTGATAAAGACAAACCAATGCCGCTTCCATTAATGTTTTTAACGTTTTTGCCTCGGAAGAAGGTGTCGTATATTTTAGCCAAATCTTCAGCATTGACGCCGGCACCTTGGTCGGTGACAGTGACAACCAAATGTTCTTTTTCTTCGCCAATTAAAACCTGAACGGGATTTTGATTCGAGTATTTAACAGCATTTTCGATGATATTATAAAATGCTAAATACAACAAAGTTTCGTTGCCTGAATATTGTAGAGATTCTGGATTTTTAACTTCAAGATTAATGTGGATTTGCGTATGGTATTCTAAGGTTTTGGGCAGAATATTTTCGTAGATTTTCCAAATAATTTCGTCAATACGGACAAAGCGATGGCTGTTTTCGATTTTTGAAAGTCCCGACATTAAAAGTAAATTATTAAGAATATGTTCGATTTGGTAAACATTGTTGAGCGCATCTTTTGCAACTTTTTGATATTCTTCAGGACTTCTTTCGCGTTGCGCAAAAACTTCTAGATTGCCCGAAATACTTGCTAAAGGTGTTTTGAATTCGTGCGAAACATAGTTAATGAAATTTTGTTGAAGCAGCACGTTTTCCGAAATATGTGAAAGAAGTTTGTTGTAAGATTTAATCAATTCTTCGATTTCGTCGTTGGTATTGGTAGAGGTTATCGCTTTAGAAATGTCGGTATAATCAGCATTGTTGATTTGTTTGACAACTTTAGAAATAGGTTTGTACACAATTTTGGAAAGTTGCATACTCAGGAAAATAATGAATAAAAGTCCCAGCAAAAGTCCTGCAAGCATAATCATCGACAAGCGGAACATTTGATCTTTAAAGGAACTATTGGAGTTTTTGACAAAGACCACAAAATCGCCTTGGTTGTCCTTGTAGAAAATACCATAATAGAAAAAGTCATCGGACATGAATTCCACAGTTTTCCGACTTCGTGCCTGTTGTAGATGTTTAACTTTAATATTAAAATCTGCAATATTGCCACCGTAGGTTAGTTGATTTTTTTCATCAAAAATGGCAACATTTTCAGGGCTCATTAGATGATTGTATTCTTTTTTTACCTCGGCATGACGCTCTTTTGGAAGTTCGTCTTTTTCTAAATAATAAATCGCCGAAATGAGCGCCTTATTTTTTAGTCGGTCAAGATATACTTGTTGAGAACTATCGTAATATCCAACATAAATAATGATGAATGTGATGATGGAAACCACACCATAAGACAAACTCGATATGAGGATAAATCGCTTGCGAAGTGTCATGCTTTAATCTTTGATGAGGTAACCTTTTCCTTTGATGGTGTGTATTATTTTTTCGTCGCTGGATTTTAGTTTTGTGCGGATGTACGACATATAAACGTCCAAAACATTGGTGTTACTATCAAAATCGATTCCCCAAACATGATTAAGAATTTGAGTTCTGCTAACGACCTTATTTTTGTTTTGCATCAACAACAATAGTAATTTGTACTCGGTAGGAGAGAAGATGACTTCTTCGCCTTCGTAGGTTACAGTGTGCATATCGGTGTTGATGATAAGACTTTTACAAGAAATCTCTGAACTCGAATTTTGAAATTGTTGCACATTGCGACGTGTCAAAGCTTTGATGCGCGACAGCAATTCGGCGAAGTGAAATGGTTTTGACAAATAATCATCGGCGCCGAGATCCAGCATTTTTACTTTGTCATCAGGACTGTTAAGTGCGCTAAGAACCAAAATCGGGGTAAAGTTTTTTTTGAACCTTATAAGTTGTGTCAATTGCATGCCGTCGAGATCTGGTAGCATAATGTCCATTAAGATAATATCAAAAACATGCTCGGAAACAAGCTCGCGTGCAACTTCACCAGTTTCTGCCAAGCTAATCTGGTAGCCTGCTTCGGTGAGTCCTTTTACCAAAAAATCACTGATTCTTTTGTCATCTTCTATTAGGAGTATATTCATCGGAAAAGTTTTGAAATTGCACTTGAGTTCCCAAAGCTAGATAAATTTAACGATGATTTCTATATTTATTTGAAAATGAAAACTAACTTTGTTCTTCAATTGATACACGTGATGATTAAAAAGATAAAGATTTTGATGTTGGTTTTTTGTTGTGTTAATCTTGGTTTTGCGCAACAAATTGATAGTTTGGCGATTGTTAGAGAAACGAATTCGTTACCAAGCGATAGACAGCGTTTTGAAATCAAAAAATTATATGTGCCAGCAGGTTTGATGATTGCTGGTGTTGCGTTAAGTGGCAAAAGTGCAGAATCGATTAACAACGAAATCGTTGAAGAACGGAATGAGCATTTTATGAATTTCACATCGCATTTGGATGATTTTCTACAGTTTTCACCGATTGTAACAGCTTATGCCTTGGACGCTTTTGGTGTTAAATCCAAAACAGATTTGGGCAACCGAACGGCGATTTTGATAAAGGGAGAAGTGATGGCTTTAGGCTCTGCATTTATTTTGAAAAGTTTAATCCACGAAAACCGTCCTGATAGCTCTAACAATATGTCCTTTCCGTCTGGACACACAACACAAGCATTTGCTGCAGCCACTTTCCTAAGTGAAGAATACAAAGATCGTTTTTCTTGGATGCCTTATGTTTCTTATAGTTTGGCAGGTACAGTCGGGGTTTTTAGAATGGTGAATAACAAACATTATATTTCGGATGTTCTGTTCGGTGCTGGTTTAGGAATTTTATCTATGAAGATGGCTTATTGGACGCATCAATACAAATGGAACAAGAAAGAACGCCACGAGCAAGCTTACCAACAATATATTAAAAACGAGAAACCTGTATATTAGAATAAGTTTGTTGTTTTTAAATTTTAAAATAGCTTTTTAATTTTCCTCTTTATTCATTCATAATATTTTCTGTATGAAGAAACTGATTTCGATAGTCCTTGTAGTCGCACTTCTTGGTTTTTTGTCTTATCAATTTTTATTTAAAAAAGATGATGAAAAATACTTAGAAAAAGGTGTCGAGTACTTTAATGAAAATCGATACGACGAGGCTTTGGTTTACTTTGATCTTTCCGAAAAATTTGGAAATAATAAAGCGCTTAAATATTCGAGTGCCATTTATTTAGAAAAAGGAAAACCAGACTTGGCTATTCCAAAATTGCAGAAATATATCAGTACGACAAAAGATCCCGAAGATCTAAAGTTTTGCTATAATGATTTAGGAGTCGCTTACTTCAAGCTTAATGATCTTACAAATGCAAAGAAGTATTGGAAAAAAGGAGACAGTTTGGGTAACGAAACGAGCCGAAATAATTTGAAAGAATTAGAAAAAACGAAATGATCTTGTACTTGCATTTTGCATCTTAATTTTATAAATTATTTCTTTTTCTTAAAATTCTAATCTTAGCATTTTCATTGTCTCAATCTATCAATACGATATCATTTTTTTAGCAGTATTAATTTGTATCTTTGCTTATCTCTAAATGAAAAAAGAAGCATTAATAGAATTAGTAAAGAAAGCCAAGGATAAAGATCAAAAAGCGCAAACGCATTTGATTAATCTCTTTTGGGTGGATGTTTTTTCTTTCGTGATGAAGAAAGTTCAGGACGAAAATGACGCCGACGAAATTACCGTTCATGTTTTTTCGAAAGTCTTGTCAAAGTTGGATATGTACGACCCTAATTTTCAGTTTAAGACTTGGATTTTGACCATTGCTCAAAATACGGTTATTGATTTTTGGCGAAAGAAAAGCCGCGAAAATACGGATGCCAGCGATTCTTTGGATGAGGTTAAAAATCACTTTGCAAAATCACCAGAAGAGCTTTTGATTTCGGAGGAAGAAAATGACGAGATTCTAAAAATTGTTGCTTCGATGGATGCCAATTATCAGGATATTATTAGGCTTCGATTTTTTGAGGAGAAAAGTATTAAAGAAATAGCTGAAGAGCTTAACCTATCAGTTGCCAATACCAAGGTGCGCATTATGCGAGCTAAAAAAGTCTTGGCAGAATTATTAAAAAGTAACGAGTTGTATAATGAGTAACGATGTATTAACGACAGATACCACAACACAAAAACCAAAATGGATTCGCGTAAAATTACCAACTGGTAAAAATTATCGTGAGCTTAGAAACTTGGTTGATAAATATAAATTGAATACCATTTGTCAAAGTGGAAGTTGTCCAAATATGGGCGAATGTTGGGGCGAAGGGACGGCGACTTTTATGATTTTGGGAAATATCTGTACGCGTTCTTGTGGTTTTTGCGGTGTTAAAACTGGAAAACCTTTGGATGTTAATTGGGACGAACCTGAAAAAGTAGCGCGTTCTATCAAATTGATGAAGATTAAACATGCGGTTTTGACTTCTGTTGATCGCGACGATCTTAAAGATATGGGATCGATTCTTTGGGGCGAAACGGTAAATGCTGTTCGTCGTATTTCTCCCGGAACGACTATGGAAACTTTGATTCCGGATTTCCAAGGGATTACAAAACATTTGGACAGATTGGTGGAAGTTGCGCCAGAAGTTATTTCTCACAATATGGAAACGGTGAAACGTCTAACGCGTGAAGTGCGTATCCAAGCGAAATATGAGAGAAGTTTGGATGTTTTACGCTATCTGAAGGAAGCTGGACAACGCCGTACCAAAACGGGTGTTATGCTTGGTCTTGGTGAAACTAAAGATGAAGTTTTCCAAACCATTGAAGACATCAGAAACGCTAATGTAGATGTTATTACTTTGGGACAATATCTGCAACCTACCAAAAAGCATTTGCCAGTAAAAAGATTTATCACGCCAGAAGAGTTTGATGAATATGGTGCTTTTGCAAAAGAATTGGGTTTCCGTCATGTAGAAAGTTCACCGTTGGTACGTAGTTCTTACCATGCTGAAAAACATATTCACTAAGGATTTATTTTTTTTAAACATATTAAAACACTCATTTCGAGTGTTTTTTTTATTTTAGTAAGACAAAGTTTAAGGATGAAAAAATATATTTTGCTTTTTATTGTTTTGCAGTTTTCTGTTGTTAAATCTCAGATTGTTGATGCTAAGTTTTTTAATAAAGAAATTGGGAATTCTAGTATTCGACAAGCAAAAGCTGATACTGTTGTTAAGTCGCCATTTTTAATTTCGTCGATTAAAGTTTATACTTCGGAGAAAACAAATTTTGTTTCAAATCAGGTTAAGAAAAATCAAAACAAAAATTTTTATCCTATATCATTAATTAAATTCCAACCTGATGGCAAAATATTTTTTAATGAAAAATACTATGATGGGACGATTTACAAAGTGAATTTTTATTACGGAAGCAATGGGAATTTAATTCTTAAAACCAACAAGACAAATAATGATACTTCAATAGATTATTCGTGGCTTCATTACGACAAAAAGAATTATTTGGACTACGAATTGGCTTACGAAATTAATGGAAAGAATAAGCTTCAATTCCAAGGTTTGATGAATTATAAAAAGGAGATTAAGCCAGATTATTTTAAAGTTGATTTAATGCATTATAGCTATGATTCTTTGCTGTCGACGGTGGATACCTTTACTTTTTTTAAAGATAAATATGTTGTTGACATGCCTGTCCGATATGCTCGGAAGTCCTACTACCGCGCTTTTGGCGACCAATATCTTCCTTATCAGATTGACGGTTATTATGTGGAGGGACGAACAGCGAATTATAGTTATAATGATAAAGGTTTTCCGCTTTGGGAAAATTGGGTTAATGAAAAAGGTTTGGAAAACAAAACGGAATACACCTATAATGCAGATTTTACTGAACGTATAACGCAACAATACGATATGTTGGGAACTGAAAAGTCAACGAAAATTATTAAAAAGTATAACAAGCAAGGCAATCAAATTTTTGAACAAACTTCTGAGCGCACAGGTAATCCGCTTGACATTTACACTTGGGATTATGTTTACGATGAAAAGGGAAATTGGATTGAGTCCAAAAGATATTGGCAAGAAATCCGAAGCGGAATTGAAAAAAAGAATAAACTTGTTGAGCATATTATTAGAGAGATTAAATACTATAATTCGCCGTCAGAATTTTTGCCAGAGAAAGCGCCAACTTTTGATGAACGTGCAACAGAGTATTTAACGACTGTTCCAATTTATGCTGAGAAGATTGATAAAGAAAATAAGGAGCGTGACGCCGCAATCCAAGCTGGAGATTATGTGTCGGAAATTCCAGATGAGAAGCATGATAAAGTTGAGGATTTTACACCAAAATATTGGACGTTGAAACAAATTGCTTACGGAAATCTCAATGATGATCAACAAGATGAAGCGGTTGCGGTCTATACATCCCCTGATGGTGGCGATATAGGAAGTCAACAAGTTTTAGCGATTTATAAAAAGGAAGACGGAAAATGGCGATTGTGGCACCAGAATTTTTCTGCAGTTTTGTCTTCGGATCATGGTGGGATGATGGGAAATCCGTTTGATGGTGTATCGATAAAAAACAAATGCATCTTGGTGAAGCATTTTGGAGGAAGTCGCGACAAATGGTCGTACATCCATCGTTATCGTTTTCAGAATGGTGATTGGTATTTGATTGGTGCTTTAATCGATTTTGGTGCACCGCAAGATTATTTTGGAAAGTTCGATTACAACCTTTCGACAGGTGATATTGTTGCATCTTATAAATCTGAACTTTCTTCCGACGAAAAACTGAATGCCTCAAAATCTTGGTCACGCAACTTGAAGAAGAAAATTCCGTTACCGAAAATGGATGACTTTGTTCCTGGTGAAACCGAAACTGTCGTCAATGGACGAACTTTTTATTGGTAGGATTTGGGAGATCCAGAGGCGGCGCATCGAAGATGCGCCGCCTCTGGAACTTTTTCAATTATGTAAAAAGTTTTAAAACTACATGTCAAGACCAAGTCCGTCACCATCGATTTTGGCATCATTCCAAAGTTTTTCAAATGATGGAAGCTGATAGTATTTATTCTTTCGAAACTCTTCATCATATTTCTTTTGCAAATCGGGCGAAGAATGTTTGTAAAAACTTCCCATAAAGGCATTTGTTAAACCTGTTTTGGATTTATGTTTCTCGCCAAAGTAAAGCAAATAAGCAACTAATTTTGATTGTTCGCTAAAGTTAAGGCTGTTTAGTTTTAAATTTCCAGATCTTATTTCGTCAAGTATAGATAGAATTTGTGATGAATATTTAGTTGCATCTTTTTCCATGTAGGTAAAAGCCTCGGGATGAATTTCAAAGCTGTCGTTACAATTTTTTACATAAAAAACACTTAGACAATCTTCCTTGTTTTTTTCGAAATTTTCAATACTATATTTGTCGATATACCAAGCTAACAAATTAGCATCTTTGACGTAGCCAAAATTTTTCACTAAAGATTCTAGAAAAATCTGGTCATGAAGTCTTAGCCAATCAAAACTCGCTTTATCATTGTTAAACAAGAATTTGTTTCTATTAATTAATTTTTGAATATTATCGTTTCTGACTTCGGTTAATTCTTCGAAATCTTTCCACTTTATTATTTTATAGACTGTACCATCTTTATCCTTTTTTGTTGCAGGAATATTATTTTCAAGTTTCGCAACGGCTGGAAATTTAGTTTTGTAATCTATTAGTTCTGGGATAAATAAAGCTTCCGAAAGTATTTTATTCTTCGTATCAATAAAGAGTGGATTGTTGTTGCTGGTCACATAATTTCCATCCAATTGATAAACTATCTTTTCGCGAGGACAAGGATATTCGATTAAGAAATTGACTAAATCTTTGGAAGTGTTGACTTTATAAACCTCTTTTATTTTTGCGTTAAAGTCGTTGGCGGAAGGAAAAATATAGCCACTGTTTTTTAATATTTCTAAAGAAATCTGTTGACTTACCAAAAAGTCTTGCTTAGTATATTGATAGTTACTGCTGGCATCTAGTCCGTCTTCTTTTAATAAATATCCGTTTTGGATTTGCTTTTGGAGAAGCTGTTCTTCAAGGTTTTTATCGCTTTTATTTCCTAAATTTTTGTTGTGGCTTTCTTGGCAACTTACCAAAAAGGAAAATAGAATAGAAGTAGACAGTATTAGATTTTTCATAGCTTTTTGTGTTGATCAATTGCTAAGAGCCTGTTTAAATTTAGCAAAGAAGACTTGAATAGTTTAAAAATATGTTTCGGTAAAATTTTTAAATAGGCTCTCAGTTACTTTAGCTAAAGATACAAATTCAACACAAAGCCGTTAAAAGAAGAATCAAAATAATATTTGTTTTCTTTATTAAATACCAATCAACCTCTCGATAATGCCAAAATACAATCTTCGCGAATTTTCCAAATTTCTTCGATAGAATAGGGGATTTCGGGATGTTGGTCGAGCCAGTCTTCTAGGAAGTTTTGGTGGTATTTAACTTTAAAATCTGTGATTTGCTCTGGCTGAATTTCGATTTCTTTTAAAAGTTGAGATTCAAAGTTTTCTTTGCGCCAAGTGCGACTTGTAAAGTCAAGGATTTGATGATTCCATTTCAGGTAATTGTGCGCTTCGGGAATGTAATCGAGTTGATGCTGCTCTAGAATCTCTTTAATTTGAGGTGCATTATCTGCGTTCATTTCAAAAATACCCAAAATTAATTGAATGTCGAATTTTTGATTTTCGTCCGCCAAACGTTTTAACAATGCATGTTTGGTACTGCAAGTTCCAAAATTATCATTAAGGACAACTAGCATATTATTTTTGTCAAGATTTCTTTTGTAATCCAAATTCTGAACAAAGTGTGCTGCTTCTAGAAAAGTCGTTTTATCAATGTTGAGAAAGCTTTCGGAAATTATTTTGTCCGATTGGATGTCAAAATTCATCTTTTAAAATTTGTCGCTAAAGTAACACATTACAAAGCCTTGTGATAAGTTTTATTTCGAATAATTATTAACATTAAGCAAGCCTAAGCTTTAATTTCGTTAAATTAAATTTTTAAAAAGAATGTCCTTAAAAATCTTAATATAAATCAATAAATTGATTTCTTAACAGGATATGTAGTTTGATTGTTTTAATTTCTTAATGTTTAATGAAGAATAAACGCCGTTCTTTTTTTTAAGAAAGCTTAAAGTTCGACGTAGTCAAATTAAATTTAAGATTTAAAACGTCACTCAGAATTATTAAATATTTAAGAAGCCTAAAATTGCTTTTCTAGTCCGTATGCTTTAACTTTGCACAAACCTAATCTAATGAGTAAAAAAGAAACGAAGTACATCTTTGTAACAGGCGGTGTTACTTCTTCACTGGGTAAAGG
>NZ_JASLDS010000018.1 GCF_030151385.1 Soonwooa sp.
CAATCTTACCTTTCGCAGAAGAAAAGTTGATTCTTTCAGTCCCTTTGATTTTTGAATTTGCCTGTGTTTTACTCATAAAATTACAAGAAAAAGGTTAAAAAATATTTTGTTTATCTCAAAAATATCGAAGCAGAAGCAGAATTTTGAAAAAGAAATAAAACTTTTGATTTTTGGGCTATCAGAATTGGTTTTAAATCTTTATCTTAGTTCTCGATTCTAATTCTAAGCAACGCTGGTATATCTTTTCACAGCGTAATGCAAAATATTCTTTTCAAATTAATTTTTGGAAATAAATAAAAAACAATTACAAACAACAAAATCCCTTGTAGCCGAAGACACAAGAGGTTCTAAAGTATTGTTACCTATAAAAATTTTATAATTAAGCCCAAAATGAGGTGCAAAGATACAATTATTTATCCTGACTCACAAGTGCTTGCATTTCCGAAAAGCGTTAAACATTTCATAAAAAAGAGAGCATCTTTTGGGATACTCTCTTCTATATTATTTTTTCTGTAAAAAACTATTGACGAATTCTTCTAAAACGCAAAGACTTTGTCACATCTCCAGGATTGTTCGGGGCAACACCAGCGCTAGCACCAAAGTTAGTTTTACCACTTGGTTTTGACAGCACCACACGCACGAGCTCATTCGCTGCAAACTGATGTAAAATTTGAGGGATAGCAATTGTTTGTGCTTTACCTGCAACCAACCTATCAATAGCCACAGAATTGGCAAAAAAATCAACCCAATTGAGACCTAAATCTTTTGAAGATTGTAAAGTTAAAACAACCTGAGAGTTATCATTAGCGCCTATATTCACGGCAACAATTACAGAACCTGAAATGGTATAAGGCGCTGCCGTTTTAATCGTAAATATATTATTTGCAAGACTAACATCATCTGGGTCATCAACAACAACTTCACTCGCTTGCCAAGTTAATGGAATGACTTCGCCATTATTGATGCGTACAGTTTCCCCTGAATTAAATATTTGGGCTGTTTTTGATGATATCGCATAATCGATAGGTTGTTTCAGACTTCTTAGTTCAGTCAAATTACTAATTACATCCCAACGCGAGCTAGTCCATACTGCCAATCGATTTCCTTTAATTAAGCTTGCACCAGTACTCGCATCTGCCAAATTATAAGCAGTCATCCCAGCAACAGGATTTTTAATCGTCAATATATCAGTGTTCGATTTGAGACCAACTCTAGGAGGTAGAAAACCTTTTTTAGAAGAAAGTCCGTTTGTGTTAACATCTAATAATGCCGAAGCATCAGGTGTATTGGCGCCAATAGCAACTTGTCCGTAACTCTTTCCAAGTGCTACGACAAACAAAAGAAACAAAATATTTTTCATCATTACTTTAATCTTTGAATTTTTAATACTTTTCCATAAGTCAGACCCGTTGGTGCACTAATAGTTGCGTTCGTAGAATGATTTGTTCCCAGTGTTTTAAAAACGACACCTCTAATATAATTACCAGCATTAACATTAATAATTACCGGCGGAATATTAGTACTTCTATTATTAAGCGTTGTGCCAGCTCCCCATACAGAAACAGCCTTTGCAACATTGGTCCAAGTAGAACCATTATCGCTAGATGATTGAATAATGAATTCCAAATTAGTTGTTGATGCTAAATTCCCAATGCTGGGATTATAATTAACTGTTCCAGAAATTTCATAAGTTCCTGTATTGTTGATAAGAAACTTATCAACACCTGACAAAGTAATATTATTTCCTGTATTCAACATAATAGAAGAACTAGAAAAAGTAACAACAACAGGAGCAACATTTACATTATTCCCCACTCCTGTATTAACATCTTGATTTGTTGTTATATCATTCTTACGCTCGGCAATAAAAAATACTTGCGGAAGCAACTCTCGTCGCACCTCGGTCAAGCTTGTCAAATTTGTCCAATTAACACCATTCCAATAATAAAATGTATTTGCAGTAACTTGTGCATTTCCGACTCCACTGGTTGCTGTATTGAATACCATCAACCCAACTGCTGGACTAGAAATAGTAGTCATGTCTGTATTATCTGACAACGCAACACGAGGAAGCATCAATCCTTTCTTATTAGTAGCTGCAAGGCTCGTTGCATCAATATCCAGTGCAGCAGAAGAATTCGGAGTAGTTGTGCCTATTCCAACTTGAGCGTTACTGAAAGAAAAAAAAATGAACATTGCTAAAAGTAAAATATTTTTTTTCATCATTTTATTATTTAATATTATAATCTAACAATTGTATTCTTATTCCTTTTGCAACAGGGATATGCGCTGCAACATCATTACCTATATAGCAATCTCCTGTACCACAATGGTCATTATTTGCACCATGACCAAAAGGATTACCTATAACCAATCTTACTTGGTCACCAGCATTAAGTTGTAAGGGTGTTCCTAAAAGCATTGTTGTTTTCAATGTCGATGCTGCATCTTCGCCCCATGCCGATCGGGTACCAATGGAATCATCCCAATTGGAAGAGCCAACAACTTTTTTCTGAACAATAAGATTAAGAAAAGCCCTGTTATTAACAGGTCCTGAAACAGTTGCTGCCATCGGATTATAATTTACAAAAGCTGAAAAATCATAAATACCAGAAATTGTAGCTGTAAAAGTAGATGCTGCAGCGTCAAACTTTATGAAGTTGTTAGAATTAATTGTTGCCGCCTCAAAGTTCACCACATTTCTGATGGTCTCTCCATCCTTAAAATTAACCTGATCGGAGGTGAAATTTTGTCTAACATTGCTTTCGGCATAAAAGATCTTAAGCTTAACAGCATCTTCCACAATACTTGTATAGACCAACTTTTCCCACTTACTGCCATCCCAATAATAGTATTCGTTTGCACTTACCTCATTAGGAAAAGTACCCGCATTGGATGTATTAAACACCAATAAGCCAACTGCAGGTCTGTTCACAGTAGCAACATCAATATTACTTTTCAAAGCAATACGTGGTGGTAACATTCCAAACTTAGCATTGGGATCAGCATAAGCTTTTGGCGCATCGCCACTAATATCTAACAGTGCTGACGCGTCTGGTTTGTTGGTATTAATTCCGACGGATTTGGATTGAGTATAGAATACTCCTGGCATGAATAATAATGCCGAAAATATATTTTTGAATTTCATCATAATGTTTAAGTTTCGTCAAAATTAATAAAAATATTTTTATCGAATCAAGACTTAAAAACCTAAATCACTGAATACCAATACTAAACCAATATCAACTAAAGGCTTTTTCGCTATTTTTTAGTTTTCACGAACTACATACACAACTAACAGCCTAATTGAATATTTTTTTTATCAACATCAATGATAGTCATTGTGAATTGTTAACTTAAATATGATTTCACTGTAATTGTTTTAAAACAATACAAAACAGTAAATAAAAAAATGACATCTAAAGTTAGATGCCATTTGGTATTTTTATCTTGATGAATACTTAGTCTTCCACATTCGAATCGTATTCCTACTTATCGAAAAATGAATTGCAAGTTGCGTGTCATTTAATTCATGTTTGCGTTGATACTTTAAAATCTCTCGTATCGTTTGCAAATCATAAGATCGAAACTTCGGATTCTCCGATGTTCTATCATTTTTTGAATTAAATATTTTCTGATTAAGATTAATTACATCTTGAGAATTAAGACTCGCTTTTGATAATATACTTTCACAATCTTCTCCAATATTGGGAAAGTCGTGAGCAATAATATCGCGAAAAATCTTATGATAATTAGGTCCTGTTTTCATTAGTATTTGCTTAGCCATCTGTATAATGTTGATCTAGGTATTCTGTATTCTTCAATAATTTGAGAAGTGGTTTTCTCCTCACTTCTAATCAATTTTAAAATAAAGTCAATCACTTCTTGTGTATAGATGTTTTTCCTAAATTGAGGTAGTTTCGTTTTCTTTACCGATTTTAGCTCTGGGTTAGCAGCAGCAACTGGCGAATAAAAAATAAGATGCTGCGAGTACAATCTAAAAAAGTCATACTCCAAGATTTTGCTAAAGCGTAACAATTGGTTGGCATCTATAGATTGGCAATCATATACTTGTTTGATCTCTTCTTCTTTTATTCCAACAAATTTTGCAAGACGCTCTAACGAAATTCCTGACTCTTTAATTCGTTCCTCAATATATTTTCCTATGAAAATATCTTTCAAATTACCAATCGGATTCATCATCATTGTGTTTTAATTCTACTTTGTGTTTAGAAAAAATGAGCATCTGACACCATAGTGATCAGATGCCCAAGTTTTAAAATTATGGTTTCCAGAAACTCCAAACCTTGCCGTTATACACGCACAACTGTTTGGTGACTGTATCATAAGCCATTGTTCCTGGTTCTGGATTGATGATCTTCAAATGTGGACTTGCCACTTTGGGTAAAATCATCGCTTTATTGGTATCTGCCAAAACCAAAATACCACTCGTGTTATCTGTTGCGGGATTCCCTCCTATCTGAGCTTTTGCTGAAGCTTTCTCTGTAAGAGACGATTGCAAACTTGTGTCAACAACACCTGTCGCATCCACAGAAAGATCAAACCATGAGCCTGCTCTTAGATACTTGACTTTCTTATCTGTAGTATCGTAAATAATGGTCCCATCAACAGCCGATGCAACTGCGCTTGCCGATGTTACCCATGGTAATATCATTGCTTTTGCATTATCTGCGCCATCGTAAAACTCTAGAGAAACGCTAGGCGAACTAAGACTAGTCTTTCCTATTGCCACTTGCGCAAAGGCGCAAGCAGCAGTAGAACTTAATATGAATATCAATAGTTTTTTCATTGTAATTCCTTTTTTAATTTGAATTATTGATCTGGACATGCCGGATTTTTATAACATTTCCATCCGCCTGCTGTTCCATCAATATTAATCATCAAACATTGTTGGGTAATGTTGTAGATCATCATACCTTCTTTCAAATCTGCTGCTGGTATTGCAGCCATTTGAGTATCTGTCAATCTATTCACCACAAAACCTTTGGTCTGAGATTCTAGAACCGTCCATGCACTATTTCTCACCATTGGCCAGTTTCCGTTAGCAGCGCCTGCTCTTCCTAGTGAGGTAATACCATGTTTTGTAGGTATTGTAGAACCAGCGACAACGTTTCCTGGTTTGAAACATGATAAGTAGAATGTTCCTGTTGCTGTTGAACATGCACAGTTTTCTGGTACTTCTAAAAGGCGACTTAAAAAAATCAAACGAGTACCGTTTAAAATTTAACAAATTAGGCAACTATCTTTCTCAAGATCAACTTACTAATATCAACGCTTCTATTGCGGAAATTGAAGCAAAACGATTAGCCGAAGAAAAGAAAGCAAAACAAGAGAAAATCATCTGGGCGATTTCATTGTTTTTGATTTTGGGAGCTGGTATTATCTATTTTGCGCGACAAAAAAGACATAGCAAGTCTCAAAGAAAAACCTATGATGAGTTGTTAGAAAAAATAAAAATGGAAGAAAAGCTCTCGCATGAAAATATAGAGAACGAAAATGACGATGAAAGCGAAAGCGATTATGAAAGTGAAAGTGAAAGTGAAATTGAATATATAGTAGAAAACGCGCCTAAAGAAAACCAAACAAATAAGAAGCAAAACATGTCTTCTGAAATGGAAGCTTCTCTACTTAGAAAGCTGGAAAAGTTTGAACGTTCGACCAAATTTACGGATCAAAATATGTCTTTAGCTTCCTTAGCTGGAATTATTGGAACCAATACGCAATATACTTCGGAACTAATTAATAAGCATAAACAAAAGAACTTCAATGCTTACATCAACGAATTAAGAATAAAATATGTCATTAAAAACTTGACTGAAAACAAAGAATATTCGAGTTTCAAAATCGCATATATTGCGGAAGATGCAGGTTTTTCTTCACACAGTGTTTTTTCTAAAGTCTTTAAGCAATATACAGACTTGTCACCTTCAGAATTTATGGCAATGCAAACAAATAAAGACTAAGAGCCTGTTTAAATTTTATCGAGATAAGTTTTTTTCTTCAAATTGCGACCTGTATTTCGGCTTATCGAAAAATGTTTTGCAAGATGTTGTGAGTATAATCTAAAAAAAATGAGCATCTGACACTATAGTGATCAGATGCTCAAGTTTTAAAGTTATGGCTTCCAGAAACTCCAAACTGTTCCGTTATACACGCATAACTGTTTGGTTACTGTATCGTATGCCATTGTTCCTGGTTCTGGATTGATGATCTTCAAATGTGGACTTGCCACTTTGGGTAAAATCATCGCTTTATTGGTATCTGCCAAAACCAAAATACCACTCGTAGTATCTGTTGCAGGAGTCCCTCCTATCTGAGCTTTTGCTGAAGCTTTCTCTGTAAGAGATGATTGCAAACTTGTGTTAACAACACCTGTTGCATCAACAGAAAGATCAAACCAAGAACCTGCTTTTAGATACTTGACTTTCTTATCTGTCGTATCGTAAATAATGGTTCCGTCAACAGCGGATGCAACTGCACTTGCTGATGTTACCCATGGTAATATCATTGCTTTTGCATTATCTGCGCCATCGTAAAACTCTAGAGAAACACTCGGCGAGCTAAGACTAGTCTTTCCTATCCGTGTTAAAGGGATATCCTGCAGAATTTGATAGGGGAGTTTGATTAAATGCAGTCCATGTACTACCTGTCGCCAAAGCTACATTTTTCTCCATACTAGAGGCAATTATACCATGATAAAGAACTTCACTAGCCGTTCTCCCTGGGACAACAGTTGTAGCTGCGGTAACAGCTGTACTTTTATTACCACTTCCGTTTGTTGTAGTAGGATTAGAACCGGAACTATCTCTTATAAAGTCTATTCCACTTGGATTTGGTAAACTGTTAACAATTGATAAATTACTAACATTGGAATATACCGAAATCGAAATAATAAGGTTATCTGCAGCATTTTTCGGTGCATTAGGAATCCCAAATTTAAAAGTTGCAGAACTACTTGTAGGAAGATCAGCCTCTCCTAAAAAATACATGTGATAATTATCACTTAGATATGTATTGTTAGCTTCGGTTCCACCACTAGATGTAGAAGGTGCAAAATAAGCTGCATAACTTCCAGTAATTTTGGGCACCATAGCAGTTCCATTTATCGTAGGTGAGAACGCTGTTCTCCCCAAATCCGCAGAGGGAAAATTATTACTTGTAGTGGTTGCATTAGCACCTGATCCGTTTCGATGGTCACGCTCAATCCAATACTGAACAATAACAATCCTATTTTTCCCAGCTGGTATCGTCCAATTCAAATCAGCTGGCTGACTGGCACCAGCAACCGTAATTGTTTTATTTCCGATTAAACTAATATTTTGGCTATGTCCCAATGCAAACATGAGCATAACAAAAAATGTAGTGAGTATTTTTTTAATCATTGTGAAGAAAATTTAATTAATAATCTGTTTCTTTCGAAACAAAGAAATTTTAAAATAGAACAAAACAATTTGCTCTATACGATATCACAATGCGTTGGTGGAGGGCGTGCCCAGAAAAATGAATTACTTTTCTTAGTGCAAAATAGGTTTGCTTCCTTTGATATAAGCGAAGCTTCTTTAAAGTTTTTAAGATCTACAGAAATATACAGATTCTTAACAATTGCTTTTGAAAAACCTGCATAGCTGGAATTCACCAAGACAACATGATCTGCTTTTCCATTAATTAATGAGAAAAACTCAGTAGATGGATAAGAATAAACTGACTTTATGCTAAGTTTAGAAATCGCAATCTTTTTAGTCTCCTTCTTACTTTCAGCGAAACTATTTTTTGGATTATTTTTCGCAACACGTTTGATATTGCTAGGGACAACTGGCTTGGCAACAACTATTTTTAGCTTGTTAGAATCTACTACCGAAACTATGGATGCGCCACCTTGAAGATGTATTTGTGACTGAAATATTTGGCATTGGAAGAGTACCAATACAAATACCAAAAACAATTGCAGTTTTTGAGTGCGCAAATAGGGTTTTGAACGAGTAATCCCTTTCAATTTTTCATCTTTTGTGTGCGCAAAGATAAAGTTATTTTTTTCACATTCAAAATCTTTTTCATTTAAAAAAAACTATAAATCAACTCATTATGTTAAATAGACTATTAAAGACCGCCACTAAAATAAGGCATTCAAATTTTCGATTCTTTTTGATTCCCCCTTTAAAAACCTGCTCAAAAAAACTTAATTATTCATAACAAGTATAAAAACATAATGCTATGTAGGTTTTTCGTTCTAAATAAGCAAAAAAAAAAATTTACACCCAACAACCAACCAAAATTGGCTTCTTCCAATTCTTCAAAATAAGAAAATCAAAACAAAAAAACAGCAAAAAATGCAGGCTATTAAAACAAATTTGAAGTATCTAAGCTTTTCAAAAAGACCAAACTTTAGCTCTGAAAATAGGAAGTCTTTTTACTCCAGTTCTATTTACATCAAGCAGCTTTTCTAGCGTAGAACCCAGTATGTCATTAACAACTCCTATTTGAAGTAAAAGCAATGCTTTTGCTTGGGATTCTAAAACCAAAAACTCTCGTATCAGCTAATGTTTTGTTGTTCCAATATAATAAATTGAAGCAACCAAGTTTACCGCCTTTTACAAACACAACTAAAACCTGTTTGTGCATTTCTAATTAAAAAAATACAAGAATAATACTATTAGAAAATTTAAACATCATCAAACAAGCTTTTCAAATTCTTGCTTGTTGCGTGAGAAAACAACATTGGCAACGTTCGTATTTACCTATAAAAAAGCTACTATGCCCAAAAACTATTTCTAACGATATCGAAACTGTATCAAAATTAGATAGATCACCTACAGCAAGCATTATTGTATGCGAACTTATTTTTGAACATTTTAAAAACTACACTCCTCAAAAAGTTACAATCTTATGTTGAGTCAAAATACGTTTATAAGTTTTAGGGAACGACCAAATTAAGCGTTAGTAGCGGATTCCCAATAAGCTATCGAGATAACACAGTTTTGTTAAAAAAACTTGATAAAAAGAAACAAAAAAGCCACCCCAAATTGGGATGGCTTCTTGTATTATGTAAATTGAAAATTACTTCAATTCAACTTCAGCACCAGCTTCTTCTAATTGCTTCTTAAGCGCTTCAGCCTCGTCTTTAGAAACACCTTCTTTGATTGGTGAAGGAGCTCCGTCTACGATATCTTTAGCTTCTTTAAGACCAGCACCAGTTAAATCTTTTACCAATTTAACAACAGCTAATTTAGAAGCACCAGCTGACTTAAGGATTACGTCGAATTCAGTTTTTTCCTCAGCAGCTTCACCAGCACCACCAGCAGCTACAACTACAGCAGCAGCAGCAGGCTCGATTCCGTACTCATCTTTAAGGATAGTAGCTAATTCGTTAACGTCTTTTACAGTAAGGTTTACTAGCGTTTCCGCTAAATTTTTTAAATCTGACATTGTATTAATGTTTTTTTGTTGAACTTATTTGATTGTTTTGAGTTTAATTATTCTGCGCTAGCTTCTGGCGTTTCAGTAGCTGGAGCTTCTTCTGCTTTTACTTCCTCTACAGCTGGAGCTGCTTCTGTAGCACCTTCTGCTTTGTTTTGTAATGCAGATACCAATCTTTGGATTGGAGATTGAAGTAATCCAATGATTTCTCCGATCATCTCCTCCTTAGACTTGATGTTAGCAAGTGCATCTAGGTTGTTATCACCAACGTAGATAGTCTCTTGCAAGAATGCAGACTTAAGAGCTGGTTTTTCAGCTTTCTTTCTGAATCCTTGGATTAATTTTGCAGGAGCGTTAGCCGTTTCAGAGATCATTACTACTGAATTCCCTTTGAAAGTTGGGAACATTTCAGAATAATCAACACCTTCAACTTGCTCCATAGCTTTTTGTAAAAGTGTATTTTTAACAACTTTTACTTTGATATTTTGCTTGAAAGCTTGTCTTCTAAAATCTGAAGTCTGACCAGCATTCAATCCTTCAAGATCAGCTACATAAACAACT
>NZ_JASLDS010000077.1 GCF_030151385.1 Soonwooa sp.
CTTGTTAAATAAATTGTCTACTTTTGCACCTCGAATAATTATATAAAAATCATAAACAATGTTTGCAATTGTAGAAATAGCAGGGCTTCAATATAAAGTTGAGCAAGACCAAAAGTTGTTTGTAAACCGTCTAGCAGGAGAAAAAGGATCAAAAGTATCTTTTGACAAAGTTCTTATGACTGTTAACGGAGCAGTAACTGTTGGCGCCCCAGCTGTAAGCGGTATCGCTGTAGAAGTAGAAATCCTTGACCACGTTCAGGCTGACAAAGTAATCATTTTCAAAAAGAAAAGAAGAAAAGGTTATGCTAAGAAAAACGGTCACAGACAACAATTAACTCAAATCCAAGTTGTTTCTATCACTGGTTTTGATGCAGCTAAACCAAAGGCTAAAAAAGAATCTAAAGCGACTGAAGCTGCAGAAGAAAAAGCGCCTAAAGCTAAAAAGACTACTAAAAAAGAGGAGTCTGCTGAGTAATTAATTAATACCCAAAAAACATTAAAGTAAGATGGCACATAAGAAAGGGGTTGGTAGCTCCAAAAACGGTAGAGAATCTCACTCTAAGAGATTAGGTGTTAAAATCTTCGGTGGTCAAGAAGCTATCGCTGGTAACATCATCGTAAGACAAAGAGGTACACAACACCACCCAGGTGAAAACGTAGGTATCGGTAAAGATCATACTTTGTTCGCACTAGTTGACGGTAAAGTTGTTTTTAGAAAAAAAGCAAATAATAGATCTTTCGTATCTATCGAGGTTAATGCTTAATAATTAGCATTTGAACAATATAAAAACCCAATCTTCGGATTGGGTTTTTTGTTTTCTAAATATTAATTAAATTTTAAGCTACTTATAAAGAAAAACAACCACCAAACTTTCTACATTTACAAGCCTTAATTTCGAAATAATGAAAACAAAATTCGTCCTTTTGTTGACTTGCGGAATCTTCCTTAACCTACAAGCACAAAAAGTACTATTTGATGCTACAAAAGCAGAAATGGCAGGCAATGCCGATTGGGTAATTGACGCTGACCAACATAACTTAAAAACGGGTGTAACAGTGACGCTTGGCGGAACACAATCTAACCCACAACGTTTCCCTACACCAGACCAATCTAACATTACAGCTTCTACGTCGGAAACCTATTGGACTGGCGCACTTAGTTATTGGGCGATTGATCTTGTAAGACAAGGCATGTATGTAGAAACACTTCCTTACGATGCAAAAATAACTTACAAAGATGCTAGCAATCCTCAGGATCTTTCTAATTACGATATCTACATTGTTGACGAACCAAACATCCCTTTTACAATGCTTGAGAAACAAGCGATTCTAAATTTTGTAAAAGATGGTGGTGGTCTGTACATTATTGCAGACCACGATGTTAGTGACAGAAATGGCAATGGCTGGGACTCGCCGATGATATGGAATGACTTCTTTAATAATAATGGCATTGTTTCTAATCCATTTGGTTTCACTTTCACCAAATCTAATGTAAGCCCGACAAGCAGCAACTTTGTCCCAACAAGCACCAATCCACTAATCTTGAACGGACCGATGGGTGCTCCAAAAATGATAAAATATTCTAATGGCTCTTATATGCAAATTGATAAGAATGCCAACGCAACAGTACAGCCACTGATTTTCTCGAGTGGAATTGCGCAAACAAGTAATACAAACATTCTATTTTTAACCTCAACTTATGGTGCTGGAAAAATCGTAGGATTGGGAGATAGCTCGGTTCCTGATGACGGCACAGGAGACCCATTGGATAATTTGTATAATGGCTACACAGGTGACGCCAACGGAAATCATAGACCTTTGCTGGTAAACTCGGTAGTGTGGTTGGCTAAAAAAGAAAATATGGGAACGCAGGATAATACTTTCAACAGTGTTAAAATCTATCCTAACCCAACTGAAGACTACATCAATATTTCTGAAAAAGACTACAATCGATTTGACGTCATTGACCAAACAGGAAGATTAATGTCTAATGGTGACATCATCGAATCTAGAATCGATGTTAAAAAACTTAATTCTGGGGTTTATTATCTTGTTTTAAAATCAGATTCAAAATCCGAAACGATACGCTTCATCAAAAACTAAAAAAAATAAAGACCTCACAAATTGTGAGGTCTTTTTGCTTAATACAATATAAAAATTTATCCAGCTAGATAATCTTCCATTTTACTGCGGAGTTTGCCCCAATCTTTTGGTTGAATGCCGCCATTTTCGAAACTTACAAAAACGATAGTTCCCTCGCCTTCCAAAACCGTTTTGTCGCCAAGGTTAAAAACATATTGATAAGTACATGAGGTTTTACCAAGTTTGCTGATGTACATAGACTTGGTGATGATATCACCTAATTTTGCAGGTGACTTAAATTGTGTTTTAATATCAACCGTTGGAATCCCAGAATCCTGATGCATATTCTCGAAAGGATAATCGAGAACTTCACGAAAGAAATCCTCCATCAATCCATTTAACATCTCAAAATATCTTGGGTAAAAAACGATTCCCGCAGGATCGCAATGCTCGAAGCGGATGCGTTGTTCTTTTATAAATTTCATCTTTTAAAACTATTTTAAAGCTTGTGCAATCAAAAAGCCAGAACCACCACCAAGTCCAGGTCCAGGATGTGTTGAAGCACCACTTTGATAAAGATTCTTAATGGGTGTCGTGTGATTTTTCGTAGACTTCAAAGGTCGGAAAACCAAATACTGTTCAATCTCGCAAAGACCAGCATAAGGATCGCCACCAACAAGATTGATGTTTAGTTCACTTAAATCTTTCGGTGAAATAACCTTTCTTGCAATACAAGCCGATTTCACATTACTAATGTATTGGCTAATTCTGTCAATAATTCTGTCGGCATAAGCTTCTTTCAATTCATCAGTCCACTCACCGTTGCAAAGACGTGATAAGGTTCCTGCGGCGTCTTTCACTGGGAAATTTGGACACTCAGGAAGTTGAATCCACAAAACATGTTTTCCGTCTTTTCCGCGCGTTGGATCAGTTGCAGTTGGTTGTCCAATAGCAACCGTCGGCATCTCGGGCAACTCCTGACATTTCGCTTGAATACAGGCTTTAGAAATATCATTAATACCATCTGACAAATGGCAATAAGTAACTTTGGAAAGTGACTCATCATACCATTTTGGCTCTTCGTCCATCACAACATGGATTTGCATATTTCCCATTCCGAAACGATAGTTTTCGGCATCGTTTTTAACATCATTCGGAATTTTAGAAGATGATTTTAAAAGATTGCCATAAAGCTGTTTTGGTGTCACACTTGCCACGACATTTTTAGCTTCGTAAGTTGTTTCATCTTTTGTTCGAACGCCTTTAACAACAGTATTTGGATCAACAAGGATTTCGTCAACCTCTTGATTTAGCATAATCGTTCCGCCATTCTTTTCAATAATATTTTTGAAAGCTTCTACGATTTTATAACTCCCACCTTTTACCAATGGTAAACTCACCAACTCAACGGTAAAAGCAATAATCTTTGCCATCGTTGATGAGAAAGGACTTTCTGGCGCTAATCCTGTATGCAAAATCCACGGCGCCAAGCTTGCTTGCAATTGCTTGCCTTTGTAATATCTTGGAAAATCATTTCGCACATTCGCTACAAACGAACCGACTTTCTCCGTTGTATTTTTAACTTTATTTTTCCAAACATATTTAGCCAAATAAGTCGCCATAGATGTTGTCATCAATTCCTTTCCTAAAAAAGAAAATAACAAATCGGCATTCTGTTCGATAAAACCAATTTGATCGCGATAACGCGTTCCATCACCTTCATAAAGCTGGTTATAGGCTTGGTCATTTTTTGCTTTATCAGTTGTTATCAAAGCAAAAGATTTGTCGGACATCACCGTCCCAGTCGGCGTTGCCGTAGAAACAAACTCAATGCCTTCTTTTGCTAAATCATCTTTTAGAGCAGCATAACCTGGCGAGGTCACAAATAATGGATAAGCCGTGGAAAGCGTATCGATAATACATCCCGCCAACTCTTCACTTCGAATACAGCCACCCAAAAATTCGGTTCTTTCTAAAAGTAAAACAGACTTGCCAGCTTTCGCCAAAAGACTTGCACAGACCAAGTTATTAATTCCACCTCCTACAAGAATAGTATGATAATTCGGCATAAAATTGCTTTTTATTAAATTATTAAAAACCTACAAACTCGCAATAAGTTTTTCGGTTTCTTTTTTATCATGATTCTGAATCGCCACCGATAAAATGTGTCTAACTTTTTCTTCAATTTCAGGAACATTCATATTGTCCGCTGCATATTTGTTAAGCATCGCAAATTTGGAATGTCCTTTTTTATAAGTGTCACCGTAACCTTTTTTCAATCGATAAGAATTGGCAACTTCCACCGCCAAATTGTAGTTAACTTTTGCGATGGTTTTAATCCTTTCGAGCCACTGATCGACATTTTCCATTTCCTCAAAATGACGAAACGTTTTCATTCTCCAACCACGCATTCCGCCCATCACGTACAACATCAAAAAGTTAAACAATCCTGTGGAATGCATTCTTCTATCTTTGTCAAATTTGCGTTTGTAGAAATCGCGCATTTTAGCGTTGTCAATATATTTTAAACCCATTTTCGCAGGCAAGAATCCAATAACTTCTTCGTAGCCTGGATGCAGATAATCGAGTGTGTTGACAATTTCGTTCTCTTTGGCACCAACCTGTTGATAAACCTCCTTTTGACGGCACTTTTTGGTCTTTTCATCAGAGACAAAAATCAAGTCATCATAAGCCATCCCAACGGCTAAATTTTTCGCTGTTTGTCTGGTCAATTGATAGCCTTTGTCAGCAGAATCCAATTGCAGAATTTGCGCAACTTTATCTAAATAAACTTTCCCGTATTTTAAATCCTGAAACTCGACAACATGATTGAGTCCATGCCAAATGACATCATGTGTTTCTTTCGGAAACTTTGATTTTATCTCTTCTAAAACTTCACTTAACTTTTTAGATGAAACCGATGTTGGAAGTGCTTGAAAAACCGCAGGACGCATATCTGGAAGATAAGGTTTTGGTTGTGACGTAAAATCTTTGATGTATTGAAAAGCTTCATTAAAAGAATTAACACTTTGCTTAATCCCTTTTCCACCCGAAGTTTCGATAACTTTGATAAATTCTTCTTTAGAAAAAGGAAGCGTTCCGCTAGCTGCCAAAGCCCCGAACATACTCGACGAAATAATACTTCCGTTTTTGCTCGCAATTAATTTAAGATTTCCAAAAAGAGATTTTTTAGAATATTTTTCTGTCATTTCAAAAATACGTGCTCCATCGGCAATACCGTCGCCAGCACTTTCTTTTTCACGAATCGCCAAATTACGATTGGTAGAAAAAATCATCGTCGTTTTCTTTGACACAAATCCACGTTGAATAGAGCGTCCAGCTTCCATCAACTCGGTCGCCATCAAAATATCCACATCATGTGGACCTGGCATTTGTGAAAGCACAGGTGTTTTTTCGGCAACGTTATCTTGAAGATTTTTAGTCGGAAATAATTCGATATAATAAACAGTTGCGCCCGTCCTCTGAGCCACACCAGCGATATAAGTGTACTGAACAAAATAGCCATTGTTCTCAGCAAGTTGCGCAATCCAACCTGTCAGAACGCCGCCACCATCACCGCCAACTGCTAATAATGCTATTTTAATAGGTTCTAAAGCTCTCATGCCAATTGTCTTTTTTTCTCTCTTCTTTTTTGTAAATAACTAAAAATATTTTGCTTCACAT
>NZ_JASLDS010000022.1 GCF_030151385.1 Soonwooa sp.
ATTATCCGACCTTTGCCGGATATAATTTTTGTTGTGTTGATTCGTTTTGACAAATATATAAATTAATTTTGATATGAAAGTGAATTTGAGATATTTTGGGCTAATTATTTTTCTGGTTTTCAGTAATTTATTCATTATCAACTCTTGTAGTGATAGAGCGGAAACTGTTTCTTGTTTTCCCAAAGTTCAGATTAATATAAGTGTTAACACCAACCTTCCACTTTATCATCCCGTGACGGTACAAGGCGGCTGGATTTATGTCAACGAAGTGGGAGCAGGAACCAATGGTCTTATCATTACCAATACTTCTGGTGGCTTCAAAGTTTTTGACAGAAATGCGCCACACATTTGTCCGGATGGCGACAAAACGATTTTGTACGTAAAAGATAATACCACAATTGTGTGTCCAAAAGATGGTGCCGAATGGATGCTTAATGGTTCGCCAACAAGCAACAATACGCAATCAAAAGGTCTTCCTCCAAAAACTTATCCTTTTAATTACGATCCAAGTACTGGCGTTATCTCTGTTTATTATTAAAATCAAACTATGAAAATTGTTATTCAGCGTGTGTCTGAGTCATCTGTAAAAGTTGACGGAAAAATTGTTGGCGAAATCGGAACTGGTTTTATGCTTCTTTGTGGTATTGACGAAAGCGATGAAAATGAAGACGCAGATTGGCTAGTGAAAAAGGTTTTAGATTTAAGGATTTTCGGTGATGAAGATGATAAATTGAATCTCTCTATAAAAGACATTAAAGGCGAAATCCTCTGTATCAGCCAATTTACATTGATTGCGGATTACAAAAAAGGCAATCGCCCATCTTTCATCAAAGCTGCAAAACCTGACAAAGCAATTCCATTATTTGAATATTTTAAAACCGAATTAAAAAAATCTGGCTTAAAAATCGAAAGTGGTATTTTCGGCGCCGATATGAAAGTTTCTCTTATCAACGATGGTCCAGTTACGATTGTTATGGACAGCAAGACAAAAGCTTAGCTATTGGCTATTGGCAAAATTAATTCGTAATTCTAAACTAAAAGCTAATCAACCTGATATTCTAACTTAATGGTAATTGTTGCTTCTTTTTCTTTCGAAGAAGTGTTAAATGTACCTCCATAAGAATAATCTTCGTTAGAATTTGGTGCGGTTATTTGGATAACGCCCATTGTTGCTTTTTTCAGATTCCCGAGTGAACTTCCTGCATTGTCAGCAATTTTTTCAGCACGTTCTTTAGCATCTTTGGTCGCGTCTGCAATCATTTGTTGCTTAACCTCAGCTAATTTGGTATAAAAATATTGAGGTGTCGAAGAAGTGAATTCGATGCCACGATTGATGATTTCGGTAATGTTTCTTGAGATATTTTCGACTTTTCCAACTTCTTTAGATTCGATGCTAACATTTTGCGTAAGGTTATATCCAGAAAATTCTCCCTGAACATAATTTCCATTCGAATCGTTGTAGCTTCTAAAATTCTTTTGAATATCTACCGCCGAAAAAACCATTTCGTTGTCTTTAATGCCTTTTGATTTTAAATATTGGGCAATTACATTTTTATCATTTGCCAACTCATCATAGGCGGATTTTAGATCCATGTTATTTTTTGAAAAACTACCAGACCAAGTAATTAAATCTGAAGTAAAAGTCTTGGATCCAAGTCCAGTAACAGAAATAGTATTATCGCCTTTATTCCTATTTTTGATAGCATTGCTAAGAAAAGCTGTTGCGATAATCAAACCTAAAGCGGCAATACCTACAGTGATAAATTGTGGTTTCATAACTCAATATTTTTAGTGCATAAAATATGTAACAAAATGTATTCCAGCATCAAAACCTATAAAGCAACATTTCCAATTTCGTCCAATTCTGAAGTCTGAATCATTGCTTTTTCAAAAGCATTGCGCTTAACAACACGTGTATCGCTAATTGTATCATGCCAACCAGTTGCTTCTACACCAAAGAAACTGAAAATCTCAAAAGGAATTGCACGACAATAATTTCGCTTAACAAAATCCATAAAAGTTGGTTTCGAACCATCTATCATCACGACTTTAGTCCCCGTAATTAATTTACCAAGTGATCTTCCCTTTGTTAAGAATTCTATTAAAACCATCGAACTGGTATAAATGCACACTGTGACAAGTCGATCGAGAGTACTATTCAGGTTTTCTAATTGTTGAAGCTGATAAGCGTAAGAAGAATCCGTCACCAAAGTATAAATAAATATACCAATAAGCCAACAAGCAAATGTGATTATATAGCCACAAATGAGAACAATAATAAAATTGAGAAAACGCAAAAAGCGTTCTGCCTTGTTATCATCTACAGATTTTATGAGTCTCATGCTATATCTTTTTTTCAATTTCGATGCTAACACCTTGCATTTCGCCACGCATTGGCGGACGAGTTTTGGTCAGTTTTATTTTGATAAAACTAAGCTGCGGAAAAGCAATCTCCAATTTTGAAATGATTCTTCCAATGACATGTTCTAGTAACTTAGACGGAATAGCCATCTCTTGGTGAATAATCTCATTGATTTCGGCGTAGTTAATTGTATCTGACAAATCATCAGACTGTGATGCTTTTTCTAAATCGGCATGAAGTTCGGCATTGACAATGTAATTGGTTCCCAAAATTGTTTCTTCTGGTAAAACGCCATGAAATGCGTAAATTTTTATGTTCTCAAGAATAATTTTTGAATGCATAGGCTCTTTAGGTTTTAGTGTTTGGTTGTTGGTTCGCAAAAATAATTTATAACGTGTAAAGATTCAATTTTTGAAAACAATATTCTATTGCTAATATAGAATAATCTTCGAACTTCTGTATAAAAATTTTGGAGTTGAGCTCCGTAGGAGCGACCTATCAACAAAAAAATTAACAGAGCGCTCCTACGGAGCTCGCTCATCCTTTTCCTTATTACCTATTAACAGGATGTTCCTACGGAACTTTTTTTGCAAGCAGGTGTTGCATTCGTTTTAAATTCAATATAAATGTAAACTAAATTAACATTCACACCTATCAAAACCATTGTCATAAACACTTTAAACTGCTTTTTGAAAATACTTTCTGATAAAATGAGAATCAACTGAAATCTTAATAGTGAAATTTTGCTCCAGCGGAGCAATCTGTTAATAGAAATACCTTTTGGAGTTGAGCTCCGTAGGAGCGACCCATAACAAAAGATTAACAGAACGCTCCTACAGAGCTTACTCATCCACCTAACAATTATCTATTAACAGGACGTTCCTACGGAACTTTTTGCAAATTCTAAACTTACAATTATCGGCTAATGGCTAAAACAATTCCTAATTCCTGATGGCTATTAGCTATTGGCTAATAGCTCGCAACTATCGTAAAACTAAACAAGTTTTGTCGATTTCTCAACAAAACTTGTGAATTTTTCTATTTTGGGACGCAATAGGGATGGCAGCGGCATCCTTGGGAGCGGAGCGAGGTGTCGGAGCGTAGCGGAGACGACCGAGCGAAGCGCTCCAAGATACAGCGAACAGCCCGACCGCTAGCTTTGATAAAGCTTTGGCGCGGGATTGCCCAAATTTATTTTATCGTTTTTGAAAGCTCAAGCATCGCCTCGATTGGCTTTAGAGCTTTTAGTCGTAGTTCTTCGTCAATTAAAATTTCAGGAAGTTCGTACTTCATGCACAGGTATAGCTTTTCCATGGTGTTGCGCTTCATATAAAAACACTCGCTGCAATTACAAGATTCGTCGAAAACCAAAGCTGGAATCAATTCTTTGTGTGGCGCACGTTTTTTCATCTCGTGAAGAATTCCTTCCTCCGTCGCAATGATGAATTTTTGACAATCGTCCTTCTCCACATAGTCAAGCAAAGCCGATGTCGAACCTATGAAATGTGCCAACTTTAAGACAGACTCTTCACTTTCTGGATGCGCAATTAGTTTTGCATCGGGATTGTCAGCCAATTGTTTTGCAATTCGCTCCATCGAAAATGCTTCATGCACAATGCAACTTCCGTCCCACAAAATCATATCGCGACCAGTCTTGTGCGCAAGATAGCGACCAAGATTTTTGTCTGGCGCAAAAATAATCGGCTGGTCAGTCGGCAAGGCATTGATGATGGTTTCGGCATTAGAACTTGTCACGATAATGTCACTTTCTGCCTTAGTTTCTGCATTGCAATTGATGTAAGTCGCCACCAACGCATTTGGATGTTGCGCGCGCATCGCACGAAGACCTTCGCCACTACAACCGTCTGCCAAAGAGCATCCTGCCAAAGTATCTGGCAAAACCACCTTTTTGGTTGGATTAAGAATTTTAGCTGCTTCCGCCATGAAGTGTACACCGCAGAAAACAATCATATCGGCATCCGTATCTTTTGCCTGACGCGCCAGTTGAAGCGAATCACCCAAAAAATCTGCGATATCCTGAATCTCAGCAGGCTGATAATAATGCGCTAAAATGACAGCGTTTTTTTCTTCTTTTAGTTTTAAAATAGCGTCCACCAAATCTTGTCCTTGTGGAATCGCAATATCTTTAATATCCAAAAAACCTTTAATTGGCATGCTGGATTTTGCTTTTTCTAACGTGTTTTCCATATCTTTTTGTGTGATTAATTAAGAATTAATAAAGTCCTGCAAAATGCTTTCCATTTCTTGTGTTGCTACTTCTAGATTATCGTTGACAACAACTTTATCAAACTGAGTCTGATAAGTCAACTCTTCTTCAGCCTTAGCTACACGAGTTTTGATAACCTCTGGCGCATCGGTTCCACGTGTTGTTAATCGGCGTTCTAGTTCTTCGATACTTGGTGGTGCAATGAAAATTGACAAAGCTTGGTCACCAAAAATCTTTTTTAAATTAACACCTCCTTTAACATCGACATCAAAAATTACAACTTTTCCGTTCTTCCAAATGCGTTCTACTTCTTCTTGCAAAGTCCCATAAAACTTGTCAGTATAGACTTCCTCAAATTCTACAAAAGCATTTTCGGAAATCTTTTGACGAAACTCATCTGGACTTAAAAAGTGATAATCTACACCATGTTTTTCTTCACCACGAGGCGCTCTTGTTGTGCACGAAATCGAGAATTGCAATTCTGGAAAATGTGCTAAGCAATGCTTTACCAAAGTGGTTTTTCCACTTCCTGATGGTGCCGAAAATATAACTACTTTATTCATTTTTTAAAATTATGAATTGCGAATTATTTAAAAAATTAACCTATGGCTTGGAATAAAAAACTAACGTCAGTTTGAGTGATTTTCGAAGAAAATTGTATCGAAAACTAGTTATTTTTTTAAAAAACTTCTCGATACAAAATCTTCCAGATTTTTACTCGAAGTGACATCTCTAATAAATTAAATAAGAACGACTTATTCCAAACTAAAATTACTGACTTATAATCTACAAAACGTTAAGGGTTTGTTCTTTAATTTTTTCCAGGTCGTCTTTCATTTCGACAACCAATTTTTGGATGGCTGCGTGATTGGCTTTCGACCCTAAAGTGTTGATTTCACGTCCCATTTCCTGAGAGATAAAACCTAATTTCTTACCATTAAAATCTTCATTCTCCATCACATCCAAATAATATTTAAGATGCTGCGCCAATCTCACCTTTTCTTCAGAGATGTCTAACTTCTCAGTATAATAAGCCATTTCTTGGTAGAAACGCGTTTCGTCAACATTTTCGAATTCCTTCAAAGTATTTTGATAACGTTCTTTAACTGTAGCGACTCTCTCATCTTCATATTGTGGAACTTGCGATAATTTAGCTTCGATGTTTTTCACATTTTTGCCTAGTTCATCTTGAAGAATTGAACCTTCGGTTGTTCGGAATTCCAAAAACTTAGCAATCGCCTCATTAACGACTTTTAATAAAAAGTTCCATTCGTCATCACTAAGGTCAGCCGTTTTATTACTAATCGCTTCTGGCATTCGAACCGCCATTTGCAAATAATCGATGGCATTAGCACCTGGCGAAATCTCGCCAAGTTGCGTCATATAGGATTTTACAATCTCTTTATTAATATTAACATCGTTGCTGTCTTCGAGATTTTCGCAATTGATGTAGCAATCAACTTTTCCGCGAAGTAATTTATCATTCAGCAATTTTCTAATATCAAATTCCTTTTCTTTATAACGAATCGGCACTTTAATATTAAGGTCGAATGTTTTGCTGTTGAGTGATTTGATGTCGATGGTCAGTTTTTTTCCTTCGAAAACACCTTCCGCACGACCAAATCCCGTCATTGATAATACCATATCTGATTTTCTTATTATAATGCAAATATAATGATGTTAGTCGAAAAGGCTTCTAAAGTTTTTTTTAAATATTAAACTTAAAATCACAGCAATAAATATTGTACACCATAATCAAATTCTCATCATATTTTGAAAAATAATAAAATCTAGTTCTATCTAAATTTAGTTAAACTGACAAATATTAATCCTTTTTAAAGAAAAATCTATTGATAAAGCCAATCGATTATTGTATTTTTGTCGGCTATGAAAAGATGGTATCTCTACCCTTTTTCCCTTGGTTATCATCTCGGAACCTCGATTAGGAACCGAATGTATGATTGGGGATTGTTTTCTTCGAAGCGATTCAAAACACCAATAATTGGTGTTGGCAATCTTTCTGTGGGCGGAAGTGGAAAATCGCCGATGGTGATGTATTTGGCAGCTTATCTGTCCAAACATTATCGTACTGGTGTTCTTTCTCGCGGCTACGGCAGAATGACAAAAGGCTACAACGTCGTTAACTACGAAAGCAACTACAAAACTGTTGGTGACGAGCCAATGCAATTGTTTGAAAGATTCAAAAATCGTTTCGTTATTGGTGTTTGCGAAGACCGTGTTTTCGGTGCCAAAAAACTGATTGACGACATGGATCTTAATGTTTTGGTTTTGGACGATAGCTTTCAGCATCGTGCTATTAAACCAGGGCTTAATATCTTGTTGACGGTTTATAACGATCCCTATTTTAAGGATTTTATTTTGCCTGCTGGCGATTTGCGAGAAAGTCGTCGTGGCGCAAAACGTGCCGATATCATCATGGTTACCAAATGTCCGGACGATCTTACCGAAGAAAAGAAACAATATTGCATTTCGCGCATCAAACCGCAACATTATCAAAAGGTATTTTTCTCATCGATAGAATATGACGAAAATATCATGAGCATCGACAAATATATGCCAGTCAAAAATCTGGATTACTACGATGTTCTTTTGATAACAGGAATCGCCAACCCAACACAAATTGTGAAAGAAGTCGGCAAATATTCCAAACGTGTTAAGCACCTTAAATATAAAGACCACCACAATTTCTCTGATGATGATATCAAAAAAATTGTGGCAGAATATAAAAAACTAGGAGAATACAAAATTATCCTAACCACAGAAAAAGACTATGTAAGGCTCAAAACTTTTGACTACTTGCGCGAAAAAATCTTTTACTGGCCCATTAATGTAGAAATAGACAATCAAGAAGCGTTTAATCAAATAATCAACGATTATGTTAGAAAAAATTAAAGAAACCGCAGCGTTCATCAAAAATATTATCCAAGACACACCAGACTTTGCAATCGTGCTAGGTTCTGGACTTGGAAAACTTCAAGACGAAGTACAACCTATTCACACCATAGAATATTCGGACATCCCCAACTTTCCACAAGTTACCGTTGTTGGTCACGGTGGCAAGTTAATCTACGGCATTCTTGAAGGCAAAAAAGTCTTAATGATGAGCGGTCGTTTCCATTATTACGAAGGTTATCCGATGGAGACTGTGACCTTCCCATTTAAAGTTTTCCACTTGTTGGGCATCCAAAATCTATTGTTATCAAATGCTTCGGGTGGCGTTAATCCTAACTTCCAAGTTGGCGATATTATGTTGGTTAAAGATCACATCAATATGATGCCAGAACATCCATTGCGTGGTAAAAACATCGACGAGCTAGGTCCAAGATTTGTGGATATGAGCGAAGCTTACAACAAAAAAATGTTGCAAACGGCTCACGATGTTGCTAACGAAAATAACATCAAAGTTCACGAAGGTGTTTACGTTGGTTTACAAGGACCAACTTTCGAAACACCCTCTGAGTATGGATTGGTACGTTTCATCGGTGGTGACGCAGTTGGTATGAGCACAGTTCCAGAAGTTATCGTTGCAAAACACATGGGGATGGACGTTTTCTGCATTTCGATTATTACCGACTTGGGCGGTCCCGAAATTGCTTTCGCAGTATCACATGAAGAAGTGCTAAATGCTGCTAACAAAGCAATGCCAGACGTTATCAAAATCGTTAAAGGTCTTGTAAAAAACTACAACTAAGCTTTTTTAAACATAAAATAAATGCACTCAATTTTTTGGGTGCATTTTTATTTGGGCGCCATTTCCGCCTACGGTTCCCGCTTTTGTAGTCTTGAGGCGCGGCGACTTCGTCGCCGCGCCTCAAGACTACAAAGAGCTCCACCTACGTCGGGGCGCATATCCCGCGTTCTTATCCAATTT